>NZ_JANIBM010000003.1 GCF_024505045.1 Methylomonas aurea | reverse complement strand
GCCCTGGTCTGCGTTTTACCCGCAGACCAGGGCGATTTTTGCCGATCTTACGCCCGATCTTGTTGTGCTATCGGTCGATCAAATCGCGTCTTCCCCGGTCTCGCCGGTTCTGATCCGAATGATTTGCTCCAAATTGGTGACGAAGATTTTGCCGTCGCCGATTTTGCCGGTATTGGCTGCTTTGACGATGGTTTCCACCGCTTGGTCGACGATCTGGTCGGCGACGGCGATCTCCAATTTGACTTTCGGCAGAAAATCCACCACGTACTCGGCCCCCCGGTACAGTTCGGTATGGCCTTTTTGCCGACCGAAACCTTTGACTTCGGTGGCCGTGACGCCGGCCACGCCGATTTCGGACAAGGCCTCCCTGACGTCGTCCAATTTGAACGGTTTAATGATTGCTGTAATTAGTTTCATGCTATCCCCAAAATTCGAATGGTTAACGAGCTGTTTCGTGACAGTTGCCGTCCATGATAAATAATTCCGCTGCATCTCACAATTTAGCTCGGCGCAACGCTGCCGCGAAACCCGGGCCGGCCTAACGGGCAACCTCAGAAAAGGCGCCCGTTATTTGCCGGCACCCCGGCGCTACACGTGGTAAGCGGTCTCGCCGTGCTCGGTGACGTCCAGACCTTCGCGCTCGGTCGCTTCGCTGACGCGCAATCCCAGTGCCACATCGGCAATCTTGAAAGCGATGAACGATACGATACCGGACCAGACGATGGCCACGCCCACACCCCAGGCCTGACTACCGAGTTGGGTCAGAATGCTGTAGTCGGGGGCAGTGGCGTTGGTGACGTAATCCCAAACGCCGGAGCCACCCAAAGCCGGACTCGCCACAACCGCAGTACCCAGCGCACCGATAATACCGCCAATACCGTGAACACCGAACGCGTCCAGCGAGTCGTCGTAGTTCAACGCGTGTTTAAGGTAAGTCACCGACCAGAAGCAAACCGCGCCGACCACCAGACCCAACGCGATCGATCCCATCGGACCGGCCCAACCGCAAGCCGGGGTAATCGCAACCAAGCCGGCTACCGCGCCAGAAGTGGCGCCCAACATGCTGGGTTTACCACGCACCAGCCATTCCGCGGCCATCCAGGCCAGGGTCGCGGCGGCAGCGGCCAACAAGGTGTTCAAAAACACCATGGCTGCCAGACCGTTGGCTTCCAGATTGGAACCGGCGTTGAAGCCGAACCAACCGATCCACAGCAAAGAAGCACCGATCATGTTCATCGTAACGCTGTGCGGCGCTATGAACTCTTTGCCGTAGCCTATACGTTTGCCGATCATCAAGCAGCCCACCAAACCGGCGATACCGGCATTGATATGCACGACGGTGCCGCCGGCGAAATCCAAAGCACCTTTTTGGAACAAGAATCCGGCAGTCGCCCCTGCAGTCTCAGCGGCCGCAGCGTCGGTGTAGGCGTCCGGACCGGCCCAGTACCAGACCATGTGCGCCATCGGCAGATAACAAAAACTGAACCACAGCACGGTAAACAGCAAGACCGCGGAGAACTTAACCCGCTCGGCAAAAGCACCTATGATCAAAGCCGGAGTGATTGCCGAAAAAGTCAATTGAAATGCGACGTAAATATATTCGGGCACGTAAGCGCCTTTGCTGAAGGTCGCTGCCATCGAATCCGGTGTGATTCCGCTCAGGAAGGCCTTGCTGAATCCGCCGAAGAACGCGTTGCCTTCGGTGAAGGCGATACTGTAGCCGTAGGTCGCCCACAAAATTGCCGTCAAAGAGAAAATCACGAAAACCTGCATCAAGATCGACAGCATGTTTTTCGCCCGCACCATACCGCCGTAAAACAAGGCCAGTCCGGGTATGACCATCAACGCAACCAGTACGGTCGCTACGATCATCCAAGCGGTGTCACCTTTGTTGATCGTAGCCTGAACCGCGGGCGCGGCCGCTTCTTGAGCCCACGCCGAACCAGAAAGCCCAAACAGCGCCAGTAGCGCCATGCTTGATATATATCTCATTGTTTGTTTCCCCATCTTGATGTTAAAGAGCTTCTTCGCCGGATTCGCCGGTCCGGATTCGAACTACCTGTTCCAAATCGGTGACAAAAATCTTGCCGTCACCGATTTTGCCGGTATTGGCGACTTTGACGATGGCTTCGACCGCTTGATCGAGCAGCGCATCCGCAACCGCCACTTCGATTTTGGCCTTAGGTAAAAAGTCGACGACGTACTCTGCGCCGCGATACAGCTCGGTATGGCCTTTCTGCCTGCCGAAACCCTTAACCTCGGTTACCGTTACGCCCGACACGCCGATATCCGATAGCGCCTCGCGCACATCGTCCAGCTTGAACGGCTTAACCACCGCTGTGATCAGTTTCATGTTCAACACCTCTTTGCTTGAGTTAGTAAAATCCCGCAACCGACGAAGCATGATGCATGCCACTATTTATACCCATGATTTATAAGAGGTTGTACCGAATATGCGCGGGAAACGGGATAGATTCGCACCCCTATGGTGCATTCGCGGTAGCAGCGCACCACGGCGGCTCACATCTTGAGACTTAAAGTCAAACATCGTTGCTAGGTGGTTTCATCTGATTGATTTGGCTGATCGAACGGCGCTCGCACCAAAATGAAGCGATCCCGCAAATTTGCACCGTTTAGGATCAAAAAAATCGAGAATGGCAAACCTATCTTATTGATTTGAGATAAAAATGGAGTTGGCCCCAAAAATGCTTACCTCTATGCAGTAGTCACACACCAAGAGGTAAACCATATGAAAAAAGTCCTTCCATCACTCACGCTTGGCACTCGCGGCTCGTTAGCGGCGGTTATCGCGCTGTGCTGCGGCAGCGCCGTCGCCGAGACTTGGAGCCAGGCTTCCGGCTTGCTAAGCGCTGCCGGCATCGACCCCAACGAAAGCAAGTTCATGAAGGACCACAACCTGAAACTGGGCGGCTGGTTCAACGCCAGCATCGGCGCAAATATGAGCAGCAACGGCGACGGATTCAACGGACCGGTTACTTTCAACGATCGTAGCGGCGAGTTCCAAGTCAACCAGTTCTATTTGTATTTCCAAAAATCGGTAAACGTTAGCGGCGATGCTTTCGATATCGGCGGACGCGTCGACGCGATGTATGGCACCGATGCGATCTTCACACAAGCCTACGGTTCGCCGGGTTTCGACCCTAAAACGCTTGAATCTAGCGAGCGCGGTAGCTGGGACTTGGGCTTGAGCGGCAATGGAGAGCGTTTCTACGGACTTGCTCTGCCTCAAGCTTATGCAGAAATCAACCTGCCCTTCGGTAACGGTATCGACGTTAAACTCGGCCACTTCTACACCCCGATCGGTTATGAAGTCGTTACAGCCCCAGACAATTTCTTCATTACCAAACCTTACACGATGCAATACGGCGAACCGTTTACCCATACAGGCGTGCTTGCCACATACGCAGCAAACGCCAACTGGACGGTCATGGGCGGCGCTGTCACCGGTAGCAGCACCGGCGGCTGGGACGGCAACTGGGATAGGGATCTGGGTAACTGGGCTTGGTTGGGCGGCGTAACCTGGACTAGCGACGACGCCGGCACGTCTCTAGCGGTAACATCGACCGCAGGCAAACGCGCAGAACATGTCAACGACAGCTGGTCGATGTATAGCGTGGTCGGCAAACATAACTTTACCGACAAACTGCATTACATCATCCAGCACGACCACGGCTTCGCGCAAAACATCTGGTTACCTGCTGATGCCAGCGGTAACGGTGACGCGGAATGGTACGGCATCAACCAATACTTGATTTACGACGTCAACGACAAAGTATCAGCCGGCTTACGCGCCGAATGGTTTAGAGACCACAATGGCATACGCGTTTACGGCCCTGGCCGATGCTATGCAGCATCTGCTAACCAAGGCGATAACTTTGCCTGCGGCGGCAACTATCTCGCCAGCTATACCCAAGAAGGCTCCAGCTACTATGCAGTGACTGCAGGCATGAGCTACAAGCCGGCCAAATGGCTGAACTTGCGTCCTAATCTGCGCTACGACTTTACCGACGACGCCAGAGCATTCGATAACGGCACCCGGCAAAGCCAATTCCTGTTTACCGCCGATGTGGTCGTGACTTTCTAAGTCCGGCAAACGGGTTTTAATGCGCTTCCAGGGTGGTTTGGACACCCTGGAAGCTTTGATTTTTCTGGCCCTCGTTAGAAATTGATGCTATCGTAAGCGCCGGTTTTTTAAACCTAAAACAATAACCATCCACTAGGAGATTTTGGCCGATGTCAGTAGATAACGTACTTAAAATGATTCAGGAAAACGACATTAAGTTCGTCGATTTCCGTTTCTGCGATACCCGTGGCAAGGAACAACACGTAACCTTCCCGGCGCACACCATTGACGAAGATACCTTTGAAGAAGGCAACATGTTCGATGGTTCATCCATCGCCGGCTGGAAACACATTAACGAATCCGACATGATTCTGATGCCAGACCCGAGCACCGCCAAAATCGATCCGTTTTTCGACGACAAAACGTTGATCCTGCGCTGCGACATCATCGAACCGAAAGACATGCAAGGCTACGCCCGCGACCCACGCTCTATCGCCAAACGCGCCGAAGCTTACATGCAGTCCACCGGCATCGCCGACACCGCGCTGTTCGGACCGGAAAACGAATTCTTCATCTTCGACGACGTGCGCTGGAGCGCTGGCATGGGCGGCTGCTCATACCAAATCGATTCCGAGGAAGCCGGCTGGAACTCGGAAAAAGTCTACGAAAACGGCAACATCGGCCACCGCCCTGGCGTAAAAGGCGGTTATTTCCCGGTTCCACCAGTCGATTCATTCCAAGACATGCGTTCCGCCATGTGCTTGGTGCTGGAAGAAATGGGTCAAACCATCGAAGTTCACCACCACGAAGTGGCAACCGCCGGCCAATGCGAAATCGGCTCCAAATTCAACACTTTGGTCAAAAAAGCCGACGAAGTATTGGAATTGAAATACGTCATCGCCAACATCGCTCACGCCTACGGCAAAACCGCAACCTTCATGCCGAAACCCCTGGTCGGCGACAATGGCAGCGGCATGCACGTTCACCAATCTTTGGCTAAAGGCGGCGTCAATCTGTTCACCGGCAACCTTTACGGCGGCCTGTCCGAAACCGCGCTGTACTACATCGGCGGTATCATCAAACACGCCAAAGCCCTGAACGCGATCACCAACGCGTCGACCAACAGCTACAAACGTCTGGTTCCAGGTTTCGAAGCACCGGTAATGTTGGCTTACTCAGCGCGTAACCGCTCTGCGTCAATCCGGATTCCTTACGTCACCAACCCAAAAGGTCGCCGCATCGAAGTGCGTTTCCCTGACTCCACCGCTAACCCATACTTGGCGTTCTCCGCCATGCTGATGGCCGGTCTGGACGGCATCCAAAACAAGATCCATCCTGGCGAAGCTATGGACAAGGACCTGTACGACTTGCCGCCGGAAGAAGAAAAAGCCATCCCGCAAGTGGCCTTCTCTTTCGACGAAGCGCTGGATGCACTGGACAAAGACCGTGAGTTCCTGACCCGCGGCGGCGTATTTACCGACGACGTGATCGACGGTTACATCGAGCTGAAAAAACAAGATGTAACCCGTCTGCGCATGAGTACTCACCCAGTCGAACTGGATATGTATTACAGCTTGTAACCGGGCTTTGCGGACTAATTTAGCCCGCTTCCCTAACAAGACCCCGCAAGCCCCCGGCTTAGCGGGGTTTTTTATAGCTTTCAATTTAAATGCGAGTCATTTCAATCAATTTGAACGGCATCCGCTCGGCGGAGCGGAAAGGCTTTTTCAAGTGGCTGGCCTTGCAGCAGGCCGATATCGTTTGCTTACAGGAATTGAAAGCCCAAGCAACCGATATGACTGCCGAAATGTTAAATCCTGACGGTTATTTCGGTCATTTCCATTATGCCGAGAAGAAGGGTTACAGCGGTGTTGGCATATACAGCCGCTGTAAAGCCGACGCCGTAGTCGAAGGTTTGGGCTTTAGCGATATCGATGCCGAAGGCCGCTATCTGGAGATCAGGGTGGGCGACTTATCTTTCGTCTCGTTATATTTACCGTCGGGCTCCAGCGGCGATGCGCGCCAAACGGTAAAATTCAGTGTGATGGAGCGGTTTCTCCCCCATCTGCAAGAAATGCGCAAACGAAGCAATGAAATACTGGTCTGCGGCGACTGGAATATCGCCCATCGGGCTATCGATTTGAAAAATTGGCGCGGAAACCAAAAGAATTCAGGCTTTCTCCCGGAAGAGCGCAATTGGATGACGCGCGTCATCGAAGAACTCGGCTGGGTCGACGTTTACCGGCATTTACACCCGGAAACGACCGAAGAATGTTATACGTGGTGGAGCAACCGCGGGCAAGCCTGGAGCAAAAACGTGGGATGGCGCATTGATTATCAAATCGCCACACCGTCTTTGGCAAACAAAGCCCGAGGCTGCAGAATATACAAAGAACAGCGCTTTAGCGACCATGCTCCGCTGATTATCGATTATGGCGATTAGCGCTTGTCGAACGTCAGCAAGCAACTGAACAAGGCCAGGTGTTGCTCACCGACCAAATCCAAGTCACTGTTTCGGCTGCGGAAAAAACCGCCCTGTTGACCATCGGACTTATCGAAACGGTATTCCGTCCGGAACGCCAATGACGCATAATCCCACGAGACCTTATATTCCACTGTCGCAGTGGTCGCCTTGACCAATTGCCGGCTACCGGTCATACGGCCGTCGCTATCCCAGTAAAGTTCAGGCCTTATCGCCACACTCCAAGGTCCGCCGATATGCCAGCGGCCGAACAATGCAGTTCCCATCCATAGGGCTTGCTTTTCGGAGGAAATATCCAGCTTTTCGGTGCCAACATCGTAAGCCAGCGCCAATGTCAAGCTATCGTCCGCCCACTGCAATACAGTATCGGAAAAATAGCGCCAATAACGGGTATCCACATTGTTTTGCTCGGGACCGGCAAACAGATTCTGCGTCAATTTCCATCGGCCATCGATAGTCCATACCACTTGCGAGCCGTATTTCGGCTGACTGTTACGGTAGGCCAGATAATCGTAATCGCTCAGCAGGTAAAAGCCGCCCGAAAAATGTTGGTTAAACGGATATTGTGCGCCGATTCCAATGAGGTAGTACGGCGAATAATCGGCTATCCACGCCCGGGTATAGTTGAAATTATCTTTGGCAAATGAAGATTCGAAGCCGATGAAACTATTCATCAGGCCGCCAGACAAGGTCAAGCCGTTACCGATCGGGGCAAGATAACTCAAATTAGCCCTAGATACATAACGTAACACGCTGTACCCCGGCAAGCGCTGCTGCGACGGAACTTGGCCATCGTTATCGTAACCCGCTTGCGCGCCGATCTCCACCCCCCAACGCGAACCTTCGTCCGCCGGTTTACGCAGATACAGCATGCCCATGTTGGGTGCGAATGCATTCAACCGTTGCGTAGTCGCCTTACTGCGCCAGTTCAGCGCTCGGTCACTTTGAAAAGCATTGGCGTAACTGACGTCAATCGCCGCGCCGCACTGCCAAGCAGGCTCGGCCGCTGCGGCCGGCAGCGTGATAACACACGACTCGATAAAACAAACCAAGCCTGGATTCAACCCGAGCGCGATCAGATTCCTGGCGAATTCCGCCCTGAATCCGAACTTTGCAAGCAACTTCTTCGATAGCCTATTTTCCATACAATCTGCGCTTACTGCCCTCGGCGAACCCACCCAACCAAATTTGCGAATCTATATTATGTTGTCAAACAAACCATTTTGGTGCAACATTTGCCCCAAACTAGAGCATTTCGCACCATTCCGGAACATCAAAATGCCCATCAATCGCCATTCCCCGTCTGTTTTTGCAGTATTGGCTGTCATTTTTTGGCCTGCCTCGACGCAGGCCGAACAGTTGAATGCCGCAGACACCGCTTGGATCCTGACTGCTTCCGGCCTGGTGCTGTTCATGACCGTCCCTGGCCTAGCCTTGTTTTACGCTGGCCTGGTACGAACGAAAAACGTGCTGTCGGTATTGATGCAATGCTTCGCCATCACGGCCCTGGCTTCCGTGCTATGGCTGATCGCCACTTACAGCCTGGCATTGAGTGATGGTAAAGATTGGCAAGATTGGATAGGTGGGCTGGGAAAAGCCGGATTGTCGACCTTGAATGCCGATAGCCTAAAGGACAATCTCCCGGAAACGGTATTCTGCATGTACCACCTGACGTTCGCGATTTTCGCTCCGGCTTTAATCGTCGGCAGTATTGCCGAGCGGATGAAGTTTTCAGCATTACTTTGGTTTATCGCATTGTGGGAGTTGCTAATTTACGCTCCGGTTTGCCATTGGCTGTGGGGTGGCGGATGGTTACAACAGCTCGGAGCGATGGATTTTGCCGGTGGCATTGTCGTGCATGTCTCAGGCGGAATATCCGCCTTGATTGCGAGTTTGATGGTCGGCAATCGCCGCGGTTTTCCGCGCATCGCAATGCCTCCGCACAATTTAACCATGACCGCCACCGGCGCCGGCATTTTATGGGTTGGCTGGCACGGCTTCAGTGCCGGCAGCGCTCTGATGGCTAACGGCGCAGCCGGCATTGCAATGCTTGCCACTCACATGAGCGCGGCGGCCGGCTCTCTGGCCTGGATGATTATCGAGTGGCTGCGCTTCGGCAAACCAAGCGGCTTGGGCGTTATTACCGGCATGGTCGCCGGCTTGGGCATGGTGGCGCCATCAGCAGGGTTCGTCTCACCGGCTGGCGGATTATTGATTGGCGCAATTGCCGGTAGCGTCTGCTTCGCCACCGTACATTGGTTTAAAAAGCGTTTCGCCGTTGACGACACCTTGGATGTGTTCGCAATTCACGGCGTTGGCGGCATCCTCGGATCTTTGTTGACCGCAGTGCTGGCCGCCGAAGTTCTCGGAGGTACTGGCACGTTGGCCCAAGGAGGGATGATCGGCCAACTTTCCGTTCAAGTAACGGCGGTGCTTTCCGTTGCGGCTTGGAGCGCTGCTGTCAGCTATCTGATTCTAAAACTGTTGGACAAAACCCTACAGCTACGCGTCGACGCCAGCGACGAAACCGAAGGCCTGGATATAGCCCAACACAACGAGCAAGGCTATAACTTTTAATTGAATCCATAAGTTACCTGAAAACCAGAAGCAGCAATCGGGGTTGCCGATGAAACAATCTTTTAAATTAGCGCCGATCAATTGGTTTGGTCCTATGTTATTGGCGATATGGAGTTACACCTATCTGCCGCTTGCACATGCAGTCGGCCTTGAGGATGCCACATCGTTGGTTAAAAACATTATGTGCAAGGATCAAATGACAATAGATCAAGCACTGGAACATACCGTTAAATCCACTTCGCAACGCGACATCGGCTGGCGCTCGTTTCAGGAAGACAACTATATCGATGTCGAACGCGCCATTCTGGTCAGCAAAGCAGTGGAGTTGCGTTACCGTTGGCGAGTTAACGATGATGGCAGCGTGTTGGCTACAAGCGATCGAGCCGAAAAGCTTTGCTCGGCGAATTGAGTTTGCCATCCATAAATTTCCTCCATTGCGACATGCATCAAAATGGTGCATTCGCTCCAGCACTCGCACTAAAATAAACAAACCAAACCGGTTCCGACTGTGGGAATCTGGTCCGCCCGCTCATTTCAAGTATTGGCGTACATATTGCTTGCACTAATCAGGGCTCACAAGGACATCCGTTTCCAGTGCACAAAAAAATACTCGATCACTTAAACGAAGCAATCCTGTTATTCGATAAGGATTTGCGACTGATCTACATTAACCCGGCGGGCGAAATGCTGCTAGCTGACAGCGCCAAGCATCTGCTTGGCCACACGGTGCATAAACTGTTCAAAACCGCACACAGCAGCCTCTTCAACGAATTACTGCCACGCTTGTATATGCTGGAACCTCTGGTCGATAGAGAACTAATCCTAGAACGGCTCAATCAATCGATTACTGTGAATCTGAGCGCGACGCCGTTGCTGGAAGACGGCGAGCTCAGCGAGATATTGATAGAACTGCAGCAAGTAGACCGGCATTTGCGCATTACCAAGGAAGAGCAATTGCTGGCCCAGCAAAATACCAGCCGGATGCTGGTACGCGGCTTGGCGCATGAAATTAAGAACCCCCTTGGCGGGTTGCGAGGTGCGGCGCAATTGCTGGATTTGGAGTTGCAAGATCCGGAACTGAAGGAATACACCCAAATCATCATCGCCGAGTCCGACCGCTTGCAGGATCTGATGGACAAAATGCTGGGCCCGAACAAGCCGGCGAATAAAAGCTTGCTGAACATTCACGAAGTGCTGGAACGCGTCCGCCATCTGGTCGCAGCGGAATCGACCAAGGGTATCGTGCTGCAAACCAACTACGACCCGAGTATTCCAGAGATTTTCGCCGACAAAAACCAGTTGATTCAGGCTTTGTTGAACATCGTCCGCAATGCGGTGCAGGCCTTGCAGAACGACGGCCGGATCACGATCAAGACCCGGGTGCAGCGACATATGACGATCGGCCGTAAACGTTACCGGTTGACGGTGAAAATCGACATTATCGACAACGGTCCCGGCATCAAACCCGAACTGATGGGGCAAATTTTTTATCCGATGATTACTGGCCGCGCCGAAGGCACCGGATTGGGCCTGTCGATTGCGCAATCCCTGATCAATCAACACAACGGCTTGATCGAATGCGAAAGCGAACCCGGCCACACCGTTTTTTCCATTTACCTACCTTTGGAGAAAAATCATGCAAATTCCTGACAAGGTCTGGATTGTCGATGATGACAAATCCATCCGTTGGGTACTTGAAAAAGCCCTGCAGAAAGCTGGAGCCAATACCCAGAGTTTCTCCAATGCCGGCGATTTATTGAAGTCTCTGCCCCAAGGCCTGCCGCACGTACTGATTACCGACATCCGCATGCCGGGGATGGACGGGTTCGAACTTTTGCGCAACATTCAAAACAGCTACCCCGAATTGCCGGTCATCGTGATGACGGCCCACTCGGACCTGGAAAGCGCGGTTTCGGCATTTCACGGGGGCGCCTTCGAATACCTGCCCAAACCCTTCGACGTCACCGAAGTCGTCGAAACCGTGCAGCGCGCCTGCGCCCATAGCCGGCAACGCCACAACGACAGCGCTCAGGAACAGGACCGGATGCAGGAGACGCCGGAAATCATCGGCGAAGCTCCAGCTATGCAGGAGGTGTTTCGCGCCATCGGCCGCTTGGCCCGCTCGCACATTACCGTACTGATCAACGGCGAATCCGGCACCGGCAAGGAGCTGGTGGCGAAGGCCTTGCACCGCCACAGCCCGCGCGCCGACCAGCCTTTTATTGCCTTGAATATGGCGGCGATTCCGAAAGACTTGATGGAGTCGGAACTTTTCGGCCACGAAAAAGGCGCGTTTACCGGCGCCCAAGCCCGCCGCATCGGCCGCTTCGAACAGGCCAACAACGGCACGCTGTTTCTGGACGAAATCGGCGACATGCCGGCCGAATTGCAAACCCGGCTGTTAAGGGTGTTGGCGGACAACGAATTTTATCCAGTCGGCGCCCACACTTCGGTAAAGGTCAATGTGCGCATCATTGCCGCCACCCATCAGGACTTGGAGGCGCTGGTTGCCCAAGGCCGCTTTCGCGAGGACTTGTTCCACCGCTTAAACGTCATCCGCATCCATATTCCGCCGTTGCGCGAGCGACGGCAGGATATCGGCCTACTGATGCGCCATTACCTGTATCAAAGTGCGAAAGAATTGAACACTGAAATCAAAGTGTTAAAACCCGATACCGAGGCTTTCCTGAGCACCTTGCGCTGGCCGGGCAACGTGCGACAATTGGAAAACATTTGCCGCTGGCTGACGGTAATGGCGTCGGGGCGGGAAATTCATATCGAAGACCTGCCTCCCGAGTTGAGTCACAGCCACGCCGAAACATCCGGGAACGAAACCGGCAGCGGCGATTGGGAAAGCCAATTCAAGACCTGGGTCAAACAGCAACTGTCGGCCGGCAAAGTCGACATCGCCAAACACGCGATTCCGTCGGTCGAAACGCTACTGATCGAAGCGGCGCTGAATCACACCCACGGCCGAAAACACGAAGCGGCCTTGCTATTGGGCTACGGCCGCAACACCCTGACCCGCAAAATCAAGGAGCTCGATATCAAGGAATAAGCCGCAGCGCCTGGCCGCTTTTCCTAGAAATAAACTTGCCTGCGGTTTCCGGCAGGTTTTTTTCTCGGTTTAAGGCCGTCGGTGTATACTCCCGCCGTCTGATGGACACCCCACAACCAGTAGCATAAGGTTCACATACCATGGCGGATAAAACGGTAAGCAAGCACCTGACCAATCTCGAACGGCAATTCGCGGCCAACGATCCGATTTTGCAGAAAACCGCAAAAATCTTTCAGGAGTTGGATGAAATTGAATTCGAACTGGGCTTGATCGATAACGACGAAACCACCGCCCGCAAAACCAGTTGGTGGCCGATCGTCAGCACGCTGGGCGGCTATTCCCCTGCCAAGTCCGAATTCATCAACCGCTATCTGGGCGTGCAACTGAACACGTCTCGCCACAAATTCACGGTACTGCAATATACCCCGCAAGCGACGACCGCCACTTTGCCCGGGACCGCGCTGGATGCGGACCACCGCCTGCCGTTCTACCAGATCAGCCGCATACTCGAACAAACCGCGCCCGGCGAGGGCGGCAAAATCAACGCCTACTTAGAGTTGGTGACCGCTAACAGCGCCAAACTGAAAAACAAACTGGTCATAGACGCCCCGGTGTTGAATCCTAACCAGGAATCGCCGGCTTCGGCCCTTTTGCGCAAATACGTAATCGGTGTTTCCGATCTGGTACTGGTTTTCACCGACTTGTTCGAGGCCGACGCCGAACTGATCAAAGACACGCTAAGCACTATCGTCGCCCATCAGGATTCGAATAAATTTCTGTTCGTCATCGACCATTCGGAAATCAATATCGACCCGGCCAAAAGTCAGGAGATCGCAGCATCCTGGCAGCGCCGCCTGGCCGGACTCGGTATACATACCGGCCAATTCGCGGTGCTGTCGCAATCGGGCGATACCATTGCCTTCGACCAGCGCTTCAATAACCTCAATAACGCGCGCTCTTACCGGATCCTCGACTCGCTGGAAAACAGCATACTCGCCATCGACCAAGTCATCATGCCGGAGGTGGAAGATGCGTTGAACACCTGGAAAGAACGCTCAAATGCGTCGACATTGATTGTATTGAGCTTCATTATCATGTTGCTGCTATTTGCCGAAATCGCGGTCGGTATACTCGACTTGGTGTTCGACCCGATCATCGGACCGATCATGGTACTGGCATTAGTCGCTGTCATGACGCCGCTGCATATGATCGTCAGCCGGGTCCATGCCAAATTCGTGATCAAACAATTGTTGAAACGCCAGGACCAACTCAACCTGACCGAAAACCTGGTCGGTTTATTCGAAAAGAGCCTGGGGTTCTGGCGAACCTTGCTGCCAATCACCGACCCGGTCGGCAGAAACAAGAAGAACCGGAAACGTCTGATCGGCCTGATCGAACAAAGCAAGGATCTGGTTCAGGCTTTGAACGACCAATTCAGCCACGTCCAGCAAGTCGACTATCGCGGCCCTTACGACGCTTACCCTTATCCCGAAGCGGAAGAATAAGCCCGAAACCGCCAGAGTATCGAAGCCATGGACATCATCAGACAGTATTTTCCGCTGTGCTGGCTCAATGTCTCGGTGTTGAAGCTGCCCAGATCGACCCGCTTCTTCAAGCAAAACCTGGTTTTTTATTTCGCGATCGTGTTCTTTATCCAGTTCAATATGGTTGACGATATCGATTCGATCTTCGAAGTGCTGCTGGAGACCTTGCTGACCCTGGCTTTTATTGCCGTGGTGCTAATGCTTGATGGCACGTTCCATGCGTTCATTCAAGTATCGTCGGCGATACTGTTCTGCGAAAACGTAGTTGCACTATTCCTGGCACCGATCTTATTCTGGGTAACAGTCGCCGAGGATACTCCCAGTTACATGACGCTCGGCCTATTCCTGCTGTGGGATTTAGTCATTATCGGCAGGATTTTCAAAGACGTATTGCGCGTCAATAACGCGGCGGGCTTGGTCGTGTCGCTTTTCTATTTTTTGACCAGCTACGGCGGCGCCTACGGCATTTACAGCTTATTGGTTGGCTGACGGTTTGACGCCGTAGTAATTCGACAGTACTTGGTAAGCGCCTTCGGCGCCGGCCACCGCCGCAGCCTTCAAAGGCAAACATTCGCTGTTCCATTGCTTGATCTTGCCGTCGAAATAAAACGCCCACTCGCCTTGCCAGCAACCGCCCTTTTTGGCGATACGCCCGGCCATGACCGAGGTCACTTCGTAACGAGCCGAGACAGCCAGCAAATTACGTGAATCTGCACTAAGGACCTCGCTGACCGAAATCTTTTGCTGTTCTTCCAGATCCAGCATCGGATAAATCATCGGTATACCTTTGATTTTTGAGGCGAAAGCCAGAGCACTTTCCACTTCCGGCATGGCATCGGCGTTGTAAAACTGACGCACGCCGTCTTCGTCGACTACCAACCAGACCAAGGTTTCCGGCCGAATCTCGCTCCAGATCCCGACATGGCTATCGCGCATAACTTGCATCAACTGATCTTCGTCGAATTGCACCCGGATCAAGCGCGCCTCATTGTCCGGCTGTTCGTCGGCGGAGATCAGCGAAAATTGCGATTGCTTGACATAGTTTTGCGCACTAGCCAACGCTTGCTGCACGGCAGGAATTTTGGAGATATCTTCCGCTACCAACACCCGACTCAATACCGCATACATGGCCTGCTTGATGGCTTGCAGCCGGTCCTCGGCCGACTGGCTGCGCGCGACCAGTTCGATTTCATATAGTCCCTTCACCTCGACGGCATCGGCATTTATGACTGCCCCAAGCAAACCCAATATCAGCACACATAAACGCACGGATTTACGTTTCATAAAAACCTTGCTCACTCGCCTACCCTGACTCAGCATTAATTCGGAATATAGTACAATATCGGTCGTTTCAACCTGAACTTTAACAAGAGGCCAACATTGAGCGAACAACAAGACCGCCTGAATTATAAGAGCGCCGGCGTCGATATCGAAGCCGGCAACGCTTTGGTGGAACGCATCAAACCCATCGCAGCCAGAACCCGTAATGCAGGGGTGATGGCCGGGCTCGGCGGCTTCGGTTCGCTGTTCGAATTGCCTCTGGACCGTTATAAGCAACCGGTACTGGTTTCCGGTACCGACGGCGTCGGCACCAAATTAAAGCTGGCCCTGGATTTGGATATCCATAACAGCGTCGGCATCGACTTGGTGGCAATGTGCGTCAACGACATCGTCGTGCAAGGCGCGGAACCGCTGTTTTTCCTGGACTACTTCGCAACCGGCAAATTGGCTGTCGATACTGCCGCCAGCGTCATTGAAGGCATCGGCCAAGGCTGCGAACAGGCCGGCGCCGCTTTAGTTGGCGGCGAAACCGCGGAAATGCCCGGTATGTATGCCGACGGCGATTACGACTTGGCCGGCTTTTGCGTCGGCATCGTCGAAAAAGACCGGATAATTGACGGTAGCTTGGTACAGGCCGGCGATAAACTCATCGCCCTCGCCTCTTCCGGCCCTCACTCGAACGGTTACTCCTTGATCCGCAAAATCGTGGCACGCAGTGGACTGGCATGGACCGACGAGGTAAACGGTAGACCGATCGGAGAGACCTTACTGACACCAACCCGCATATACGTCAAGCCACTGCTCGAGTTGCTAAAAACCGTTCCTGTTCACGCCATGGCGCACATCACCGGCGGCGGCATCACCGAGAACCTGCCGCGGGTATTACCGCAGGGTCTGCGAGCCGATATCGACTTGAACAGCTGGCAATTTCCCGAAATGTTCCAATGGTTGCAGCAACAAGGCAACGTTGCATTAGAAGACATGCTGGTGACGTTTAATTGCGGCATCGGCATGATCGTTTGCGTCGCCGCCAGCGACGAAGCAGCCACTCTACAGATTCTAAAACAGCAAGGCGAAACCGCTTTCACTATAGGCGAAATTTCCGCAGGCAACGGCAAGCCGCACGTCCACTATCTTTGACCACACCTAGCCGCGGCCTTGCCCCAATGGACGCTGCCTAAGTTCCATCACGCAGATAAAGCCCGGCAATTGCTAATCATGCAATCGCCGGGCCGCACGTGACAAATCCAAGCTGCATCTAAAGCTCTTTACCGAAACGGACCACTCAACCACGATGAACGATTTACCCAATTGCCCGCAATGCGGCTCAGAATATACCTACCACGACGGCAGCAATTTCGTTTGTTCGTTATGCGCCCACGAATGGCCACAAGACGAAGCCGGCGAAAATAGCGACGACTTGAAAGTAGTCAAAGATGCCAACGGTAATGTGTTGCAAGACGGCGACACCGTCACCGTAATCAAGGACCTGAAAGTCAAGGGTTCATCCTTGGTCGTTAAAGTCGGCACCCGCGTTAAAAACATCCGCTTAGTCGAAGGCGACCATGACATCGATTGCAAAATAGACGGTATCGGTGCGATGAAATTGAAATCGGAATTCGTCAAAAAGGCTTAATCCAGCAAATCAATCCGCATTGCAACGCGCAAAAAAAACGCCCTGCTTGGAGTTTCCAATTAGGGCGTAGCGTCCACACATGAGAACAGGTAGGAGTAACAACACACAACATCAATAATGCAAAGTTGGTGCCAAAACGAAAATACGCCGCTAGCAGCCTTTTTCCGCCGATATCCGGCCAATCTCGCACCCTAAATGCACCACAAGCAGGCAAAATCAGTCGAATCTTGCACCAAAACCAATCTTCGACTCGAACGGAGCGGGTATTCCCCGATACCAGCGCCTCGCATCTGCCGGATATTCTAAATTTGAGTCGGCAACACCCAGCTATCGCGGTTAGATTTGGCAGACTCAATTTTTATGCTTCCGTCCGAAGGCCGGCATGGCAGTTTGGACAGCGCCAGCCGGTTAAATTAATATGGGCGGATATTTCTGACGAGGATCATCATGACCAGAACCGAAGCCATTCTGAATAAGGGCCAAACGCTTTTCGAAGACCATTCCTACATCTTGTTGTGGACCAAATTTCTGGGCCTGAGCCTGTTGGCCTTGACGTCGTATTATGTATACGACAAGCAGAAAAAGACTTTGATCAAACTCAACGGCCGGGAAAAGGCTTATCTGATGGGCGTTTCTTATTACCTGACCAACCAGCACGGCCTGAGCCCGCGAGCAGTGCTCGACAATACCAGCCTATTCAAGGATATATGCCGGGCGGTTGCCGATCGAAACGGCGGCTGTTACAAGAACTTCTTTTCTGAGAATTCGAAAGATCAAGCCAAGAATTACGCTGCGCAAACTTATCGCAAAAATAAGAACGCTTAAGAATAAGTAGGCAAGCGCCGGCGAGCTTTTAAGTCGCTAGCAGGGGATTCAAACCAAACGCGGTTTGATCACGGCGTCCGGAAAACGCAATTGCTTCATCGCTTCGTAAAGCACGATCGCAACGGTGTTGGAAAGATTCAGGCTGCGGCTTTCCTTGCGCATCGGCAGATAGAGCTGAAGTTGGGCCGGATGCACACCGAGAAACGCAGCCGGCAAACCGCGGGTCTCCGGGCCGAACAACAACGCATCGCCCGGCTGGAAATTAACCTCGCTGTAGACCACCGAGCCTTTAGTGGTTAATGCGAACAAGCGGCTGGGCTTGGCTTTTTGCACGTAATCCGCCAAGGACGCATATTGGCGGATATTAACCCACTCGTGGTAATCCAGACCGGCCCGGCGCAAGCGCTTGTCGTCCAGATCGAAGCCCAGCGGCTGAATCAAATGCAGATGAGCGCCGGTGTTGGCGCAAAGCCGGATGATATTGCCGGTATTGGCCGGAATTTCCGGCTCGAACAGGACGATATCCAGCATCGCACCGTTAGTTGTCAACCTTGACCGGCTCCAGCTTCCAGATATCGCGGTTATATTCGCTGATGGTCCGGTCGGTGGAGAACTTGCCGCTGGCGGCGGTATTGATGATACTCATCTTGGTCCAGCGTTCCTGGTCGCGGTAGGCCAGATCCACCCGGCGCTGGGCATCGATATAACTACGGAAATCGGCGAGCGTCATCCACGGATCGTGCGGACTTTTGACCGAACCGATAATGTCGTCGAAGATGCCCGGCTCGAACTGGTTGAAATGGCCGCATTCAAGCAAGCGCATCACGCCTTGCAAATCGGGATCCTGGTTGATGTAGGATTGCGGATCGTAATGGGGCCGTAAGGCTTCGACTTCCGCTTCGGTCAGGCCGAACAGGAAAAAATTCTCCGCGCCGACTTCCTCACGAATCTCGATGTTAGCGCCGTCCAGCGTGCCTATCGTCAACGCGCCGTTCATCATGAACTTCATATTGCCAGTGCCGGAGGCCTCTTTGCCGGCCGTCGAAATCTGCTCGGATAAATCGGCGCCGGGGCAGATTTTTTCCATGGCCGATACGCAGTAGTTCGGCATGAACACCAGTTTCAGTTTATCGCCGACGTCGGGGTCGTCGTTGATCACATTCGCCACGTTGTTGATCAACTTGATGATTTTTTTGGCCATCACGTAGCCGGGCGCTGCTTTGCCGCCGATCAGCACGCAACGATCGACCCAATTGGCGGTATCGCCGCGCTTGATCCGGTCGTACAGATGAATCACGTGCAACACGTTCAGAATCTGGCGTTTGTACTCGTGGATCCGTTTAACCTGCACATCGAACAGCGCGTCGACATTGATTTCGATGTCGTGCTCTTCTTTCTTGTAATCGACTAGTCGCTGCTTGCTGGCCCGATTCAATTCGTACCATTTCTTGCGGAATGCAGCATCCTCGGCGTAGGGCCGTAATTTGGCCAGTTGCGACAGATCGGTGACCCAGGCATCGCCTATCGTTTCGGTGATAAATTCCGCCAATTCCGGATTGCAGCCCGCCAGCCAACGCCGCGGGGTTACGCCATTGGTTTTATTGTTGAATTTATGCGGCCATAGTTCGTAAAAATCCTTAAACAGGCCTTCCTTCAGCAATTTGGAGTGCAACTCGGCGACGCCGTTGACCGAAAAGCTGCCGACGATAGCCAGGAAGGCCATCCGTACTTGTTTTTCGGGGCCTTCCTCGATGATGGACATCCGCGCCATCCGTGGGCCGTCTCCGGGCCAGCGCGCCGAAACCTCGGCCATGAAATGGGCGTTGATGTCGAAAATGATCTCCATCAGCCGCGGCAGCAGGGTTTGCATCAGCCGGACCGACCATTTTTCCAACGCTTCCGGCAACAGCGTGTGGTTAGTGTAGGCCATGGTACTGCGCGTGATATTCCAGGCCTCTTTCCAGGACAGGCCATGAATATCCATCAACAAGCGCATCAATTCGGCAACGGCAATGCTGGGATGGGTATCGTTGAGTTGGAAACAGTTCTTCTCGGCAAATTTGGCAAAGTTGTTGCCGTGGCGGCCCACCCAGTTGGCGATCACGTCCTGCAGACTAGCGGAAGCCAACAAATACTGTTGCTGCAGGCGCAAGGCCTTGCCGTTCTCGTTGGCATCGTTCGGATACAACACCATCGTGATATTTTCGGCGGTATTTTTCTCGGCGACGGCCTCGGCATAGTCGCCGGCGTTGAATTCCTGCAGATTGAATTCTTCGGTGGCTATCGCTTTCCATAGCCGCAAGGTATTTACCGTGCCGTTTTTGTAACCCGGCACCGGCGTGTCGTACGGCATGGCCAACACGTCGTGGGTGTCAATCCAACTCGTGCGTTTATGGCCCTTTTCGTCGATATGGCTTTGGGTGCGGCCGCCGAATTTGATGCGGTGCATGTATTCCGGACGCTCGATTTCCCAGACGTTGCCCATGCGCAGCCAATGGTCGGGACGCTCGACCTGTTCGCCGTTGACGATTTGCTGCGAGAACATGCCGTACTCGTAGCGCAAACCGTAGCCGGTGACCGGTAGTTGCAAGGTGGCGCAGCTATCGATAAAACAGGCGGCCAATCGGCCCAGACCACCGTTGCCCAACCCGGCATCCGGCTCGCTTTCCACCAATTCTTCCATCTCCAGGCCCAAATCGTACAAAGCCTGTTTGACGACGTTATCGACGCCTAGATTCAACATCGCGTTACTCAGGGATCGGCCGATCAGAAACTCCATCGACAGGTAAAACGCTTTTTTACAATCCGAGTCGCGATAGACGTTGTAAGTCTTTTTCCAGCGCTCGACCAAGCGGTCGCTGATGGCTAGCGACAGCGCTTCGTAGGCGTAATGGGGCGAGCGGCAATTTTCGTCGCGGCCGAGCCGGTGGCTGTAGTAGTGCTTGAAATCGGCGATGAAATGCTTTTTTTCCATGCCGAGTTTCGGCAGCTTGGTGATGTCGGCGGCGGGACTGCTTTTATGAAAAACTCTATGCGGCATAGTGATTACCTTTGCAACTAGTGGACTGTTAAGCCTGGTGCCGCAGGATTGGCAACGGCGAGCCGACTTCTAAACTCCGGGCACCGAATCGTTGCGGTGCCGCAGCTTGGGCGGCACCGCAATCCATATCAATCTAGCTTACCATGGCATTGCTTGTATTTTTTGCCGGAACCACAGGGACAGGGGTCGTTACGTCCAACTTTGGCGCCATGGCGGACGAAGGGCTGTTCGGCCAACTCGGATTCCGGCTCGGGCACGGCTGGCGCCGCCTGAGTATCCTCGAATACCGAGTGCGCTTCGGCGTGCTCGAAATGCATTTCCTGTGGTGCTTGGCGCTGTTCGTCGATAGCTTGCACATCCTCTTCCCGCGCGATCTGCACCCGGGCCAAAATCGTCACCACTTCGTGCTTGATATGATCCAGCAAGCTGTTGAACATTTGGAAAGATTCGCGCTTGTACTCCTGCTTCGGGTCCTTTTGCGCATAACCGCGGAAATGGATACCTTGGCGCAATTGGTCCATGGCCGCCAAATGTTCTTTCCAGGCGTTGTCCAGCACTTGCAGCATGACCGATTTCTCGAAATGGCGCATGACTTGGGCGCCTACGGTTTGTTCGCGGCGCAAACTTTCCTCCGCGGCTTTCTCCACGATCAACTGGCGCAACTTCTGCTCGTTCAAGCTGCGATCCCGATCCAGCCACTCGACCAGCGGTAAATCCAAATGGAACTCCTGCTGCAAATGGGCTTCCAGGCCGCGCACATCCCATTGCTCTTCCATCGTTTTCGGCGGAATGAACTGGGTGACCGCCTCGTTCAACACGTCGGCACGAATCGCGGTGATGATGTCGCTGATATCCTCGGCGGCCATCAATTCATTGCGTTGGGCGTAAATAACTTTACGCTGGTCGTTGGCAACGTCGTCGTAAGCCAGAATTTCCTTACGGATATCGAAGTTGCGGTTTTCTACCTTGCGCTGCGCGCTTTCGATCGAACGCGTCACCCAGGGATGTTCGATGGCTTCGCCCTCTTCCATGCCCAGCTTCTGCATCAGAGAAGCTACCCGTTCCGAAGCGAAAATCCGCATCAAATCGTCTTCCAGCGACAAATAAAACCGGGTCGAACCGGGATCGCCCTGCCGGCCGGAACGGCCGCGCAATTGGTTGTCGATCCGCCGCGATTCGTGGCGTTCGGAGCCGATCACGTGCAGGCCGCCGCTGGCCAGGACTTGCTCGTGCCGATCCAGCCAGGCGCCGCGCACGCGCTCCTTGTCGGCTTCGCTGGCATCCGGCCCCAACGCCTCGAGTTCGGCATTCAAATTGCCGCCCAGGACGATGTCGGTACCGCGGCCGGCCATGTTGGTGGCAATCGTCACGGCACCGGGCAAACCGGCCATTTCGATAATGTGCGCTTCGCGCTCATGCTGCTTCGCGTTCAGTACTTCGTGCTTGATGCCCTGCTCGCGCAACATCGCCGAGATCCGCTCGGAATTTTCGATCGAGGTGGTACCGACCAAGACCGGTTGGCCGCGTTTGGCGCAATCCTTGATATCTTCGATCACGGCTTTGTATTTCTCGCGGGCCGACAGGTAGACCAAGTCGCCCATATCCTTGCGGATCATCGGCCGGTGGGTCGGAATCACCACCACTTCCAGTCCGTAGATTTTGTTCAGTTCGAACGCCTCGGTATCGGCGGTTCCGGTCATGCCGGACAGCTTGTGGTACAGGCGGAAATAGTTCTGGAAGGTGATTGAAGCCAGGGTCTGGTTCTCGTTTTGAATCGGCACCCCCTCCTTGGCCTCCATCGCCTGATGCAAGCCCTCGGACCAACGCCGGCCCAGCATCATCCTGCCGGTAAATTCGTCGACAATGATGACTTGGCCGTCTTTGACCACGTAATCGACGTCGCGCTGAAACAATACATGGGCCCGCAATGAGGCGTTCAAGTAATGCATCAAGCGGATGTTGACCGGGTCGTACAAGGTAGAGCCTTCCGGAATCAAGTTTCGCTCGGCCAGCAAGCGTTCGACTTTTTCGTAACCGGCTTCGGTCAGATGAATTTGCCGCTGCTTTTCATCGACCGCGTAATCGCCGGGCATTTTGTCCTGCTGCTCAGGATCTTCGGCTTTTTCCTGCTTGGTCAGATGCGGAATGATGCTGTTGGTGGTCAGATAGATGTCGGTGCTGCCCTCAGCCTGGCCGGAAATGATCAACGGCGTTCTGGCCTCGTCGATCAGAATCGAGTCCACCTCGTCGACGATGGCAAAATGCAGTTCGCGTTGGACTTTCTGCTCCAAGCTGAAAGCCATGTTGTCGCGCAGGTAGTCGAAACCGAATTCGTTGTTGGTGCCGTAGGTGATATCGGCGGCATAAGCGGATTTGCGCTGTTCATGGGTCAAGTCGCTGACGATGACGCCGGTGGTCAAACCCAGAAATCCGTATAGCCGGCCCATCCATTCGGCGTCGCGCCGCGCCAGGTAATCGTTAACGGTAACGACGTGCACACCCTTACCGGGTAGCGCGTTCAAGTATGCCGCCAATGTTGCCATCAGAGTTTTACCCTCACCGGTTTTCATCTCGGCGATCTTGCCGCTGTGCAACACCATACCGCCGATCAACTGCACGTCGAAATGGCGCATGCCGAAAACGCGGGTGGAAGCTTCGCGGACTGCGGCAAACGCTTCCGGCAACAGATCGTCGAGTGTTTCGCCCTGGGCTAGGCGGTCGCGGAACTCCTGAGTTTTGCCTTGCAAGGCGGCGTCGGATAATTTTTCGTACTCGGCGGCCAGCGCATTGACTTTCTTGACCAGCTTGCGTTTCTTTTTGACCAGCCTGTCGTTGCGGCTGCCAACTACCATTTTAACCAGCTTACCCAGCATGATACTTCCAGTGTGAGAGTGAACCAAAGTTTGCGATTATAAACGCTATGAGGCGGCAATGACCAGAAAACACGCCTAACGTAACAGGCCGGCAGACCGGCTGCGATTGGCGCACCTGGTATTCAGGCCGAATCTGTTCGCAACGCGCAGATGCATTCGCTCTTCAACTCCACTGCAGGACTTTTGAACTGCGGCAGCGGTTATCTCCCCTCTCAAGTCTCGGTTTTGCCATGGACATGCCATGCGATCGGCGTATAATCCGCGGCCTTTAAACCAACAGGCGTTCGGTCTCGCGGAAAATAGCCTGAGAGCCCATATTTCCGGCGTTGAGTTATATGAAAATAGTGATACTTGGTGCCGGCGTAACCGGCTCATCGGTTGCCGGCGCTTTGGCCAGCGAAGAGAACGACATTGTCGTTATCGACAAAAATCCCAGTTTATTGACGGAATTGAAAGGCCGCCTGGATATCGCCACGATCGAAGGCAATGCCGCCCACCCCAGCATCTTGGAACAGGCCGGAATCCGCGACGCCGACATGGTTATCGCCGTCACCGACCGCGACGAAACCAACATGCTGGCCTGTCAAGTAATCAATACGCTGTACAGCAAGCCCAAAACCATCGCCAGGGTGCGGGCGATCGACTTTCTCAACCATCCACAACTATTCCAACCCGGCGGCATCGACATCGTCATCAGCCCGGAGCAGGTCGTCACCGAATCTATCCATAATCTGATCAAATATCCCGGCGCTTTACACGTCTCCGAGTTCGCCGACGGCTTGGTCAGACTGTTCTCGATCCGGGTGGTGCCCACCGGCTTTCTGACCGGCAAACGCATCCACGCAGTCAAGGAAAAACTGGCCGATAGCATGATCCGCGTTGCCGCGATTTTCCGCGACGGCAAGGCCATACCAGTGAACGGCGAGGCGGTGATTGCGACGGGCGACGAAGTGTTTTTCGTCTGCCCGCGCGAAAAAGTCCTGAAAACCCTGGTCGACCTGCACAAACTGGAATCGCCGATCAAAACCATCATGCTGGCCGGCGGCGGCCATGTCGGTAAGCGGCTGGGCATTGCGTTACAACACAATTACCAGGTCAAAATCATCGAGAAAGACATCAACCGCGCCCGGGAAATCGCCAACGATCTGCGCCATACCTTGATTTTGCACGGCGATTGCACCGATGAATCCTTGCTGCAGGAAGAAATGATCGAAAACATCGATCTGTTCTGCGCCATTACCAATAACGACGGCATCAACCTGATCGCCGCCGGCCTCGCGAAAAAACTGGGCGCGAAAAAATCGATCTGCCTGGTCAACAACAATTCTTACCTGAAACTACTGGACGGCAGCGACATCGATCTGGCGATTCAACCCAAACTGGAAACCCTGGGCGGCATTTTAAAGCACGTCCGCAAAGGCGATGTGGTCGGCGTCAGTTCGGTTTGCGGCGGCAGCGCCGAAGCCATCGAAGCCATCGCCCACCGCAGCAAGAATTCCTCGTCGGTAGTCGGCTTACGCGTCGACCAAGTCAACTTGCCGGACGGCGTGATTCTCGGCGCTTTGATTCGGGAAAAGGAAGTGATTCCGGTGCATCACGATACCGTGTTCGCGGAGGGCGACCACGTTGTGATGTTCGCGTTGAACAAAAAATTGATTAAGGATATCGAGGAATATTTTCAGCCGATCTGATTATCGAGATCGGCGTCGATACAGGCCAAAGCCCTTTGCGGCAGGCCTTCGGCGACGTCCGACTGTAACCTAGCCCGGCTGTCTTCATGCACCGCTGTCATCAATTGCAGCAACTGCATCTCGATCTTCAACTTCTGCTGCGGTTCGTCCGCTTCCCACATCCGGTTCAGCAACTGCTTCGCGTGATGATGGATCGTGAATGCGACCGCTTCCGGCAAATGGCTGTAGCTGCGGCGCAGCGAATCTTTCAATCTGTCCAACGATTGCAAGTACTGCTGGTAATCCTGCAAGTCTTGTCGGCAACGCGTTTTCAGCATCGCCAGTTCGTTCTGATTCCGCGCCTTGTTCAAAGCCAGTTCATGGGCGAGTTGCTGGCTGCGTTTTTTTAATTCGGCGACCAACTCCTGCTCGGCCAAAGCCTGCTCCCGGCGCAGTTGCTCGAGGTCGTCCTGTCGGGACAAGCGCCAATGTAAATTCTCATCTGCGCTACGGCGCCAAAAGGTCAGGACTTCCGCCAACCAGCGCCGCATCACGAACATGACAATTGTTTGCGTAACGCCAGCATCGCCGCCGCATCCGCCCGTTTGTAATGCTGGCGTAAGGATTTGCGCAGGGACCGATAGGTCGCGGCGGGCACATACTCGCGAGCGGCAGTCAGTTCAGCTTCGATGGCCTGCCGCAATTGCCGCAAATGTTTGCGC
Organism: Methylomonas aurea; assembly: GCF_024505045.1. Lineage (GTDB taxonomy): Bacteria > Pseudomonadota > Gammaproteobacteria > Methylococcales > Methylomonadaceae > Methylomonas > Methylomonas aurea. The sequence continues at coordinate 302,955 of NZ_JANIBM010000003.1, read as the reverse complement.
TGGTTTGCAGCCGAGAGGCGTCCGCGTTCGATTTGGATCCGATAACGCATTTGTCGCGCCTCAGAGCCGGCGCGCAAGCCGGCGTCGCGGATTTGGTTGCGCAACGCCCACCAACAGCGAATTTCCGCCGCATCGCGCCGAAAATAGCCGCGCAACTCCCGGTACAGCGCTTTTGCCAGGGCAGCCAGACCAAGCAAGCCCATCCCAACCAGCGCAAGTAACAAAAACTTGCCGGCTACGGCATAAAAGAAACCGGCCAGCAAAGCCAAGCCGAGCCGAAAACAGAAAAAACCGGCAACGAACAAAAACATCGCCAGACTGCCTAGCGCCAAACCGCCGTACAAAATGCGCCCGAACGGCATCCGCTCAAACCCGCTCGATGAACTCCAAGGCATTACCGTCGCGATCGCGGCAAAACAAGGCCCGCCGCCCGGAAATGCTCAGGGTATAAGCAACACCGGCCGTCCCCAAATCGCTGCGTAACGCGTCAACCGAATCGATATGCATCGCCACATGGCGGTCGCGGCCGCCGTGGGCCGGGCGACCCGTTGTCGGATCCGGGTTTTCCAGCTCCAGCAAATGAATCTGCTGGTCGCCAATTGCCAGCCAGGCGCCTGGAAACGGCAATGGTGGGCGTTCTATAGGTTGCATGCCGAGGACATCCCGATAAAAATGCAGGGACTGCTCGGTATCGGAAACAATCAAACTAGCATGGTGAATCGTGAAGTTATGCTTGGACATACGCTGGACTATCAAATTAGGTAGGGCGATTATACCGCGCCAGTTCCGCCTGCCGAGCAGCTTTTCAGCCAAGCCAGGCTGTCGGCGGTTGCTGCGCCAGGACGGTATTCGGCCCCGGTCCAACCGGAATAATCGGACTTGCGAATGATTTGGAACAAAGCCGGAAAATCCAGCGAGCCGCTACCAGGTTGGCCCCGCCCCGGACAGTCGGCAAACTGGATATGGCCGATCTGGCCGATGTGGCGGCGCAGAAAATCGGCGCAATCCTCGCCCATCCGGCTCATGTGGTAAATGTCGTATTGCAAGCGCAATTGCGGATGATTCAAGTCGTGCAGTATTTTCAGCATCTGCGCGCTGCTATCGACAATAAATCCCGGCATATCGAAACTGTTCACCGCTTCGAAAACCGTGACGATACCCTGGCCGGCAAAGGCCCGGGCCGCATAATCCAGGTTTTCCAGAAAGGTTGCCCGGTATTGGGCCAGCCGCTCCGAGTTCAGGCAGCGGCCGGGCAACACGTTTATCGCTCCAGGCCGCAACACCTCGGCATAGCGTAGCGCCTGTTCCACTGCCCGTTGAAAATCCTGGCGCTTTTCCGGCACCGCGGCGAGACCTTCGCCGCCTTGCAACAAGGTATCGGCATCGACATTGAACAACACCAGCCGCAAGCCGTTGTCATCCAACAGCTGCCCCAATTCCGCGGCCGGAACGCTGTAGGGGAACTGAATTTCTACCGCATCGAATCCGCTGGCCTTGGCGGCCGCGAACCGTTGCGCCAGCGGATATTCGTTAAATAGCAGGCTGAGATTGGCAGAGAACTGCAGCATCAGGATTGGAGGTATTGCTTGACCAAAGTCGCAGGGTCCTGTTCAAGAAATCCGCGGCTGCCGTGCAATTGCATCAATTGCGCGGCCAAGCCCGACATCGGCACCGCACTGCCCTGCTTGGCAGCCAGTTCGACGGCCATGTTTAAATCCTTCAGCAAGGTTTTCACCCGCCACTTCACCGGCTCGAAGCACTCCGCGGCCATTTCCGGCCCGACGATTTGCAGCGGCTTGGAATCGGCGAAGCCTCCGGCCAAGGCTTCCGGAATTTTGGCCGCGTCGACGCCGGCCGCTTTGGCCAAAGCCATCATTTCGGCGATGGCCAGCACATTGCAACTGACGATCATTTGATTGCAAATCTTGGTAGTCTGGCCGCTACCGACCAGCCCCATGTGCGTCAGGCGGCTATACAAAGGCCGCAACACTTCGCGCGCAACGGCAATATCGGCGGCATCGCCTCCCGCCATGATGGCTAAGGTTCCTTGCTCAGCTCCCGCGGTGCCTCCCGAAACCGGCGCATCGACCCAAGCCATGCCGCAAGCGGCTTTTAACTCCCGGGCCAGCCGCCGCGTGGTTTCCGGATCGATACTGGACAAGTCGATCAGCAATTTGCCCGAACCGCCATAATTCAGCACCTGTTGCACCACCACCTGTTCCACCGCAGCCGTATCGGCTAGACATAAAATCGTCACGTCGGTAGCGCGAACCAGTTCGGCAACGGAACCGCAAACCTCAGCGCCAGCCTCGGCGACCGGATGGGTTTTTTCCGGGTCCCGATTCCACACCCTCACTGCATAGCCGGCCTGCAGCAGACGCAACACCAGTGGCCGGCCCATTAGACCGATGCCGACGAAACCCAACTTGTAGCGTTGTTCTAGCATCGCAGCTGGATTATTCGAACAAAGCCGGACTCAAATCGATCCGTACCGCATCGCCCTGCCCGCTTAGCAAATGGCGCTGCAAAATTTGGAACGCCTGGTCGAAGTCGGCATTGACGAAACGTTGCGCCAGATGCACGCAGATCGAGTACAAACCCGAGTAATGCACAGTTTCGCCGGATGCGCATTGGTTGACCTTATCGGACAAAACCCTGACCACCGATAACACCGAACCGTCCTGCCGCCAATTGGCGGCAACAGCGACTACATCATCGCCGCGGGTCGCGATCGCCGCCAACGCGTTGAACGCCAAGTCCAACAGACCGGCCAGGATCTTTTCCAGATCGCCGGCGGCGATGGCTTTGAAGGTGTCGCTGGCGCAATCCAGCAATAAGGCTTGGCGCAGGACGATGTCCATATCCGACACATGGCCGCTATCGCCCTCTTCCGGTTGGGCGATGCCGAAGCTGTCGTGAAAAGCTCTGACTTGTTGTAGATGTTTATTCATCGGTTTCCCCCCAAACTTAATAAATGACCGGGCATGGTACAGGCGACGCCAAAAAACCGCAAAAAATCCCGCACCTGACCGCATCGAGCCGGCTCGATCTCACCAAAACCAAATAGCAAACAATATGCATTATCATTTACCTTTGACCCCGGCGAACGTATACTTTGGTTAAATTTTGTTAAGCCCCTACTTATTTAAAGAAATTTTCAATCCGGAATCATGCCATGTCGAAAAAACATTCACGCCTACTGATCCCCGGCCAAATCGCTATGATTCTCGGCCATTCCCCGATTTTGCTCGCGGCCGCCGTCGCCGAAGATACGGAGCTGGAGATGCCGGTGGTGGAAATCGTCGAATCCGCCGAAACCATGCAAAAAATCCCCGGCGCCGTCAATGTACTGACCCAGGAAGAATTGTTCGAAAGCCATGTATTTAACGTCAACGAGGCGTTGCGAAAAATACCGGGCGTCAACGCCCGCGACGAAGAGGGCTTCGGCATGCGGCCGAACATCGGTATCCGCGGCATGAACCCCACCCGCTCCACCAAAACCTTGCTATTGGAAGATGGCATCCCGCTGTCGTACGCTCCATACGGCGATAATGCCAGTTATTACCATCCGCCGATCGAGCGTTTCGCCAGTATCGAAGTCTTGAAGGGCCCGTCGCAAATCTTGTACGGACCGCAAACCATCACCGGCACCATCAACTATTTGACGCCGAATCCGCCCAGCAAACCCGGCGGTTATCTAAGCTTCACCGGAGGTACCCGTGATTTTTACGACGGCCATTTCAGCTACGGCGGTACGGTCGGCGATTTCGGCGGCCTCGTCGATATTACCCATAAAGAGAGCCGCGGCGCCCGCGACAATACCCATTCCGACATCAACGACTTCAACATCAAAAGCGTCTACGATATCGACGCGAACAACGCCCTGACCATTCGCGCCAACTATTTCCAGGAAGACTCGCAGTTGACGTATTCCGGCATCACCGACGCCGAAATGCGTAACTTCGGGATTCGCTACAACCCGTTTAAAAACGACTCGATGAAAACCGACCGCTGGGGTACTTCGGTCACCCACCAGTACAGCATCAATAACAACGCCACGTTGACCACCAATGTCTACTGGTCGCATTTCCACCGGGATTGGTGGCGCCAGGCCAGCACGACGACCGATAACCAATGCGGTTTCAATAACGCCAGACTGGCCGGCGTAGAGGTCGACCCGAACAGTTGCAACTCGATTCAGGGCCGGCTACGCGATTACTACAGCTACGGCGTCGAACCGCGCCTGCATGTCAACCATAAAACCCTGGGCATCGACAGCGAACTCGACATGGGCTTCCGCGCCCATTTCGAAGAACAACAGCGGACCCAGGAAAATAAGCAATTTTTGACGGGCACGTTAACATCGATCGCCGAACGTAACGAGCGGGAGACCGATGCCTACTCGGGCTTTGTCCAAAACCGGTTCATACTCGGCGATTGGAGTTTGACGCCGGGCATTCGCATCGAACACGTCGATTTTCGCCGCCTGGATAAACGCACCAATCTCGCCGGCGATACCACGCTGACCGAAATTCTGCCGGCCTTCGGTATCTCGCATGCGCCGAACGACAAGATCACCACCTTTTTCGGCTTTCACGGCGGCTTTGCCCCGCCGCGCGCCGAGGACACCTTGAGCAATGTCGGCACCGTCGTGGACGTAGGGCCGGAAAAAAGCTGGAATTACGAGGTGGGAGTCAGGACCAAGCCTTATAAAGGCGCCAAATTGGATGCCACCTTGTTCCACGCCGACTTCTTGCAGCAAAACGCAGTCGGCAGCATTGCCGGCGGCTCGACGCCGCTAGCGGCCGGACAGGCTTTATACCAAGGCGCGGAATTGTCGGCCCGCCAGGATTTCGGCCCGTTGTTCGACAGCGACCATAACGTCTACCTGCAAGCGGCTTACACTTGGGTCGGCACGGCGGAAATGACCTCAGCGTTCCGCTGCCTGGCGACCGGCACCGATTGCAACAACGCCACGGCAATCGCGATGGCCAACGGCAACTTTGTCGGCAACCGCCTGCCCTACTCGCCGGAGCACAATCTGACCACGACCATCGGTTACGCCCACGCCAGCGGCTTCGACCTGCATTTGGAGACGGTTTACGTCGGCGAGCAATTCAGCGATTTTGCCAATACCGGCACCGCGCCGCTCAACGGTAACGGCCAAATCGGCAAAATCGACGACTACGTGGTGTTAAACGTGGCGACGACCTACCACGCCAAACCGATCAACACCGATTTCTTCGTATCGCTGAAAAATCTACTCGACGAGACTTATATCGTGGATCGAACCCGCGGCATCCTGCCCGGCTCGCCTCGTTTGGTCCAGGCCGGTTTTAAAGTCAATTTTTGATAACAAGCCGGCCAACTTGCGGCTAACAGGGACCTAGCCACCGGGTAATTGCAAGCCCACCACAAACTTGTTCGCTTAGCGGGCCGATTGCAGCATTGCCAGCTTTTCCGCCCGCGCCATGCGCTTGATCTCAGCCTCTCGCCGGCTGGCGGTCACCCTATCGTGTTCGGACTCCGTGTAAACGACCCGAACGGGCTGTTTGGTTCTGAAATACTTGGCGCCTGTGCCGGCCAGATGCTGGCGAAAACGCCGTTCGACATCGGTAGCGATACCAGTATAGAGGCTACCATCGCAACATTCGATGATGTAAACCGACCAACCCGCCATCGCGCCGACCGCGTCAAGCCGCCTTATTCAACCAGGCATTGACCGCCAGCGCCGACGATGCCCCGAAGGCGATGTAGGCGTATTGGACGATGAAAACCAACACGCCGTTCTGGGTGTGGCTGGCAGTATCCTTGATCGCGGGCGTCACGATCAGGGTCCACAATACCGCCGCCAAAAAATAAACCACTACGCCCGACACCGCCCAGGAGATCGCTGGCCGTCCCGAACGCGGTGCCGTGTTGTAAAACCATAACGCGATTAATGCTGCCGCTACCGAACCTATCATTTCGCACCTATTGTTGTATTGTTTAAGAACCGGATAATCGGACAATGCCTTGGTTTGCCAACTGGTCGGCGCGTTCGTTGCCGGCAACGCCGGCATGGCCCTTAACCCAGACCCAATCGATCCGATGAAGTTGTATAGCCGCATCCAAGCGCCGCCATAATTCGACGTTTTTCACCGGTTGGTTAGCTGCGGTTTTCCAGGCGCGCTTTTTCCAATTGGGCATCCACTCGGTAATACCCTGCAACACATATTTGGAATCGGTATATAGCCTGACGTTACAGGGTTTGTTTAACGTTTCCAAGGCTTGAATCGCCGCCATCAACTCCATCCGGTTATTGGTGGTTTCAGCTTCGCCGCCGAACAATTCTTTCCGATAAGCCTTATATTGCATGCACACTCCCCAGCCGCCCGGCCCGGGATTACCCTTGCAAGCACCGTCAGTGTAAATATTGACCGTTTCCGCCATCTATCAATGATCCTCATGTGAACGCGACTCCAAGCCTGCCGTCGCAGCCGCTAATTTGGTTTTCCGCCGTTTTTCCACCGTCAGGGGAATCAGAGTGTATTGCCTTTTTACAGCCCTGATGCCGTAGGCCATCGCGAATAACGATCCGAGGCCGAATTGGAACTTACCGTGAGAAATAGTGTAACTGTCAAGACCGAACTCAGCGGCGGTCAACAGTTCGAAATTCATCAATTTTAACCAGTCCAACATCCGCGCCTTGGTTATAAAATGGGCTCGCCAGGAATCGGTCAATTTTCTGTCCCACAAAAACTGGAATCGCACCGCCAAGCTGAATGGGCTGAAATTCAATACCACCAATTCGCCGCCCGGTTTCAACACCCGGTTCACCTCGCGCAGAGTCTGAAATCGGCGCGCATCGAACTCGAGTATATGCGGCAATATTACCAAGTCCATCGACTCGGTCTGGATCGGCAAATTAAAAGCCTTGGCGGCGACTTTAAGCGCATCTGCATCACCCAGCGCCTTGCGATCAACAATCAAATAATTGCGATAAAGCGAAAAATCGACGAACTCGCTCTCCCACCCCAGTCCGCCGATTTGCAATTGGTTTTGTTTGCAACTGACGGTAATCGAACGCTTCAGGTAGCTAGCCTCCATGGTTTGCAACAGCTTTCCCCTCGGGGTTTGGTATAGCGCAAACAAGAATTGTCTTTTCATCTATTCAACCGATAAGGCTATGTTTTTTTGGCTATTTCGGAAAGCCATGCTAGGATCTAATTTTTTTATTTTAGCGAGTTCAGACAATGCCCCGCTCAATTTCTAAAAAATCAGCCCGTCATCTGTCTTATCTACTACCTATTTTGCTGGTTACAGGGTGTAGCCAACAAGCTCAGAAAGACCACTTGACCCAGTCTTCGACGAGCAAGTTTTCCGTATTTACCCGTAATGGCAAAGGTGCAGGCTCATCTAAAAAACCCGCAGCGGCCAAAGAACATAACACGCTGTGGGACAGAATGCTGTCGCTGTATGCGTTGCCGGATATCGACCACCCTCGGATTGACCGCGAGCTGAACTGGTACTTGCGCAATCCGGACTATCTGTCGCGTGTACAACAGCGGGCGGAGCCCTATTTGTATTTCATCCTGAACGAAATCGAAGCCAAAAATATCCCCGGCGAGTTGGCTTTGTTGCCGGCCGTGGAAAGCGCTTTCCGCCCGGACGCGATGTCGCCGGCACAGGCATCGGGTTTGTGGCAGTTTATTCCGCCGACCGGCAAGCTGTACGGCCTGAAACAAAATAGCTGGTACGACGGCCGCCGCGACGTGGTCGAATCGACCCAGGCCGCCACGACGTTTTTAAAAGAGCTCAGCGAAACGTTCAATAACGACTGGCTGCTGGCGTTGGCGTCTTATAACGCCGGCAAGGGCAACATCAAAAATGCCTTGGATCGGAATATCGAGCGGGGCCAGCCCACCGATTTCTGGTCACTGGATCTGAACAGCGAAACCGCGGCTTATGTGCCCAGGCTATTAGCCATCGCAAAAATTTTCGCCAACCCGGAGAAGTACAACGTCAACCTGCACCAGTACGCTAACCAGCCTTACTTCGAACTGGTCGACGTAAAATCTCAGATTGACTTGGGCAAAGCCGCGGAATTGGCGCAAACCCCGCTAGACGATTTTCTGAAGCTGAATCCAGGCTACAACCGTTGGAGCACCGATCCGAACGGCGCCCAACATTTGCTGATCCCAATCGACAAAGCCGACAAATTTAAAGAAAAACTGGCGGAACTGCCGCACGAAGAACGCATCCGTTGGGAACACCATACGGTTGGTAAGAAAGAGACACTGAAGAGTATTGCCAGCAAACACCACACCACGGTCGAAGAAATTGCCAGCGTCAACCATCTCGAAGACGAATCAGTGGCGCAAGGCAAAATCTTGCTGATCCCAGCGTCGAACCAGTCGCAAAAAGGCGAAGCTACCAGCGTAGCCGCAGCAGCCCCTGCAGTACAATCGCCAGCCCCGGTACAAATTGCCAAACAGATGTATATCGTCAAGAAAGGCGATACACTATCCCAAGTCGCTCAGCACTTCTCGGTGGATCAGGACGACATCGTGAGCTGGAACAAGCTACCGAAAAAGACAGGATTGAAACCTGGCCAAAAACTGACTATCAAAAAGACCAACGGCGGCATTACCGTGGCTTCAACGGTTCCAGCCATCAAGCAAATCAGCTACACGGTCAAACCGGGCGACACCCTGGGCCAGATCTCGAAGAAATTCAACGTCAATGTCACCGAATTGCGCAAATGGAACAACGTGCCGCGCAACAAAGCCGACATAAAACCCGGCTCCAAGTTAAAAATCTTGGTGGAAACCAACCATTCATCGACTTAATCGGGATTATACCAGCCTGTTCGGCGCATAGCCTTGCGCCGCCGCCCCTACTCGCGGCCGAGTGGTAAGCAGCGGGGGTTTAGGTGGCTCTTGCCAACCCTAGGCCAACCCGCCAACGCCATGACCAATTCGACGGGGCGATCCTCCGCTCAATCAGTCAATTGCTCGGCAGTTGCCAGAATGTAACTAATCTCGTCGTTTTGACTGTCGAGAATGCGCTGGCAGACCGCTTCGTCCAGTCCCAGTAGCGCAGGCACGTCTTCCGGACAAAGCTGGTTCGCCGCATCGCCTATGCCCAACTTGCCCAACAGACAATCGCTGTAGAAGGTCAGCAAGTTCAACAGATGATGTTCGCCACGGTAACAAGGGTTGTGGTGATGGTAGACAATATCGGTAATCGTCCGCGGCATCGACCAGACATTCATTAGCCAAGCGCCGATTTCGGTATGGTTTAAACCGAAGGCGAAATTTTCCAGATTAAAGATCGCCAGATTCGGATTGGCGTTGATCAGGCCGCTCAGGTAATTGAATTCGTCGAGAAAACGGTGGCCCAACAGCGGAAAACCGATGTTGTGCATCAACCCGGCCAGAAACAATTCTTGCGAATTCGGCCGCATCGGCTCCGGCATCGCCGCGGCCAGTTGCGCCATCAACCGGGTGCTGGCCAACGCGTGGGTCCAAAACATCCGGGTCCCGATCTGTCCCTCCTTCGGCGATTTCAGCGGTGCCAACACCGCCAGGCCCAGCGCCAGATCCAATACGAAATTAAACCCGAGCACCCTACTGATCGCATCATGCACGGTCGTGATTTTGCCGCGGTAGCCGTACAACGAGGAACTGGCCCAACGGATGATCTGGGCAGTCAAGAGCGGGTCGAGCTCAATAATTTCGGCCAACTTGGCAACGTCGGCGTGCGGGTCGCCGATCAGATTCAGGATGCGCATCGCACTACCCGGCAGCGGCGGCAAGGCTTTGATCTGGGCGATCGTTTCCCGCATGTCGCGCGGCGGCGTGAAGCCGTTGCGCTGCTGGTTGCCGATGTTGTCTAGCGTCCAGTTGATTAAATTGGATTCCATCATCGTATCCGGTGGCCTAACTCAAGTGAAGCCGATTAAGTTTACGGTATAGCGTTCTTTCGCTGATATTCATTTCGGCCGCGATCAGTTTACGGTTGCCCTGATATTTTTTCATCAAACTACCGATAAATTCGGCTTCGTACTGGGCAAGCCCGGTGAGTTGCGCCGATTCCGGTTTCGCGTCGACGGCGTTGCCGCTATTGCCATTTTCGACCGGACGCTGCATGAAGTGAATGTCGCCATCCTGTATCTTGTGATCCTTGCACAATCCGGCGGCTAATTGCAGACAGTTACGCAACTCGCGAATGTTCCCCGGCCAGTCGTATTGGATCATCTTCACCAACGCCGGTTGCGTCAAGCTATAGCCGGCACCTCCTGCCGCGAGTTGACCCAGAAAATAGTCGATCAATACCGGTAAATCCTGTTTGCGCTGGCGTAACGGCGGCGTCTCCACCGGGAACACCGAGAGTCGGTAAAACAAATCCTCGCGAAACTGGCCTTGCTTGACCATTTCCGCCAAATTCCGATGCGTCGCACAAACCACCCTGACTTTGGCTTTTTGCATCGCAGTGCCGCCTACCCGGCGAAATTGGCCGCTTTCCAGGGCTCGCAGCAGTTTGGGTTGTTGCGACAATGGCAAATCGCCGATTTCGTCGAAAAACAAAGTCCCGTTGTCGGCCAATTCGAATAGGCCCTTCTTTGCCGCCGTAGCGCCGGTAAACGCGCCTTTTTCATGGCCGAACAATTCGCTTTCGAACAAGTCTTCACCCAGGATGGTACAGTCGACAATGACGAATTCGCCGTTCGCCTGTTTGGAATTCCGGTGTACAAACTCGGCGGCCAGTTCCTTACCGGTGCCGGTTTCGCCGAGCAGCATTACCGCCGCTTGAGTTTCCGCGGCTTGGCACAGCCGGGTTCTAAATTCGTTGAATACCGCCGACTTGCCGACCATCATCGCCGCGGAATCGGCGGACGGGCATTTGTGAAGCGGCGTCTGCACTTCGCCGAGATACAGAGTGGCATCGGCATCCAACAACGGAAAACCGCGCACATTCAAAGAATACGGCGCCTCCGCGTCACTGTAATCCGGATAAACCCCGGCGTACGACTCCAATGTCCTGAACATTTTCCGGTGCCGGCAATCACGGTTGTCTGCACAGCAAGGTTTACCCACCCTGCTCTGCCGCGTCGCGCCGAAACCCAATTCCCAAGCACGATTGACCGCCACCACATTCAAATCGGCACCGATAATGACCAGCGGCAAGTCGTGAGTTTCCAGCAAGGATTCCAGGGTAAAAGCACTCTGCGGCATACGCTCCATTCCAGCAATAGGGATTGAAAAATCGGCGGCCTTTAGCCGTTATGCGCCAGCGAGCGGGATGCGATACGCCAAAACATCCCTGAATCGACCAACCTGAGGGCGCCACTGCCGGTCGGAATAAGGATAACCTATTAGGACCGACTGTTGGCAACGGGCGGAAAATATTAGCTTGTAATCGCGGGAGATAGCGACAAAGCGTTATCGCTAAACGCTGAAAACGGAATTTTGGAACAACGCACTGAGGGATACTACCTGGATGAATCGTCCGCGCCTGGAAAGGCTAAACGGCGCAGACGATGCGCAGGAATATCGGACGTTACATTTGCGATTGCAAATAGTTTTGCAAGCCGATTTTTTCGATCAAATCCAACTGGGTTTCCAGCCAATCGACATGTTCTTCCTCGCTTTCCAGTATGTGCTCCAGCACTTCGCGGGAAATGTAATCGTTGACCGATTCGCAGTAAGCGATCGCTTCTTTCAACAGCGGCAACGCCAGCAGCTCCAACTTAAGGTCGCATTCCAGCATTTCCCGCGGATTTTCGCCTATCATCAAGCGGCCCAGGCTTTGCAGATTGGGCAAACCTTCCAGAAACAACACCCGCTCGATCAGTTTGTCGGCGTGTTTCATTTCGTCGATCGACTCGTGGTATTCCTTTTCGTTGAGTTTTTGCAAACCCCAGTTCTTGAACATCCGGGCATGCAAAAAGTATTGGTTGATCGCGGTTAATTCGTTTTCCAATACCTTGTTCAGGTATTCGATAACTTTTTTGTCCCCTTGCATGTCTATTCTCCTGGATTGTGGTGTTTGGTCAGTGCCGATCGTTGGCCGCTTGGCGCAAGCGTCCGGCAGATTTATCGGTCAAGATTCTGGCAATGTCCTTGTTGCATTTGCCGCAGTCGCCACCCACGCCGAAACAATGGAACAACTGCTTGCGCGAACATAGCCCTCTGGCGATCGCGGCATCGAGCTGGCTATCGGTCACCGCTTTGCAAATGCAGACATACATCGTTACGCCACCCGCCGCCGCTGAACTTGGGTAGGATCGGCAGTGATTTTGCGGTAGATCTCCACCCTATCGCCTTCCTTGACCGGCGCATCCAGCTTGGCTAGTTTACCGAAAATACCGACTTTTTGCGTTTCCAGATCAATCTCCGGAATTTGCTTCAACACGCCGGACAACTCGATCGCATCGGCGATGGTGCTGCCCTCGGGCACTTCCAGACGCAACCAAATTTGCCGATCGGCCTGTGCGTAACATACCCCTACATTCATCTTCGACTCCTGTTATTCCACCGCGACCGCATCCTCGTCGACCACCTCTACCGCCGCCTCCACTAGCGGGGCCGGCTTGACCGCAATTCTGCGATCCAACAGCCGCTTCAAGGCAACCATGAACCCGAGCATGATAAAGCCGCCCGGCGGCAACGCCATTAGTAAAAAACCTTTGTATTCCGGTATCAACACGGTCTCCAGAAAGCGAAAACTTTCGCCAAGCAGAACCGAAGCGTTGGCAAATAAAGTACCGGTCGAACTAATCTCGCGCATCGCCCCCAACACTACCATCGCTCCGGTAAAGCCGACGCCCATCATCAGACCGTCCCACATCGACGGCATCACCGGTTGTTTGGAAGCAAAGGCTTCGGCACGGCCCAGAATCACGCAGTTGGTCACGATCAACGGGATGAACAAGCCCAACACTTTATGCAATTCGTGCATCCAGGCATTCAGAAAAATATCGACCAGCGTCACCAGCGCCGCAATCAGCAGCACGAAAATCGGAATCCGAATTTCCGACGGGATCAAATGCCGGCTGACCGAAACCGCGGCGTTGGAAGCCACCATCACCACCATCGTTGCCAAGCCCATGCCCAAGCCGTTGGTCGCAGTGCCGGTGACGGCCAATAACGGACACAGCGCCAAGTTCTGGGTCAGCACCACATTGTTGTCCCACAAACCGTCGCGGGCGATTTTTCGATATTGTGCAGAGAATAGAATCGACAGATTCATGACAGCTACGCTCCCTTATAAAAACTGTTTGCGCTTTGTGCCTAATCGGCACCGACGCAGTCGGCGCTCGGCGAGCTTGCTAACAGACGGTTAACCGGCAGCCAGCAATTCCGCCTGGTGCAACTTGTAAAAATCCAAACCGCGCTTGATCGCCTGCACCACTTTGCGCGGCGTGATCGTCGCGCCGCTGAATTGGTCGAACACGCCGCCGTCTTTCTTCACGGCCCATTGTTCGACGGTCAGGTTATCCAGCGATTTGCCGTTGAATCCCAATACCCATTTCGATTTGGTGACTTCGATCTTGTCGCCCAGGCCGGGAGTTTCGACGTGAGAAATGACCCGCACGCCGAGAATTTCGCCGTTGCGGTCGACGCCCATCACCAGAGTAATCGGCCCGGCATAGCCGTCCGGCGCGACGAATTTAAAACATACCGCATTGACGATCCCAGCTTGCTTGGCTAAATACACCTCGATTTGCTCGCTTCCAAGATTGTTATCGCGGGCATCCAGCATCACACTGTCCTGCAGCAGATCGTTATCGTGCAATTCGGCCGGCACTACCTGGGCCAAATTGGCCTGCAAATCTTCGCGCAAGCGCAATTCGATCACGCCGCGGGTGGCCAGGTCGGCAACACCCAACAGAATCGCAGCCAACAGCGCAAACCCGGCTAATACGCCGGCCTGAAATTTAACTTGCGGCCTTAATTGCTGCAGGTTGTCGGGTTGCAGCCACTGCGCCAGCTGCTGCCGGAACGACGCCCAACGTTGCAATGCCAAAGCCAACAATTCGCCGGCTTTCAGCCTAGCTTGAGGTTTTACGGGTTCGGAACTCATGGCCGGCCTCAGGAGTTGGAAATGTCGAGCGGCTTGCCGTTACGGTAACGGCCGTAAATCCGCGGACGGATGTAATGGTCGATCAACGGCGTCACGGCATTCATCAACAAGATTGCAAAGCCGGTGCCTTCCGGATAGCCGCCCCAAGTGCGGATCACGTAAATCAACATGCCGCAGCCGGCACCGAAAATAATTTGACCCAACGGCGTATTCGGCGAGGTGACGTAATCTGTGGCGATATAAAAAGCTACCAGCATCACCGCACCGGAATTCAAATGCACCCAGGGCCCGAGATAGTGCTGGCTATCCAGTAAATGAAACAGGCTCGACAACAGAACAATACTCAGCAATAACGATACCGGAATATGCCATTTGATTACGCCCTGCCACATCAACCAGATGCCGCCCGCCAAAAGCAGCAACGACGAAGTTTCGCCCAGGCTACCCCGCTCCCAGCCGATGAAGGCCAGAAAACCGGAATATTCCAACAAACTGCCGGGAAGCAAGCGGCCTTGGGAGAATTCGGTTTTAACGTAACCTAGCGTGGTGGCGCCGGTCACGGCATCGGCATTCGGCAAACTGCCGAAGGTAATACCCAAACTCTCGATTACCCCTGGCCCGGTAAACAGCGGCGAAACGTTGGCCCAGGTCGTCATCTCAATCGGAAAAGAAATCAACAAAGCCACCCGCGCCAGCATGGCCGGGTTGAACAAATTCTGTCCCAAACCGCCGTAGACGTGTTTGCCCAACACGATTGCAATCGCCGCGCCGACCACGCCTATCCACCACGGCGCCCAGGGCGGTAACGTCATCGCTACCAACAAGCCGGTGACGATAGCTGAGCCGTCGCGCAGAAACGGCAACGCGGCAACTCCTTTCACTTTCAGACTAAACGCTTCGAATAGCAGCGCAGCCGCCACGGTTGTTGCCAGCAGGTATAAGGCCGGCCAACCGAACAAAAATATGCCGCAGGCGATCGCCGGCGCCATGGCCTTTATCACCAGCCACATGATTTGATCCACGCGGCGGCTGACCGCAGTATGCGGTCCGCTGATCGGTTTGCTGCTCATGCGGTCTCCTCGGCGGCAACGCCTGGGGCGGTTTTTTCGGTACCTTCTGCTTTAGCTTGCTGCGCCTGCTGTTGGGCGGCCAACCTGGCGGCGCGGGCCTCGGCGGCACGCTGGGCTTCGGCTTCGGCCTCCAAGCGAATGCGTTCCATCCGGTGGTTGCGGTCTTCGATCAAGCGCTTGGTTTGCTCGGCTTTATGTTCGGCTTGTTGGCGCTTGACCAGTTCGCCGGACGCGAATTTGAAGTAATGCACCAACGGTATATTGGACGGACAGACGTAAGAACAACTGCCACAACTGATGCAATCCTTCAATCCCAAATCCACCGCCGCATCGAGTTGGTTGACCTTAATCCGGCTGGCCATCTCCAACGGTAACAGCCCGACCGGACAGGCCGTCACGCAGCTCGAGCACCGAATGCACGGTTGCACTTCCGGCTCTTCGATGTCGGCATGCGACAGAGCCAGTATGCCGTTACAGGCTTTGACCACCGGCACCTCGGCAATCGGTAACGCATCGCCCATCATCGGCCCGCCCATCACCAGTCGCGCCATTTTGGCTTTGTCCAGGCCGCAATAGGCCAAAACTTCCGACATCAGCGTGCCGATCGGCACTTCGACGTTCTGCGGCTTTGCCAACGCCGCACCGGACACCGTCACCACCCGGCTGATCAACGGCTGCCCCAAACATACGGCTTTATAAACCGCATAGGCTGTGGCGACGTTATGCACCACGACGCCGATGTCGGTGGCGCGGCCATCGGCAGGTATTTCCTGGCCGGTCAGATAGCGCAACATTTGCCTATCCCAGCCCATCGGATAGCGGGTAGGCACTTGCGAGACGACGATGTTAGGTAAATTCCGGGTGGCCTCGCGCATCGCGGCAAAGGCTTCCGGCTTGTTGTCCTCGATACCGACCAAGGCTTTGGGAGCATCCATCCCGCGCAGCATCAGCCGGATTCCGGCCACTATCTCGGCCGCCCGCTCCTGCATCAACCGGTCGTCGCAAGTCAGATAGGGTTCACATTCGCCGGCGTTGATCAGCAAGGTATGAATCTTGTTTTTGCGGCCCAGACTCAGCTTCACGGCCGACGGAAAAACCGCGCCGCCCAGACCGACCACGCCGGCTGCGCCGACCCGCAGGCAAATTTCTTCCGGATCGAGCTGAAACGGATCTTCCACGACATTCAACTCCGCCCATTGCTCGAGGCCATCGCTTTCCAGCACAACGGTGCGTATCGGTAAGGCCGACGGGTGCGGCGCCGGAAAGTCCTTGACATCGACGATGGTACCCGAGGTCGGCGCATGCACCGGCGCCGAAATCGTGCCTTGGCTGTAAGCCAGCAATTGGCCTTTCAACACCTTGTCGCCGACCATGACTAACGGTTCGGCCGGTTTGCCGACATGCTGCTGCACCGGGATATAGAGTTTCTTCGGCAACGGAAAATCGGTCGCAATCGGCAGCGACGAGGTCTCGGTTTTATGCTCCTCGGCATGAATGCCGCCGCGCAAGCGGGGATTTTCGAACAATGCGAACATAGGCTACTCCGTCAGGCGGCCAGCGGTTTCGGCCAGCGCCAATTGCGCAGGGTCACTTCGATCGGATACATTTGCAGACATTCGGTTGGGCAGACTTCGACGCATTTTTTGCAGCCGATACAGGCATCGGCGACAACGGCATGGATTTGTTTCGGCGCGCCGACGATCGCATCGGTCGGGCAGACCTTGAAGCAGCGGGTGCAACCGGTGCAGGTTTCCTCGCTGACCCGGGCCACCATCGGCTCCTGGTCCTGAGTCTGGCTCAAATCGACTTCCACGCCCAATAACTTGGCCAGTTGTTCCACCAGCGACGTACCGCCCGGCGGGCACAAAGTCACCGGCGCGGCACCCGACACGACGGCTTCGGCCGCGGGCCGGCAGCCGGGAAAACCGCATTGGCCGCATTGCGAACCGGGCATCAACGCCTCCACTTTTTCGATCAGCGGATCGGCCTCTACTTTCAAATACTTTCCGGCAATCCCCAGCGCCAATCCCAGCAGTAACCCCAGCGCAGTCAAAACAACGATGGCGGACAGTACGTACATAATGCGCCTCTTATTTAGTATAAAGACCCGCAAACCCCATGAATGCCAGCGATAAAATGCCGGCGGTGATAAAAGCGATGGGCGTCCCCGAAAAAAGCGCCGGTACCGCCATGAGCGCCAAGCGTTCACGCAGACCGGCGAAGAGCACCATCACCAGGGTAAAACCCATTGCCGAGCCAAAGCCGAATAGCAGGCTTTGCACGAAATCGTATTTCTGCTGGATGTTGAGCAAGGCCACACCCAGTACCGCGCAATTGGTCGTAATCAGCGGCAGGAAAATCCCCAGCACCTGGTACATGACCGGACTGGTTTTATGAATCACCATTTCGGTGAATTGCACCACGGCGGCAATCACCAGAATGAATCCCAACACCCGCAAAAAACCGATATCGAACGGTATCAGCAGCCGGTGTTCCAATACCCAACTGGCGGCCGACGCCAGCGTCAACACGAAGGTGGTGGCCAAGCCCATGCCCAGCGCCGTGTCGAGCTTGTTGGAAACGCCCATGAACGGGCACAATCCGAGAAACTTGACCAGCACGACGTTATTGACCAACGCCGTACCCAATATCAGAAGTAAGTATTCGCTCATCGCTTCGAACCTGGTGTTTTGCTTACTCTGCAGCATCATTTGTGCCAACGTCGCAAACGTCCGCCAGCTCACCGTTTTAGTGCAAAAACACCAAAATCGGCTCCGAAAAACTCTGTGTCAAAAAATACAGAGGCGAAACAACCGGGTTCAAAATTGTCGCAAACCGCACAAATCGTCGGGATTTAGGCGGCGACACCGGGCAAATTTGTATTTGGCGCTCAAATTGCTAGCTTTTTGTGAATTCATAAATCAGCCGAGACCCGTGCGCATGAGCAAATCGACTCCAGACTTTCTGCAAAGCCAGATCGCCAGCGACACCGCCGAACTGTTAACGGCAAGCGCCGGAAACGCTCCCGCGATGGCGATTGCCAAAAATCCAAGTAAAACGTTACCGTTTTCGTTGTTCGTCAAGGCCGTCGAGCAGGCTCCGGTAGCGATTTCGATTACCGACAAGAAAGCCAATATTCTTTATATCAACGATGCATTCACCGAAGTCACCGGCTATAACGCCGCCGAGATTTTGGGTAAAAACGAATCGCAACTGTCCGACAAATCCACGCCGAGACAGATCTATTACGATTTGTGGCACACCATTTCTCGCAAACAGGTCTGGCACGGGCAATTGGTCAACCGGCAAAAGCTGGGGCAGCGTTACTTGGCCGACTTGACCATCGCGCCGATGCTCGATGAAAGGGGCGCGATCAGCCATTACATCGGCATGCACCGCGACGTAACCCAGGCCCACTATGCCGAACAACAGGTCAATAACCAGAAGCAATTGATCGAATCGGTGCTGAACGCATCGCCGGTAGCAATGGCGGTTTTGGACAGCGACAAACGCGTGGTGCTGGACAATCAAATGTACAAGATGCTGATCAGCGAATTGGACAAGGACGAGCCGGCGTTGTTTTTTCTGGATGCACTGGAGCAGGAAATGGGCGATCTGTGGGGCGGCAACGTCAACCGCCAACACGGTTTCTCCAACCGGGAAATCCGTATCGAAGGCAGCGGCCTGCGCGGGGCGCGCTGGTTTTCCTGCTCCGGCAACTGGTTCATCGAAAACGACGTCTGCGCCGACAGTTTTTTTGCCCGCCAATCCAAGGATTACTTGTTATTGACGATCAACGACATCACCACCCTCAGGCGACAACAGGAAAAGCTGCAGGTACAGTCGCTCAGAACCCTGCTGGCCGAAGAGGAACACATCCGCAGTATTCGCGAGACCTTGCTGGGAGCGATGCACCAGATCCGCCAGCCGTTGAATCAAATCAACGCGGCGATCCAGATAATGGGCCAGCGCAACGATGCCAGCAACCGCCCGCTGCGCGAGTTGCTCGGTCAAGTGCAAAAGATGGGCGAAGAAACCCTGGAAACGCTGCAGCGCTGCGTGCCGGAAATTCCGGAAGCGGCCGTGGTTCCGGTCAATCTGAACCAACTGTTGCACGAAGTCATGCTGTTACACAGCAATAAATTCCTGGCCAACGGCGTCGTGGTCGATTGGCTGCCGAATCCGGTGTTGCCCAGCGTATTGGGCTCGGAGAACAAACTGCGGATGTTGTTCAAACAATTGATCGATAACGCGGTCGATGCGATGAACCGCGCCGGTAGCCGCGAACGGTTGATCAAAATCACCACGGCGACCGATCGCGACTGGGTCAACGTCAGCATTTCCGACAGCGGGCCGGGGATTCCGGCCAACCAGCGCAGCAAGGTATTCGAACCTTTCTTCACCACCTCGCAGAATCTGAAAGGCGCGCAGGCCGGCATGGGCTTGGTGATGGTCAAGGAAATCGTCAACCAGCACAGCGGCATGATCGAGATCGATCCCGATTACCAAAACGGCTGCAGTTTCAAACTCAGTTTTCCCTGTCAAAAAAATTCGGCCATGGTGAGCATCCATGAGTGAACGATTATTACTGGTCGAGTCGGAGCTGGACACGCTCTACATGGTCAGCCAATTGCTGAACAGCACCCACGATTTGCGTAGCAAACTGAAAGGCATTTTGGAGATTTTGCACAAGCGCAGCGGCTTGCGTTTCGGCATGATCACATTACGCGACATCGAAGACGACAGCATGGGCATTTGCGAGATTTACGGCGAAGGCATCGACCGCTCGGTACGTTACCAGCCCGGCGAAGGCCTGGTCGGCGCCATTCTCGACGAAGGCAGCACGATTGTGGTCGAACGTATTGCCGACGAACCGCGATTCCTGAGCCGCTTGGGCGTTTACGATCCGGACCTGCCGTTCATCGGCTCGCC
Source organism: Methylomonas aurea (assembly GCF_024505045.1). Lineage (GTDB taxonomy): Bacteria > Pseudomonadota > Gammaproteobacteria > Methylococcales > Methylomonadaceae > Methylomonas > Methylomonas aurea. The sequence continues at coordinate 282,883 of NZ_JANIBM010000003.1, read as the reverse complement.
GCTGGCGGTGGAACAAGGCGAAGTGGTCGGGATTCTGGCGGCCCAACCCTGCGACGCCACGTTTCTGGGCGAACGCGCCCGTTTCATGGAAATGGTCGCCAACCTGATCGCGCATAGCGTCAACATGCTGCGGGTCATGGAACGCAAGCAAAACGAGCTGGTGAACGAACGCGACTATTTGAAGCAGACCCTGGTCAAGAATTACCGTTTCGAGAACATCATCGGCCACTCCGAGCCGATGCTGAAGGTTTTCGACATCATTCGCCAGGTGGCGAAATGGCACACCACGGTGTTGATCCGCGGCGAATCCGGCACCGGTAAGGAAGTGGTCGCCAGCTCGATCCATTTCAATTCGGCCTGCGCCAACGGCCCGTTCCTGAAACTGAACTGCGCCGCGCTGCCGGATACCTTACTGGAATCGGAATTGTTCGGCCATGAAAAAGGCGCATTCAGCGGCGCGATCGGCCAACGTAAGGGCCGGTTCGAATTGGCCGACGGCGGCACGCTGTTTCTCGACGAAATCGGCGAAATCTCCGCCTCGTTCCAAGCCAAGTTGCTCAGGGTATTGCAAGAAGGCGAGTTCGAACGGGTCGGCGGCGTCCGCACGCTGAAAGTCAACGTCCGCATCATCGCCGCGACCAACCGCAACCTGGAGCAGGAAGTGGCGGACGGCAATTTCCGCGAGGACTTGTATTACCGGCTTAACGTCATGCCGATCAATATGCCGCCGTTGCGCGAGCGGATCGAGGACATTCCGGAACTGTCGGCGTTTCTATTGAACCGGATATCCAAACAACAGGGCGGCCGGCCGCTGGAAATCAAGGAAAGCGCGATCCGCATCCTGATGAAGCACGACTGGCCCGGCAACGTACGCGAACTGGAAAACCGGCTGGAACGCGCCGCGATCATGAGCGCCGACGGCATCATCGACCGCGACGTCATTGCCAGCACCGGCCTGGAAAACGAAATCGGCATCAGCCGCACGCCCCAATCGATCAAGCACGTCGATCTGCACGATGAGAGCATGGACGAGCGGGAACGGGTGATCGCCGCGCTGGAGCAAAGCGGCTGGGTGCAAGCCAAGGCCGCCCGCTTGCTGGACATGACCCCTCGGCAAATCGCTTACCGGATCCAGACGTTGAATATCAACGTCAAGCAAATCTGATTCGTGACCGAATTCCTGATGGAGCAGAGCGCCCCGAACGGTGAACTCTACCCATCAGGCGAGCGGAAACACATCATATTGGCAAGACAACCATGACCGACGAAGGCTGTCCCTGCCGTGCCGTCTTAATAACCCAACTCCAATGCTTGATCACGCAAACGGCAATTTTTCGCCTACCGTTTTCGCTTCGCCCAGGCCTTCTGTTATAGTCCAAGCGCTACAAGGCGTAACTTGTTTGCCTATACTCTGCTGACTACTTCAGCCGACTCAGGCAGATAAACCCACTCAACCGGTCCGGATTCGAATTCCGGATAAAAATATTCGCATTTTTCAATATTAGACAACATCCATGAATTGGCCCAACAACCCGTTTACGCTAACTCATGCCGACCATAACACGATAGTTTCGATGGAAGGGATTCGCGGCTTTGCGGTATTTTTAGTCTTTTTAGTGCATTACACCACGCTCGCAAACCCCTGGATTGATCCGAACAGCTTGACTTTTAACCTTTCTAAATATCTGCTTGGCGTAGGACATATCGGCGTCGATTTATTCTTTGTGCTGAGCGGTTTTTTGATATATGGAATGCTGATTAAAAAAAGAAAGCCTTTCCTGACCTATATCAAACGTCGAATACAGAGAATTTATCCGACATTTACCGTAGTATTTATTATTTATCTGCTATTGTCCGCAGTTTTTCCAAGCGAATCGAAAATACCACAAGGACTGATCCCGGGCGCAATTTATATTGCAAAGAACTATTTGTTAATGCCGGGACTGTTCGACATTCAGCCGATAATAACCGTCGCCTGGTCGTTGAGTTACGAGTTTTTCTATTATTTAATAACGCCGTTTATAATATTTTGCCTAAACTTAAGATCCTGGCCAAGCGAGCTGAGGATTACCTTATTCTTGCTGCTTAGCATATTGTTTTTCTTTTATTTTAACCATTATCCGGGGCACGTTCGGTTGCTGATGTTCGTTTCCGGTATATTACTCTACGAAACGGTCAGCAACCATCCCCCGCAAAAAACTTTGCACCTGGGCTTTCCGGCGCTTTTGCTGGCAATCGCTTCAATTGCCGTAATCGACAATTTGAATATTAACGATTACTGGCGCTACCCGATCATATTTGTACTTTTTTATCTTTTTTGCCTGGAATGTTTTTCTCCGCCTAATTTTACTGCCCGACTGTTCTCCTTGAACCCAATGCGCTGGCTGGGAAACATGAGTTATTCGTATTATCTTATACACGGACTGGCATTGAAATTCATATTCCTGGTTATTAAACATTTTTATCCGCCACTCAACGAACAAACCTGGCTATTTTGGGCGTTTCTTCCGCTAGGGTTTTTCCTAACGTTAATTCCGTCAGCTTTGCTATTTGTTTACGTTGAAAAACCCTACTCGCTTAATAGCAAGTAATGCAACCGCTAACAGGCTGGTGAAAAACCCCAAAGCCAAGCAATCCAAGAAGGCTGATTCAAAAGTGAAGTGCAACACCCAAAAGCCAGTAAGGTATGCACATGGAAATGACTTCAAAACACTATCAACAGCTTCATCCTGAAGATCGAGTCACAATCAGCAGTCTGAAGCAACAAAACTACAGTATCCGAGCGATAGCGCGATTTCTACAACGCTCCACCAGCACCATTAGTCGAGGGCTTCGGTGTAACGGTACGATCGAGCATTATCGAAACTGTTTTATCTGGCGCTGATGAATATCAGTAAAAAATGGACCATGCCATTACATGACTGGAAAGCGGCTTTAAATCGGTTTAGCATTCAATTTGAAGACCAGATGCTGAACCGTTAAAACCCCGTTTACTCAAAATTCAGGACACCCTCCCGCTCTCGGCAAAGGCCATACCCAAAGCCTCAAGCGACGCAAAATCGTCGAAGAAGCCTTTGGCTGGGTCAAAACGGTCGGTGGTCTGCGTAAAACCCGTCACATCGGCTTAGCCAAAGTCGCTGGTCAAGCCTTATTTTGCATCGCCGCCTGTTTATGCCCTTTAGCAGGCTGGTGAAAAACTCAGAAAGGCAAGCAATTCAAGGTCGGAAGCTGCCGGCAACTGGTAAAATAGGCTACCTAAATTTGGAGATGCTCCAATGCGCGGACACGATGCCATCCAACACAGCTGGTTCAGCTATGTCAGCCTGGAAGACCGTATTCCCAAACAGCATCCGCTACGCCGCTTACGGCTATTGGTCGATGGCGTCTTGGTCGCAATGGATGCTGTGTTCGCCGAGCGTTACTCCCACACCGGTCGCCCGTCGATTGCCCCTGAAAAATTGCTGCGCGCCTTGCTGTTGCAAGTGCTCTATACCGTTCGCAGTGAGCGACAGTTGATGGAACAACTGGACTACAACCTGCTGTTTCGCTGGTTTGTCGGTCTGGGCATTGATGACGCCGTTTGGGAGCGCAGCGTCTTTAGCGCCAACCGCGAGCGCCTATTGTCTGAATCCCTCAGCCGCGAATTTTTCACCCGAGTGCTGGCCATAGCGGAATGGCAAAACCTGGTGTCCGACGAACACTTCAGTGTCGACGGCAGTCTGATCGAAGCCTGGGCCTCGCACAAAAGCTTGGTAAAAAAAGACGGTAGCGGCTCAGATAAGCCCGCCGGCCGCAATCCCGAGGTCGACTTCAGCGGCGAAAAGCGCAGCAACGCCACCCACCAAAGCACGACCGATCCCGAAGCGCGGCTCTACAAGAAAGGTGAATACACCGAAGCCAAACTGCGCTACATCACGCATGCCTTGTCCGAGAACCGCAATGGCCTGATTGTCGATGTCGAAACCACCCAAGCCACCGGCACCGCCGAAATCGAAGCCGCCCAAAAAATGATCAAACGCCGCGTGCCCAAAGGCGGCAGCGTCGGTGCCGACAAAGGCTACGACCAACCGGCGTTCGTCAACCAACTCAACGCGCAAGACATCAAAGCCCATGTGGCCCGCAAAAAGACCGGCAGTGCTGTCGATGGCCGCACCGCTCGCGGCAAAGGCTATGCCCAAAGCCTCAAGCGCCGCAAAATCGTCGAAGAAGCCTTCGGCTGGATCAAGACTGTCGGAGGCCTGCGCAAAACCCGCCACATTGGTTTAGCCAAAGTGGCAGGCCAAGCCTTATTTTGCTTTGCCGCGTACAACCTGACACGGCTGCTGAACTTACTGGTATTCACGCCGAAACCGGCGTGGGCTAAGCCCACCTAGGGCGAAGTGTGCCTGAAGGCCGCTCAAGGACGGCTTCAGGTGGATAAAAAGTCCTCGAAACAGAGGCCTAACCGTTGAAACTCGATTTTATGACTGATTTCAACGCGAAAAAATCACGAGAACCGTGGGTAAGGGAAAATAGGCGCGAGTTTTTCACCAGCCTGTTAGGGTATAACTTGACGCGGTTGCTCAACCTGCTGGCGTTCACACCAAAACCGGCGTGCGCCCCGGTACTTAGGGCGAAGTGCGCCTGAAGACCGTTCAAGGACGGCTTCAGACGGATAAAAAGCCCTTGAAACGAGGGCGCATTTGTCGAAACTAGGACTTCAGCGCTCATGTGAACGCAAAAAATCACGGCAACCGTGGGTGAGGGGGATTATCGGCGGTTTTTTCACCAGCCTGTTAGAGCTTATCCCTAACAGTCTGATAAATGTCTGCGGCGGCGCGCTCTGCGGATTCAAGCAAACCGCCAAGTTCGGCCAATTGCGCTTCGGCAAAAACGCGATCTTTCAAGCTGGCGGCATTAATCTGGACGTTCAATGCCGCACTCTTTAAGCCGGCGTAGGCGGCCATAACCGCGACGCCGGCATCGCTAATCACGCCCAGATTGCCTTTCTCGGCGGCAATCCGACTCAATTCAACGGCCTTAGCGCAGGCCTTGGCGCACGCCAACGGCACCAAAGTCGCTTCTTTCAACACCGATTGGATTTGCTCGCTACGATAGGCCTTCTCCTGATCGCTGTTTTTCGGCAGCCCATAACACGCCATCAATTTGTCGAAGACGTCGACATCGGCTTTTATCATGCCGATCAGCGTTTGCCGCAAGGTTTCGGCTTCGACCAGCAAATCTCTCAACTCCGGTTCCACTGCGGCATATTTGGGCTTACCTATCGTCAGATTGCACACCATGCTGACCAAAGCCGCAGCTTGAGCCCCCATTACTGCCGCGGCGCTACCGCCGCCGGGCGTGGCTTGTTTACTAGCCAGTTCGTCGAGAAAAAGTTCTATCGATTTGTCTTTAATTTCGCTCATGTTTTCCTCAAGCTTCCCGGCGCCAAGTCGTTTTGCCGCCGACCACGTCTTCCAGCAATATGCCCTGAGATTTCAATTGGTCGCGAATGGCATCCGCTTGGGCCCAATCTTTTTCGGCTTTTGCGGCTTTGCGAGCTTCGATCAAGCGTTCGATCTCCGCTTCGTCCAAACCGCCCTGCCCGGCCCCACCCTTGAGAAATTGTTCCGGATCGTCTTGCAACAGGCCCAGGATCGCCGCGAGTTGTTTCAAGGTCGCAGCCAACAGGGTTTTGTCCTCGGCTTTGTTCAATTCCCGCGCCAATTCGAACAACACCGCCAGCGCCACCGGGGTATTGAAGTCGTCGTCCATCGCCTGCTCGAAGCGCTGTTTGAAATCGGCGTCGATATCGACATCGACCACATCGACGCCCCTCAGCGCGGTGTACAACCGGGTCAATGCCGTTCCGGCTTCGTCCAGATGCTCATCGGAATAATTTAACGGACTGCGGTAGTGGCTGGACAGAATGAAAAAGCGGATCACTTCCGGCCGGTACTGTTTCAACACTTCGCGCACGGTAAAGAAATTGCCCAGCGATTTGGACATTTTCTCTTCGTTGACCCTGACGAAACCGTTATGCATCCAGTAGTTGACGAAGGTTTCTCCAGTGGCACCCTCCGATTGGGCGATCTCGTTTTCGTGATGTGGGAACTGCAAATCCATACCGCCGCCGTGAATGTCGAAATGGGCGCCCAGGCAGCAGGTCGACATCGCGGAGCATTCGATATGCCAGCCCGGCCTGCCCAATCCCCAGGGCGACTCCCAAGCCGGTTCGCCGGGCTTGGCCATCTTCCACAATACGAAGTCCAACGGGTCGCGTTTGGCGTTGTCGACGTCGACGCGTTCGCCGGCATTCAGATCTTCGATGTTCTTACCGGACAACTTACCGTATCCCTCAAACTTAGCGACGGCATAAAACACGTCGCCATTGGCGCCGACATACGCATAATCCTTCGCAATCAGCGCACCGATCATCGCGATGATGTCCGAAATCGATTGCGTGGCTTTGGGCTCGCGGTCGGGCGGCAATACTGCCAGCGCCCGCTCGTCTTCGTGCATTGCCTCGATAAAGCGTGCAGTCAGCGCGGTAAATTCTTCGCCGTTCTCGTTGGCGCGCTGAATGATTTTATCGTCGATATCGGTGATGTTACGGACGTAGGTCAACTCGTAACCGGAATGCCGCAAGTACCGCGCCACGGTATCGAACACGACCATGACCCGGGCGTGACCGATGTGGCAATAGTCATAAACGGTCATGCCGCAGACGTACATACCGACTTTGCCGGGCTGTTTCGGAACGAATTCTTGCTTACTACGGGTTAGAGTATTGTAGATTTTTAACATGTAAGAAGGCGTAATGACGGCAAAACACCCAGCAATCTACCAAGATTCGAACTTCTCTTTCAAGATAAAAACACATAGAATTCAAGGCTTGCTGCTATTTTTGGGAGCGGTCATGCGCGCAACTCTGGTTTACTTGATGCTGTTTTCAATCTCAACTCTTTCATTTGCAACAGAAAATAAAATGTCCAACACACATACCAAAGTCAAATTAACCACCTCTCTCGGCACCATCGCCATCCAGCTGGAGGACGAAAAAGCCCCGGCATCAGCCGCAAACTTTGTGGCCTACGTCAAACAAGGTTTTTACGAGGGGACCATTTTTCATCGGGTAATTCCCGGCTTCATGGCCCAAGGCGGCGGTTTCGATACCTCGTTCAACCAGAAAGCGACCAATGCCCCGATCAAAAACGAAGCCGACAACGGCCTGAAAAATAAACGCGGCACCCTGGCAATGGCGCGTACCAACGATCCGCATTCCGCCACCGCACAATTTTTCATCAATTATAAGGACAACTCCTTCCTGGACCACACCAGCCCGACGCCCAGCGGTTGGGGTTATGCCGTGTTCGGCGAGGTCACCGAAGGCATGGACGTGGTCGACGCGATGGCAAAACAACCGACCGGAAATCGCGGCATGCACCAAGATGTACCGAAAACCGACATCGTGATCGAGAAAGCAGAAATTGTCGAATAAGGAACTCGCCGCGCCCCATCTGTTGGCGCGGCAACATTCGTGAAAGACATACTGTTTATATCCGACCTGCATCTAGCGCTGGAGAAACCTGAAATTCTCCGGCGCTTTTTTCATTTTCTGCAATACCGCGCCAGCTTAGCCGATACCTTATATATACTCGGCGACCTGTTCGACGCATGGATAGGCGACGACGATAATACCCGGCCCACCCGAGACATCAAACGCGCGCTGAAGCAGCTCACCGCTTCCGGTGTCAAAGTCTATGTCCAACAAGGCAACCGCGACTTTCTATTGGGCCAGGCCTTCTGCGCCGACACCGGTGTTTCGCTGTTGGACGATTTCGCCGTCATCGAACTGGACGGCCAGCGGGTATTATTGACCCACGGCGATTTACTGTGCAGCGACGACAAGGCTTATCAGGCGTTCCGGATCAAATCTCGCAGCCGCGCATGGCAAGACGCAGTACTGAACAAACCTCTTTGGTTAAGACTGATAGCCGCCCGCTGGTACCGTTTGCGCAGTTATTTTCATAAACGGGGTAAATCCTACGAAATCATGGATGTCAACCAAGACACCGTCATCGCAGCCATGCGCGACTATGATTGCCGGATACTGGTTCACGGCCACACACACCGGCCGGGTTTACACGAATTTAGGCTGGACGACTTACCGGCAAAACGTTACGTGTTAGCGGATTGGCGCCCCGAATCGGCGGGAGTGTTGTGCTGGAAAAACGGGGCTTTTATCGAAGAGGAAATCGGATCAAAAAACCCGGCAGTTCGTCGTTAATCGTTGTATCGAAACCGATTCCCGAATTTAGCGTCGAACCGCCGAAAACGGATTACTATCTCCGTCTGCAAAGACCGGCAAATTAGCGACAAGTTCATCCGCCGACCGAGAATGGTCGGTGCAACCCGCTAAGATCAGGAGCGGCTAGCCGCACACGAAAACGAATACGCCCCAGCGCAATGCCAATCACATTAAGTTGCGCTACACTCTAACGAAAACATGTCCCACAGGGGCCTCGGCATCCATAAACCATGAAAAACCGCACACCGTATTTCCCGATCGCTTTCCTGGCATTGTTACTATTTTCCGCTGGGGGCTACGCCAGCGAATTTAACCTACCGGACATATTAAGCCGAATTAAACCTGGGATTGTGGCGATAGGCACCTATATGCCCAGCCGCAATCCGCGGGGGGTGTTTCTCGGCACCGGTTTTGTTGTTGCCGATGGCAGTAAAGTAATCACGAATGCCCATGTCACAGCGAAAAAATTGGATGGAGCCCATCTAGAGCGCTTTGCGGTGTTCTACCGGGACGAACAAAAAGAACAGATGCAGGTTGCCGAACTCCGCGCGACCGATGAAGACCACGATCTGGCACTGCTGAGTGTCGAGGGCCGAGCCCTGCCGGCGCTTGAAATCGGCGATTCGCAGCGTGTCCGCGAGGGCGAACAGTATGCGTTCACCGGCTACCCAATCGGCATGGTATTGGGTCTTTATCCGGTCACGCACCGCAGCATTATCGCCGCGATATCGCCTAATGCCATCCCGGCTATTGCCAGCAACCAGTTGAATGTCAACATGTTGAAACGCCTGCAAACCCCATTCGATGTGTTTCAATTAGACGCGACTGCCTATCCGGGCAATAGCGGCAGCCCTCTGTATGACATAAAGTCAGGTAAGGTCATCGGCATCATCAACAAGGTGTTCGTCCAGGGCAGCAAAGAGAATGCGATTTCGAACCCTAGCGGCATTACTTATGCAATTCCTTCCGAACACATCAAGACACTGTTGAACCAAAATGCGGCCCAATAACCCTACCCCGAAAGCGCGAAAACTTGAACCATGATTAGAATTTTTCGGCATTACATATCGACCGCGTACCTATGGCTACTATTCGCTGAAGCCTTGGTGTTTTACTCGGCGATGTACATCGGCGCTGCGGTCCGTTTCCTTTACACTGCTGCGTGGTATTCGCAACCGGAATTGGCGTCATCTGCCTCGGTATTTTCAGTTATCATGACAACCAGTTGTTCCGCTCTAGGCCTTTACCGAAAAACCCTGGACAAAGAGGAATACAATATCCTCCAAAGAATTAGCGTCAGCTTTGCGGTCGCAGTATTCATCCTGGCATTTACCTACTACATCATTCCGGAACTCATGCTGGCCCGCAGCGTGTTGATTTCGGCAATCTTATTTTCTTTTGCCGGCCTACTGCTTACCCGCTATCTGTTTTACCGCTTTGTAAATCTGGAAAACCTAAAGCGCCGAGTCCTGGTAATCGGCTGCGGAGAACGAGCCGGCGAGTTGAGCGTGGTTAATTCCAGTTACGTTTATAAAGGATTCGAAATCGTCGGTTACATAACATTGGAAGACGAACCGGTCGCAGTGCCGCATGCCATCGCCCTGAACGATAAAATTAGATTGACCGACATCGTCGAGGCAGCGAATGTCGACGAAATCGTGATCGCGGTCGACGATAGGCGCAAAAAGTTGCCGGTCGAGGAACTACTAGACATCAAAATGTCTGGTGTACAGGTAATGGATTTGCAGACCTTCTACGAACGGGAACAGCGGCTGGTGTTTCTTGCCGCCCTCACCCCAAGTTGGCTGATGTTTTCCGACGGCTTCGTCAATAACGGTATGCGGCCTATAGTCAAGCGCAGCTTCGATATTATCGCCAGCCTGTTGCTGCTGGCCGTGAGCTGGTGGTTAATGCTGCTGACCGCACTGGCCATCTATATCGAAAGCGGGTTCGGCGCGCCGGTGTTTTACCGGCAAAAACGTGTTGGCTACCGCGATGTCCCGTTTTATGTCATCAAGTTCCGCAGCATGCGGGTGGATGCGGAAAAAAACGGAGCGCAATGGGCCAGCCAAAGCGACGACCGCGTCACCAAAGTCGGCAAGTTCATCAGAAAATACCGGATCGACGAGTTACCGCAATTGTTGAATGTGCTCAAAGGGGATATGAGCTTCGTCGGCCCCCGTCCGGAGCGACCGGAATTTGTCAAAGGTTTCGAGGACACCATCCCCTACTATAAGGAACGGCACCGGGTAAAACCCGGCATCACCGGCTGGGCCCAGCTTTGTTATCCTTACGGCGCCAGCGAATTCGACACTCGGCAGAAGCTACAGTACGATCTTTACTATGTCAAAAACTACAGCCTGTTTCTAGACTTGACGATAATGCTGAGCACGGTCGAGGTGATCTTGTGGGGTAAAGGAGCGAGGTAAGTCAAACTGATAACCGCAAGGCATTTGCATGGTACCCGTACTAAACGTTGGCAATCATTTTCGGGTAAAAAAACCGCGGCAAGTTACCTCGAAATCAAGCCAACAATTATTGTTAATAATCTGAGATTTATGTCTAACGAATTTAACTACAATCTAGCGTTTTCTAGAAACATTGGATGGATTACGGAAAATGAACAATCATGTTTGCGGCAAAAAAAAATAGCCATCGCAGGTTTGGGCGGAGTTGGCGGAAGCCATCTGCTGACTCTAGTTCGACTAGGGATTATCTCGTTCAACATTGCAGATTACGATAAGTTTGAATTAGCCAATTTTAACCGGCAAGCCGGCGCCAGCATATCTAATTTGAACAAACCAAAGACTGATACTCTAGAAGCGATGGCGCTAGATATAAATCCTGAATTACAAATTAAAAAATTTGAACACGGTATTAATGAACAAAACCTGGAAGAATTTCTCAAAGATGTAGATATATACGTAGATGCTTTAGATTTTTTTGCTTTTGATGCCAGAGAAAGAGTATTCGCTTATTGTGCAGAAAATAATATTCCTGCTATCACTGCCGCTCCTCTAGGTATGAGTACTTCGTTGCTGAACTTCATCCCTGGAAAAATGACTTTCGAGGAATATTTTCAATTGCACGACAAATCCCCAGTAGAAAAAATATTTTATTTTCTGTTGGGCCTATCGCCAGCTATGCTGCAGCGTGGGTATCTTGTCGATCCAAGCGCGGTTGACTTGATCAATCACAAAGGCCCATCAACCCCAATGGCTTGTGACCTCTGTGCCGGAGTGGTCGGCACCCAAGTTTTGAAGATACTCTTAAATCGAGGCCCGATTCTTTCTGCTCCCTGGGGACTACAATTTGATGCATACAGGAATAAACTCGTAAAAACTTGGCGGCCAGGAGGCAACAAAAACCCGATCCAGAGACTTGGAATCGCTTTGGCAAAAAAGCAATTCTTAAACCAACAAATCCGAAAAAAGTAGCATAAACGATGAATGCTCAACATCTAAATAGTATAATTGAAGCGGCAATCAGAGCGCCTTCTGGTGATAATATTCAACCATGGACCCTTAAAACATCATCTTATCCTCCTTTTACAATTGATGTATATAACTTACCAGACAAAGACCAATCCGTTTACAACTACCAACAAAATGCCTCCTATATTGCACACGGGGCACTCATTGAGAACATCATTATTTCAGCAAAATACTTTGGGTACTCAACTGATATAAAGCTATTCCCAGATAAAGCCGACTCAAATTTTGTCGCAAAAATAAAGCTCTCGGAAGCATCTGAGGAAAAGAGCCTTCTTTACGATGCCATATTCAAAAGATGCACCAATAGATACCCATTTAAAGCCTATAACATTCCAACGGAGAACATTAAGGCGCTTTCAGAAATCGGAAACGATATTGACGAAATAAAAATACACATAACTTCCGATCATTCATTTGTAAATGAGTTAGCTAAAATACTTGGATTCAACGACCAGTTGGTCTTTGAAAACAAACTACTTCATGAATTCGTATTTAAACAAATTCGGTGGAGTAACGCTCATGCCAAAGCTACGCTTGATGGAATGCATATTGATACGTTAGGACTTAATTTTCTGGAAAAAAAATTATTCCCGTTAATACAGAACTGGTCAGTAGTTAGACTACTTAATTACGCTGGACTGTCTAGAATAATTGGGCTAAAAGGGAGATATAATTGCAGGAGCGCTTCAGCTCTGGGAATGATTACAGTAAAAACAACAGACAAAACCAGCCTAATACGGTGCGGACAAGCTGTACAACGAATTTGGCTAGAGGCAACACGTCAAGAACTGGCTTTCCAGCCAATAGTTGGATTACCGTTGTTAATGTTTCAACTAAACCAGAAACATACCCCCAACGTATCCATCAACCATTTAGAAAAGATTCGAGCGGCCGAACGAAATCTAATTAATTTATTTAATATCGGCTCTCAAGAATTATTAGTATTTGGCTTTCGAATAGGTAAAGCGCGCCCCATTGCGACACGGACATACAGAAAACCTGCCAACCCCTTATAAATAGTTTGTTTTAAGCCCACCCAATCTGAAAAATAGCATTAGATCCTTTAAATCGGTTTGATGAAAATCTGGCATGCTCTTCACCATTGCCTTAAATTGATTTCGTAAATCCGGATCAAGCTCTCGACGAGCAGGTGATTTAATAGCCATCATATAAGGCATTGCTAATGTTTTATAAAATTTACCTGCTCCAGCCAAATGCTTTTGATAGAGCTCTTTAAAGTCATTAGGCCAAAAGGCTGCCCGCAATGAATATAGGTAATCTAGCGTAAACAACTCAGCCTGCCTATCAGCATATTGATACGCAAAATCTCGAATCGATTGCTCGGATTTTAAATGCCCAAAATCGACCAAATAAATCCCCCCTCCCGGTTTTAAAATACGTTTAATTTCCGAAAAAGTACATTCCAACGCATCAAGATCTGGCAAATGATGCAACACAACCGTACTCATAACCGCATCAATACTTTGGTCTGAAATCCCAGCAAGGCGAGTGATGTCGCCTTGCTGGAATTCCATGTTTTTTAAATTTTGCTCAGTTGTATACTTCCGAGCTCGACTGAGCATCTCGTCCGACAAATCCATCCCAATAAAATTTGTGTTCTGATTCAAACGAGCAACCATCGCGAGTTGAGTTGCAGGGCCACAACCCAGGTCAAGCACGGTATCCCCCGGCTTTATAACTTCACAGATTTGGGCACAATGAAAAAGATACACCGGAGCCATCACACCATCTTCGCGGCCAGCACGAGAATAAGCGTCGACTTTTTCAGGGTCATCCATGACCAAATCAGGCTCAGTTTCCCGTAGCGCAGTTTGTTTTACAAAAAATTCTCGAAAAAAAGCTTTAATAACTGTACTGCTAGGCATATTGATCACCAAAAAAGCAGGAATGTACTTTAACAAAGCACATCCACCACAAAATTCACTGTATTAGCAGAAACAAGGTAAAAGCTAGCAAACTTTGTGAAAATTCATATAGTTAATATATAGGCATTGCGGCGAGTTAATTAATTAAAAAACATGCAGCAAGCTTACCGTTATTTATTGCACCTCTAATTTATTAAGAAGCTGATTACTCAATTCACGTTCCTTAAAATCCCGCTTGTCAGCCAACATTTTTCTTAACAGTTCTTTAGCTTCCTCGTTATTAGTACCTACCAAGGATTTCGCCAAATGATATTTTATAGCAGTATTATCAGGCGCCAAACTCACTGCATCGCGCAATAATTCAGTAGCTTTTTCAGCCATACCCTTCTTCAAAAGGACCATAGCAAAAGTATCGATGAACAACGGATTTTTAGATGCGCTGTTATAGTTTTTTTCGGCAAGATCAATAGCTTTATTCAACTCACCCTTTTCTGACAACAACCACGCTAAGTTATTTGAAACATCGAGCCTTCCAGGCTGCAATTCCAACACTTGGGTATAATATTTTTCTGCCTCATCTAATTGATTTTTACCTAGCAACATATCAGCAAGAGTAATCTTTACGGATATATCATTTGGATGTTTTCCAATCCAATCTCGTAATACCCCGTATCCAGCATCAGATTTCTTACCTGCAATTAATGCAAATGCGAGCTGTATTACCAGCTGTGGATTATCAGGCTGTTTGCTTAATGCTGATTTAAAGTGAGTAACAGCTTCTTCGAACTTATTTTGGCCTACAGCGATTCTACCTTTCAATTCTGGAATTTGTACACCGTCAGCATTAGACAATTCCAATTCTTTGATAATGTTTTGAGCTAATTGCAGTTGTCCGGTAGCAGCCAGCAATCTTGCGCGGACAAATTTAGATGGTTCGTGATCGGGCTTGAGTTTAAGGGCGCTTTCAATTTCAGTAACTGCAAGATCGCTTTGCTTAAGATTTTCATATAGCAGCGCTAAATTGTAATGAGCGCTTACCCTGTCAGGAGAAAGCTTTACGGCTGACTCCAAAAGTGGCAACGCCTTTCCAAAATCTCCGTTTTGCATATGAACCACACCAGCCAATTCCACTACGTCAACTTGCTCCGGAAAGCGATTTAGCGTTCCAGACAAAACCGCCAACGCCTTTGCCGCTTGATTCGCGCTTAAGTAAATTTGTACCAAAGCCATTTGCCTACGAAAATCATCGGGTTTCTTAGAAATGGAAGATTCCAAAGTGGAAACCGCGCTTTCAAATTTCCCGTTTTTGACATCTAAATTAACTAGGCTATATAAAGCAACCAAATTATCAGGATTATTTAAAACTATATCATTTAACAATGCCCTCGCATTATCCTTTTGCTTTTTCTCAAGATAAAGTTGCGCCAAGTTAATGCCAGCGTCAGCATCGTAGGGTCTGATTTCGAGTGCCTTTTCGAACGATGCTTGTGCCTTGTCAAATTGCTTTAAGCCACCATTAGCAATCCCAGCTAAAGTGTATCCTTCAGGGACATTAGGCGAATATTTTTGGATTTTAGTTGCAACTTCCAACGCTAATGCGAATTCTTTTGTACTCAGATAACTTTGAGCCAATACAACTCCAGCTACTGGTAATGAAGAATCCATTAACCAAGCCCGGTTTAACTTTTCTCGTCCCGATTGCAATTTACCGGCGGCCAATTCACTTACCCCTTGTTCAATCATTTCACGAACGGCATTACTGTCACTAAGCTCACTCATTAAATCACTAGCACTAAAATAATCCACAAACGACGAATCAAATCCTTGTTTGAACGTTGAAGTGTCAAAGACGTCCGTTACAATCGGCGCGGTTGCAGAATTGCCTGATAGAGGTAGAAAAGCTAGATTGAAGATCAATGCTACAACCTTCATACGACGAAGCGATATTGCATTGCCAAGCAAACTAAACATTATGTATTGTTTCTTATCTGGATTCATAATTTGAAATCGCCCTATGTACGTGTAACTGGACTTAAACATAACCGCGTTCACCCTAACTGTCAAAACAAACCGTAAACATGCTCGACAGCGCAAAATACGGCGACGCCTTGATCCGTTACGATTCGCTGTCGGACAGCTTTTTCTGCCTTAAGCAGGGGCAGTTTGCGATAAAGTAAACCAGCCAGCTGTGTAGCCAAACTGGACCGAAATCGATTGAATTGCGAGCAATTCCAGACTATCCGCACCTGTAAGAAATACTGACACACAATGACAACAAAAAACCGCCTGCCCGGACTCCTCCAGACAGGCGGTCAATTGACAACCTAAAATCGGGTTGTGTTTATGCTGCGATAGATTGCCGGCGCATCTTACGTGACGAGCTTGCAGCAAAACCAAGCAAACCGATACCTAACAACGCCAGTGATTGCGGCTCTGGGACTGTTCTTAATTCAACATCTGCGCTGGTGGTAATTTCAGCAAAAAGATTGTAGCTGACTCCAGCAGTCAAGGCCTGTGTCCTGATTATTTGATTGGTTGTAACCAGCGTTCCATCTGGATTTACTGCTGCATTTGTGTTTCTAGTTCTGACTATGCCATCACCCGGCGCGTCATCGGTAACGCCGTTATTGAAGACATAGTTACCGAGCGCGTTAACCCAAGGATTAATAAATGGATTAACTTGAAACAAACCATCACCTGGACCGTTAGTTTCAACCAACGTAAACGTGATCGAAAAACCCGCATTTGAACGCTGATCAGCACCAGCAGTCAAGTAAGCAGCTAAATAAGTCCCTGCGTCGAAAGAAAACACCAACTCACCATCTGTAGTCGGCACAAATGTAAACTCGGCCGTCAGCTTACTAGTGCTATTGGTACCTGCAGTACCCGTGGTACTATCCAGAGACGCATAAGAAGCATTATGCAAACTTGCCGAAGTAGCAGCAAGTCCTTCAAAGTTCAGAATCGGCGCACCAATCTCATTTGAACCGGTTGCCGAAAAATTCCCGCCAGTAATAGGCAGTGATACAACCTTAAAGTCTGTTGGAGAGGCTGCAGTATTGCCTGTAATATCAGCATTCAACGATGCTGGTTGAATTACACCTACGCTGGAATTAATTGCAAGAGTTTCACCGGTGCTTGAAGAAGCAGTGTCTGTATCCGAAGCCAAGCCTACAAAAGCAGTAGTTCTTTGCGAGCTGTTTACGGTTAGCACGTCAAAATCAGTTGCCGCGTCAAGCTGAGTCGTGCCATCCGCTTTAAAAATCTTAAAATTCTCAAAAGCGACAATAGATTGCGCTGAAGCCACGGGTACAGCCTGCGCGGAAGTGGCGGTCAAGCCGCCTAACAACAGCGTTGAAATTATCGCCGCCAATTTACTAGTTTTCATGAGATTTCCCCTCAAAGACAATGTTTAGTGAATGCACAATAACAGTAAGCACAACAGATGCCATATATTTATTTTTATAATAATTTCAATAATTTATAACACTACCCCCAGCCGCACCCAAAAAAGAATGCCTTCTTGTGTAAATGATTCTGACAACCCCAGCTAGGAATTCGTATAAGCCCCTATAGACCAACAGCCCATGTTTTAGCCGCTCAGACTGTGAGATTCAGATATATACTTGATTTAATTACGTAGCAACCCAGAAACCTAATTAGTCTCAAATATCGTGACATCTACAATCATACTGACCGCGGGAAGGATGTTGCTTTACAACCGTTCTCGGTTCGCCATGACCATTCTCGGTATATCGCTTGCCTATTTCCTTGCCGCAGCACAAGTCGGCCTGTTGGTCGGCTGGATTCACACCAATAGTGCGATTATAAATCACGCCGGGGTCGATATTTGGGTCATGTCCAAAGGCACCAGAACGTTGGATTACGGCACAGCTATTCCCAGACAACGTATCCAGCAAACACTGAGCGTGCCAGGAGTCAAATGGGCAGAGGGCATGCTAGTTGGGTGGGTTAATTGGCAACACCCCGAAGGGAAGCGCATCACAGTTGAGGTTATCGGTTTGGATAACGGCAACGCCGGAGGCCCTTGGCGGATGTCCGAAGGTGACATTTCCGCAGTACATTTGCCTGAAACGGTGATCGTGGACGAATTGTCCAGACAGGCACTAGGGATTATAGAGCTTGGTCAAGAGACGGAAATGGAAGGAAAACGCGTGATAATTGGAGGATTTTCTCAAGGAGTTCGGACCTTTACTGCTGCGCCGTTCGTGTTCACATCAATCGAAAACGCCCTGGATTACGTTCCCTACTACCGAGACGACGAAATTTCGTTTGTTCTCGTCAATTGCGAAAACGCTGCGGAGGTGAAATCCGTTCGCGACCGAATCGCTATGGAGATTAACGATGTCGAAGTTCTGACCACCGAGGAATTTGCCGATCGCTCGGTAAAATACTGGATGCTGGAAACGGGTGTGGGCATCACGGTCATTATTACTGCGTCATTGGGTCTGCTGGTCGGAGTAGTAATCATGAGCCAAACGTTGTTTTCCATCACTCAAGACCACATCAACAACTATGCCACGCTTCTAGCACTCGGATTTCATCAAAAATCGCTTAGAAGCATAATTTTGACCCAAAGCCTTATTTTAGGGGGGGGAGGCATCACAATTGGCTCTTTGCTGTTCGTGATCTCCTGCCAATTAACCGCACTCAGCCCGATCCCTTTAGAAACAACCCCCCTTGTTTCGACCTGCCTAACTTTGTTTTCGATGTTATTTTGCGTCGCCGGCTCCTGGTTCTCGATCCGTGCCGTTTTTAAATTAGATCCAGTCTCGGTATTTCACTGATGAAAAACGTTTTGGTCTGCCGGGGAATAACCAAGAGTTACGGCAGCGGCAACCTTGTCGAACAGGTGTTAAAGCGCGTCGATCTGGAATTCTCTCAAGGCGAGGCATCGGTGCTAGTCGGCCCATCGGGCTCCGGAAAAACCACGTTACTGTCGATTCTTGGCTGCCTTTTGGAGCCAAGTTCCGGCGAGTTACTGGTCGAAAATAGTGCTGTCAATTTTTCCGACAAGAGCAGCCTAACCGAGGTGCGCCGGCAAAAATTGGGTTTTATTTTCCAACAGGCCCAACTACTACCTTTTCTGACGATTGATGATAATTTATCGGTGGTCGGACGCAATGCCGGTATGGAACAAACCGATATCGACCAGCGTGTGAACAAACTACTGGATAGGCTGCAACTTCAACCTCTTCGGCATAAGTATCCGACGCAATTGAGCGGTGGACAACGCCAACGCGTAGCGATCGCCCGGGCATTGCTGCATCGCCCTTCTATTGTATTGGCCGACGAACCGACTGCGGCGCTCGACTGGAATACTGGTAAAACGGTAGTCGAGCTATTACTGGAGCAAGCCCGAATTGAAAATGCAGTCCTGGTCGTCGTGACTCATGACACCAGAATGCTGCCGTTGTTCGATAGAATTCTGTCAATTGCCGACGGCCTATTGGTTGAGCGTCAGCAAACTGCGGCAACGGAAAATACTTTCTATACTGAAACCAATTTGGACCACCCTCCCGGACTTTAAATATGCGACGTTCTGCCTCATTGATTACCGCTTTGCTGATGACTCTCGGCAGCCCTTTGCTTAAAGCCGACCAGTCCGGACCGGAACCGCGAAGGATACAAGGTATAGGTTACGTTGAGCCGGCCAACGAAATTCGCCGAGTGGCATTCAAACACCCCGGAATTCTTGGTGAATATAAAGTCGAACTAGGCCAACGGGTTAAGGCCGGCGATATCCTCGCCGCTCAAAAAAACGCCGAAGAGCAACTCGCGGTGACCGTAGCGGAAGCCCAATTAGCCGCCGCGAAAGCCGATTTGGAAAAAGTGATGGCAGGCATTAATCCCTACGAAATCGAAGCCAAAAAAAACGCGCAAAAGGTATCGGCCTTGGATGCCGAGTATGCGCGCCGCAAACTCGAACGGATCGACCGGCTACAGAATAGCAAATTCGCTTCGGAAGACGAGCGCGATCTGGCGGAAACCAGTGCTAGGCTTAAGCAAGCTGACAGTCTTCGCCTATTATCGGAAACCCGCTATCTGACAAACTACGTCCGCGACGTCGACAAACAAGCCGCCCTGGCGCAAGTGACGGTTGCCGAAGCGCGGTTAAAAGCGGCTCAGCAAAGTCTCGCTGAAACATTTCTCATTGCCCCGATCGATGGCACCGTGCTGGAAAATATATTGCGCGTCGGCGAGTCGACATTTTCGACCAGCAGCCCGGAGCCGGTATTATTACTGGGCGATCTGAGCAAATTGCGCGTGCGCGCGGAAGTGGACGAGAACTATGCGTTATTGCTTCGTGCCGGCCAAAAAGCAACTTTGTTTGGCCGAGGATTGGGTGAAAAAGAAATTCCCGCTCGCGTTTCTTTAGTTAAACAAATCATGGGCAAAAAGACCGTTTTCGCCAAAACAGCTACCGAACGCAAGGATATCGACGTTATTCAAGTTTTTATCGACCCTGAATCGCCTTTACAGGCGCCGGTTGGGCTTGAAGTCAACGTTAAAATTGAGTTGAATTAAGCGGTGATATTTAGCTCAAATCTTGCTTGATAAAAAACCTGAAGACACGCCAGATTAAGCCACTCATAAAAATAGCCAACATAGCATATATAATATTCTTTACCGTCATAATCCTTAGGATTAGACCGAAATAACTATTACCAACAAATTCATGCTCGAGGTTCCCGAAATTCTGCTCTGGGATGTTTAATACGGCTTTACCACTGCTGCCAGGCGACGGTTTATCCAGATCATCCTGAAACATTGAATTTCTGTTCGGCGCGCCTGACGCATTGCTCACCATAATGCTCGCACCGAATTGATGATTCAACCCGTCAATACCCCTGTATCCGTCCGAGAAAATACTGTGGCTAAAGTCGTATTGCGCCATCTTTGCATAAATTAAGTTATCAATTTCTTTGATATCGTAATAAGTCCACAAAAGCTTGCTATATGTAGCAGCCCCTATCGTATCGCGAACCGAATCGAGTACGTCTTCATAAAAAACTTCCACACTGGGTTCGGAATAAGGTGGAGTAGCAATAAGTTTTTCTCTAGCCAATCCGAATTGGTAAGCAGAAGGCCTAGCCATTCTGCCGGCAAACACCGACTCAATCGATATATAACTTTCTTGTGGCAAAGCGACTCGTCTGAGCGTCGCATCGGGAGCGGGTTCGGGCTCTCCCGCTTTAACAATTCTATCTTTATGCCATTCATGATTGTTTATGGTGCCGGCTGCACTATTCTTAAAACTGTCTGCCGTCTTATTTACTTCTGTGTTTTCTTTGACCGATATCGGTTTAACGATTTGGGTATCCGCCTCTAAACCAAACGAGATCAAAACTCCTATAAGCACTAAACAGTAGCCCTTATTGCTACAGGCATTGAAAAACGCACGATCACGCTTGCCAGACACGCACTGCCGCGATGCCAGGCAAGAAGAAAAAATAGAATATAAAAAATAAAACATTATTCTCCGCACGGAGGCAATAAATAAAAAGAATACCACAAAGCGTGAAAACTTCAGCCACCATTCCAACTACAACACCTACAATGACAATATAGAACCTTATTTTAAGAATATCTTTATCTTTACCTTCCCCATAAGATGATAAAGATTTTTCAAGATTCCATCGGCATAAATTATGGGTATTTAGCCTGGAGCGCCAAAATAAAATCGCCGATATTCTCTTCACAAAGATTGTCTATTCCTGCAGCGGCTTTACGCCCTCCGCCGTGGAATTGCCTACACAACTCGTCCGCTCCCGTTTTATTATTCAAAGGGGCACGCAGGCTTACCTGAAATCCTCCATTCCGATTCCGGCTCAAAATGGCATGCGCCCTGTCCGGACGGCGATTCGCCAATTCGTTCGCCCAAACGCCACCGACACGCCGTGCCCATTTCTCATCAGGCAACATGAATACCGCAATGCTATCGGTTTCAAAGCACGCTTCGATTTGGGCGGCCGACAACATGTCCTGGGCATAACCATCCAGCAACTGTTCGTACAACTGCGGTTTATCGCCGATAAACTCCAATGGAGAACGATAGCCTATTAATTCCTTGTACAACAAATCGGGCGCTATATGCAGATCGCAAATATCGTTACCGTATGCGTTGTAATTGATACATATTCCTAATTGCTTTAAATCATGCAATTCTCGAGCCGAGATATTCAACGTTTTGGCCGCCTCACTGGCTACGGGCTCCAAATTGTCGCCGAAAGCCCCTGTTATTGCCCAGGCGGTATAACGCGAGCCCAAAAACCGGTCCATCAATAGACTGGTACAAACGTTCGCACCGGTATCGATTGCGGCCTTCAGACCAGGGTGGCTGGGTATCTCCCCGGAAAAGTGGTGGTCCATGTAAAAAACTTCGACACCGTTAACCAACAACCGCATCAGCGCATCTCGATTGCGATCCAGCGACACGTCGAGCACGACCACCTCGTCGCCGGATTCAGCCACCACCCGGCTAAGCAGCCCGATATCACGCTTAACCCCGGTCACGAGCTTAGATTCTCGCGGATATGCCAGCCGCAATTGCAGCAGACTGCAAATGCCATCGGCATCTCCGTTGAATACGTCAATATTCATCCGCCCGTTCCCTTACCCGTGGCAGTTCGATCACGCCGCGTAGGACCAAGAACTGCATCACTGTGTCCACACAGTCTGCCAAGCTGTCCCGCCCGGTTTCTACTACTAAATCTGGATGTTGCGGTACCTCATAAGGTGATGAAATTCCGGTAAACCATTTGATTTCACCCAGTCTGGCTTTTCGGTAAAGTCCCTTAGTATCGCGCCGCTCGCAAACAGCCAATTCGCAATTGCAATAAATTTCGATGAAATCGTTTTCTGCCACTAATTGCCTGGCTTGCAAACGTTCCATCTGAAACGGGGAAATAAACGCCGTCAACGTGATTACTCCAGCCTCCAACATCAATTTGGCGACCTCAGAGATGCGCCGGATATTCTCGCGGCGATCATGGTCGCTGAACCCCAAATCCGTGCATAGACCCTGCCTGACA
This sequence comes from Methylomonas aurea, assembly GCF_024505045.1. Classification (GTDB taxonomy): domain Bacteria; phylum Pseudomonadota; class Gammaproteobacteria; order Methylococcales; family Methylomonadaceae; genus Methylomonas; species Methylomonas aurea. The sequence goes on along the minus strand of NZ_JANIBM010000003.1, from coordinate 260,157 downwards.
TTATCACCGTCCAAAACGAACGTACGGCAACCAAGCTGGTGCAAACGCTCCTCAACCGCGTGAGCTAAGGTCGATTTACCGGAGCCCGATAAGCCGGTGAACCACAAAATCGCCGACCTATGCCCATTCAGGACCTCCCTGTGCGCCCGCTTAATCCCGGCATGGTGCCAAACCACATGCTTATCCGTATTTTCCATAACCACTCGCTTTCTCCATATAAAACCGCTTGCTCCCTGACTGGACTCAAGAGCCGGACACACCAAGACCCGGCGCAGGGGCTCGCATTCCATCCGCCACGTTTCGCACCCGAAACGCTTCGCTCGGCGAAATCGCCGATCCCCGCAGAGATTTCGCCAACGCCGTGTTTTAAGGTATCATTTGCGGCCCTTTCGGCTAGCCCGGCGATTCATGAAGATCGGCCCATACATACTTCCCAACAACGTCATTTTAGCCCCGATGGCGGGCATCACCGACAGGCCGTTCCGGCAGTTGTGCAGCGAATTTGGTGCCGGGCTGGTTGTCTCGGAAATGCTAATTTCCAATACTACCCTGCAGAACCATCCGCGAACGCTTAAGAAAGCCGACCTCTCCGCAGACACCGGGCTCCGCTCGGTGCAAATTTTGGGTGCCGACCCTGCGCAAATGGCGGCAGCCGCCAAGCTTAACCAGCAGCGCGGCGCGCAAATCATTGATATCAACATGGGCTGCCCGGCCAAAAAAGTCTGCTCGACTGCCGCAGGGTCGGCGCTATTAAGAGACGAACCGCTGGTAGCGCGGATTCTGGAAGCCGTTGTCGCTGCGGTCGACATACCGGTGACCTTAAAAATCCGTACCGGCTGGAACCCACAGAATCGCAATGCCGTGAAGATTGCCAGAATAGCCGAGCAAAGCGGAATCCAGGCACTCACGATACACGGCCGCAGCAGGGCTTGTAAATTCGAAGGCCATGCCGAATACGAAACCATCAAAAGTGTAAAACAAATAGCCAAGATTCCCATCATCGCCAATGGCGATATCGACAGCGCCGATAAAGCTAAACAGGTCCTGGACTACACCGGTGCCGACGCAGTGATGATCGGCCGCGCCGCGCAGGGACGCCCCTGGATTTTCAGAGAAATCACGGCAAACCTGCAAGGTACGCCACAGACACCGCTGAGTTTGACCGAAATCAAAACCGTCATCGCCAGGCATCTGGAGAATTTATACAGTTTCTACGGCAAAGACACTGGTGTTAGAATCGCCCGTAAACACATCGGTTGGTATTTCGATCGTTTAGGTGCATTGCCGGCCGCGCAAAAACTGGCGATCAATCAGGCTCAAGATACCAGGCTACAACTTGATCTGGTCGACGCATCTTTTAACCTATTTTCGCCAAGAGCCACCTAGATGGTAACACCGCCCTCTCCCAAAGATGCCGCTAGCGACCTCACCCTTTCTGACCATGTCCGCGATTGCGTCGAGGAATATTTCGAGCATCTAAACGGCCATGATTCTACCGGTCTTTACCATTTGGTTTTGGCCGAAGTCGAAAAGCCGCTACTTGAAACCACTTTGAAACATTGCGATTTCAACCAAAGTAAAGCCTCAATTATTCTGGGTTTAAGCCGCAGCACATTGCGCAAAAAGCTCGAACATTACGGCATCAGTTAACGTCTTCTTTTACCTTTTTTGAGGTTTGCATGAACAAAAAAGTGACCCGCGCGTTGGTCAGCGTCTCCGATAAAACCGGCATTTTAGAATTTTGCCGCGGCCTGAACGGCCTGGGAATCGAATTGCTCTCCACTGGCGGTACCGCGAAATTACTGGCCGAGCACAATATCGCCGTCACCGAAGTCTCGGACTACACCGGTTTTCCGGAAATGATGGACGGCCGCGTCAAAACTCTGCACCCTAAAGTACATGGCGGCATTTTGGGCCGCCGCGGAATCGATGACGCGGTGATGGCGGAAAACGCTATTCAACCGATCGACATGGTCGTCGTCAATCTTTATCCCTTCGAACAAACCATCGCCAATCCGAATTGCGATTTGGAGACCGCGATCGAAAACATCGACATCGGTGGCCCGACCATGATCCGCGCCGCAGCCAAAAACCATGCAGATGTCGCAATCGTGGTGGATCCGGCCGACTACGCAGCCGTTCTCGAAGAACTGCAAACCGGTAACGCGACTCTAAGCCACGAACGCCGCTTTCGACTGGCATTGAAAAGCTTCGAACACACTGCCCGCTACGACACCGCGATTTCGGCTTATTTAGGAAAAATACTGGACAGCGGTTTTCCGGAAACGCTAAACCTGCAGTTTCACCGCTTGCAAACCATGCGCTACGGCGAAAACCCGCATCAAACCGCGGCGTTTTACCGAGATAAGACGCCGCCTGCCGGCAGCATCGCCGCGGCTAAACAATTGCAAGGCAAGGAACTGTCTTACAACAACATCGCCGATGCCGATGCCGCACTGGAATGCGTTAAAGCGTTTTCCGAGCCGGCCTGCGTGATTGTCAAACACGCCAATCCCTGCGGCGTGGCGGTCGGAGCCGATATTGGCGATGCTTACAATTCGGCCTACGCAACCGACCCTACCTCGGCATTCGGCGGCATCATCGCCTTCAATCGCGAACTGGACCCAACCACCGCCGCCGAAATCGTCGGCCGTCAGTTTGTCGAAGTCATCATAGCTCCGGCAATCTGTGCCGATGCAATAGCCGCTCTGGCCAAAAAACCGAACGTCCGGGTATTGAACTGCGGTTATTGGCACGACTCGGCAGGCACGCAGTTGGATTTCAAACGGGTGGGCGGCGGCTTGTTGGTGCAGGACAAGGACACCGGCAATATCGCCGCGGCGGACCTGAGAATCGTCAGCAAACGCGAACCGACCGAACAAGAATTGGCCGACTTGTTATTTGTCTGGAAGGTTGCCAAATTCGTCAAGTCCAACGCCATCGTTTACGGCAAACACGGCCGGACCATCGGCATCGGTGCGGGCCAAATGAGTCGGGTCTATTCGGCAAAGATTGCCGGCATCAAAGCGGCTGACGAAGGACTGGAAGTGACAGGCTCGGTCATGGCCTCAGACGCTTTTTTCCCGTTCCGCGACGGTATTGACGCTGCGGCGGCGGCCGGCATTACCGCGGTGATACATCCGGGCGGTTCCATGCGCGACGCCGAAGTAATCGCCGCTGCGGACGAGCATAATATTGCGATGGTATTGACCGGCATGCGCCATTTTCGGCATTGATGCACTGCAGCCTCTCCGATTCATACCAAGATAGGCCGGCGATACCGGCCCTGTTTTCCCAACACATTTTCGGTAAGTCTCATGAAAATCCTGATCGTCGGTAGCGGCGGGCGCGAACACGCCCTGGCCTGGAAAGCCAAACAATCTCCCAAAGCCACCCATGTGTTCGTAGCCCCCGGCAATGCGGGCACCGCGCTGGAGCCCGGCATAGACAACGTCGACATTCAAGCCGACGACATTAATGGCTTGCTGAATTTTGCCCAAGCTCGGGCCATCGATTTGACCATCGTCGGCCCGGAAGTACCGCTGGTGCTGGGCATCGTCGACCAATTCCAAGCCGCGGGCCTAGCCTGTTTCGGCCCCAGCGCAAAAGCGGCGCAACTGGAAGGTTCGAAATCGTTTTGCAAAGATTTTATGGCCCGCCACGGCATCCCTACCGCCGCCTACCAGACCTTTACCGACACCGATCAAGCCATTGCCTACATTCGTAGCCAAGGGGCGCCAATCGTGGTTAAGGCCGACGGCTTGGCTGCCGGAAAAGGTGTCATCGTTGCCCAGACCGAAGATCAAGCCATCGAAGCGGTGCAAGACATGCTTTCAGGCAACAGTTTCGGCGAAGCCGGCCATCGGGTGGTGATCGAAGAGTTTTTAGCGGGCGAGGAAGCCAGCTTTATCGTCATCGCGGACGGCGAACACGCGCTGGCAATGGCGACATCGCAAGACCACAAAGCCCGCGACAATGGCGACCAAGGCCCAAATACCGGCGGCATGGGCGCCTATTCTCCCGCCCCGGTAGTGACTCCGGAAATCCACCAACGGGTAATGAACGAAGTCATCATGCCCACGCTACGCGGCATGCGCGAAGACGGCAACGAATATACCGGCTTCCTCTACGCGGGTCTGATGATCGGCAAAAACGGCACAATCAAAGTATTGGAATACAACTGCAGGTTTGGCGATCCGGAAACACAACCGATCATGATGCGTTTGAAAAGCGATCTGGTCGAGTTGTGCCAAGCGGCATTGCAGAAAACGCTGGACAGAATCGATACCGAGTGGGACCAACGAGCGGCTTTAGGGGTCGTACTGGCGGCGGGCGGATATCCCGACGCTTACGCCAAAGGCCGGCCGATCAACGGCTTGCCAACTGAACACGCCGATGACGCCAAAGTTTTTCACGCGGGCACGAAGATGGAAGGCCGGCAAATCGTCACGGCGGGAGGACGAGTTCTCTGCGCATGTGCTTTAGGCACCGATATAGCGGAAGCCCAACATAAAGCCTATGCCTTGACTCACACAATTGATTGGCAGGACGTATATTACCGGGACGATATCGGTTATAAAGCCATCCGCAATACGCAGGGGTAGCCGGTAACCGACAAGATAACCAGCTTATCCGGCAGCACCGCCGCACGGGTAAGCTGGGTATTGCAACAGCTAAGCGTCGCCGAAACGCAACACTTCCAACTTCACTTTAGCCAAACCGGCCTGTACGAAGCCAAGCTGTTTTGCAGCCTGCTTGGACACATCCAACAGTCGCCTGTTGCTGTGGCTTGCCCGGCTATTAATGCGTAGATCGACACTGCGGTTATTGGACAAGTTGACAACTCGCACCAACGAGCCGAAAGGCAACGACGGGTGAGCCGCCGTAAGCGCATTTTTATCGTAAACCTCACCGTTCGCTGTCCGCTGACCATGCATTCTGTCGCTGTAATACGACGCAATGCCGCTTTGTTCAATGGAAAGCAAACCATGCTTCTCTGTTTTCGCATAACTAACAGAGCTAACAGACGCTAGGCTAGCTGATAGCGTTAAAAAAGCTATCCCTTTCGCTTTTCGCATCCTACCCTCCTTTCGTTAAGTATTGACAGGAGGTTCAGAGACTAACCCAACAGGTGAGACATGACAAGCTTTTTTCGTTAGTCCTCAGTATTTTGCGCCTGTCAAGACTTATTTTTATACACCACAAACACTTCTTAAGGCATTGATATTAAATAGCTTCATAAAAAGAAAAACGCCTGCTTATGCACCGCCACCCCGGCGATGTAAAAGAAAACCAGCACTGCACCGGAAAATGCCAACCAACGTTGCTGCCCGCCACGCCGAATCGCAACCATGCCCAGCCCGATGAAAACCGGCAGCGCAAGCAGCTTGGCGACAATCCAACCAAAACTACCGGCCAACCAACTGCCTTGAAACACCAAAACAATGCCGCTAAGCAACAACAGGCTCGCCAGTATGTGCGGTGCTATCTTCAATAGCGGGCGCAGCAGCAAATCCGGCTTGACTTGCGCCGCGACCACTCTGGCAATAAAGCTTACTGCAACCAATGCTACAAAAAGCAAATGTAAATGTTTGACCATAGCCCGTCCCGTAATGTTGTGCTCGTAAGGTTCTAGCATCGATTTTAAAGACTCAATGCCATTCGGTAAGCGGCTAATGCTAACATGCGTTTCCGGTTAGCAATAACGATTCAGCCGCACTGATTCGTCGCCTGCCGATTGAAAACTTGACTTCAACACCCTGCTCCCAACCAGCGAAGCGATTCGCCACGCTCGGCCGAACTAGTCGAAGCCGGCAGAGAATGCACTCAATCCACTGATACCACACAAAAATTTCGCCGCCGAAAAATATTGTTTTGACACAAAACAAATTTAAGTGTAAAAAATGCGCCGTCGACTAACAATAATACTAAATTCGACATACAACTCGAGTTGCCCCTGTTTAGGGCTAATTATTACAACAACAAGATGAGGATTAGAAAATGGCTGAACAAGAAAAAGACAATACCTTTACCGTAGTTGCTGTTGTTACTGCAATTGCTATTGCCGGCGTCGTAATGTTGAAACAAGACGAAACCAAACACTTGAAATACAGCGGCGAAACCAGTGCTGCTGCTGAAGCTCAAGTTTTGGCTAAGCATAAAGATTTCAACAACGACGTACTGAGCCAAGCAAAATAATTAATTTGCTTTAGACTTCAAGCGCCAGCTGCCTTGTAGCTGGCGCTTTTTTATGCCCGCCATTTTCCCTCCACAGCTTTTTCATCCGCTACCGCTACGATAAAATCGCCAGTTTTACCTAATCGAGTAAAACACTGATGGATGTCATCCAAGTTATCGCCGCAGAACTCTCCGTAAAACCGCAACAAGTCGCCGCCGCCGCTGCATTACTGGACGAAGGCGCCACCGTCCCGTTCATCGCCCGTTACCGCAAAGAAGTTACTGGTGGCTTGGACGATACCCAACTACGAAATCTGGAAGAACGCTTAGTTTACCTGCGGGAGCTCAACGACCGCCGCGACTCGATTCTCGACAGCATCCGTTCCCAAGGCAAACTGACTCCTGAATTAGAGCGAGCAATCCGGGATGCCGACACCAAAACGCTGCTGGAAGACTTGTACCTGCCTTACAAACCCAAACGCCGTACCAAAGCGCAAATCGCCCGGGAGGCGGGACTTGAACCGCTAGCGGACGCCTTGCTGCAAGATCGCGAATTAATTCCGGAACACGCCGCCGCCGCTTACCTCGATCCTGAAAAAGGAGTGTCTGATGTTACGGCCGCTTTGGATGGAGCAAGGCAAATCATAATGGAACGAATTTCCGAAGATGCCGAATTGCTGGCCGAGTTGCGCGAACGCATCTGGAATAAAGGCATCCTGCACGCAACTGTTGTGTCGGGCAAAGAAACCGAAGCCGCCAAATTCAAGGACTATTTCGAGTACGGCGAAGCGATTAATAAAATTCCGTCCCATAGGGCTCTGGCACTATTTCGCGGCCGGAACGAAGACCTACTCACACTGACGCTAAAACCGGCAGAGCACGACCAAGACGAGCACCAGCTTTGTACCCAGTTTGTCTGCCGCCATCTTCAAGTCAGTGACGTCCAGAAACCCGCCGACGCCTGGTTGGCAGAAACTGCCCGTTTCGCCTGGAAAATCAAATTGTTCACCCGCATCGACATGGACTTGAAGATGCGATTGAGAGAGTCCGCAGAGCAGGAGGCCATTAAAGTGTTTGCCAGCAATCTACGCGATTTATTGTTGGCGGCACCCGCAGGTCCGAAAACAACCATGGGGCTAGATCCTGGGATTCGTACCGGCGTAAAAGTGGCTGTTGTTGACCCAACCGGTAAATTGCTGGCGACCGACACTATTTACCCGCACCAACCCAAAAACCTGTGGGATCAATCAATTGCGACATTAGCCAAGCTCATGGCGCAACACAACGTGCAACTGGTCAGCATCGGCAACGGCACGGCCTCCCGAGAAACCGATCAGCTGGTAGCCGATTTAATGAAACGCCACCCGGAATTGCATTTCCAGAAAATCGTCGTATCCGAAGCCGGTGCCTCGGTGTATTCAGCTTCGGAGTTGGCGGCCAAGGAATTTCCCAATCTCGACGTCTCGCTACGCGGCGCCGTATCGATTGCGCGCCGATTACAAGACCCATTGGCGGAGTTGGTTAAAATCGATCCCAAATCCATCGGAGTCGGTCAGTACCAACACGATGTCAACCAGTCGCAATTGGCGCGCATGCTGGACACCGTAGTCGAAGACTGCGTAAACGCGGTCGGCGTCGACGTCAACACCGCATCTGCCGCCTTGTTGAAACAAGTTTCCGGCCTGAACACCACCATCAGCGAGAATATTGTCGCATTTCGCGACACCAACGGCCCATTCAGCAATCGCACCCAATTGAAAAAGGTGCCGCGCCTGGGCGACAAGGCGTTCGAGCAAGCGGCAGGATTTTTACGCATCATGAACGGCGACAATCCGCTGGATGCCTCTGCGGTGCATCCCGAAGCTTATCCGGTCGTCAACGCTATTTTGGACGACACCGGCAAATCGATCCGTGACTTGATCGGCCAAAGTCAATTCCTACGCAGCCTGAATCCGGCGAACTACACTAATGCCGAATTCGGCTTGCCGACCGTCAGCGATATTCTGCAGGAACTGGAGAAACCTGGACGTGATCCGCGACCGGAATTCAAGAGCGCTCAATTCAAGGAAGGCGTGGAGAAAATCACCGACCTGCTACCGGGCATGAGCCTGGAAGGCGTAGTCACCAATGTCGCCAACTTCGGCGCCTTTGTCGACATTGGCGTCCATCAGGACGGACTGGTACACATCTCGCATTTAGCTGACGAGTTTGTCAAAGATCCGCGCAGTGTCGTCAAGGCCGGCGACACGGTAAAGGTGCGGGTACTGGAGGTAGACGTCGCCCGCCAGCGCATCTCCTTGAGCATGAAAAAAGACATAGACAGCAGCGACTTCGTGCGTAGCGAAAAGTCCGTCAAAAGCAACCAGAAGCCGAAACCGCAGCCCGTATTACAGAACTCCATGAGCTCTGCGTTTGCGAAGGCCTTGAAAAAGTAATCCGATTAAGCTCTGCTATAATTTTGGCTGAACCGCGGCGGGCCTAGCATGCGCCAAGCCTGCCGCGACGCGAAATGGGATTTTTACAGGACATACCATGAAACAAGCTACCCGTAACGTAGCAGTGTTGCTGTTAACAGCCAGCGCTTGCTTTAGCCACCCGGCACAAGCCGACGATCAGGAAAGTTACGGCCAAACCTTCGGCCGGAAATTGAGTACCGGCTTGGCCAATATCGCCACCTCATCGCTAGAAATCCCGAAAAACATTATCATCGTCAATAATCAGAGCAACGTAATATACGGTTTTATCGGCGGGACTTTGAAAGGCTTGCTCAACATGGGCGGCCGGATCGGTGTTGGCGTTTTGGATCTGGTATCGGCACCGATCCCCACCCAGCCGATCGTTTACCCGCTGTATGTCTGGGACAATTTCGATGCCGAAACCACTTACGGCAAAGCGTTTCGTCCCAACCAATAAGCCGATCTGTTTCCGGCGGCTTCGAGCAATACGCAGGCGCCGCCGGCTTTAAGCCACCAGCTTCAATTCGCTCAAGCCGTTGGCTTTTTTCACCAACTCGATTTGCGTTTTGATGCGTTTTTTCACGGCATCGACATGGGAAATCACACCAACTGTTTTGCCTTGAGTCGACAACCCTTCCAACGCGCTCATTGCCAGATACAGCGCCTCGGCATCCAGATTGCCAAAGCCTTCGTCCAAAAATAACGAATCGATAGCCTTACCGTTATTGGCGATTTCCGCCAAGGCCAAAGCCAACGCCAAACTGACGACGAAACTTTCGCCACCCGATAACGTTTTCGGCAAGCGACGCAGGTTTCTGTGCTTGGTATCCTCGATTTCCAACGCTAAACCGTGGTCGTTTACTGCACTTCTGACGTAATAACGCCCGCTGAGCTTCTCCAGAATTTGATTCGCCTTGGACATCAACTTGTCGACCAACAATTGCTGAATACGCCTGCGCAAGCCGCCCGGCTCGTCGGCGATCAATTTCATATCGGCTTCTGCCTGACTGTACAGCGCCAACTGCTCGCTCAAGCGAACTTGCAATGCCTGGAGTTTCTCCCTATAGGCTTGCTGCTTATCCAATTTGTTTTCCAGGCTTTGGATTTCTTGTTCGGCGATTTCGATTTGCCGCACCAAACTCTGCAACGAGGCCACCAGACTTTCTTCGTCGGTATCAGCCATCGCCGCCAACACGCCGGCTTCCCGTTGCAACTCGTCGCTTAGTTTGGCTAACGATTCCGCAGCCGATACTCTGAGGCCGGCCTGATGCTCTAGTGCAGCCTCGATTTGCTGGCGGTTGTCGATTAGCGTCAAAGCAGCTCGCAAATCGTCGATATCGGCAAAGTCGCTTCCAGCCAGCTTGCCGACCACCAAGCGATACATCGCCTCGAACTCGATTTGCTGCGCCGACAGCACCTTTTCGCAATCGACGATCAACTTTTGCTTTTCAATGATCGCCAAATGCAGACCCACAGATTCTTCGTTCTGCAACCCCGTGGCGTAGTCGGCAAGCTTAGTTTGGTAGTCGATGATTTTCGCCTGCGCCGCCCGCAACTTTTCCTGTAGTGCTGTTATTTCCTCCGACAAACCGCTTTGTCTCAGCTCACGAATTTGATAATCCTGCCGCCGGGTGTTGAGTTTATCGAATAGTAGGTTTTCCTTACCTTTAGCAGGAAACTTTTCACCCAACTGTTCAAGCTGCTTTTCCAATTTTTCGGTTAGCGCTTTCTCCTCGGCTTTCAAACCAGCAAAACGCTGTTCCACTTCCACAAATTCGGAGGGCCGATTATTCCATGCTTCTTCCAGTTGCAGGACGGACGCGGCCAACTTTTCCAACGCCACTTTTTTTGTGTCGATTTCCGCCGACCACTTCGCCACATTACGCTGTAATTGCGCATGTTGGCTGACCAGATTCTTTATTTTCTCCGATTCTTCAGTCTCGTTGGCCAGCAAACGTTTTTGCAATGAAAGATTCTCGATCGTCAGCTCCGGGCTGAATACGTTAAGCCGATTGACCAGCAACTGCCAATCGGAACGCATTTGCTGCAATCGCTGTTCTCGAGCGGAAACTTGCGCTCCCTTCCTTTCCGCCGCTACCAGTTGAGAAGACAGTGTTTCGATCGCGGCTTTTAAGGTCTGCATCTTACCGCGCTGGTCAACCAAGGCTTTTTTGGCATTGGTCTGCGCCGGCGGTTTGGTCAGATAGGGGTGATGCAGCGAGCCACACAAATAGCACGGCTGACCCTCCACCAGTTTGCTGCGCTCGCCGGCAAATCTTTTCAGCAAAGCTTCGTTGGCTACCGCTTGCTCCAATGCTTTCCCGATATTGTCTTCCCGGCTTAATTCTTCGCGCAGTTCATCCAGACGCGCTTTTAACTGATCGGTTTCGGGCAAATCCACTTGTTTGCCGCTTCCTGAAAACCAATTAAAAAAACCTTTCTTGCTGAATTTGGCGTTGACTTCGGCTATCGACAACAGCTCGCGAAAATCGTTAACCCTCCCCTGTTGCTCAACCGCCAATTCTTTCAGCTCATCGAAACTTTTGCCCTGCGCGAGATCGGCCATAGCTTTATTCGCGCCGTCGACCTTGACTTCTAATTCCGCGATCTCGCCTTTGGTAGCACTTAACGCCGACTTGTTCTTTTGCATGGCCGTCGTCGTAGTCTTGCTCCAACTGGCTTGGTTCTTCTGCTTGCCGGACAACTCGGCCAACTCCGCACGAAGGTTACGCAAACGCGGAATGTCCGGAAAATCGCTCAGCAATAACGCATCGCGACTCTGCTGTTGCAACCAGGTTTCGACTTCCGCCAACGCAGCTTTCTTTTCGGCCAGTTGCGACTCCAACGCCTGCGCCAGCTCGGATTCGCTGGGCAGCATTAACTTCAGGTCGCTGATTTTCAATTTCAGCGCATCGATTGCCTGTTTTTGCGACGCCACAGATTTGCCGTCCAGCTCCGAAAGGACGACGCTGGCCGCTTCCTCCCCCAATTGCCGGCGTAACATTTCAAGTTCCTGTCGGTAAGCAGCGAGATTGGCTTGACTCTGTTCGAGCTGGATTTGCTTCGCATCCAACGAATTCAATTCTTCCCGGAATTGCTCCGCATTCTCCAAACCGGCAATCTCCTCCAAGGCCATCTGTAATTGTTGAATCTGATCGTCGATTTGGCGAAGCTGGCTCGTCAGTTGAATTTGCCGATTTTGCAAAACCCGGACATTTTTCACGTCGCGCAATTGTTTTTCGACCACATTGTGCTGTGCTTTAAATTCCTCCGCCTGCTGTTTGAAATCGTCCAAATCGTGTTCGGCAGCTTCTACAGCCTCCGGGCTCAACACCGGAATCGATTCGATATCCTGTTGCAACTGGGCCAAGCCGGCACGAGCCGATTGGTAATTGGCTTCCACCTGTTGCCGATACTCCTGGTAAATATCCGTGCCGCTGATTTTTTCCAGAATGTCCATGCGCTCGCTATCCAGGGCGTTCAAAAACGCAGCGAAATCGCCTTGCGGCAGTACCATGGATTTACTGAACTTATGAAAATCCATGCCGGTTAATTCTGCAATACGATTCCTGACCGAATTCGGCGTGTCTGCCAAGATCTCCTGCTGTTCACCATCTAATCGGGCTAGGGCCATGTTGGGCTGCAACACGGAATCGCCAGCACGTTCAACGCGCCAACTGGAGCGGAATTTTTCGGCACCGAGCGTGAATTCGACTTGCGCAAGACTATCGTTAGTCTGCTTGGTCATCACATGCTCAGCCGGCTTATCCAAGCGAAAAGTCTCGCCGTACAAGCCAAGCGTGATCACATCGAGAATACTGGTTTTGCCGGAACCGTTCGGCCCGGTGATCGCAAACACGCCGCTGTCGGCAATCGGCCCTTGGTCGAAATCGATCCGGCCTTCGCCTTCTAGGGAGTTGATATTTTTGAAGTTGATATTGAGTATCCGCATGATCCCAGATCTTTATGTTGGCTTTGACTCCACTGAAATCGCATCTAACAATAATGATGCATCGAGCCAAGTACAGCCATTATTGTACACTGCTTGACCCATCATCAGTTGCCAACCCCATTCCCCGCCTTCAGGCTTGACATGACATCTCTAAGTTTCTGAAATTCCTTCAGATCATGCCCAGTAGCCACACCCAAGGCTTCAGCCTCCTGCAAAGTTTGCTCCGCCTTTTCGAAATCGTTCAGAACAACATACAAATGTGCTTTCTCAGCACGCAGATACATCCAAGTTGGATACAGTGAAATAGCCTGATTCAAGCCATCCCAGGCCTGTTCCTGGTTCCCTAAGAAGAAATTAATCTTGGCTTGAATCAGATACATCATCGGCACATGAGAAAATCCGGGTTGGTTAATTGCCCCGGCAATCCATTGCAACACACTGGGACCGATTCCCTGGCACATATGGTGTTGATCTATTACGCAATTCGCTGCCGAACGGATTGAAGTCATGGTCCGCAGAGAAAAAGTCTTATCGGCCAGCCGTCTCATTATTTCATCGTTAACCAATTGCATTAAAGACTCGATATAGTTTTTCTCGAGTACTAACGGATCATCGTAACGACTGGGCAAAACAACATTTTCATTTACTTGAGGGATATCCAGAGAATGGATAAAGCTATTAAGCTCGATAAACATATCAATTAATGTAGACACCTCAAACATATCGAGTTGAGATGCTTTTATTAAGTGGCTATAACTTTCGGGGTTAGCGCCAACTCTTAGTTCAAGATTCTTTGCATATGCACTATTAGCACGCATCGACTCGGGATGATTTCTAACCTCAAAATAAGTAAAGCTATTTGTGTTTGACCACACAGCGGCCCGTGCATATGTTACGAAAGCCACGCTAATAGCAATAGAAATATAAAAACTGTTCACCATCAGTTTACTGGCTCGAGCTTCAAGCGTTTTATAAGACAGAAAAACAAAACCAATGATAACGCCAATACTAGGAAGATAATTACGATGTTCGTACACTAGCTCAAGCGGAAAAACAGTGGATTCCATTAAATGCCCAACAAGAAACCACAAAATCGAAAAACTAGCAAATGCATATTTTTTTCTCACATTACTATTTATCGCAACACCAATTAAAAAAAACACACAAACCACTGCAAAAAAAGTGGTTTTTGGCAAAAACAAACCTCTACTAATCAAAAAATCATCATGCGCCAAACTTAATTCGGTATTATCAGGATAAAACAGCAACCTAAGGTAATAAAACAAGACCCTAGCTTCGGTCAGCAGTCGCTCTATCAAATTGAAATTCCGAACCGTATAACCTTGCAAAAGATATTTTGGAAAAAATGTATAGTATCCAATTAATATCAGAACAGGGATAATGGCAATAATAGAATAATAGATTAACAGTCGTAATCGCGTTTTCCTACAATCAATGGAGGGCAACAAAGTTACTTCACTAATAAAAATAAGAAGCGGCAACAAGAGTGCATTCTCCTTACATAACCCTCCCAAAATAGTTCCGCCTATTGCCCCTCCCCACATAAGGATATAACCAGTCGGCTTGTTCAGACTCATCCTGCCTTTCAAAAACACAAGAAATCCCACCAGCATGAAAAGACAAGCCAAACTATTCATACGTTGCACAACGTATAACACTGAAGTTAATTGTAAGGGATGCAACGACCAGATTAACGCACTCCAGAACGCTATTATTTTGGCAGGAGCAGATTTATCGTATGCGCGAATCAAAAACAGAACGCAAAAGAACAGCAAAATACCGTTCACTGCATGAATTGCAATATTAGTTAGCCTGAAGGGAATCGGATTAAACTTCTGATCGGAGAAATAATAGTTGAGTGCAAAACTCAAGCTAGCCACAGGCCTCTTCAGTGGCCCACTGCTATTATTTGCGCTCCAAGCAGCACTCAACTCATTAAGACTAAGGCTATGTAATTGTATGCCACTGTTGTCTAGAATATTGGGGAAGTCATCTGCCAAAAAGGGGCCATCCTTACCCGGCAGATAAACCACAAAAACCGCCGCCATTAAAGCAAATGACAACATAATGCATAAAATAATATTTTCCCGATCACTCTGAAATGAAGCTTTCATTTAAATTCAGCGATTATAACTTGCAAAACCTTTGAAAAATAAAAAAGGGGGCAATGCCCCCTTTACAAATTAAATCGAATTAAATCGATTAAGACTTAGGCTGATACTTAGCTGAAACCGTACCATTGAAAGTGGTCGAGGTCGGCGTTGTAGTGGTGTACCAAGCCATGCCTGTTCCCGGAGTGCAAATACCCCGGTAAACTACAGTGGCATTAGAGTCAACCGAACTACCAATCTTTTTGTACTGGATTGTTACCGTAGCACCTGTAGCACTTGTACCGCTGAAGGTAACGGCGCTAACGTATTTACCGGTAATTGCTGTTGCAGTACTTAATCCCATGTCGCCGTTTGTAAGCCCACTGGCCAAAGTCTGTTCGCTACAGGCTACACCTCCAGCCGTCAACGCCGGAGACGCCAAACTTGGACCTTCGGAGACTTTGGATTTAACCGTGTAGTCTTGATATGCCGGAATGGCGATTGCAGCCAATATACCAATGATCGCGACCACGATCATTAATTCGATCAAGGTAAAACCTTGTTGTGATTTTTGTAATTGCATATTCATAAAAACTTCCTTAAAAGTTAACGGGATTGAAACTCGGGAAGAACAATACAATTTACGTGCCAAATCGATTGATGCCGCAGACTTGGCTGGGCTCGGGCGATAAGACGGCAACTTGCCCCCGTCCGCTATTTGCCACACCCAAACGACAATCTGAATCTTGGCCAAAACTGACGTTTTTTGTCACCCTGCAACTTCTGTTCAGTAGCCTTTCCCGACAAACCAAAACTCCAGCATCATCAGTATCCATATCAGTTCGCCGTAATAAGCCGCGTGAACACTTTGATGCATCTTGATTGCGTGTTCCAGAAATTCCGGCTGAAAAAACTCCCGCTTTCCCAAATCGCGAACGGCTTGGTACGCCATTTGTTTCAAAGGCTCGTGGTCTTTCAGCCAAATGCCGAACGGCAATCCGAAACCGTGTTTGGATTTATTGATGATGGGTTCGGGCAAGAAATCGGCCATTGCCTGTTTGTAAAACCAGCGCAGTTTCTGGCCTCGGAGTTTGTCGGCCGACGGAATTCGGCAAGATAAGTCGATTATGCGTTGGTCGAGCAACGGATAACAAACTTCGACTCCAGCCATTTCGCACATCCGATTGACCTTCACCAGATCGTTATCGTGCAGCGTCGTTTTCCAATCCATATAAAGCATGCGGTTCAAAGTGCTAGCATTTGCCGGCCGCCAGTAACTTTCCCGTAAGGAAAATAACGGAGCTGTGGAATCGACTTGGGCCAAAAAGTCGGCCTGAAAAATATCAGCAGCGGCATGCCGGTGCAAGAAATTGTAATCTTGCAAGCGATCAGGCATCGGCGCATTGGCCTGTTCGACATATCTTTTTATTTTGAATGGAATTTTCTGCTTGGCGATCGCATTGGGCAAGCCACCCAACATGCCTTCGAATCCTCTTGCCATAAACTTCGGGAAGCGATGGTAAGCCTCGAACAACATCTGCTTGGCATAGCGCTCATTGCCGGCAAAAATTTCGTCCCCGCCGTCACCGGCCAAAAGCCGATTCACACCACTCTCTTTTGCCAGCTTCGCGCAGTAATAGGCGGCGAGCGCCGATGAATTGCCGAACGGCTCGTCATAATATGCTGCAATCGCCGGCACGGCATTAACGGTATCTTCCGGGGTAACATAATAAACATGGGAGCGGGTATTAAACGCGGCTACCGCAATGTTGGCGTATTCGATTTCATCGTATCCAGCGACTTGAAATCCCATCGAAAACGTCTTGGCCTTGCCCGGGAATACTCGCGCTAACGCTCCGGCAACGCTAGAACTGTCCAAGCCGCCACTCAGAAATGCACCGGTATTCTCTTCGGCACCGACCCGCTGTTTTACGGCTTCGATCAAAGATTGTTGCAAATCCCGCCCAGATTGGCGTAAGTCGCAATCAATTTCAGAAAACTCGGGCTGCCAGTAGCGTTCGATTTCAATTTGGCTATTGTGGTAACGTAAACACTGTCCGCCCTCTAATTTTTTAACCTGCCGGTAAATGGTGTTCGGGCTGGGGCAATGGTTGAAATAGACATAATCGAAAACCGACTGCGGCAATATTGCATTGCTCACGTAAGGGTGGCGCACGACGAAATCGGCGCTGGATCCAAACACCAGCCTATCTTTGGTTTCCGCGTAGTAAATATGGCTTAGTCCAATCGGATCGGTTACCAAAAACACTTTTTGTTGCCGCTCATCAATCACTACTAAATTGATCACATCAGGCCTTTGCAGCAAGCCATCGATACCTTGGCTTAGATAGGCGTCAAGCAATAACGCCAATCCGTCGGAAGGATATGCCGATTGCAAAGCAAGCAATAACACGTCGCCGCTTCGCCGGCAATTTGCCGAGTCCGCCAGCAAAGCGTAACCCGACCCAATACACGGATCACCGTGAATCTGTCCAGCCATTTGCCCAAGTGTCGCAATCGCCGCCCCCGTTTCGGAAACTGCCCCCATCCATCCCGCAAATTTTGTCATAGCTGCTGTAGAAATTATGGTTTTACGTGGCTGATCACATACCGAAATTTGCCGGACCGCTCTTTGGGAATGTAATCGGTATATTCAATATTTACCGTCACCGCCTGGCCGAGGCGTTTTTTAAATTCCGCGACGATTTTATGCTCAGCATCTTCTCGGTAATTGGCGGATTTAACGATTTGTACCGTGGTTTTATCCAGACTTTCTTGGGTAATTTTAAAAGCCTCGACACCTTCCAGATCGCGAAGGACATAGATCAAAGCCAAACCGTGCAGTATGGTGCCGTCGAGCGCGACCACGAAGTCGGTCGTGCGCCCCTGGATCTCTTCCAGTAGCGGCAAACCGCGGCCGCATCCGCAAATTTTCTCGGACAATATCCCCATGTCGCCGGTACGGTAACGAATGAAAGGAAAGTCGCGGGTTGCCAAATGGGTAACGACGATTTCGCCCAATTCGCCTTTAGGCAAGGGCTTGCCGTCTTTATCCACGATCTCGACGATTATATCTTCCGCCGTAATATGCATGCCGCCCTGTGGACACTGGTGAGCAATGAAACCGGCATCGCGGCCGCCGTAACCGTTTGCCACCGGACAGCCGAACACGCTCTCGATTTTTTCCCGCTGGTGATCGTAAAGTCGTTCGGAGGTAACAAAGGCCACCTTCACACCCAAACCATCCACCCTCACTCCGGTTTGTTCGGCGCGGCTGGCAATATGGGCCAAAGCCGAAGGGTAACCGAACAACATTTTGGGTTTGATACGCTGTAATTGGCGAATGAAACCGTCGACTTTTTCCGCCGACATTTCGAATGCGGGAATTAAATGCGTCCGTAACAGTTTATCTCGCACCAGACGAATTTTATCTTGGGCACCCAACTCTATCGGCGAACCCCAAATCACCGCCTCCGGATCGCCGATATCGACGCCCCACCAGCGAGTTGCCCGCCACTTAGCGGCGACGTCGTGGCTGACGCGGCGCCTGCCGATATAGAAAATCAGCGGCTCTCCGCTTGAGCCGCCGGTGTTGAATCTGGCCAAACCAATTGCATCGTCGGCCTTAAGCTCATCTAAATGAGTCCTTATATCCGACTTGGTCAATAAGGGTAATTTCGTTAACTGGTCTGTACTGCTGATATTAGTAACATCAAAACTTAATCGTTCGAACAAACGACGGTAATAAGGAACATGAATATTGACATCATTCAAAAACCGACGCAGGCTTTCTAGTTGCCGATATTTAATTTTATCAGGTGTTAGCCACTGGCTAATCTCCATCTGTTTTCTCAGTGCAACGGTATTGTGTCTTTTAAAAGCCTCATGAACAGGAAAAATAATGTTCGAACACAGCCAGGTGTAGCCATCATTCTGCATTTATCAACTCCTTATACAATCCAAGCCATTGCTCCTTGACCGCGACCCACCCATACTGCTTTGCCACAGCAAAACCGTTAACAGCCAGCTTATGGTATAAATCAGAATTATTAACTAATTTGAGTATTGCATCCGCCAGCATTTGGGGATTATTAGGTTTAACAATTAAGGCACTTTCATTATCTTTGACAATAAAAGGTATTCCGCCAACATTGGTTGTAACCACAGGTAAACCGCATGCCAACGCCTCTAAAACGGAGTTTGGCATATTATCTACGGTAGACGGATTTAACATTATATCAGCCTCGTAGTAGAGTTTAGCGACATCTTCCGGCTCTAATTTTCCGGCAAACTCAACACTATGGGATAACTCTAGCGCTTCCGTCAAAGCTACCAATTCATCCCGCAAAGGACCTGAACCTGCTATTACGATTTTTACATCAGGTAAAGTTGATTTCAAAATAGCGACAGCATGTATAGCCGTATCAATTCCATATATTTTCTCCAAATTGCGTGTAACCACCAACCGAAGATTTCTATCATCAGATATATTGCGAGATCTGAATTTAAACCGTTCTAAATTTATAATATTCGGTATGATTTTGGCCTTAAAACCAAAAAGGTCGAACACATTAACGAGAAACATTGATGGGACCACAATTTCAGAGGCTCTGTTCAGAGAGGGAGCCACCCAGCGCATTGAGGCCTTGAAATAACGTTCTGCGTCTCCACCGCGATAATTGACTACAACGGGGACTTTTCTAATCCATCCAATCCAAATTGCTGGCGCTGCGTAAAGCTGCCATGACCATCCAGAATTCGCCATGACATGCATACAATCTACGTTTCCAGCCAACCGCCAAAGCTCCAGCACATAAGGTAGCAGGCGCGCCAAGGCCCTTAATCCCTTCAAATTCGACACCCAAGACCATCGATAATCTGCATTAGTCCGGACCACTGTTACTTTCAAGCCTTCGGAAATTAGCAAGGCACTTAATTGCTTTGTTTGATTTGCCATCCCTCCGAAAGGGGGGGGCAGAGGTCCTATCAATCCGATGTGCATATTGTTAATTGTTAAAAAGGGATTGATTAGAGGTTAGCTTTGTCGAAGGCAACCCGTCATTAGCATTTCTAGGTGGTTCTAGTAGCCGCAGGCGATCTGACAACACGGTAAAACCCTATTTAATTGCTTGCCGAAAATCTGCCATACACTTCGGAATACCGAGCCACACTTTTGCTCCAACTCCGCTCTTGTTCGACAAAGCTTCTGGCGTCTGCACGTATTTTCTCAATATTGCCGAGATTGATTACGTTAATTACTGTTTTAGCGAGATCTACGCTGTCTCCAGCTCTAAACAAGTACCCAGTTTCCTTGTCTAGAATCAGCTCCTTATGCCCCCCTACATCAGATGCAATCACTACACGACCTTGCGCCATTGCTTCTAAAGGCTTTAACGGCGTAACAAGATCGGTTAACCGCATCGATAATCGAGGGTATATAAAAATATCCACCAAGTTGTAATAACTCTGAATTTGATCGTGCGACACCCGTCCCGGCATCACGACCCATTCCTGTAAACCGAGCGCCGCAATTTTTTCGGCAATTTGAGTTTGTTGAGGCCCACCACCTACCAATAGTAAACGCACGTTCGGTTGATGCTTGGCAATCTCCGGCAGCGCGTCCAGCAATAACAGCAGACCCTCGTAAGCATAAAACGACCCGATAAACCCCAACACGATTCTATCGCGCAGTCCCAAGTGCTGCAGCAGATCTGGATCCGCCGACTCGCCGCAACTAAACTTGTCGAGATCCACGGCATTGGGAATGACGGTAATTTTGTCAGCAGCAATACCGCGCCCAATGATGTCTCCCCGCAGGCCCTCGCAAATTGTAGTCACCGCATCGGCGTTTTTGAATACATATGTTTCCAGATATCGGGTCAAGCGGTAGCGGACGCTAGCTTCTTGCGTGGTACCGTGATCAACGGCCGCATCTTCCCAAAACGCTCTGCATTCGTAGACTAATGGCAATCGATATTTTTTTGCCAGCCTCAAAGCGGCTAAACCGTTCAACGCCGGCGAGTGGGCATGTAAAACATCAGGCTTGATTTGGGGGATGATTTGATCCAAACGCCGATAAAGGCTTTCAACTATAGCCCACTGGTTAACAACCGGGAGATTGGCTATCCACTCCTGAGGCTTAGCCGAACGGTAAAAACTCAAACCGTCAACCTCTTCCAAATCCGTAGCGGCGCCCAGATGTTTGGCGGAAGTCACATGGTAAGTGTCCCAGCCCAGTTTGCGCTGCTGCTCCAAAATAGCCCGCGTCCGGAAGGTATAGCCGCTGTGCAATGGAATGGAGTGGTCAAGAATATGCAGTATTTTCATGTTCTAGTTTTATAGTTGAGTCCAGTCCGCATGATTGATTCCGAACTTTTTATCGATGGTCGGAGCCACTACCACTTTTATATAGCCTACCCAAAGCCTTACGCGAGAGATGGGGCAGCAGCAAGCGCAGCGGCATACGCAAGTAATGCCCTCTTATATACACCAAAAAACGGCTCAACCGAGATGGCAAATTATCGATCAAAGGATGCTTCGGCCAAACTGCCCAGTAGTATAGCTTGGTAAGAAACACCTCTGGCATTGAACCTAAATTGGCATTAACTCTGATACGTTGAAAAAATTCCTCCGGAACATAAGCACCCAAAATATCTCGTAAACAAGATAGCGCTAGAAACACAGGCCAATTGAGGCCAATCGCATCGGTACGTTCGGCGAGGAGAGGCCAAAACTCGGTTCGGTCGCGTGAAAACTGCCGAATCAAAGCATCCAAGTCGAATAAATCACGCAATCCATTACGCATTTCACTCTCATAAAACAAATGGGTAGCGCTGTGAATCACCATATCCACGGGGGACAAAACCTGGAATCCCGGTACAGAGGAAGGCACGGCGTCTGCAAAAAACAGCTCAATCGTTGGGCAGTAGCGTGCGGTGAGGGGCAAAATATTATGATGCAAATCAACCACAGTTCCTCTTCCTCGATGGACCATTGGAGGGATTTCATGCATCCACTCGCGATAGTAGCGCTGATCATAGGAATCAACGCCCTCTGCTCCCCATCCCTTTAACATCAAGGCAGCCTCTGCCGCAGGAATAGCAGTCTTTGGAACTAACAGATCCAAATCTCCAAACACTCGCCCACCGGCAGCCTCTAAACTTTGCACTGCGTAAGCGGCGCCTTTGAGCAGCACCTTGGGTGCGTCCAGAGAATTCAACGCATCCCCCAAATGCTTCACTTCCCAGCGAATAGCTTGCCGCTGGTGATTGGCCAACAAACGAGCCGAGACCAGATGAGGGAGGGCTTTATCGGGAACGTGCGACGTTAATTTGACAGTATCGATCGCCTCAGCTAGCCGCCCGATTAAATTGCTGACTCTAGCCAGCCTAATTAAAGTATCCCACTTGGCTAGCGGTAACTCAGATAAGCAAACCGGGTTTTGCAGAGCGTTGACTAATAATTGTCGACCAGTCAAGTCGTTGGCTTTTGCAGTAAGAGCCATTCGACTACCCCGTTAGCGAATCAAAAACATCGATAGCATCTTTGAGTTGGCTGTAAACAAAATCGTAGCAATCGCAACGATCGACAAGCCTAGCCACCAAATCGAAACCCGCTTCTCCCAATGCGCTGTAATTGAAAGCATTGTCTGCCAAGTCAATAAAGGTTTGCGACTTATCGCGCGGCGAAAGACAAGGTTCGGCGCCAGCGACATACTTAGGAAAAATGATCCAACGCGGCACAGCATGTTCCAACATTCTGACGACGCTCTCTTCGGGTGGTGCAACATGGGTTACTCGACCTTTGGTTGTATCGAAAACCTCAGGTCCCCAAATTGCTTGCGGCACGAATTCCCGAATAATATCGATAGAGGCATTCTTTAGGTTGATAGGCCGGGCCAGGGCTTTAGCCTCCAGCGTTTCCAAATCCAGCAGGGTAAGTTCATCTGATAGTAAACGCCATCCGCGGAATGCAAGAGCAGCGCATAGCGTGCTTTTGCCTGTGCCGGGAGGTGCTGGAAAAATTACCGCCTGACCGTTACGTTCAAGAGACGCTGCGTGGATCGTAAACCATTGATGACATGAGGCCACGATAATCCAATTCAGCCCCCATTCCAGCAAGGCTGGCGCTTGACTCAGGGGAAGTGGCTCAAATGGCTTTTCGCCATCAATTACAAATTCCGATTGGCGACGAAACCAACGCCTCAGATTGCTGGGCGCAGAAATTTCCACATGGAAATCCGCAAAATCAGGATTGAGTTGAAATGGATGGTTAGTGTAAAGGGTATGAAGGGAATGCGCTACGGAGGAAAACTCCGAGCGACACTTAAAAGTCATTTCTCCAATTCTAATTGCTAAATTTCCCTGTTTAATAAAACTAGCAAATTGCGCTAAAGTCAGTTGCGAGATACGACCAATATTATTTGCCACAATAATCAATCTGACAAAATAGAAACCCGCTTCAATTGAGCCAAAGCTTGCGTAATATCATCAATTGAATAATCGGAGCGCATAGTTGCAACACGTTCGGCCAGTTGTTGTTCATTCCCAGTTTCAAGATCGCTAGCAAGGCGCTCAACAGCTGCAAACACCGACAATGTTAATGAATCCAATCTGTAGGTATACCCCGAGCTGCGATCAAATATTACACCGCCATCTTCAAAAAAATATGCTTTAAGCTCCGCAAAGCGGTCTTTAACGGCCATCCTCGAGTCGGCTAAGGGGCAATATAATTGGTCTGATAATAAGACACGATATCCCCTGCATACCATTTAACCCCTGCAAACGGTTCATAAAAACCGTTCGTAACATATTCTTCCCAGATCGATACAACTTTTTCTTTGGTAAGGACATTTGTTGGAATAAAACCATTTACGCAATTTAAGTAGGCACCAATGGTATGAAAGGCTAGTTTGGAAGGATCGCCAGATCCATTTAGGCCAAGCACTTCTAGTAGCGTCCGGCTACGAAGATTAAGACCGGTCCCCGTTTCAAACAATGTGCCTTTAGCAGTACTGCCCCTCTTGAACAGAGGATGGAATGGCGTGCTAGGCGGAACTGAGGAAGGCCAATTATAAGAAGGCATCAACGGATTCGTCTGCGTTTTGTAATTTCCAGGCGAAATACCGTTACACTCACCGTAATTCCCATTTTGCGAAACGCTTGTGTTCTTAGACAATGAACGGGACGGAGAAAAACAGACGCCTCCGGCCATCGCCGGACGGCTTATAAGCGTCATGACCAGCGGGGAAACGATTCCGGCCTTGGCGAATGAACGTCTGGATTTAACTACCGACCGATTTTCATCGCTTGAATCAGTGGCTTGCTCCGGTTTTCGGTCATTTGATTTCATGTCAATCACCCTAATTATTTGAACCTCTTCACACTTTAGCAAAGAGAACTAAACGTGTCTATTGCACGCTCGTACAAGACCGAAAAATCATCCAACCAAATTATTCCTCAGAAACGCCTCAAACATCAATAATGACCAAATGGGCGCACTGTAATCGCGCAATCCAGATTGATGCTGGCTAACGATGTGTTGCAAATAACCACTGTCAAACCAACCGGTGTTCTGTAGCGTATCGCCAAGCAACGTATCGCGTACGCGCTGTTTTAAAGGCCCCCTGAACCAAGCGGATAGCGGCACCGAAAATCCCATTTTCGGTCTGTACAGAATGTCATATGGCAAATAGGGTTCCAATGCTTTCTTGAAAACGTATTTGCCTTCTCGTCCTTTTAACTTCAAATCCGGCGGTAACGTAGCCATCCATTCCACTAACTTGTGATCCAACAGCGGTACACGCACTTCCAGCGCATGCGCCATACTGGCTCTGTCGACTTTGGTCAGTATATCCCCAACCAAATAAGTTTTTAGATCGAGATATTGAACCATCGACAACGGATCGTCTGGAGCGGTCTCACGGTAACGATGAAACACTTCGACAGCCTGATAACCTTGCAAATCGCGCTTCAAACGCTCGCTGAACAATTCCGCTCGCATCGCATTCGGCAACACCGAGACACTATGGAAATAACCGGCCATTGAATCCCTGCCGATAGATTCCAACGTCGTTTTGGCGCGAAACACCTTCGGCGCCCAGTCCAGTTTTGGATACACCTTGCCAAGTGTAGAAAACAACGGCATACGCAAAGCGTCCGGCAAGATCGATCGCATGCGTTCTTCGTAGGTATGCCAACGGTAGCGGCGATATCCGGCAAGATTCTCGTCGCCACCGTCACCCGACAGCACTACCGTGACTTGCTTTTTGGCTAATTCGCACACCCGATAAGTCGGCAAAGCAGAGCTGTCGGCATAAGGTTCGTCGTATAAACCGGCAAGCTGTTCGATCAAACTAAAGTCGTCCGGATCGACCTGCTCTACGCGATGGGCAGTATGGTAGCGCTCGGCCACTCTGGCAGCAAACTCCGACTCATTAAACTTTGGATCACCAAACGAAATTGAGCAGGTATTCACCGGATCATCCGACAAACCCGCCATCAGCGCCACAACGCCGCTGGAATCGACGCCGCCGGATAAAAACGCTCCCAACGGCACATCTGCAACCATCCGAATTTTTACCGCTTCGCGTAAGCGGGAAACTAATTCCTCGCCCGCCTCGACTGCATTGACGTTAGCAACCGGTTTAAACGTAACGTCCCAATATTGTTTGGGTCGAAAATTTACGTCGCCCCGCTTAATGGTCAAGCAGTAACCAGGCTCCAATTTGTAGACGCCGCGGTAGATAGTTTTCGGATCTGGGATATAGCCAAAACTGAAATAGTCCTCTATCGCTGTTGGATCGGGATCTTTCGGCAACAATGGGTGTTGGGTTAACGCCTTCAACTCCGAACCGAAAATAAAATGCCCATTCGGTAATTCCGCATAAAACAGCGGCTTGACGCCAAGGCGATCGCGTGCCAGGAACAAGGTTTGCTTGACTCTGTCCCAAATGGCAAAAGCAAACATACCGCGCAAGCGTTCGACACAAGCTTCTCCCCAAGCCTGCCAAGCATACAAAATTACTTCCGTATCGCAATGCGTTCTAAAGCCATACCCCAACGCTTCAAGTTCCAAACGCAATTCCGGAAAATTGTAGACTTCGCCGTTATAGGTTAAGACAACGTTCCCGTCCTGGCTGTGCATCGGTTGCTGTCCACTGGACAGGTCGATGATCGATAACCGGCGATGGCCGAATCCCAAGCCTGGTTCGGTATGCAGTCCCCCCTCATCCGGGCCGCGATGGAACTGGGATTCGTTCATGCGCGACAGCAAACTGCGGTCTATTTCGCTCAATCCCCGAATATCGAAAATACCTACTACGCCGCACATATAAAATCTCTCCGCCCCAAATTATTGTCGGTCATACACTTGCTGGTAGCGAACCACCATACTGTCGATAGAAAACTCGGCCAGAACCCGTTTTAGCGAAGCCTCACCAAAACGGCGGCGGCGGCGTTCGTCCAATGCCAACTCATTCAGCGCCGAAGATAATCTCGCGGCATCCCGGGCGGGAACCAATCGCCCGGTCTCACCATCGACGACAAGTTCGGGATTGCCGCCGACTCGGGTGGCGATGACCGGCAAACCGCTAGCCATCGCCTCCAGAATGGTGTTAGAGATGCCCTCGGCCGCCGAAGGCAAAACGAATATATCCATGGCACGCAGTATAGTCGGAATGTCGCTTCTCTCACCCGGCGCCCACACGCTATCCGCCAAATTTGCGGCAGCCAGCAAATCCATAGCCTCAGCTCTCAACGGACCATCGCCGATAAGAAACAAGCGGCAACGTGCGGCGAATTCGAGCGATTGTTGGCAACTATTGATAAAGGCACGAACCAAGGTCATTTGATCTTTGACCCCATGCATCCGGCCAACGGTACCGATTACCAGTTTATCGTTCAAGTCCAAACCACAACCATCGGGAACAACTTTCTCGCCAACGGCAGGATAAAATACGGTTGTGTCAACCCCATTACAAATGCGCGTAATCTTGTGCGCCGGAATCCCCACCCTATCCCGCAAGTAATCCTGCAAATGCCGGGACAATGGAATAAAGCGATGGATAATCCTGCCAATGATTCTGCGCAACCACTGATATTTAACGTTACTGCCATCGGGATCGAACACATCCCATCCGTGCTCGCCATGAATCCGATAACGAACATCCGCTAATAAAGCACAGACCTGGTATTCGATGGCTGCTAAATTCCGGGTGTGCACGACCGCCGGGCGCAATTGTTTCAACAACCGATAAACAGTATAGAACGAGCGCCAGTCCTGGCCGGGCCGTTTATGCAATTGAAAGATTTCGACGTCGGCCCTACCGATACGTTGGCTGAAATCGGTACTTTCGGTCAAACAGATAATAGCGTGGCGATAACTTTGTGCCGGCAACTTGTTAATGATATTAACCAAGCCGTTCTCGAGCCCGCCAACTCCCAATCGGTAAATAATATGCACAATCAAACGCGGCTTCGCTTCGCCCATCCCGTTATTCTCCAGACAGCATATGCTGCAACCGACGACCATTTTCCGCCCAACCGAAGTGTTGTCGAACGTAGCGGCGGTTAGCTTCGCTCTGGGCGCAGCGGTTTACCAGCAATGCTAAAACGCACTCAGCGTAATCTTCAGGGGTATCCGCTATCACCAATTGCAAATCCTGATCCGGGGGAATGCCTTCCATTGCCGCTGACGATGCGACGACAGGCTTGTTCATCGCCAAAGCTTCCAAAACCTTATTTTGTATGCCTCTGGCAATCCTTAACGGCGCAACAACTACATCGGCGTAAGCCAAATAAGGGCGGACATCGTCGACGCGGCCGGTCACGACCACCGCTGAATCGTTCTCAGCCAGTTGCAGAATTTCTCTGGCCGGTTTGGAACCCACGATATAAAAACGTACTTCCGGGCATTTCGCTGCAATTAAGGGTAAAACCTGCTCCGCAAACCATTTGACTGCATCAACGTTGGCCCAATAATCCATTGCCCCGGTGAAGACTATGGACTTGCTTTCCGAAGAAAACGGAAGTTGGTAATCAAGTGCAGGGTTAAAGCGCTCCGTATCGACCCCGTTATTGACAAACGTAATTTTCGGGACGGATTCAGGGGCCAAAGTTTTAAATAAATCAGCTTCCTGTTCCGACACGAATAGAGTGGCTTCCGCACGAGCGGCAGTTCTGCGCTCGTATTCCAATAATTTCGCCGCTTCCCGCCGATAAACCCAGCTAGCCGGCCAAGTCTTGCTAAGGGCATATTGGCGCCACTTATCGGAATCGACATCGACAAAATCGGCGACAACAGTCAGCGAAGTATATTTTTGAACGTACTGCGCCATAGGCGATGAAAATATCAGAGCCCGGTCGATGGACTGCTCCCGGATAGTATCGTCAACCCAAGCCTGCAACCTGGCATCACGGTAATAAGGCAAACTCAAGGCTTCATTGGTAACCAGCCCTGCCAAGCTATGGATTTTCGCCAGACGCGGATTCAGATCGATACAACAGATCTTTTTGCAAATACCGGACAAGGTTTCGATATGTTGGAGATCATCAGGGTCGTCTATAAACGTACCCAGATAAACCTCATATTCGGCTACCAAAGCTTGTAAAAAATGGAAGGAACGAATCTTGTCGCCCTTATTAGGCGGATAAGGAATCCGGTGGACTAAATAGAGTAATTTGGGCTTCATGTTTAACCCAAGTCTTTGGCCAACCAAGGTCCAATCAATTGGCTTATTGGAAGCGGCAACTTTTTCCAGGCGGCTATAAAAAGTTGGTATTTTGGATTCAGCGGATTGATTTCAGGAATTTGTTTTGCGGCTACCAAATCGATTTCGTAGAACAGTGGCTCGGGTTCGAAACCCCAATGTTTTTTGAACCGATAGGATCCGGTACCGATTTTGCTCCGGCCGTAATCGAAAATCTTGCAGCCTTTTTCCACCGCACGCCGCATGACTTCCCAATACATAAAATCGTTACCTTTTAAATCGCGGGCAGCGTCCACGCCTCCACCGTAATACGGCAATACTTCGTCCATGAAATAAAAACTCATGACACTGGCAATCAAGCGTCCTTCATGTTCAACGGTCAGAATTTCGCAATCTTTGCCAAAAACATCTTTCAATATTTGAAAATATTTTTTCGGAAAAACCGGCGTACCCAGATTTCTGACACTTTCCGAATAGGCAGCGTAAAGGCGATCGACATTATCGTCGATCACACTACCCAGACCGGCCTTGATACCTGCTCTGACCATTGCCCGCTGTTTACGCGGGATCGCATTTAGATTCTTTTCAACGTCAGGATCGAGCTCCTTTCTGAATGTGACGTATAGTTCTTTATGCGGCCAATCGGGATGCGCCTGTTGGCGGTTTCTCATCTCCAAACAATCGACACCTAAATCGCGGGCTAATTGCTGAGCTTGGGCCTGTAAAGCCTGAAACGCTTGGTCGTTACTCGCCAGGATACCGCCGTAAACACAAAAGGCATTAGAAACCAAGCTGTTGCCAAACAGTACACTTTTGATATGCGTTAATGGCAAGACCCCGGTTACCTGGCCATCCTGCTCGCAGTAATAGTAATAAGTCGGATGTCCGAACGCCCGCTTTATTACTTGCTGCCAAGCCGCCAAGTGAAAAAAACTACCGCCGGCTGCCGCCATGACATAGTTATCCCAAACCTCTGCTTGGGCGGGCTCTAGCAATTTGATCATGGTTAATGCGGACAGTCAGATTTGGTTAGAAATACATTGCGCATCGTATCCCACGCAAAATCGGCTAACAGGTTATCCAACCTGTCGTGCATTTTGCCGAGATTCAGATAATGTCTGAAGCGAGTCTTGAACGATAATCCCTGTTGTTTGGGTTGTTCAGGATCAATTTCCCAGGGATGAAAATAGAAAATGCCAGCTTGTTTTTCTCTGTTATTGATAAAGAAGTAGGCCCACTTCGAGAATGAGTAGGGATATAACCGAAAGAACCCACCGCCCCCGCACGGAATATTCCGTTGGAACAGATGCAAAGTCGTTATCGGAATTTCCAACAATCCGGGAGCATTCTTGGGCCGGTAAGCGAAACGCGGGGCATCCGGCATACCATACAAATCGTGTTTTACCGGATAGATGCTGGAACTATAGGCAAATCCTTCTTCCTGCAAAACTTCCAAAGCCCATAAATTTTTCGCGCCTATAGAATAACTAGCGGCACGGTAGCCTATCACGGCTTGACCAGACACATCCTCCAGAATCCGTTTACTCAGGCGCAGGTCTTCTCGAAACTGTTCCGGCGTCTGTTCAGTCACCCTGGTGTGCTGATAACCGTGCGACGCAAGCTCGTGTCCGTCGGCGACAATTCTGCGTACAAGGCCAGGATACCTCTCACCAACCCAACCCAAAGTGAAAAATGTGGCTTTGACTTGTCGCTGTTGAAATAAATCGAGGATACGATGAGTATTTTGCTCAACTCGATGCGGCAGAGTATCCCACCGATCGCGGGCGATATACGGTTCGAATGCCGAAACCTGGAAATAATCTTCAACGTCCACCGTCATCGCGTTGATTGGCTTTATCGCTACGTTCATCGGTTTACTAGCCTGCCTACAGATAATGTCGCAAAATTTCATCGACTATTCTGACAGCCGCCCGCCCGTCCCAGTATTCGGGGACTCGACCGGTTTTACCGCCAGTAGCCAAAATATCGGCAACACATTCCATGATCTTATCCGGATCACTTCCCACAATAGTATTGGTGCCTTCAGTCACCGTTATAGGTCGCTCGGTATTCTCCCGCAAGGTAACGCACGGCACACCCAAAGCGGTCGTTTCTTCCTGCAACCCACCTGAATCGGTCAGGACTAATTGGGCAGACTGCATTAATCCCAATATCTCCAGGTACCCAACTGGCGGAAGCAACACAATTTCCTGACTCGACAACTCGGATAACAAACCGGCTTCATTGAGCTTTTGCTGCGTCCGCGGATGTACAGGGAACACCACCGGCAATTTACGGCTGATATTCGTGATTACCGAGACCAAGCGGGACAGAATCTCAGGATCGTCGACATTGGACGGCCTGTGCATCGTTAGCAACGCATATCTTTTTTTGCAGATTGGTAATTCGACACCGTAACGTTGCAAAATTTGTTCTAAAGAATCGGCCTGCTGACAATTCGCCAGCAACGAATCGATCATGACATTACCGCTGAACTTGATACGTTCAGGAGCTATTCCTTCTCTGACTAGATTGGCTTGCGCCGCCCGTTCAGTTGTAAACAATAAATCGGAAATCTGATCTGTTAGCACGCGGTTGATTTCTTCAGGCATATCGCGATCAAAACTACGCAATCCTGCTTCAACGTGAATCACGGGAATGTTTTTTTTGACGGCCACTAAGCCGCATGCGACGGTAGAGTTAACGTCGCCGACCACCAGGACCGCAATTGGCTTGACTTCGTCCAGAACCGGTTCGAAACGTATCATAACATTCGCGGTTTGCACGGCGTGACTCCCGGAACCCACCCCCAAATCGCGATCAGGCTCCGGAATACCCAATTGCCGGAAAAATGTGTCCTTCATCGACTGGTCGTAATGCTGACCGGTATGAACTAAATAAGGTACAACCCGATCTTTCGCTAAAAGCAATTGCCGGATAATCGGCGCCATCTTCATAAAATTCGGCCGGGCGCCAACGACACAAACGATAGTTTTCGGCATCATTGAGAACCTATTGAGAATCCGTCGTTTCGCCGTAAACGCTGTCCATGTCCAACTGCAACAGGATCGCCTTTCTGAGCAGGGCTTTCTCTTTGCTTACGTTATTTCTCAGGTTCTCTACGATCGTTTCCAACCGATCCAATCTCTGCTCAAAACTAGCATCGGCGTTCAAAATACGACTGGAAGTTGAGGAAGGCAAATGTGCGTCTTCCTCTCCAGACTCAAGCAGCATTTCTTCTTTGACCTCAACAATCACTTTTCTGACGGCTTCTTCGTTCAACAGCGCCAATTCTTCCAGATAACCGAACAGCAATAAACGATCGCACAGCGAGTTAATTCGCCGCGGAATGCCGCCAGTAAATTCATGAATTGAATCGAACACTCCCGGCGCGAATTCCGGCGTTCCGCGCCAACCGGCCGTCTGGAGCCTGAATAAAATATATTCTTTGGTCTCTTCCAGATCCAGGGGATCGAGTTGGAATGTAGAAACTATACGTTGCTTTAACTGTTCCATGTCAGCCGCATAAATGGTTCTCTTCAGTTCCGTTTGACCAACCAAAAATACCTGAAATACTGGATTACCGTTTACATCCAGGTTAGTTAGCATCCGAAGTTCTTCCAGCGATTGCTTCGGTAAGTTTTGCGCTTCATCGACGATCAACAACAATCGCCGTCCTTCCCGCGCTTTTTCGACTATAAATTTTTCAAAGCCCGAGAGTAAACTGGCCTTATCCGTTAACGAGAAGGTGAAACCGAAGGTCGAGGCTGCCATCCTCAACGTATCTTCAGGTCCGACCTGCGAAGTCATCATTACGCCGATCAGCAATTTGTCCTTATTCAAATTCTTGATCAAACTTTTTACCAGCATCGTCTTACCAGTACCAGGCGACCCGATGACCAACACAAAGCCTTCACCTTGCGTTAAACCATAATGCATATAAGCCAACGCGCGCTTGTGAACAGAACTTTGAAAAAAGAAATCAGGATCTGCGCTAAGCTGAAAAGGCTTTTGCGTGAGATTGTAAAAACCGTCGTACATTGTCGAATTATTCAGAAACGAACGTTGAAGTTAGCTGTAGCGCGGTTTTCAGTATAATCGAAAGTTGAAGTATTCGAACTTTGGTTGATGTGACGAAGTTCCACGCGGGTGTTCATTAACAGCGGTCGCCCTAAATTGATAGGAATTGCACGAGTCAGGCCCAACGCGACATCGTATCTGGTGTTGTCAGCCAACTGGCCTTCATTATGCTGCCATGAAGGCCTGAGATAAAAATCCAGTCTTGGCTCAACTTGCCACTGCCACCCTCCAGATATACCGTAAGACATATCTTCTCCTGCTCGAAGTTCGTAAGACCGCCTTTCGTTATAAATCGAAGCACTGTATGTGCTTTTACCGGTCTGATAACCGAATGAAAGAGCACCTCTTCTCCTAATGATTACATCGTTCACTAGATCGAAGGGGTTCGAAACAAGTCGAGAATTGTTAAAATTAGGACCGGGAATTAACCGAGCTCCAGTCGGATCGGATGGGTCGACCATCAAAAAACCCTGGGCTATCAAATCCTGAGTATTTATCACCTGACTCAAGTTTCCTGATGCATCCCTGATAAAGTATCCCTGTTCAGTCAATAATTGCTGAGTAGTGGTGGTCTCCTGGTTATAATTAAACCCAATATTAGCTTGCTTAAATTGGTATCTAAGATTGGCATCCCAAGAGTCACCGGTATTAAGCCCTATGTCTTTATTACGGTAGGTAATCGTAGAACTCAAATTGCTTGACGGATTAAATTGCAGCGTGGCGTGTTTGTTATTACCCAAACCCACTTCCAAAGAATACCAACGGCTAGGATTCCAACGCCCCCCCAAAGTGTAGAAAAAACCGTTTCGAATACTATTCTGGGTTGTCTGATAATCATTATTTTCGAATCCAGCCTGCCCGAAAACACTAAACTTTCTATTCAAGAAATAACGCATATCTCCTTGATATTGTTCAAACCGAACATCCTGCCCTGTTCCCCTGGTTTGTTCAGTCGATGAATAATTCAATGCCCAATTCATACTACTAAAAAAAGATCCACTCGATAACCGAGCTTGGCGCGTAATAGTGTCTGAGTCCGTTACAAAATTGTCCGGAACGACATTCGCAACCTGAGAGCCACCAGTATTGTCGAATGACGACCGACTGTATCCGACTTTGAACAATCCATTTCCAAACTGACCAAAACGAGGCGTCCAGTATGGCGATATGCTAAAATTTTGATTCTCGACCCGGCCGCCGGCTCCGGAAATATTGTCGGCGGCAACAAAAGCATTACTTATATTTTGCTGACTTATTGAACTTGTAGTCTGTAAAAACAGAGTATTTCTGACCGCCTGATACAAAGAGTTCATATTCAGTTGATGATTAAAATCCAATTCATCACGACCACCAGCATTGTGCAAGCTTTGCAACCTGTAATTTAAATTAAAATTGCTCCATGGCGACGAACCGTTTATGGCAAGCCCGGGAGCGACCTCCGTGACAAATCCACTTTTTTTGTCGACATTTGAAAGATTTATATTATCAGTAAAAGTCTCACTAGCAGATAAACTTGGATTAAGACGCCATTCGATTCCGTAACTGCCACCAGAATGGCAAAAACAAACTAGAAAACCAGCAAAAACTCTCCCGCCATAAGCTGCCCGAAGTCGTGAATAAGGGAAATCAAAAATGCCCATATTTACCATAACTGTAATTATGACCATATATGTCGATTTCTTTTCGTGTTTTATTTAGAAGCGTCATAACCACATCGCAGTTACTCAACTTGGAAACCGCTTCATTAACCACGCTTTGCGGAGTAACTTCTGCGGCTATAACAAGCACAACCTGACCAACAAGTTCAGCCAAAATCTGTGCCTGCGTCGCAACCAACAAAGGAGGCGAATCGAAAATTACGATTCGATCTCTATAGCGGCGGCTAACTTCCTCGGCGAACAAGTACATTCTTTGACTGGACAACAACTCAGTTGAAAATTTATGCCGCTTGCCCGCAGTAATAATACTTAAATTGGGCAAATCAGTTTTCAACAGAATATCGGAAAAATTAACCGTATCATCTTCCAAATATTCTATTAAACCACGAGAATTATCAATTCCAAGCTGTTTAGCAACATTAGGTTTTTCAACATCGGCATCAATGAGGAGAACACTCTTATCTCTTTCATTGGCAATACTCAATGCCAAATTAATTGAAACAAATGTTTTACCCTCTCCGGGCAAACTACTACATATCAAAATCAAATTCGAGCGATTAATACCATTATTTTCAGACCCTTGTATATTGTTAACCAAAGGTCGCTTAACCACCCTAAACTCTTCAGCAAGTTGAGACTTGGCATTATTACTATCAATGAAACCATTTTCTGAAAGCGCCTGCCAATCGATATTGACCAACCTATCTGTAACAACCTTGTTCTCTACTTCGACATTCGGAGCACCTGATGCAAATAAACTGGGCTCAGACACCCCTTGACCATTAGCGACATCCAATTTGACCGTCTCGGCCGACTGGCTATCTATTACCAGACCTTGCTTGGCGGCCTTCTTCAGCGCGTTTTCAATAATACTCATGATTTACGCCTTACTTTAGTATTTCTAGCGCCATAAATCCAATGTATCCGGCGACCAACAACAGCAAAGTCGAGACCATTATCCAGTCTATATTTGTTGATTTACTTATGCCCTGGGAAGTCAAAGAAATACTCCCTAAAGAAGGGAGCCCCGTCACAACTCTCACTTGTCGCGCTGACATGAATACCGGACGAATAAAATAAATTAAAAAAGCAACGCAAAACCCTATTACAACGCTAACTAATAACGCTAATGAATAAAATAACTTTCTGTTAGGGAAGCTAGGCTTATCCGGTTTACTCGGCGGATCGGCGATTTTGAATTTCAATCTTGAAGTTTGATCATCCACCCGTTCGGTGATATGGGCCTGCTCCCTTCTTTCTAACAACTCTGAATACTTGCCACTAATCGTTTCATAATCCCGATTTAAATTTTTCATTTCTGTCTCGATAGTCAACCTTTCATTCAAACCCTCCTCTAGTTTGGCAATTCTTTGGCGGATAGACTCTACCAGCGCTTCATTTGAAGCAACTTCGGCCTGGGCATTATCGAAGCCCATTTTAAGCGCCTGGACGTAAGGGTTCGTCATTTTGGCCGGCGCTATCGAAGACTGGTCTTCGCTTTTGCTTTCCTTATTCGCCAACGCTTGTTTACTTGCCAATTCCTGCTCTTCTTGCCCCTTCAAAGTGTTTATCAATTTATCGATTTCTATGATAGATGGATGTTTTTCGGTATATTTCAACAATAATTCTGTTCGCTTGTCCTTTAGCGATTCAATTCTCGCATTATCAGCAGAAGAGACTTCTTGCGATGCGGTGGGAATACCCCAGTCCTCGTCCGAGTCGCGCACTTCCGCTACCTGTTCTGCCAGCACATCTCTGCGAGAGATCGCTTGTTGAAGCGCGGTATTAGCATCCTGATACTGCTCTTTCATCTTCTGTAACGCCTGAAATTGGTCAGTATCGTTCAATAAATCCATATTAGTTCGTTTAAACTCCTCCTTTGCCTTTTCCGCATCCTGCAGCCTGATTTCATAATCCCGAATTTGTTGTTCGATGAATCTTTGCGCGTCGCTGGCATCCGCCAAAGCTTTACCTTCAGTTTGTTCTGAAAACACCGTTAACACTGCTTGAACGACACTCCTGGCAACTTCAGGATCTCTGGAACTGAATGCTATGTCGAATATATCTCCCCGACCACCAGCGATAGTAATATCTTTTTTAAGCCTCTCAATTAAATCCGATTTTCCACCAAATTCTTCTTGAATTCGACTCAACTGTGACAACTCGATGATTTTTTCTAAATTCGGCCGAGTAAACATCAACTGCTGAATTATTCGTATTAAAGAAGATATATCTGGCTCAATTACCATACCTCTCATTAGAGGCCTAATCACAGTTGCTGAATCTATATGAACTTTTGCTTTAGATTCAAACCTATCTGGTATCATAAAAATATAAGTCCAAGCACCTATGCAAACTGCTAGAGCAAATATAAGGGCCACTCGTTTATATTTAAGCGTACCTTTTAAATAAAAGTAAATTTCGGAGAGATCTTGCTGCATAACTAAAAGACCTTAAACTTATTCAAAATTAATATGACCCAACGCCCCGAAAAATATATTAAAAATAAGCATCGGGAATAATCAAAATATCCCCAGGCATCATCAAGGCATTAGCCGTCAAATCAGCATTATCAATAAGATCATTAATTCGCACCGCATAAGACTTAAGCTCCCCGTTGATATTGCGTATAACACTGGCCCTGTTTCCATCGGCATACTGATCGAGTCCGATTTGAATAATTACATCCAACAAAGTCATACCTCTTTCGTAAGGTATTGACTTCCCCTGGTAGCGACCAATCCCGCCGCCACCAGCCCCTCCAGCGCCACCGCCGCCGCCAGCTCCGCCGCCGATTCTACCGATGATTCTAATCTGCTGATCCCTAACACCTTTGAAACCTCCAACCATAACTACGACCTGAGGACTTTTAACATAGGTAGACAGTACCTTTTCAATATCCCTCGCCAATTCGAAAGGCGTTTTACCACTCGCCAAAAGCTCCTCGACCAAAGGAACTGTTATTTTTCCATCAGGCCTTACGGCTGCCGACGTCGATAGTTCAGGATTTCCCCATACGAATATGTTGACACTATCTCCGGGCCCGATTCGATAGGTGTAGTCGGAAGCTTGCTGTATGTCTTCAAGCAATGGCTGTGCACATCCGAAAAAAAACGCGCAAGCTAGCACTACACCCCAAGCAACAAAGAACTTTTTGAAAATTATCAACATGGCCTACTATGAATGTCTAATTTATTTAGTTACGGAATGTTCAATCTCGATCAGCATCTTCTTGGCAAGATCCTGTCCGGAAAAGCCTTTCTTCTGCCTATCTGATAAAGCGATAGCTTGCTTTAATTCGGATACCGCAGTTGCTTTGTTGCCACTATGGAAGTGAGCAATACCTAAATGGTACCTAACCTCAGGTAATTTCGGCTCTTTAATGACGAGTTCTTCCAGTAACTTTAGTCCCTCTGCAACTTTACCGGATCGCACAAGAGCCCAAGCATAAGTATCTTGAAAATAGGGGTTATCGGAGTCTTTAATCCTCTCGGCCAAGGTCATACCTTTGCCCAAATCATCTTGATTATCCGATTCTAAAAGTAAAGACGACAAATTATTGATAGCAACGTCGACATCAGGATGCCTATCAAGCAATTCCTCGTATATTTTCTTTGCATTCAGCTTTTCGTTGGCTTGCTCGTAGAACCCTGCCAACGCCAAAGCTAACTGCAAATCGTCCGGATTGACTTGTAAACCTTTTAAATATGTTTGTCTGACGGATTCACCGTTTTCACCAGATAAGACTTGGACCTTAGCCAAGGCCAAATAACTGGAAACCGATTTAGGGAATCTATCGATTTGCCCGGTGAGTAGTTTTTGGGCTTTTTTGTAATCTTTATTACCCAAATAAACGTCGGTCAAAACGCCAACAATTGCAGAACTATCCGGATACTTTTCATGGTGCTTTTCCAAATAGAAAACTGCCTTTTCCTTCTGTCCGGACGCATCATAGCTTCGCGCTAGGTTTATCAGAGAGTTGATATGCCCTGGAAACTCTTGCAGTATCTTTTCGTATAATCCAATTGCATCGGTGTATTTCCCTCTACCTTGCAAAACATTTGCTTGAAGATAAATCGGCACCGCTTTTTCTTTGGAAAATAGCGCTATTTTATGCACGACATCCTGTGCCTGATCCCAGCGTTTTTCTATAATATCGAGCTCTGCCTGGCTGATAAGGAAATTAATTTGATTTGGTTTTAATTTTAGAGCTTTATCCAAGACTTGCCTCGCAATGTCTCTTTGCCCAGCCAGAATATATGAACTAAAGGTATTGGTAAAAGCGACTAAGTTTACCGGATTAACTTCCAGCGCTTGCTTGAAATATTTATCAGCAGTCTTGCGATCTTTTTTAACTTGGTATGCCTGCCCTAAAAGAGCGTATACCTCGTCTAAATTTGCTTTGTCCCAGACGAGCTTGTTGAGTAACGTGACAGCCTCGTCAGGATTGTTTTCCACCAACAATAGCCTTGCTCTCAAGAGCTTGGCCGGAACAAATTCCGGATTCGACGCAAGCATTTGATCAACAATACCTTTTGTACCATCGTATTGCTTGGCTAGCATGGAGGTTTCCGCTATTAAAACTTGTGCCGTTAACCCCAAATCGCTATTCCCTTCAAACGCAACGACCTTCTCCAATCCATTTTTGGCGGCGTCTATAAACCCGTTTGCCATCATCCACTTCGATAACTCGACAATCGGAGCAGTTTGACGCTGATGACGATTTACCATAGACTCATACTCTACAGGCACTCTATCTTTGGCTTTGGCATTAAGAAACTCTAGCAAAGTAATTTCAGAATCGGGCTTATAACCTTCCTTATCGATAACATCGCGAAGTAAGGATTCTGCCGAATCCAACTTGTCCGTCATGGAATAAATAGAAGCCAGACTCAGCTTGAAATTATTGTTATCCGGGTATAACCCGACGAGACTCTTATAATCTTCAATTACTTTATCAACATCACTGTTAGCTGCATTTATTTTTACCCTAAACAAACGTAAAGCTATATTCTTACCATCTTTACTTAAGCCTTTCTCGATTAAATTCAAAGCCTCGGCTGTCCGATTTGCTTTGTAAGCCAAAGCCGCCGCTAAAGACAATACATCGACGTTGTCTTGGTTATTCTTCAAAAGTTGCTGTACAATTTTTTCGGCTTGATCGGCTTTCTCCTGCTTGACATAAACAGAAGCTTCAATGATACGCGCTTCCAAATTATCGGAGTCCTTAGCCATTACCGCTTTCGCCTGCTCTAAAGCTTTCTCCAAATCGCCAAACAAAACGTGCAGCTTTCCCAGCTTTATTTTGGCATCAACTAGGCTCTCGTCCAATTCGAGAGCTCTAATCAAATTTTGCTTCATAGCCTTGTAATTGTTGGCCTTCTCATCCAGCAAAGCCATGTAATAGTAAGTTTCTCCTCTTTTGTCGTCACTTTGGTTAGCGCTTTTCAACTCCAGGAAAGCTTTATCCAACTCCCCTTTCTCGATGAAGTCTTTCCCTTTTTGCAGATGGCTGTCGGCAGTTTCAACCGGCGAATTACACCCGAACAAAAGCAGGGCACAGATCAACGCCAAACTTTTATCGACATTATCCTTATATTTTCTTATCACCACTTACCAGTACTCCAAAAATACAATTACAATTTCCAGTACATCATTCAGCGATGTTTTGTTTGATCCATGTATACAGCTCGCGCAACTCCGCATGCATGTTTGCCAACACCGATTGCGTTGTAATAAAGTAGGGTGCGCGAATGCCATGATAGTCAATGTCTCTACCGACCCGCTGAAAATCAATACCTGACCGATGCATCATTCTCGGTAAAAACGGCTCCATCATAGCAAACACGTTGGTTCGCCTATCGATTTCTGTCAAAACGGTTGCAGCAAAAAAACACGCGACCGCAATACTCGAAAAAGTCCTCTGTTCTTGCGCGGAGAAATGCAACCCATTAATTTCGCCGAAACGAGTCAAGCTCTCACCCGTCCTTCTGCGAAAAGCCCCATCGACCGCCAATCTGGAAATTTCGCACACCGTGCTCCTGTCAAGCTCAAGTTTGCCCAGCGCATTGCGGTCCAAGCTTTTGCCGCAGTATTTTTCCAATGGCAACGGAGCTTCGGATTCAGCGCCCAATGCGGGAACCAACCTGACGCAACCGGCGGGCAAGCCGGTTTGGACGTGCGTAATCAAACAATGGCGGGAAATTTGATCGTACTCGTCAACCTCGAGTTGGTCTATAAAATGCTCCTGCGATTCATACTTAAATTCTTCGCAATACACTCTGTATCTTATTCGAAAGACTTGCTGTTTTTGAGCAACGGTTTCCGCTAAGGAAACCTTAAAATAGCGACTAAAGCTTTCGGCTAATGACAGCTTTTGTGCAACGTCCATTCTACGCGCTCTCTAAATAGTTCGGCTATCGACTACAAATATTTATCGATATCATGAGCTTTAATGCCCCACGCCAATAAATGCTCGATACGATCGTTTGCCAAACCCAACCGCCTCGACATTGTTTGAAACAACTCTTTCAGAAACAAATATCCCTCAACAGGATGGTCGTCCATGTAAACGCTCAACATGTCGCTCCGAATTTCCAGCAACTGAACGTCAGTCACAGAAATAACCGATGCCGTACGTTCCCTCGATTCATAAAGACATACGTCCCCGAAAACCGCTCCGGCTTCCAGATCGCACAAACCGGGGCTTACCCGTTTATTACCGTCCAGTTCCGCTCCACCCAAAACCCTGACAAGGCCTTCTTCCAAGTAAAACAAAGTTTTTCCTCGATCACCTTTCTTGACAATAGTGGCGCCCGCACCGAGCCTGTATCGCCTCCAAGCGCAACCCTCTTTAAACAACGGATTCTTAAGCACGTCACTAAGTATCTCTATCATCGGATGAAACCATATCAATAACGCTGGCTCGCTGGTTATAATTGCCAAGGAAGAGTGGAACCACCAACGACCGGCAGATGGAAAACTACATTTATTACAGCTACTTGACCGCCAGCGTCGCGTATGGACTCTTATTGGTTTTCGTTATCTTCAACAAAAACCGGCATTACCCT
Source organism: Methylomonas aurea (assembly GCF_024505045.1). Taxonomy (GTDB): domain Bacteria; phylum Pseudomonadota; class Gammaproteobacteria; order Methylococcales; family Methylomonadaceae; genus Methylomonas; species Methylomonas aurea. Next base: position 218,945 of record NZ_JANIBM010000003.1, on the reverse strand, counting down.
TTCATAATAGCAGTTCTCTGCTCGGCCATATGGTCAACGAGCGTGACGTTTGCTACGAAAAGTAGCCACCACTTTTTTGCCGACACGCTAGCTCATGAAACCATACGCAATGGATCTTGGTTTTTTTTGTTAGGAGCCTTGCTTTCCAAGCAACGTTACAACAATTACAAGCAATTATTCTTAGGTCGAACCAGTATAGCGATCACAGCATTGGTTTTGATAATTCTAAGTTTGGAATCATTCCCGCAATCGTTGAAATTGGCTACAAGCATCATGGATACCGATCCTAGATTTGCCGGACATGTCGTCTTTGCGGTTCTTGGATTAATTCTGGTTGAGCAACTTTACCGAAGCACCCCATTAAAACAGCGGTGGAACCTAAAATTCCTCTGTGTAAGCCTCGGAGCGGTTTTTGCCGTTGACTTGCTGGTTTACAGCAAATCTTTATTGTTCAACCATCTGGACTTTGCACTTTGGCAGTCACGGGGCATCACAAATGCCCTGATAACCCCATTTTTGGCAATTACATCTACCCGGCTTAAGCTTAACAGCGGGGGCACGGAACTGACAACACCCCGTAAAACTATTTTTTACACCACAATTCTATTCGGGTGTGGCGTATACCTAATTTTGATGTCATTTGCAGGGTTTTACATCAAACGCGCCAATACTGAATGGGGAGAGACGGCGCAGGCCGTGTTCATATTTCTCGCTTTGTTGTTATTGATCGTACCGTTCACATCAGGCAAGATCAGGGCCTTGACCAAAGTCTACTTTAGCAAGCATTTTTTTCATTACAGTTACGACTACCGCGAGGAATGGCTCAAAATCAGCAAAGCCTTGGCAAAACTGGAGTCCCTGGAAGAATTGAAAGGTTTCATCATCAGTACGTTGACCGATTTAGTGGAAAGCACGGGCGGCGGATTGTGGCTAAAAAACGATCAAGGTAGGTTTTTCCTGGCCGCCGAACAAAATCTGAGATTAACGCCGCAGGAAATCGATTACCTGCACAACGTCGGCGACCTCCCTCTCTATTTGGCCAACAAACAGTGGGTTATAGACTTCTTTGAACTATCTCATGCCCCCGAGGTTTACGATGACATCGACCTTTCGCCTTGGTGCTACGAAGATAGCCAAGTCTGGCTGATAGTACCGTTATTCCACCTGAACAAGCTGGAAGCGTTCGTGGTACTGACCCAAGCCAGGGTCCCCAGAAAGCTGAATTGGGAAGACCACGACTTATTGAAAACCGTAGGCATGCAACTCGCCAACGCGTTGGCCCTGAACCGCGCTAGTGAGGAATTGGCCAACAACCGTCAATTCGAAACCTACCATCGGTTATCCGCATTCCTGGTGCACGATTTGAAAAATTTAGTCGCGCAAATCTCATTGATTGTCAGAAACGCGGAAAAACACAAACATAATCCGGACTTTTTCGACGATACGATCGACACGCTAAATAACGTCGTCAAAAAAATGCACCACATTGTGGAACAATTGAAACAGGGAGAACCGCAAGCCGCAACCAATAGCGTAGTCAACCTAGCCACCATTGTCCGCTCTATTGCTCAGCAGCACTTGGGATCGCCGCCGGTGACACTGGACACCAATCTCGACGAATGCCCTGTATCGGCGGACAAAATCAAACTGACCAATATACTTACCAACCTGGTACAAAACGCCCAGGACGCAACGCGAAACAGCGACGGCTGGGTTAAGCTTGAATTAACAAAAAACCAAGACTATGCTCAAATCAAAATCATGGATAACGGCGTAGGCATGAACCAGCAATTCATATCGGAACGCCTGTTCAAACCGTTCGACACCACTAAAGGTAACGCCGGCATGGGAATAGGCGCTTACGAAGCTCGGGACTATATAATCAAAAACTCGGGCCACATTCGTGTCGACAGTAAACCGGGCATGGGCACTACATTCACAATACAGCTTCCATTAGCGAAACGCATTTCCGATACCCCCAAGGAATTAAGGAATTAATGACCCAATCGAGACTATTGCTCGTTGTCGAAGACGACCCGGGCTTGCAAAAACAGTTGAAATGGAGCTTCGAAAACTACGAAGTCGTCGTTGCTGGTAACCGGAACGAAGCCATTGCCGCAATCAGAAGGTATACGCCCAGCGTTGTTACTCTGGATTTGGGATTGCCGCCGGATCCGACCAATGCCAGCGAAGGCCTGGCTACATTACGGGAAATTCTGGCACTGGCCCCAGCCACCAAGATAATTGTCGTTACCGGCAACGACGACCGCGCCAACGCGATTCACGCTGTAGCACTGGGCGCCTACGATTTTTACCAAAAACCGATCGACCCAGACATTCTCGGTTTGATAATCGAACGCGCCTTTCAATTGGATGCGTTGGAACGCGACTATCAAAACCTACAATTGCAGAAGCCGCTACACGGGGTAATTGCCACCAGCCCGCAAATGCAGGCGGTAATGCGGATGGTCGAGAAAATTGCCCCAACCCAAGCCACGGTTCTACTGCTTGGCGAAAGCGGCACCGGTAAAGAACTGCTGGCCAAAGCGCTGCACCGGCTCAGTTCCCGGGCCGATCAGCCGTTTGTCGCCGTTAATTGCGCGGCGATACCTGAAACCCTGCTGGAAAGCGAATTGTTCGGCTACGAAAAAGGAGCGTTTACCGGCGCGGTGGCTCAAACCAAAGGCAAAATCGAATACGCCCAGGGAGGCACCTTTTTTCTGGACGAAATCGGCGACCTACCTTTCGCGTTACAAGCCAAATTGCTTCGTTTCATACAGGAACGCGTAATAGAAAGACTGGGCGGCCGCAAGGAAATCCCGATCGATGTCCGAATCATCTGCGCGACCCACCGAAAATTACCCGACCTGATCGATCAAGGCACTTTCCGCGGCGACTTGTATTACAGGCTGAGCGAAATCGTCGTGGATATTCCGCCTCTGCGCGAACGCGAGGGCGACATTACCACCATCGCCAATGCTTTACTGCAACGCTACTGTCGGGAAAACAACATGAAGGAAAAACATTTTTCCCATGATGCCGCACAAGCGATGGAAGCCTATCACTGGCCCGGGAATATCAGGGAGATGGAAAACAAAATCAAACGGGCGACAATATTGTCCGACGGCAACTTCGTCACCGCCGCCGACTTGGAGATCGGACTCCCGGCTGAAAATACCATGCCGCTTAACCTGAAATCGGTTAGGGAAGCCGCCGAAACCGTAGCCATCAAACGCGCCCTGAATTATGCCGATAACAACGTATCTGAAGCAGCTAAACTGCTGGGAATAACCAGACCCACGCTGTATGGTCTGTTCGAAAAATACGGCTTACAAGGGCTGGTCCGAAACCATTCCGAAGATTAACCTCGCATTCTCAGCAAGCAATCAAGCACGGGACACGAAAGATACGACCCCGATTTGCCGCAAGTCCCGGCCGCCGTAGCGAACCGCACGCGTCTCAGCCAATTCCGAATACAAGCGGTAATCTTGTTTATAATCTTGTAGCCATAGCGGGTTTTGCAAAATGTGCTGGACACTCAAACGGTAGGGCGTGCGCTGTCCGCGGTGATCGCAAGCGTCGCCGATTTGACGCATCCGAAAACCTTCCTTATTGACAAAATACGCCAGCGCCGGCGTTACGAAAATAAACCAATCGTCAATGCCGTTTCGCGCCGAGTATACCGTCGCCGCCCGGTAAAGCCCCCACATGATGCTTCTATTCAGGTTTCGGTAATCATGTAAAAAACTGATATTTCCCGGCTTAGCCTCAAACTGGGAATGAGTTTTTCGTAGCGCAAAACGCCTGGCCTCTTTAACCACACAGAGCCGAGAAATTTCTACGGCCTGACCGTAACAGGCCTTGGAAAGACTGCGATAAGGCGTGCAATGCTCCTCGAAAGGGAAACGTCGCCGATCCGGCTTGACCAGCCGTAACGCTCCTAGCCATTCCCCACTAAATTTATGCCTGACTAAGAAATGTACCGAGTAAGCGTCCCACTCGTCGCGTTCGAGTCCGTCCGGGAAAAGCTGCTTGTCTTCGAAGCCCATCTCATCGCAATAGACTCGGTAGCGGATGCGGTAATGGATTTCTTTTGCCTCAGGCGTATCGGCTAAAAAAACCTCGAAACAGCCGTCAAAAGTAGGCGGATTATGAGTCACGCGGCACCACACTTAATAAATTTGTTTAACAAGTTCAAATAACTATGGAAACTTTTTCACAAGCTATTTCAAGATGGTATATCAATTCTATTAATTTTAAAACCGCTTGACAAAAAACCTTCACCGCCGCCGAGATGGCAAGTTAGCTAGCGGGCATTCCAGCGCAAATCCAGAGTCAACGGATAATCCCGATTTAGCTCTTCGGCAGGCACTTCCACCGCTCCGGTACTCGGCGTGTAACCGTGCCGCAAAAACCGGCTAACCCGCCGGCCTTCGGCTTCATAGGCGTTCACCGGCAAGGTATCGTAGTTGCGCCCTCCGGGATGACTGACGTAGTACGTGCAACCACCCACCGAACGCCCGTTCCAGGTATCTATCAAGTCGAATACCAAGGGGGCCTGTACACCGATGGTCGGATGCAAGGCCGACGGCGGATTCCAGGCCCGGTAACGAATGCCGGCCACCATCTCGCCTTGCTTTGCCGTGGGCTGCAGCGGCACACGCCGTCCATTACAACTTAGTAGATAACGCTCGCCCATCGCGCCATTCAGCGAAACTTGCAGACGCTCGACAGAAGAGTCGACATAACGTGCGGTGCCGCCACTAGTGATTTCCTCGCCCAACACATGCCAAGGTTCGATTGCCTGATGCAAATCCAGCTGCAAATCGCCTACCCGCAAACTACCAATGTGCGGAAACCGGAACTCCAGAAACGGCGCAAACCATTCGCTTTTGAAATCGTAGCCGGCCGTCTGCAGATCGAGCACGACATTCTTTATGTCGCTGGCAATGAAATGTGGCAGCATATATTTGTCATGCAATTGCGTGCCCCAGCGCACCAAAGGTTTCCGGTATGGCTGACGCCAAAACCACGCGACCAATGTTCTGAGTAACAACATCTGCACCAGACTCATCCGGGCGTGCGGCGGCATTTCGAAAGCGCGCAATTCCAATAGACCCAATCGCCCCGAGTCGCTACCGGGCGCGTAAAGCTTGTCGATGCAAAACTCGGCGCGGTGGGTATTACCGGTCATATCGACTAACAGATTGCGCAACAGCCGGTCCACCAACCATGGCGCCGGCACCTCCCCCTCCGGCATCTGTTGGAACGCTATTTCCAGTTCGTACAAGCTGTCGTTACGAGCCTCATCAACCCGCGGCGCTTGGCTAGTCGGACCGATGAACAACCCGGAAAATAGATAAGATAAAGCCGGATGGTGCTGCCAATAGGTGACCAAACTACGCAACAAGTCCGGACGGCGCAGAATTGGACTGTCTGCCGGGGTGATTCCGCCCAGCGTGACATGGTTGCCGCCACCGGTACCGGTGTGGCGACCGTCCAACATAAATTTTTCGGTACTCAAGCGGGTCAAGCGCGCATCTTCGTAAAGCGTTGTCGTATTTTCGACCAATTCTCGCCAACTGCCGGCGGGATGAATATTGACCTCTATCACCCCCGGATCGGGCGTCACCGGCAAGCGGATCAAACGCAAGTCGTGCGGCGGCTGGTAGCCTTCGATCACCACCGGCAGTTTCAAGGCCGCGGCGGTGGCTTCCACCGAGGCGATCAAATCCAGATAGTGCTCCAACTCGTTGGTCGGCGGCAGGAACACATACAACCGCCCTTCCCTGCTCTCCACCACCAGTGCGGTATGCGGTATCCAGAGAGGGTCGTTCGAGTCGCGCTTGTCCACTGCATCCATTTCAGGCGGATGCCATTCTTGCTTCGCCGTCTGGCTATAGCGCCGGCTGACTTCCGAGTCGATATCGCCTAAAGGTTCGACCGAATCGTACAAACTGCGCTCGACCGGTTGCTCCCGGCGCTCGAAGGGTACCCACGGCAAACTGTTCAACGGCAAGCGCAAACCCATCGCCGAATCGCCTGGCAACAGATACATCTCCCCGCGACGGAAAGACCAGAGCGCGCTGCTCCAGGATCGATTCTTGTAACTCCAATGCAATGGTAACGCGAAGCCGACCGGAGCTCCTAAATTACCACTCAAGACCCTGGCCAGACGCTGCCGCTCCAGGTCGTCGGTCAGGTCCGCCTGTTTCGGGTCCAGATTGGCCGGCAACAGGCTTTCCTGGTGCAAATAATGTAAAGGATCTTCGTAACCGGCAACGATACAGTTGGCCTTCAAGCCCAAACGCTTGATCAACTCGCGCATGAACGACTCGGCTTGTAACGTCGCGAATCCGTAATCCCGGCTTTCGTCGGCCAGCAATCCCGGATTTTTCCAGACCGGTACGCCGTCCTTGCGCCAGAAACAAGCCAGCTGCCAGCGCGGTAACGCTTCGCCCGGATACCATTTGCCTTGGCCGAAGTACAACAAACCGCCCGGTGCAAAACTCTCGCGCAATCGCCGAATCAATTTGCCCGCCAGCTTACGTTTTTCCAAGCCGTCGGCAGCCGTATTCCATTCCGGCGCATCCATGTTGTCGATCGAGACGAAAGTCGGCTCGCCGCCCATCGTCAGCCTCACGTCTCCGGCCAGCAATTCGGCGTCGACTTTCTCGCCCAGAGCATCGATCTCGGCCCATTGCCGTTCGGTGTAGGGTTTGGTGACGCGCGGATCTTCATGAATCCGGCTGACGCGGTTGGCAAATTCGAAGCGCGTCTGCGCCTCTCCGGTAAATCCGCCGCTGACCGGCGCCGCACTGACGTAATCGGCGGTACAGGCCAACGGTATGTGCCCTTCGCCGGCAAACAACCCCGAAGTCGGATCCATACCGATCCAGCCGGCGCCCGGAATGTAGACTTCGGCCCAGGCATGCAGGTCGGTGAAATCGTGGTCGGTACCGGACGGCCCGTCCAGCGCTTTGACGTCGGCGACCAGTTGCACCAAATAACCGGACACAAAGCGCGCCGCCAAGCCCATGTGTCGCAGCACTTGCACCAACAACCAACCGGAGTCGCGGCAGGAGCCCAGTTTCTTTTGCAAAGTCTCCTCGCAACTTTGCACACCCGGCTCCATCCGGATCGAGTAAGCCACCGCCTGATTGACCGCCCGGTTCGCCGCAACCAGAAAATCCACCACCCCTTGTTCGTTACGCGGCAAAGTTTTCAGAAAATCGATCAATAACGGACCTTGTTCGCGAATTTCCAGATAAGGTGCCAGTTCCTTGGCCAGTTGCTCCGGATACTTGAACGGATATTTCTCGGCGTATTCCTCCAGGAAAAAATCGAACGGATTGATCACGGTCATTTCGGCGATCAAATCCACCTCAATCGACAGTTCCCGGGTTTTTTCCGGAAACACCAACCGGGCCAAATAGTTGCCGAACGGATCCTGCTGCCAATTGATAAAGTGTTTTTCCGGTTTGACCCGCAGCGAATAAGCCGAAATCGGCGTCCGCGAATGCACGGCCGGCCGCAGGCGCAACACGTGCGGCGTAAGTTGCACCGGCTTGTCGTAGAAATAACTGGTCTTGTGGTTTATCGCGACCCGAATACTCATGCATTCACCAATGGATTGGCGGCTTCGCTTTCAGCCTGTAATAGACGCAAGTTTTCCTCCACGCCGGCGGCATGGGTCAATTCGGCAACATTCTGCTTGGTAAAGAAACCGTCGAAATCGCCGAACCGCTGCACATATTCGATAATCAACGACGAATGCTCGGAAGCGCTGGAAAAAATCTGCTTCAACCCTTCTTCCCGCGAGCCGATCACGTCGAGCAGGAAATCCTTGCCTCGGGCCCGAATCGCATCCACCACGTAATCGATATTGGCCCGGTTGCCGGTCTCGCCGTCGGCGACCGCCAGCGCTAAGTGGTGCAGACGCGGCCCGTAATTGCGTACGAAGTTTTCGGTCGGCGACGGCAATCCCACCAAATGGTTGACGAAATACGGCTGGTTTGCCGCCGTGAACACCTTGGCCGGACTGATGCGCTCGTCGGCATAATGGATGCTCTTGGTGACGTTGGTCGACGAATTCTGGTTGACGATATCGTACGAACCCCAATAGTAATAACTGGACAACGTCAGATATTCCAGGATAGCCACTTCCCGGTTCTGGCTATAGACCCGCGTCGCCAAATGATCGATCGGCCTGATCAGCTTATCCAGCCCCAATTCTTCCTGAATGGCTTTGGCCTCGTGATAACCGCGATTGACCTCATCCAGGATCACACTGTTGCCCAGGGCGTAAACCCGAATGTCTTCCGGCGGCCGCTCCCAATAGGCGACGATGTTATGCGTGTACGGCGACGGCTTGACGATCGCCATATTACCGGGCAGTTCCAGTTTACGAATCTGATCCTGATTGAAAAAACGGATTTCCCGGCTTTTTTGCTGCTCCACCACTTCGTGCAGATTGCTGACCCGGAAAATCTCGCCCATATAGCGCGAGTTGGGTTTGTGCGCCCCTATCGGATAGACCTCGTTCAGACTGCGAAAAATATCGCCTCGCCCCGGATCGCGCACTTCCCGCACCAGCAAGTCCGGCGACTCCATATCGATGCGCAGGATATGGGTCCAGTGCGACTCCGACTCCAACGTCACCAGATAATGGTAGGGCGTCATCAAGGCCAACTCGCTGACGTAAGCCGCCGAACAGCCCGGCTCGACTGTAATCATCAACGCATCGATCTCGCGAATCATTTCGGTCAATCCGGTGCGGTCGCGGTTTTCCAACAAGCCAACCAGAAACTCGTCGAACCAAGCCGAGTTGGCCTTATCGCCCTGCTTGGGGTGAATCAATGAATTAACCATCCTGTTTCCTCTAACACTTGTTGTCCGTTTCGCATTTATTGCAGACATCTTCCGCGACTCGCTTGCACCGAGGCATTGCGTCGGCCGTCGTAACCCGACAGTTCAGTCCGGGCTGTTCAAAAACGCGCGCTGGATCTCGATACCGAGTGCGTTGTTGCGGGCGATAAAATCCTGCAAGAACTCGTGCAATCCGCTATTGAAGATGTGGGTAATCCGGCCGAAATGCAGCCGGGCATGGTTCTCGCCGGCCAGACGCAAACATTCGCAGCCGGGCTGACGGCAAAGTTGCTCCAGTATCGGCTCCAACTCGTCATAACAAGCATGCAGCGAACGCGGCATGTCGTCACGTAGCACCAACAATTCGGCGACTTTGGTCGGTTCTATCGTATCCCGGTAAACTTTTTGATAGGCCTCGAACGCCGACACCGAGCGCAACAACGAACTCCATTCGTAGTAATCCACCTCGGCGGCCGGATCTTCGTTGGGCAGCAGCAACTGAAACTTGGCATCCAGCAGCCGCGCGGTATTGTCGGCGCGTTCGACGAAACTGCCCAGCCGCACGAATTTATAGCCGTCGTCGCGCAACATGGTCCCGAAGGTCACGCCGCGGAACAGGTGCGAGCGCGATTTGACCCAATCGCAGAACTCGCCGATATCGGCTTCGCGCAGACCGAGCCGGATACGTTGCCGTAATTCCAGCCAGAGGGCATTGACCGTTTCCCACATCTCCGACGACATCGCCACCCGCACCGCCCTGGCATTCTCCCGGGCAGAGTTGAGCGCGCTGACGATGCTGGATGGATTGCGTTCGTCCAGGGCCATGTAATGCATCACGTTCTCCGCCGTGTAACTGCCGTAATCGCGTTCGAATACGGCAACGTCGTCGGCAATCAAGACCGGCGGTTTCCAGCGCGCCGCTTCGTCGTAGGCGCTGTTGGCGACCAGCGACATGCGGTCGGTCACATCCAGCACCCGAGCCATGTTTTCGGCACGCTCGATATAGCGCGCCATCCAATATAAATGATCGGCGGTACGGCTCAGCATGGTTTATCTCCGTTCAACACCCAGGTGTCCTTGGTACCGCCGCCTTGCGAAGAATTGACCACCAGCGAACCTTCCCGCATCGCCACCCGGCACAATCCGCCCGGCACCAGCGTTACGGTTTTGCCGGACAACACAAACGGCCGCAGATCGACGTGGCGCGGCGCCACACCTTGCTCGACCAAGGTAGGACAGGTCGACAAGGCCAAGGTGGGCTGGGCGATGTAATTGTCCGGTTCGGCCAGAATCCGGGCCCGGAAATCTTCGATTTGCTGCTTGGACGCAGTCGGGCCGACCAGCATGCCGTAACCGCCGGAGCCCTGCACCTCTTTCACGACCAGTTCGGCCAGATGCTCGAGTACGTATTTCAAGTCGTCCGGATTTTCCAGTTTGTAGGTCGGCACATTGGACAATATCGGCTCCTCCCCCAAGTAAAAACGCACCATTTCCGGTACATAGGTATAAGTCGATTTATCGTCGGCGACGCCGGCACCGATCGCATTGGCCAAGGTGACGCCGCCGTTGCGATAGACCGAAACCAACCCAGGTACGCCGAGCATGGAATCTTCGCGGAACGCCAACGGGTCGAGAAAGTCGTCGTCGATCCGGCGGTAAATCACGTCGACCCGTTTCGGCCCCTCGGTGGTACGCATGAACACGGCATTGTCCCTACAGAACAAGTCCTGACCCTCCACCAATTCGATACCCATTTGTTGCGCCAAAAATGCGTGCTCGAAATAAGCGCTGTTATAGGCGCCCGGCGTCAACAACACCACCACCGGATCGTGCACACCAGGCTGCGCCACGGCGCGCAAGTTGTTCAACAACACCTGCGGGTAGTGTTCGACCGGCGCCACCGCGTAACGGCGGAACAATTCCGGAAACAGCCGCATCATCATTTTGCGGTTTTCCAGCATGTAGGATACGCCGGACGGCGTGCGTAGGTTGTCTTCCAACACGTAAAACTGGTTTTCCGCGGTGCGGACGATATCGATACCGGCGATATGGGCGTAGATGCCGCCCGGTACGTCAACGCCCTGCATTTCCGGCCGATACATTTCGTTTTCCAGGATGCTCGCCGGCACGATGCCGGCCTTGATAATTTCCTGGTCGTGGTACAAGTCGTTCAGGAAGGCGTTCAAAGCCGCGACGCGTTGAATCACGCCGGCGGAAAGCTGGCGCCATTCGTTAGCCGCCAGAATGCGCGGAATGACGTCGAATGGAATCAAGCGTTCGGCACCGGCTTCCTCACCGTAAACGTTGAACGTGATACCAACCCGCCGGAACAGCATTTCCGCTTCGCGGGATTTCTGCATCAGTTGAGCATGATCGACGCCTTTCAGCCATTCCGAAAACGGTTGATACAGCAGCCGCACCTGGCCGTCTCCGGCCCGCATTTCATCGAAAATATTTTGTGTATTCATGACTTAACCCACAGCAAACCACATGCCAAACAAATTAATACTGATTTATCAGCCGGTTAAATAGGCGTCGGAACACAACCCGAAACGAATGCACCAATCCGGTGCGAAAGACGCCAACAGCCGCCCTTAAAACGACCGTCAGCCCGTTTGCTAACCGCAACGGATTGCCATTTTCCGGCCGATTGGCTAAGGTTGCCGCCCCACACCTATATGAGGCTGACACCATGCCGGCAGATTCGATAACCATTTTCGGCGAAGCGCTGTTCGACTGTTTTCCGGACGGCAGCCGGATTCTCGGCGGCGCGCCGTTCAACGTTGCCTGGCATTTGCAAGGCTTGGGCGCCGCCCCCTTATTCGTCAGCCGCATCGGCCGGGATACGGCCGGTTCGGAATTGTTGGCGGCCATGCAAAACCAGGGCATGCGCCAAAATGGGGTGGAGGTAGACGCCGACCGACCGACCGGCAGTGTCGCGGTTAGTATCGACAACGGCCAACCGACTTATCATATTCTGGAACAACAAGCCTACGATTACATTGCCGCCGCGGAAGTGTCCGCCAGCACCGAACTTGGCCTGCTCTACCACGGTAGCCTGGCGCTGCGGCATGGCGTATCCCGCGCAACATTTGATCAGATGAAACGCAACTGGCGCGGCCCGGTGTTTTTCGACGTCAATCTGCGTGCGCCGTGGTGGGATGCGGACGACATTCACAAATGGATAGCCGGTGCCGACTGGTTGAAGCTGAACGACGAAGAACTGGCTTTATTGCTGCCGGAGGGCCATGCCATCGACAGCAAGCTGCAGCTATTGCAACAACGCTACGATTTGCTGGGCGTGGTGGTAACTCGCGGCGAGCATGGCGCACTAGCGCTGACCGATCGCGGCGAATTTGTCGAAGTGGAGCCGGCCACCAGCGTGGCCGTAGTCGATACGGTCGGTGCCGGCGACGCCTTTGCCGCGGTGTTGTTGTTGGGGATAGCCCACGGCTGGCCGCTAGCGCTGGCGCTGGAACGCGCCCAAGATTTCGCCTCGGCCATCGTCGGACAGCGCGGGGCCACGGTACGCGACCCCGAATTTTACCGGCGGTTCAGAGAAGCCTGGCATTGACCGGCTAAGACTCCTGCCGCGCCGGCACACCATCGGCCGAGTTAACGTCCCTGCCAATGAAAATCTTTTTGAATTGCGGCATGAAGCTGGCCGTGATCGGAATCGAATAAAAGCAGTACATCGCCGCCGCTTCGCCGGTCGACACGCCGAACAGCCACTGCGGCACGAACAAGGTCATCAGAGCGCCGAAGCAATGGTAGGTGCCGATCCGCCAATTGTTTTTCCAGACGAAAGCGCTGAACGCCAACGCAAACAACGAGCCGTGGGTAACCAGCAAGCCAAACGCGCTGGAGATCGCATAGCCGATATGGTAAATGCCCATGAACAGGCAGGACTGCATGCGGCCGATGAAATTGGGATCGATAGCGAACAACTGCCAATCGTTGGGCAAGCGGGTCAGAATCAAGAACAAGCCGCTCAGACTGGAACCGACGAAAAAGGCTTTGCGTAAGGCATTGCGATCGGTCGAATAAGTCGCCAAAGCCGGCATGATCGCAAAAGCCTGCAAGCTGATGTGCACCGACGACAATTCGCTGAGCAATAAATTAGTGCCGTAGCCGCACTGGTCGGCGACCGGGTAGGCGAAATACTGAATGAACTCCATCAGCGAGAAATGGAAAATCGCATAGGCCCGGGCCAGTCTGACCCAGAAGGTTTCGTCCTTATCCAGAAAAGTGACGCTGGACGCGACCAAGCCGGCCACCCCCAATCCCAGAGACATATTGGCGCTAAAACACATGGTTAATCCGTGAGCTAAACATTCGAGAAAGCCGCCCCTATCGGGCTGGCGGTTAAATTTGTTGTTATGGTTATATTAACCAGCCGGAGAAGATACACGGACAGACCGCGAATTGCAGCATTTTTTACGGTTATTCCATTGCCCTGCGGCAGCGGATTCGGTCAGGAGCGGTTGGCTGCGATAATCTCGCGGATTTTGTCCTCGACGCCGTCCAGTTCGTGGTCGTAAATATCGGTGCGGTAGGCGGCTCCGGCCAGTCTCACCTCCGATGCCAACGCCGATGTACCGGTGTCCGCAATACGCACCCGGGTCAATGTCGACAAACCCGGCTGCAACGGCGCGGCGCGCAATTCTTCCGGCGCCAGCGCAATCCGTACCTGCACCCGCTCGGCGATGTGAATGAAATTGCCGGTGGCGTTATCGGTCGGCAACAGCGCGAAACTGCTGCCGGAACCGGGATTCAAGCCCTGTACCCGGCCGTGGTACAAACGTTCGCCGCCGAAGGCATCGACCCGAATCTCGACGGCCTGGCCCGGTCGAATATCGGCAATCTGGGTTTCCAGAAAATTGGCTTCGACCCAGAGCTCTTCCAGCGGCACCACCACCATCAACGCCGCGCCGGCATGTAAATTGTCGCCGACCTGCACCTTGCGCTTGGCGACATAGCCCGCCACCGGCGCCCGCACCTCGCGCCGCAGGTAATCCAAATAGGCACGGCGCAAGCGGCTCTTGGCCTGTTCCACCGCCGGATAGTCTTCGACACCGGAATCGCGCAACTGGGCAGCCACGCCGTCCTGCTCGGCGCTGGTCTCGCGTATCGCCGCCGCCAATTCGCGCAATTTGTCTTCGGCATTCTGTACTTGCTGGTCGGACACCGCACCGTCGCCGGCCGCGGCTTTAAAGCGCTGTAAATCGTGTTCAACTTGAGTCACTGCAGCTTGCTTGGCCACCAGGCGCTGTCCCAAACTCGCCAGCCGGGCTTTCAAGGCATAAAACTCGCGCACGGTTTTAGCCAACTCGGCTTCAGCCTGTTGCACCGCTACCCGCGCGTAGCTGCCGTCCAGCCGCACCAGCACATCGCCTTTGTTAACCGCTTGGGTATTCTCGGCCAGGATCTCGACCACCGTGCCGTCGACCTGGGCCTTGACCCCGATCAAATGCCCAGCGATGAAGGCATCGTCGGTCTTTACCCAATCGCGTTGCGTGAGCCACCAATAGAGTCCGTAAGCAAGCGCGGCCAGCAGCAACATCATGGTGACAAAGCGCAGCCGGCGGCGACGCTGCTGGAGAATCTCGCGCGGGCGAATCGTTTTCTGCATAGGGGTTCAGGGTTGGTTTGCGGATTCGGCGGCTGCTTGGTAACCGCCGCCCAAGGCTTTGATCAGGCTGACCGCGATTTTATGTTGTTCGGCCGCCAAGCCGGCCAGCAGCAGGCGCTCGCGATTGGCTTCGAGCCGCGCCAGCACAGGCTTGCCGCGATCGTGCAAACCGTTGCGGGTCAGGCTGTCGCTGAGCCGGCTTTGCGCTTCGGCGGCCGCCAAAGCTTGCTGCTGTGCGGCGACTTTGACGGCCAGTTCGCGCCAACGGCTCAAAGCGTCGGCAACATCCTGCACCGCACGCAACAAGCCGGCGTTATAGCGCTGTACCGCCAAGTCGTAGCTGGCTTCCCGGTAACCGAGTTGGGCGCGCAAGCGGCCGCCCTCGAAAATCGGCAACTCGATGGACGGGCCGACGGCATAGGCCAGACTCGAGCCTTGCAAGGCAATATCGATCAGGCTGACGCTGTGAAAGCCGGTGAAAGCCAGCAAATTGACATCCGGATAAAACGCGGTTTTGGCGACATGAATATCCTCGGCGGCGGCCTCGGCTTGCAAGCGCGCGGCATGCAGATCCGGCCGCCGCGCCAGCAATCGCAACGGCAGATCAGCCGGCAAGGCCAGCGCTTGCGGAACGACCTTGGCGTCGATACCGATCCGCGTTCCCCAATCGGCACCCTGCCCGGCCAACGCGGCCAATTGGTTACGGCGTAATTCCTGTTCGGCGCGCAAACCGGCCGCCGCCTGTTGGGCCGCGCGCAGATTGCGTTCGGCTTGCCACAGCGGCGTTTCGCCAATCAAACCGGCGGCGCGGCGGCTCTGTTCCAACCGGTAAAGCGTCTCCCGGTCGGCGACGATATGTTCCGCCAATTCTGACTCTTCGGCGGCTGCCAGCAAATCGAAATAGGCTCCTGCCACGGCCACGGCCAGTAACAACCGGGCGTCGGCCAGTTCGGCACTGGCGGCCAGCGAGCGATCGACCGCACTTTGCAAACTGGCCTGGTCGCGCCCCCAAAAATCCAGGTGGTAGCGCAGCACCAGCGGGTTGACCAACAAGTGGCGGAAGTGCTGGCCGGCGAATTTGGCCTGCACGCTGTCAGCGGAAAAGCGTTGCGCGGCAAAGCTGACGTTGGCGTCTATCGTCGGGTACAGGTCGGCGGCTTCGAAATCGGCCAAGGTTTCGGCCTGCTGCAAACGGGCCTCGGCGACTTTCAGATTGGGATTGCCGGCCAGTGCGGTTGCGATCAAGCCGTTCAACGTGGCGTTGCCGAAAGCCGTCCACCAGCGCTGCTCCGGCCAACGGTCTTGCGCGGCCATCTCGGCGCTGGTACGCGCCAAGGTTTGCTCGGTGGCCGGCATCGGCGCCAGTTGGGCGCGCTGGCTGTCCTCGCCGAACAAGGCGCAGCCGCCCACACTGAACGCCAAAAATGCCAAGCCAAACCGGCGCGCCACGGCCATCAGGCATCCTCCTCTACTAACGCTTCTTCCAGCGCGCGCTGCATGGCCGGAGCGGCACGAAGCGGGGCTCGGGTCGGCTCGGCCAACCAAACCAAGGCCGCCAGAGCGACGAAAACACAGCCGGCCAGCCAGAATGCATCGTTCAAGCCGCGGATGGCTTGAGCCTTGCCCGCCAGTTTGGCGAATTTGGCCAGCGCGGCATCGGCCTCGAAGCCGCCGGCCAGCAAAGTTTGCAGCGCGTCCGCACCGGCATCCGACCAGGCGTCGCGGTTTTCGGCGAAACGGGTCATATGCAACGGCGTGCGCCGGTAGAAAATCACGCCTTGCAAGGCAATGCCGATCGCGCCGGCGGCGATACGCAACAGATTGGCCAATTCCAGCGCCCGCCAATGCCGCTCGGCCGGAATACCGTGCAACAGCAACGCCGTCAACGGCACGAAAAAACTGCCCAGACAGGCACCCTCCAGCAGTTTCGGCCAGAACAACTGGGCAAAACTGTCCGGGTCGTCGAAGCGGCTCAACCAAAAATAAGTGGCGGCAAAACCCAACAGATTGGCGCTGGCCAGCAAACGGGCATCGACCCGTTTGACTACCTCATGAAAAATACCGGCCATCGGTTTGGCGAAAATCGCCATCGGCAAAAACACCAGGCCGGCCAGAAACGACGAGTAACCCAGCGCCAGTTGCAATTGCACGATCAGCAAGGACAACAAACCCTGAAAACACAGAAAACCGACGCACAAACCGATCACGCCGATCGTAAAATTGCGTCGGGCGAACAAACGAATATCCAGAAACGGCCGGCGGCAACCCCATTCCCAAATCAGCCAGTACAGCAGTAACGCGGCCACGCCGACAGCCAGCGCCAGGATATAGCCGGAATTGGCCCAGTCCCAGTCATTACCCTGGTTCAGAATGGCTTGCACGCCAAATAAAATCAGTATCGCCATGACGCAACCCGGAACATCCAAGCGTTGCCGCAGGTGCGGCCCGCCGCGGCCGTACAGCAAGGCGCCCAACAAGCCGGCAATCGCCAACGCCAACGGCATATTGCCCCAAAACAGCCAGCGCCAACCCAGCGTGTCGGCCAGCCAACCGCCCAGCGGCGGGCCGAAGGTGAACGGCGTCAGGGTAAACAAACTCCAGACACCGATAGCGAGCGACTTGCGTTTTTCCGGATATTCCTTAAGCAACAAGGCCTGGGCCAACGGCAGGGTCAGGCCGCCGCAGAAGCCCAGTACCACCCGCGCCGCCAAATACAGATGAAAGTCCTCGGCCAACGCACATAGCCAAGAGGCCAACGCAAAACCGGCAAACGCCCAGATCAGCGGCCGATATTCGCCGAATCGCCGGCCCAGCCAGCCGCCTAACGGCAAGGCCAGGGCCAACGCGATCATATAGTCGGTCTGGGTCCAGGTGCCGAAGCTGGGCGGCACGCCCAAACCGGCCGCGACCCTTGGCAGCATCGCGATATAAGCGCCGGCGTTGAAAATCACCAAGGCATGGCCGCCGCCGAGCAGCAGGTTGAATAAACTGAAACGCCAGCCGCGCAGCCGTTTCGGATAATCGGCGCTCATCGTTGATCCGGCGCGGCCTCAGCTCTGGTCCGCGCTTGGCAAACTGCGCAACCCCAAATCGCCCAGAGTTTGCCGCAACAGCGGTACCGCCATATCGGCAATCAATTCTCTAAATGCCTTGCCGTCGTACTCGAGCGAAGCCAAAGCGCCATCGTCGACCCGAAAACTCTCGGCATGGGTACGGGCCAACACCCGGCCCGAGGCCGGATCGATCAACTTCAGCATTAGTTGCAACGAGGTTTGGCCTTCGAAGATCCGGTAGCGGCCGACCGCCAGTTCCAGCACCGCATCGTAACGGCCCCGGTCAGCGTAGTCGGTCGCGGCGCTGTCCAGAGCGTACCAGGATTGAACGGCTCGATGCCACTGTTGCAGACTGGCGTCATCGGCGATCGGCAAGCGGTACTCTTCGCGGCTCAATACCGCGTTGCGGTTTGAGGCGACCAGCAAATCGGCCAGCCTATCTCCGGCCATTAACGCCGGCGTCCAGACCGATTCGCTCGCCGCCGGTCCGGCGGCGGTAGGCGGTAGTGCGTCCAGCTTCGCCTGGGTATCGTCTTCGTTATCGACCCTACCGGCAACGATGATGCCCCCTGCGGTTCGGTAGCGCTGAGTTTCCAGCGTCACACCCATCGCCATATTTTGAGCATGCCGATAGGCCGCATCCCGCTGTTCCAGCAAATCCGGAATCACTTCCAGCGGCGCTGCCGCAACCGGCACTATCAATACCGAACCGATCCGCTGGCTTTGGACTTGCACCGGCCTGACGGCCGGCGCCGAGCACGCAGCCAGCAGCCACGGCAAAACCAATCCGGCCAGCCAATTTGGGTTAACGCCAACAATTTTTTTCAAAACGAATAAAGTTTTCATCGCGCCCTCCGGTTAATAAATACCATCGAATCGATACGGCTCTACTATAAAAACCGAACTGCTATAAGACAAACGATATTTATTGGAGTTTAATATCGAAAACATCAATACTAAAACCTTATGGATATCGATCAGATCAGAACCTTTTTGAGCGTCGCCGCCAACGGCAGTTTTCTGGAAGCCGCCAACCGCCTGTACGTGACCCAATCGACGGTCAGCACCCGGATTCAACGCCTGGAAGCCTATTTGGGCGTCACCTTGTTCGTGCGCAACCGGGCCGGCGCCAGCCTGACCCAGCCCGGCCAACGCTTTTTACGCCACGCCAAGGCCTTGTTGCTAACGCTGGAACAGGCCCGCCACGATATCGGCTTGCCCAGCCGCTTCCGCGACAGCGTCAGCATCGGTGCCCGCATCGCCTTGTGCGAAGGCTTGCTGCCGGAATGGATAAGTGCGATTCGCCGGCAAATGCCGGATGTTTCGATCCGCACCGATATCGGCTTCGAGGAAGACTTGATGCGCAGCCTGATTTCCGGCGCGCTGGACATCGGCATGATGTATACGCCGCAGCACAGCCCGGGCCTGCTGGTGGAGCACATATTCGACGAAACCCTGCTGCTGCTGAGCACGGATCCGGACCGGCCCTGGCCCAACGACGACTACATCTACGTCGATTGGGCGCCGGGTTTTTACGCCCAGCACAGCAACGCCTTTCCGAACCTGGAACGCTCGGCGCAAGTGGTTAACATCGGCTGGATGGCGCTGCAATTGATCCTGGCGCAAAACAGCGGCTCCTGTTTTCTGCCCATCCGCCTGGCGGCACCGTTGCTGCAATCCGGCCGCTTGCATCTGGTGGCGGATAGCCCACGTTTCACGTTGCCGGCTTACATAGTGTCCGGCCGCGACAACGACTCGGCGGTGCTGCGACAAGTGCTGGCTCAACTGCGCGGCCTGGCCGCCGCCGAACGGCAACGGGATTATTCGGCGCTCGGCGGTTAGTCCAAAGTGGACGACGCCACATGAAACGCGTCGGCATAAATATCGTCGAATTTGGCGCCATTCAGGAAAGCCTGGCGTTTACTCTGCTGCACCATGTCCGGATGGCCGCACAAATAGACCCTCCACCCCTTCAAATCCGGCAATTGCTTCATCGCCACGTCATTGGCCCGGCCGCCGGCGACGCCATCCGGGGCATCGCCGCGCGATACGCAGGGCGTGTAATGGAAATTGGCATGTTGCGCCGCCAGGCCGCGCAGCTCATCTATCCAATACAAACCGTCCATTTCCCGGCTACCGTGGTAGAGATGGATCTCACCAGCGTGGCCGTGGTGCAAGGCCTCGCTGACGATACCCGCCAACGGCGCCAGGCCGCTGCCGGTGCCGATCAACAACAAATTGCGCGGCTGGCCGCTCGGTAGGTAGTAACACAGGCCTTGCGGATCGGATACTTCCAGAGAATCGCCGACTTTCAGTTCGTCGTGGGCCCATGCGCTGAAGCGGCCGCCGGCCAACCGGCGAATATGTAAGGTCAAGTTGCGGGCGTGGACCCGGTTGTTGGCGATCGAATAACTGCGCTGCAAACCGTCGCCGCGTTTCAAATTGACGAACTGGCCGGCGTAGTAGTCCAGCGCTTCGTCGGTACGCAAGGTCAACAACAAAGTCTCGGCGTTGAGCAATTGCTTGCCGGTCACCGTGGCATGACAAAAACGCTGCTCCGGCGAGCCGATACCGATCGCCATATCGCGTTCCGGATAGCACAGACAGGTCAAGAAGTGGTTCTGATGGCGCAGCACGTCCTTCAAGCCGGCTTGGGCCGCGACCGGCGGCGCGCCGTCCAGGCTGCGGGCGATGCAGCTCTGGCAAGAGCCCTGCCGGCAACCGTAAGCAATCTCGACCTGTTCCCGCAGCAAAGCTTCCAACACCGATTCGCCCGGCTGGCAAAACAACTCGCGCCGGCCGACGCTGATCTTGCGTGTTTGCATGGACTGTATCTCCCCTTATCGGCCCAGCACGTCGTTGCGGGTAGTTTCGGCAATCGCCGCGACTTGTTGTATCAGCGCCTGGGGCACATGCAATTCCTGCAAGGTCGTCGCCAGATTTTCAACCACTGCATCGAAATGGGAATCGTCCAGGCCCAGCTTTTTCACCAGATGGGCATGGGCTTGGCGCATATCGGCGCCCGAATAATTGTTAGGGCCGCCGAAGGCCATCGTCAAAAACGCTTTTTGTTTGGCGGCCTGTTTATCCATATCGGTGTTGTCGAAAAAGCGGTTGATGCGATGGTCGCTCAACACTTTGCGGTAGAAGATATCGACCGCAGCGTTGACCGCGGCTTCGCCGCCCAGTTGTTCATACAGAGTTGCAGTGGTTTCGCTCATATTGTTCTGCCTATATGGAGTGGATGAATCGGTTACGGCTTGTCGAAGCCGGGAGCAGAATAAGCCAATCAGCCAACTTTTACAATATTTGTATTATAAAACTTATTTATATTAGCTATCGACCTTTCCGATACTTTGCCGAGCACCGATTCCGGCATAGAATTGCGTCATCTCCAGCCTTTGATTTGCAGCATTGCCATGACTCAACCCAGCGGCACCCGCCAAGAACAAATCCTGAATTTGCTGCTAGCGGCGGCAAACGGGCTCAGCATCGACGAATTGGCCGCCGAAATGCAGATTTCGCGCAATGCGGTGAAGCAGCATTTAGTGGGGCTGGAAAAACAACAACTGGTCGCCGAAGCAGCCTTGAACAGCACTGGCGGGCGGCCGGCGCGCAGCTACAAATTGACGGAACAAGGCCGCAACCGCTTACCCAAGCAATACGGCTGGTTCTGCCAGTTATTGCTGGCGGAATTGAAGGCCGAACTCGGCGAAGCCGCCCTGCGGCAAATGCTGGGGCGGATGGGCGCCAATCTGGCGCAATCGTTGGCACCGCAATTCAGCGGCAAATCTCCGCAGGCGAAGCGTCTGGCCTTGGTCGAATTGATGCAAACGCTGGGCTACCGCGCCGAGTTGGAAACCGATGACGGCCAGACCAGCCTGAAAGCGGTGAACTGCGTCTACCACGACTTGGCCCAGCAAATCCCCGAACTGTGCGAATTCGACCGGGTGCTGATCGGCACGTTACTAGATAGCACCATCAAACAAACGGCTTGTATGGCACAACAGGATTGCGCCTGCCGATTCAGGATTTGCGCCGGCGAACGCTAGCGGTCGGACGCCGACCGGAATGCACACCGCTTTCGTATTGCGGCCCCGGCGTTCGGGTTTTTCTAAGCGGGAGCCGGGGGTGTTACAATAGCCGCTTCCCGAACGACTTTTGAATACCGCAATCATGAGCCAACCTCTTCGCATGACATTCAGCCTGTTTGGCGGGCTGCTGTTACTGTTCACCAGCCTGTCTTTGCCAGCCGCCGGCCCGATTTTCACCCCGGCCGCCCCCAGCGTCGCCGCCTCCAGTTACTTTCTGATGGATTTCGACAGCAGCCGGATTCTGGCCGAGAAAGATGCCGACAAGCGCGTCGCACCGGCCAGCTTGACCAAAATCATGACAGCCTACGTCGTGTTCCGCGAATTGAAAGCCGGACATTTAACGTTGGACGAAAAAGTCACCATCAGCCAGAACGCCTGGGAAACCGGCGGCTCGAAAATGTTCGTCGAAGTCAACAAGCAGGTCCGGGTCGAAGACTTGTTGCAGGGCATGATCATCCAGTCCGGTAACGACGCCAGCGTAGCCTTGGCCGAACACGTGGCCGGCAGCGAGCAAACTTTCGCGACGATGATGAACGAACAAGCCAGCCGCCTGGGTATGGCCAACAGTCATTTCGAAAACGCCACCGGCCTGCCCAGCCCTAATCATTACAGTTCCGCGCGGGATTTGGCGCTGTTGGCGCAGGCGGTGATCCGCGAGTTTCCAGAGTATTACCGTTGGGATTCGCAAAAGGAATTCACTTACAACGGCATCACCCAGCAGAACCGCAATCTGCTGCTGTGGCGCGATCCGTCGGTCGACGGCCTGAAAACCGGCTTTACCGACGATGCCGGCTATTGCATGGTGGCTTCGGCCAAACGCGAGGACATGCGTCTGATCTCGGTCGTGATGGGGACCGCCAGCGCCAATGCCCGCTCCAACGAAAGCCAGTCTTTGCTGAATTACGGTTTCCGCTTCTTCGAAACCCACCGTTTGTATGAGGGCGGCAAACCTTTGGCCGAAACCCGCATCCGCAAGGGCGTGACATCGAAATTGGCCGTCGGCCTGGCGGAAGACTTATATGTGACGGCACCGCGCAAACATTTCAACGAACTGAAAGCCGAAACCCAGATCGATAAAGGCGTGTTTGCCCCGCTCAACAAAGGCGATACGGTGGGCACCCTAAATATCTCGCTGACCGGCGAGACCGTCGCCAATAAACCGCTGGTCGCCCTGGACAGCGTGGCCGAAGGCGGCTTGTTCCGCCGCCTATACGATGCCGCGATCGGCTTTTTGGAGAAAGAATGACGCAACAAGTCTATCTAAACGGCGAATATCTGCCGCTGGCAGAGGCTAAAGTGTCGGTGCTGGACCGCGGCTTTTTATTCGGCGACGGCGTTTACGAGGTGATTCCAGCCTACAAGGGACGCCTGTTCCGGCTTGAAGACCATATCAACCGGTTGAACAACAGCCTGGCCGGCATTCGCTTGCCGTTAAACTGCAGCGTGGCCGAATGGGAAGCGATATTCCGGCCGTTGTTAGCCACCGACGGCCGAGACCAATACATTTACCTGCAAGTTACCCGCGGCTGGGCGCCGAAACGCGACCATGCCTTTCCAGAACACACCACGCCAACCGTGTTTGCGATGGCGGCCGATATCCAACCGTTCGCCGGCCGTAGCGAAGGTATCAAAGCGATTACGTTGGACGATACCCGCTGGCAATTGTGCGACATCAAAGCCATCACGCTATTGGCCAACATCCTGCTGCGCCAGGAAGCCGTCGACCGCGGCTGCGCCGAAGCGATACTGGTCAAAAACGGCTATGTCATAGAAGGCGCGGCCAGCAACGTGTTTGCCGCCATCGACGGCGAACTGATCACGCCGCCGAAAGGCCACGAAATTCTACCGGGCATCACCCGCGACGTAATTCTGGAATTGGCGGAAGCGCACCAAATCCCGTACCGGGAAGACATCATCGCGCTGGAAGCGCTGCAACAAGCCAGCGAAGTCTGGGTGGTCAGCTCCACCCGCGAAATCGTACCGGTGGTAAATCTGGACGGTGCGGCGATCGGCGACGGCAAACCCGGCCCGCTCTGGAAACGCATGGACGAATTGCTGCAAGCTTATAAGAACTCCCTGTCATGAGCGAATCCGAATCCTTACTCGAATTTCCCTGCCAATTTCCGATCAAAGCCATGGGCAGAAGCCGCGACGATTTCGACGCGATCGTAGTCGAAATCATTCGCCGCCACGTACCGGACATCCGCGAGGGCGCCGTCACCAGCCGCCCGAGCAAAGGCGGCAATTACACGGCGGTTACGGTCATTATCGAAGCCACTAGCCGCGAACAACTGGACGCAATCTATCTGGGGCTGACAGCCTGCCCGGACGTGTTGATGGCGCTCTAATCTCGCACGTGAACGGCAACACCGAACTGCGCCAGTTGGGCCTGCGCGACTATGTAGAAGTCTGGCGCGACATGCAACAATATACGGCCGAACGTACGCCGGACTGTCCGGATCAGATCTGGATCGTCGAACATACCCCGGTCTACACGCTAGGCCTGAACGGCAAACGCGAACACCTGCTGGGCAACACCGGCATACCCATCGTCGATTCCGACCGCGGCGGCCAAGTCACCTACCACGGCCCCGGCCAGCTGGTGGTGTACCTGTTGGCCGATTTACGCCGCTTGAACCTAGGCCCGCGGCAGATGGTCAGCATTCTTGAAAACGCCGCCATCGCCACGCTGAGCCAATACGGCATCTCGGC
Source organism: Methylomonas aurea (assembly GCF_024505045.1). Classification (GTDB taxonomy): domain Bacteria; phylum Pseudomonadota; class Gammaproteobacteria; order Methylococcales; family Methylomonadaceae; genus Methylomonas; species Methylomonas aurea. The sequence continues at coordinate 194,586 of NZ_JANIBM010000003.1, read as the reverse complement.
AGCGGCAAGACCCGATGCGCCGGGGGTGTACGTCGCAGGCCGCAAAATCGCTTCGCTCGGGTTGCGGATCAAACGCGGCTGCTGTTACCACGGCATCAGCATCAATAACGCGATGGATCTTGGCCCGTTTCGAGACATCAATCCCTGCGGCTACCCCGGAATGCAAGTGACCCAACTCGCGGATTTGGGGGTTAACATATCGACTCAAGAACTGGCGGTACCGCTGGTCCACCAATTGCTGAAGGCTATCGAACCATGACATTCAACGCCCCGTCCCGAACCACTCCGCAAACCCACCAACGCAAGGCCGACAAGCTGTCGCGGATACCGGTTAAAGTGGAACAGACCGGAGAACCGCCGCTGCGCAAGCCGGATTGGATCCGGGTCAAACTGCCGACCGGCGACCAAGTCAACAAGATCAAGCAATCGCTGCGCGAACACCGTTTGCATAGCGTCTGCGAAGAGGCCGCCTGCCCCAATCTGGGCGAATGTTTCAGCCACGGTACTGCAACCTTCATGATCATGGGCGATTTATGCACCCGGCGCTGCCCGTTCTGCGACGTCGCCCACGGCAAACCGCAGCCACTGGACCCGGAGGAACCGGCCAATCTGGCGGCGACTATTGCGGCGATGGGTTTGAAATACGTCGTCATCACCTCGGTCAACCGCGACGATTTGCGCGACGGCGGCGCCGGCCACTTTGCGGCCTGCATAGCCCAAGTCCGAGCCGAGTCGCCGCAAACCACGATAGAAATTTTGGTGCCGGATTTCCGCGGCCGGATGAGTAGCGCGCTAGACATTTTGCAAAACCAACCTTGCGACGTGTTCAACCACAACCTGGAAACGGTGCCGCGCCTGTACCTGCAAGCCCGCCCCGGCGCCGACTATTCGACCTCCCTCAAATTGCTGGAGCAACACCAACTGCGTTTGCCGGAAGTACCGACCAAATCCGGCCTGATGCTGGGCATCGGCGAAACCGAGGCCGAAGTGGTACAGGTGATGCGGGACTTGGTGGCCCATGGTTGCAGCATGCTGACGCTGGGCCAATATCTGCAACCGAGCAAGGACCATCTGCCGGTTCGGGAATACATCCATCCGGACCAATTTACGCGCTACGCCGAGATCGCCCGCGAACTAGGCTTCCGCCAGGTGGCCAGCGCACCGCTGGTGAGATCGTCTTACCACGCCGATTTGCAGGCCGCCGGCCTGGCCGAATAAACGGATTCGGGACATCCTGCCCAGCTACCGCCGCGGCCAATCTGCTTGACCCTAGAAAGAGCCGTTGACGTGTGTTACGGGCCGTTCGTCCTGAGCTTGTCGAAGGATGGGCGGGATTTTTTTCGGCTCGACTGCTTTTTCTGGGTTGAAGTATACCCGCTCCCACCGCAGCGGCACGTAGTACAAATTTTGCATAATCCCAAGCCGGACCGGCACAGGCGAGCGAAATTCCAGAGCCAGCCAACAAAACCCGCAGATTGGGCAAAGCCGCCGCGTTTTCCTGCCCTGAACCGGTTTTTTTTATAGTAAACTCCCGCCAATTGTTCGTTTACCCACAACGCTCACTTCGAATCGGAGGAACTCAATGCTGACTCATGACGAAAAACGCGATTACATCCGCATGGATGTCGACTGTGACATTACCTACCGGCTCGCCGATTCGGATCAAGTCAATACCGGCAGATGCACCACGCTTAGCGGCGCCGGCGTCTCGTTTATCGCCAACCGCCCGTTCGATATCGGTCTGGCCCTGGAAGTCAGCATTCTGCCGAAAACCCCGATTACGCCGCCGATGACCGCGTTCATCGAAGTGGTGCGCAGCGTCAAGCAAAGCGACGGCAGTTACGAAATCGCCGCCTCGATCAAAAGCATCAAAGGCAATTAAGGACTCATTCGATAACGACAAGGACGTGGCAAGCCATGTATATCATCACCAAAGAAGTTTACTTTTGTTACGGCCACCGCCTGATGAATCATCCGGGCAAGTGCCGCAACTTGCACGGCCACAGCGTCAAAGCCAGCATTTCGATCCGCCAGGAACAGCTGAATTCGCAGGGCATGGTCTGCGACTTTTCCGACGTCAAAGCCTGCGTCGAGAGTTTTATCGACGACATCCTCGACCATAATTTTCTGCTGCACAAAGACGACCCGATCATTCCGGCGCTGATCGCCAATGACGAACGATATCTGGCGATAGACGAGCATCCCACCGCTGAAGTACTCAGCAAAATGATTTACCAGTACGTCAAACAGCAAGGCTTCAACGTCGATCAAGTAGTGCTGTGGGAAACCGCCAGTGCCAACGCCTGCTACCGGGAAGACTGAGCATGAGCCTGGTGCAACCGGTCAATACCTCGTTCTGCCTGGAAAAGCTGTGCGAATCCAATTACCAGAAATTGTTCAAGTTAATTCCGAACTTGCGTTCCTTCGATAAATCCGCGATCGGCCTGACCCAGAACAAGCCCGCCTTATATTTGGACGTGCTGGAACGCAATCCCTACACCTTGACCATAGAATTGACCCACTGCTTCAATCAACAGCGCTCGGAACTGGTGGTGCCGGCGGTCAGAATCCGTATTTACCTCGACGCTCAATTGGCGGAAGTGATCCGCGACAACGATCGGCCAAACGTCGATCAGGTTTATCAGGATCGGGGCAATCTGGTGGAAATCCGCGATTACAAGTGGCGCTTGAACTACTTTCTGCAGAAATGGCTAGACCATTGCCTGAAAACCGAATACCGCTTCCAACTGGCGGAGGCAGTTCAAGCCTAGGCCGTCTGGCGCTGTAACGCGGCGCGGACGCAGCGCAATATGCCGTAGCTATAGGCCCCGGCCAACCGTTCGTAAACCGGCTTCAACGCATTGCGTTGCTCATCCGGCAGTTCCAGTAAAGCGGCCTCGATGTCGGACAGTTCCGCCGGCGACAGGGCTAACACGTCACCTACCTCCACCAAACCGGACTCCAGGGCTTTGGCCATATGGTTGTAAACCGTATCCTCGGTCAAGCTCCGCTGCCGCGCCACCTGCTCCACGCTATAGCCCAAGCGAAACAAATCCAGGCTCTCGGTGACGGTATCGGAGCGGGAACCGGGCTCCGCCGCGGTATCGAACTCGGCCAACACTGCCAGAAACTCGTCGCCGTACAATTCCAGCTTGCGCTGGCCGATGCCGGAAATCAGCCCCAACTGCTGGTGGTTGTGCGGCCGGGACTCCACCATCGCCATTAACGTCGCGTCGTGAAAGATCACATAGGGCGGCACGTCCTGCTCGTCGGCCAACTGTTTGCGCTTGGCCCGCAACGCGTCCCACAGGGCCGTGTCCGCCGCGCCGCCCGGCTGGCGTTTTTCGTATTTCTCCCGGCGGGTTTTGGCGCTTTGCACATCCTTGCGCAGCATCAAGGTTTGCTCGCCGCGCAGCACCGGCCGGCAGGCGTCGGCCAGACGCAAACTGCCGTGGCCTTCGAAGTCGATCTCTACCAACGATTTGGCCACCAGTTGCCGGAATACCGAGCGCCAGCGTTTTTCATCGAGCGCCTTGCCGATGCCGAAGGTCGACTGCCGGTCATGGCCGAATTGCTTGATGCGTTCGTCGTCCTTGCCGAGCAAGACGTCGATCAAATAGGTCACGCCGAAGCGCTGACCGGTGCGGTAGATACAAGATAAGGCCTGCTGCGCGGCGAGACTGCCGTCCCAGGTCGCGACCGGCTCCAGGCAGGTATCGCAATTGCCGCAGCCATGTTCCAGCACATCGCCGAAATAGCCGAGCAAGGCCTGGCGCCGGCAACTGACCGTTTCGCATAAGGCCAGCATCGCATCGAGTTTGTGCAGCTCCACTCGTTTATGCGCCGCGTCGGCGTTGGATGCGCCCAACATTTGCCGCAAAGTCAATACGTCCTGCAAACCATAGGCCATCCAGGCATTGGCCGGCAGGCCGTCGCGGCCGGCGCGGCCGGTTTCCTGGTAATAAGCCTCGACGCTCTTCGGCAAATCCAGATGAGCGACGAAACGCACGTTCGGTTTGTCGATGCCCATACCAAAGGCGATGGTGGCGACGATGATCAGGCCGTCCTCCATCAAAAATTGGTGTTGGTTTTTCTGGCGTTGCTGGTGATCCATGCCGGCGTGATAAGGCAACGCCCGCAGGCCCTTTTGGTTGAGCCAGTCAGCGGTTTCTTCAACTTTTTTGCGCGACAGGCAATAAACGATGCCGGTATCGCCGGGATGCTCGCTGCGGATAAAACTCAGCAATTGTTGGCGGGCATTATCCTTCTGCACGATCCGGTAGCGGATATTGGGCCGGTCGAAACCGCTGACGAAGACTTGGGCTTGTTCCAGTGCCAAGCGGCTAATAATTTCCTGGCGGGTTCGCTCGTCGGCGGTTGCGGTCAGCGCGATCCGTGGCACCGTCGGAAACTGCTGGTGCAACACCGACAATTGCAAATAATCGGCGCGGAAATCGTGGCCCCATTGCGATACGCAATGCGCCTCGTCGATCGCGAACAAGGCAATTTTGCAGCGGGCAAACAGAGCTTGGGTCCGGGGATTGGAGAGCCGTTCCGGCGCGATATACAACAGATCCAAATCGCCGTTCTGCAATCGCTGTTCGATGTCGCGCACTTGCTCCAAAGACAGAGTGGAATTGAGGTATGCCGCTCTGACGCCGAGTTGGTGCAAGGCGCTGACCTGGTCTTGCATCAAGGCAATCAGCGGCGAGATGACGATGCCGACTCCGTCCATCACCAACGCCGGAATCTGGTAACACAAGGATTTGCCGCCGCCGGTCGGCATCAGCACCAATACGTCGCGACCGGCAATCAGTTGTTCGATGATGGCTTGCTGCTGGCCACGAAAACTGTCGTAGCCAAATACGTTACGCAGTGTGTCGAGCGCTCGATTCTGGGTCATGAACTGGGTGTTGGGCGTTGTCGCCGAAAATGCGCGATACCGGTCAAACGGCTATTACACCACATCTGTAGCGACAGGACATCGGCACGGAGGCTCGCGCTCAGCTAGTCCGGAAATCTGGCTTGAGATCGGCGGCGTTGCCTCACTGCTGGTAACGTCGCTATCGCCCGATTTCAATAAACCGAGCGCCAACCCTTATAATGGCCCGCTAACCCAAGACGCCATGGGCGCCAACCTTTTCTTCTATGATTATTACTTACTGCCGACTACCCGACCGTCTTAAATATCTGATCGACCGCGACCAGCAATACCTGTTAAAGCAGGGTCTGAAAGGCATCGAGAAAGAAAGTCTGCGCATCACCGAACAGGGCCTGATCGCACAAACGCCTCACCCGCGCGCCTTGGGTTCCGCCTTGACCCACCCGCACATCACCACCGATTATTCGGAAGCGCTGCTGGAGTTCATCACGCCGCCGTTCCCAGACATAAAACAAACGCTGCATTTCATGCATCAAATCCACCAATTCGTTTACCCGCATCTGGGCGACGAAATGTTGCTGGCCACCAGCATGCCGTGCGGTATCGACGGCGATCTGAGCATTCCGATCGCCCAATACGGCACCTCGAACATCGGCAAGATGAAACACATCTACCGCAAGGGCTTGTGGCACCGTTACGGCCGCACCATGCAGGCGATCGCCGGCATTCATTTCAATTATTCGGTACCGGAAGCGTTGTGGCCGGCACTGCACGGTTACGACGGCGGCGACTTGGCGCTGGAAGACTTTATTTCCAAATCGTATTTCGGCTTGATTCGCAACTTCCACCGCCAAGGCTGGCTGATTTTGTACCTGTTCGGCGCATCGCCGGCCATCTGCAAGACTTTTTTCAAGAGCCGGCCGCAGTTGATGCAACAATTTAAGGAATTCGACGACCACACCGTGTACCACCCCTACGCGACGTCGCTACGGATGAGCGACATCGGCTACAAGAGCAAGAACCAGGCGGGCTTGAAAATCGACTACAACTCGCTGGAAGGCTACGTGCAAAGCCTGAGCGCGGCGATCAATACCCCATACCCGGAATACGAAGCGATCGGTGTCAAGGTCGACGGCGAGTATCAACAGCTCAATACCAACATTCTGCAAATCGAAAACGAGTTTTACAGCACCATGCGGCCGAAACAGATCGCCAAATCCGGCGAGAAACCGACTTTGGCCTTGAAGCGACGCGGCGTGTTGTATGTGGAAATGCGTTCGCTGGACCTTAACCTGTTGAATCCGATCGGTATCGATGAGAGCACGGCCCGCTTCATCGAAGCATTCTTGCTGTACTGCCTGTTGCACGATAGCCCGCCGCAAGGGCCGGACGAATTTCAGATCAACAACAGCAACCAGTTGCTGGTCGCCAACCAGGGCCGCCAGCCCGGATTGGAACTGAACCGCAACGGCACGCCGATCACACTGCAAAACTGGGCGCACGATATACTCTGCGCGATGCAACCGATCTGCGCGGTACTCGATCGCGGCAGTCTTGACCGTCCATACCAGTTAGCCTTACAGCAGCAACTCGCCGTGGTCGATAATCCGGCGTTGACACCGTCGGCGCGCATTCTGGCCTGCATGCGCGAGAACGGCCAGGAGTTCGGCTGCTTTGCCAGCAACACCTCGGCCTTGCACAAACATTATTTCAACGCCGAACCGTTGGATGCCGACAGCCAACGCCAATTCGAAGAGCTGGCCGCCAGCTCGCTGCAGAAACAAGCCGAAATCGAAGCCGGCGACAAACTCGACTTCGACGAATTTTTATCCCGCTACTTCGCCCAGAACTAATTTATGACCACATTCGATCTGAACACCGCCCAAACCGAACTGCAAGGCAAAAATCCGCGCACCATTCTGAAAGCGGCGCTGAACCATTTCGATAACATCGCCATTTCTTTCAGTGGCGCCGAGGATGTGGTGTTGATCGATATGGCACTGAACATCCGGAAAGACATTCAGGTGTTTTCTTTAGATACCGGCCGCCTGCATCCGGAAACCTACCGCTTCATCGAAAAAGTGCGCAAGCATTACGGCATCGCCATCGATATTTTGAGCCCCGACCGCGAACAGCTGGATGCCTTCGTTAAAGAAAAAGGCCTGTTCAGTTTTTACGAAGACGGCCACCAACAATGTTGCGGGATCCGGAAAGTCGAACCGTTGCGCCGAAAGCTGGCCACGCTGGACGCCTGGATCACCGGCCAACGCAAGGACCAAAGCCTGGACACCCGCGGCGACGTTCCGGAAGTGCAGCTCGACGCCGGCTTCTCCGGCCCGGGGAAACAACTGATTAAATTCAATCCGCTGCTGAACTGGTCGTCAGCTCAGGTCTGGGATTACATCGAAGCATACCGGGTACCCTACAACGACTTGCACCAGCACGGCTACATCAGCATCGGTTGCGAGCCTTGCACCCGGCCGGTGCTGCCCAACCAACACGAACGCGCCGGGCGCTGGTGGTGGGAAGACAGCGCGAAAAAGGAATGCGGGCTGCACGGCGGCAATGTCAAACAATAGACTGTTGCCGATGGTTCTACCCGCTTGCGAATGAGGATAACGGTATGGCGCTAGAAACAATCGTTCCCGGCCAAATCTGGCACGCCCAACAAACCTTGACGTTCGGCATATTCGACATCCGTAGCCGGGCCAGTTTTGTCAAACTGGCCGACGGCGTGATTTGGGTGCATTCGCCAATTCAGCCGTCGCCCGAATTGGTTCGGGAAATCAACGAGATCGGTCCGGTAAAATATGTGGTTGCGCCGAACAGAAGCCATCATTTGTTTTTCTTGCCTTTTTTGCAGGCCTTCCCCGATGCCCAGGGCTTCATCGCTCCCGGTTTGACTGAAAAGCGCCCGGACTTGCAAAATTATCCCCTTTTACCGGCGGCGGAGAACGCGCCGTGGACGGCGGAATTGGAAAGTCTGTTCATCGAAGGACTACCTGTTATCAACGAGACCGTTTGGTTTCATAAGGAGAGCGGCACGCTGATTTTAACCGATCTGTTGTTTTGCTTCGGTAGCGAGAACAGCTTAGCGGCGCGCGTTGCCGCCTGGGTACTCGGTGTCTACCGCCGTCTGGCAATGTCGCGGACCATGAAACAGTTGGTGCGAGACAAGGCTGCGCTGGCACGCTGCGCCGACCGGATTCTCGCTTGGGATGTTCGCCAAGTCGTGCTGGCGCACGACCAAATCATTCGGACAGACGCCAAACGACAGCTCGCAGAAGCGTTTAGGCACTTAGCTTAGGGCGTTATAGAGCCGTCGACAGGAGCAACCATCGGAATACGCAAACACGATAATCTCAGGACCGTTGCTCTAACGCATCAAATAGCCGCGAATGCAACAACTTTGGCCCAGCTATACTACCGAGTAGCGCACCGAACAAGAAGAAAGCAAACGTTGCTGCCGGAAAAACAAGAGTGATTGGCGTCCCCACGGGGGTTCGAACCCCGGTTACCGCCGTGAAAGGGCGGTGTCCTAGGCCACTAGACGATGGGGACACAGGACTTTTTGCAGAAATTCTGCCTATTTTGATTTGCAGCTGTCGATAGCTACTGGCTTTAGCCAGATTGGCGTCCCCACGGGGGTTCGAACCCCGGTTACCGCCGTGAAAGGGCGGTGTCCTAGGCCGCTAGACGATGGGGACTTAGGACTAAATCAACTATTTGGTGGAGCCAAGGAGGATCGAACTCCTGACCTCTTGCATGCCATGCAAGCGCTCTCCCAGCTGAGCTATGGCCCCGTAGTTGAGTCCTCGTATTATACGGATATTTAGGGCCTTGTCCAGAAAATTTATAATTTTTTTATAAACTCGATCGCCCGATCCAACCGATTCAAGGTTTTTTCGCGCCCGAGCAACTTCAAGGTCACGTCGATGGCCGGCGACACGCTGCCGCCGCACACCGCTACCCGCAACGGCTGCGCGACTTTGCCCAGGTTTAGTTGCAACCGCTCTGCACTATCTAGCACAACCTGATGCAGCGCTTCGGTCTCCCAGCCTTCCAGCGCACTGAATTGATCGCGCAAGTGCTGCAAAACGGCATCGACGCCAGCCTTGAAATTCTTCTTCACGGCCTTGTCGTCGTATTCGTCAAACTCACGGTAGAAATAGACGCTGTCGTTGGCCATGTCCACCAAAGTCTTGCAACGTTCGCGCTGGGCTTTCACCACCTCGCTCAGCGCCGGGCCGCAGGCCGGATCGATGCCGCGCTCGCCCATGTGCCAGGCCAAATGCCGGGCCACATGCGCCGGGTCGGAGTTCATAATGTATTGATGATTCAACCAAACCAGTTTGTCGGTATTGAAGGTGGACGCCGAGACATTGACTTTCTCAAGTTCGAACAAGGCGATCATTTCGTCGATCGAAAACAACTCCTGATCGCCGTGCGACCAGCCCAATCGGACCAGATAATTCAACAAGGCTTCCGGCAGATAACCGTCGTTGCGGTATTGCATGACACTGACCGCGCCATGGCGTTTGGACAGACGCGCACCGTCCGGCCCCAGAATCATCGGTACATGGGCATAAATCGGCAATTGCGCGCCGAGGGCTTGCAAGATATTGATCTGCCGCGGCGTATTATTGACATGGTCGTCGCCGCGGATGACATGCGTGACGCCCATATCCATATCGTCGACCACGACGGTCAAATTGTAGGTCGGCGTGCCGTCGGAACGGGCGATGATCAAATCGTCCAATTCTTTGTTGGCGACGACGATACGGCCTTTCACCAGATCGTTTATGACCACCTCGCCGCTCTCCGGATTTTTGAAGCGCACCACCGGCTCCCCGCGCGGATCGGACACGCCATGGCGGCATTTACCGTTGTAACGCGGCTTTTCCTTGTTGGCCATTTGCTGCTCGCGTAACGCATCGAGTTCCTCACGGCTGCAGTAGCAATAGTAGGCGTCGCCTTGGTCGAGCAGTTGCTGAATCACTGCTTTATAACGGTCGAAACGCTGGGTTTGGTAAAACGGGCCTTCGTCGTACTCCAAACCCAACCAGGTCATGCCCTCCAGAATCGCGTTGACCGATTCCTGGCTCGAGCGCTCCAGATCGGTATCCTCAATCCGCAAAATAAAACGACCGCCGTGCTTACGGGCATACAACCATGAAAACAATGCGGTTCTGGCGCCACCGACATGGAGGTAGCCGGTGGGACTCGGAGCAAATCGGGTTCTTATACTCATTATCGGATTATCGGGTAGTTAAAAATTTCTTGGCGTACTCGCCGGGAATAGAGCGCGATGCGCTCAGCCGCATCGCCTGGTAGTTGAATTGCACGCTGCCCTTGGCGGCATCGTTTTTGCCCAAAATAGCCAAAGAAGTGCCATGGCCCTGGGCCGCAGCCTTTTCGTACCATTGGGTTGCTTTGTCGCGGTCGCTGGTAACGCCCAAACCGCGATCGTACATCGCCGCAAGCGCGACTTGAGCATCGACCAAACCTTGATTGGCTGCCTTTTCCATCCAATGCGCGGCTTGTTGCTCGTCCTTCAGCTCGCCGTCCCGACCCAGCAGCAAACGCGATGCCAGTTTGGCTTGAGCCAAAGCGTTGCCTTGTTCGGCCGCCTGTCTTATGTCGTCGGCGAAGGCCGGATTGATCTGCACCAATAGCAGACACAGCACTAGCAAGTTACGCATCGAATACCCCCTGGAAAAAATCAACGGCACGGCCAAACCGCTATTATTTCACGGCGCTTGGCCCATTTGAATGAACTATATGAAAATAAGGGATTGATGTTAGACTTTGCCCATCAAGGCAATCACTCCAGCCTTGCCGCCCAAGAATAACAACCAGGAGAACTAAGATATGAAAACAAACCTAATGATTACGGCCGCTGCTCTGGCCGGAGCGGTATTATCAGGCTGCGCTACCCAGTCGAGCAATAACTTCCCGCCGTTCCAGGCCGAAGATCTGAACGCGTTGGTCAAATCGGGCAGACTGGTACAAAAAACCAACAGTTTCCTGGTGGTGAACGACTCTTCCTCATCCATGAGCCGAATTTACCTCAATTCCCAGGATTACAGCGGCACCAAGCTGGATGTCGAAAAAGCTCTGCTGAACAAATTCAACAAATCGATTCCGTCGATTCCATTGATGTCCGGCTTGCGCAGCTTCGGTTACGGCCCCTGCCTGAACTGGAGCGCCACCAAACTAAACCAGCCGGTGCAAAACTACACCCAAGCCGGCTTCGACAGCGCAATCACCTCTTTGCAATGCTCCAGCGGCGGTACGCCGTTAGCCGATGCGCTGCAAGAATCCAGCCACGATTTGGCTAACGCCTCCGGCAATATCGCGATGATCGTATTGAGCGACGGCATCGAGGAAAGCTCTCCGGCTCCGACCGCCGAAGCCCTGAAAGCCCAATACGGCGACCGGCTGTGCATATACACGGTTTGGGTCGGCAATGACCAAGACGCCGCCGGCCAAGCCGTACTGCAAAGCATCGCCGATGCGTCCGGTTGCGGTTTCTCGACTACCGCCGACGCGATCAGCACTCCGCGCGGCATGAGCGACTTCGTCAAAAACGTTTTCTTCAAAGCCGGTACGCCTGTCGCCGATTGCTCTAAGCTGGACGATGACAAAGACGGCGTCAACAACTGCGCCGACAAATGCGCCGATACGCCGAAGGGAGCCATTGTCGATAAAAACGGCTGCTGGGCATTCCGCGGCCTACTGTTCGATTTCGACAAAGCCGACATCAAATCCAAATACAGCCCGTTGATCCAAAATGCGGTGGAAGTGATGAAATTGAACCCCGGTTTGACCGTCGAAATTCAAGGCCACACCGACAGCTACGGCACCGACGCCTACAATGAAAAACTGTCGCAACGCCGTGCCGATGCGGTCAGAAACGAGCTGATTAAACAAGGCGTTGACGGCAAACGCCTGACTGCCGTCGGCTTCGGCGAATCCAAACCGGTGGAAAGCAACGATACCGACGAAGGTCGCGCTTACAACCGCCGCGTCGAGTACAAACGCACCGACCGCTAACTGCTGCCTTAGCGTGTAGTCCAAGAAGGGAGGCTCAGGCCTCCCTTTTTTGTGTCAAGCGGCGACGCAACTTGACCGGCGAGTTCACGCAGACGGGCGAAGCCAACCAGGAGCAAAGTATGAAATACATCATCAAGCAAATCGGCGAAGACTTTATCTTCGATGAACTGGAAGCCGCGCGCCGGCAATTTATCGGGTCGTTGAACTATTCGATGGAAAGCGCGAAATTCGTGTTCGATAAAAACGCCAAAGACCCGCTCGATTTTTACATTGCCTACGATTTCCAGCAGAAAGACGGCGAACCGGTGGTGTACGGCTTTAATTTGCGCGACGAGTTGCTCAAGGCCTTCAAGCTGGACACCGACAAGTACCACAATTCCAAATTATTGTTGAGCATTGGCCAACACCTGAAATCGCTAGCCGACGAACTGGCAGAACGCTACGATCCGGAGCCGCCCAAAACCATTGCGGAAGAAATCGGCAAACAACAGGACGCCTACGCCAAAAGCGTCAACCGCTCTTACCGCGAGGTATTGCGGGAGGCGAAGGCCAAGGACGCAGCGGAACGCCAAACCGCCGGCAATTCCGATCCCGGCCGCCAGGACCGCCACCTCTGGCAAACCCTGATGTTAAAAGGCCGCTTTAGATAAAGGCACTAGCCAGGGCAACCGTCGACGCCGGCTGAAAACGGTCAATTGCCGAACCTGGTCACGCAATGGTTGCTTGCGTCGCATTCCACGGACTTGGTGATCGGATTCGGCGACACGTAATCCATCGATTGCGGTTTGTTATTAGCATCCGCCCCCGGTTCCGGCGGCACCGCTACCTGATCTTCCAAATGATTTTGTTTGATCAGTTGCCGATTCAGATGCAAGGTCAGCGTATCGCCCGATTGGGTCATTTTGAAGAATCGCAGCGTATTCATCCCCAACAATATTTCGCTCAGGTGTTGGTTCAAAACCGCTTCGATGTTCCTCAGCTCGGCATTGCCGATTCTAAGGCTGTCTATGGCCGTCAGTTTGTCGAAGGTTCTGCCGCCGGCCGTGGCCGTATCGACTTGCCTGCCGAACGGCAGGCGCGCCTGTAAAGCGAACTTCATCGGTATCACTGTCAAGGTCGCTCCGGTGTCGATCAGGAACGGCAACTCCGTACCGTTAATCGATAATTTTCCGCGAAAATGGCCGCTGTCATCGGCGCGCAGAGTAATACCGCCTGGCAGATCGCCTTTGCCGGCTTCCGGCCGCCGATTTTCTGCGGCTGCAGCGTCGTCGGCCCGGACGGAGAAAACAGACAATAACAGCATCAAGTAAGCGGCACCGGCTATACCGCGGATAAAACCCATCGAATCAGCCATGTTCCCTCCCTCAAAAATTCGGCCGGGGGTTTGGCTGCCCCGCCCGGCAGGTTGGAGCAGCCTAGCACTATCCGGGCAAATTCCAAATATTCGATGGCTTCGGCTACCTGAGAGGGCGGTTGCCAGAACCGCTCCGATCAATAGCGGACCGAGACCCGATCTGCACTAAACAGTCGGCGCAGACGAATCAACAGTTCGTCAGCCGGGCGCACCCGCCATTCGTCGCCTAATTTCAGCGCGGCCTTGTCGTCCGCAGTACGGTATTCCAGTTCGACCGGGCATTGCCCGCCGCGGAACGGCAACAGCGTGTCGCGCAAACGCGCCAGCCAGTCGCCAGGCAATTCGGCGTTCGCGACATCGATTTGCAGCGTTATGCTTCGGGCAAATATCTCGCGCGCCTCTTCCATGCCGTACAGTTTCTCAGCGGTCATGCGTAGACTGTTGGTAAAGTCGTCCATGGCCAGCGAGCCTTCCGCAATCAAAATCGTATCCTTGCTCAACAGATTCCGATATTTATCGAAAATGCCGCTGAACGCCGCGACTTCCAGCCGGCCGGTACGATCATCCAGCGTAGCGAAGCCCATCATCTTGCCCTGCTTGGTCTGGCGGGTGCGCATTTCCACGATCAAACCGGCGACGCGGGCCTCCATCTTGCCGCGAGTGCGGCCGGCATCCACTTCCAGACTGCCCAGCGTGCCATGGGTAATGTGCTTCAGCTCCGGCAGGTATTCGGCAATCGGATGGCCGGACAAGAACAAACCCAGGGTTTGTTTCTCGGCTTCCAGCTTTTCCTTTTCGGTCCACGGTTCGACAACTGTGGCGTAAGCATCGGCCTCGTTGTCGCTTTCCTCGACTTCCACGCCCAGCCCGAACAAGTCGTTCTGCCCGGCCAGCGCCATCTTGCCATGCTGCTCGGCGACGCGTAGCGCGGTAGTCAACTCGGCCATGTGCGCGGCACGGTTAGGGTCGATCGAATCCAACGCGCCGGCCTTGATCAACGCCTCTAAAACCCGACGGTTGACCTTGCGCAGATCGACCCGCTTGCACAGGTCGTATAAGCCGGAATACGGCCCGTTAGCTTTGCGCTCCTTCAGCAAGTCGTCGATCGCGTTTTCGCCGACGCCCTTGATCGCGCCGATACCATAGACGATCTGACCGTTATCGTTAACCGTAAAACGGAAGTCGGACAAATTGATATCGGGCGGACAGATTTGCAGTTTCATCTCCCGGCATTCTTCAATCAACACCACGACCTTATCGGTGTTGTCCATGTCCGACGACATCACCGCTGCCATGAAGGCGGCCGGGTAATGCGCTTTCAGCCAGGCGGTCTGGTAGGCGACCAGCGCGTAAGCTGCCGAGTGCGACTTGTTGAAACCGTAGCCGGCAAACTTTTCCATCAAATCGAAGATGTAGGTCGCAATGCTCTCGTCGATCTGGTTCTTGATCGCGCCCTCGGTGAATTTGGCGCGTTCCTTGGCCATTTCTTCCGGCTTTTTCTTACCCATCGCCCGGCGCAGCATGTCGGCGCCACCCAGGGTATAGCTGGCCATTTCGCGGGCGATTTGCATCACCTGCTCCTGGTACAAAATCACGCCGTTGGTCGGCTTGAGAATGGGCTCCAGCAGCGGATGGGCATACTCGGCCTTGGCGCCGTGCTTGACGTTGATGTAGTCGTCAACCATGCCCGACTCCAGTGGGCCGGGTCGGAACAGCGCCACCAGCGCGATGATGTCGTCGAAGCAATCCGGCTTCAGTTTTTTAATCAATGCCTTCATGCCGCTGGATTCGAGCTGGAACACCGCCGTGGTCTGGGCGTTCTTCAGCAATTCGTAGCTGGCCAAATCGTCGCGCGGAATCTGGGCAATGTCGATCGGCGGCTCGCCTTTCTCGGCGCGCTGGCGATTGATGGTCTGTAGCGCCCAGTCGATGATGGTCAGCGTCCGCAAGCCCAGGAAGTCGAACTTGACCAAACCCACCGCCTCGACGTCGTCCTTGTCGAATTGGGTCACCAGGTTGCCGCCGCCCTGCTCGCAATACAGCGGCGAGAAGTCGGTGAGCTTGGTCGGCGCGATCACCACGCCACCGGCGTGCTTGCCGGCGTTGCGGGAAATCCCTTCCAGGGCGCGGGCCATGTCGATCAGCTGTTTGACTTCCTCTTCGCTGTCGTACAAATCCTTCAACTCGGCGCTTTCCTGCAAAGCCTTGTCCAAGGTCATACCGATTTCGAACGGTATTAATTTCGCCAGTCGGTCGACAAAGCCGTAGGCATGGCCCATCACCCGGCCGACGTCGCGGATTACGGCCTTGGCAGCCATCGAACCGTAGGTGATGATCTGCGAGACATGGTCGCGACCGTAATGGCGGGCGACGTAATCGATTACCTCATCGCGGCGTTCCATGCAGAAGTCGATATCGAAGTCCGGCATCGACACCCGTTCCGGATTCAGGAAGCGTTCGAACAGCAGATCGAACTCGATCGGATCGAGGTCGGTGATCTTCAAGGCGTACGCCACCAACGAGCCGGCGCCGGAACCCCGACCCGGCCCGACCGGAATATCGTTATTCTTGGCCCACTGGATAAAGTCGGCAACGATCATAAAGTAGCCGGGGAAACCCATCTGCACGATCACGTTCAGCTCGATTTCCAGACGTTCGTCGTAGACCTTGCGGTTTTCCTCGAACGTACCCTTGCCGACCGGAGCATGCTGTTGCAGACGTTCTTCCAGACCTTCGCGCGAGGCTTGCTTGAAATAGTCGGCCAGCGTCATGCCTTCCGGCACCTCGAAATCCGGCAGAAAATTCTCGCCCAAACGCAATTCGACGGTACAACGTTTGGCGATTTCGACGCTGTTTTGCAAAGCTTCCGGAATATCGGCGAACAGCTTGGCCATTTCTTCGGCGCTACGCAGATACTGCTGATTGGTATAGTCTTTCGGCCGCCGGCTATCGTCCAGCACCCGGCCTTGGTGAATGCAAACCCTTACTTCATGGGCTTCGAAGTCGCTTGGGTTCAAAAAACGCACATCGTTGGTGGCGACGACGGGCAAGTCCATTTCGGCCGCCAACTCCACCGCCAGACCGATATAGCGTTCCTCGTCCGGCTTGCCGACGCGTTGCAATTCCAGATAAAAACAATCAGGGAACAAACCGCTCCAAAACTCGGCGCAGGCGCGGGCCTGAGCGCGATTCTCCACGAGCAGCGCGGCACCGATATCGCCCTGCATCGCCCCGGACAACGCGATCAAGCCATCGTGGTTTTCGGCAATCCAATCTTTCTGCAGCATCGGAATGCCCTGGTGTTGGCCCTCCTGGTAACCGCGGGAAACCAACTCGGTCAGCGTCACGTAACCCGGCTGATTGCGGGCCAGCAAGGTCAAGCGATGCGGTACAGTCGGTTCCTCGGGGTTATAAATCCAGACATCGGCTCCGGCTATCGGTTTGATGCCGGCGCCTTGCGCGGCCTTGTAGAATTTGACCAGCGAGAACAGATTGCACTGTTCGGTGATTGCCGCAGCCGGCATTTGAAATTCGCCGAGCTTTTTCACCAGTGGCTTGATCCGGACGATGCCGTCGACCAGCGAAAACTCGGTATGGATACGCAGATGGACAAAGCTCGGATTCATCGGCTTAGAGAAATTTTTTCACCGGAGCATAGGAGCGGCGGTGTTGCGGCGAGACGCCCAGTTGCGCCAATGCGGCCAAGTGGGCTTGGGTGGGATAACCTTTGTGGCCGGCAAAATGGTAACCCGGGTATAGACGATCCAGTAGCGCCATTTCGCTGTCGCGAGCGACCTTGGCCAGAATCGAGGCAGCGGAGATTTCGGCGATCAGCGCGTCGCCGCCGACGACGGCTTCGCCGGGACACGTTATGCCGGGCAGGCGATTGCCGTCGACTTTGATGTAATCGGGCTTGATCGGCAATTGGGCATAGGCACGCCGCATCGCGACAAAGGTCGCTTGCAGGATATTGATGGCGTCGATTTCGCTGGCTTCGGCCCGGCCGATCGCCCAGGCCAAAGCCTTGGCCTTGATCTCTTCGGCCAATACGGTACGGCGTTTCTCACTGAGCTTTTTCGAGTCGGTCAATCCGGCAATCGGCTTGTCCGGATCCAGAATGACCGCCGCGGCGATGACCGGGCCGACGATACAGCCACGCCCTACTTCGTCGATGCCGGCGACCAGTAGCGGGGAGCTAGCGGAGGATGCCGCGCGTGACATTGCGCAAGAAACTGACCATATTGGAAAGTTCGTTGCTTTCGCCGGCCATGCCTTCCATTTCTTCGATCGCGTCTTCCAGGCGCAGATTGCTTTTGTACAGGATTTTGTAGGCTTGGCGAATCTGGCGGATCACTTCCGGAGACTTGCCGTTACGCTCCATGCCGACCGAATTGATGCCGTGAGGACGGGTCGGCCGACCGCCTACCATCACGTAAGGCGGGATATCCTGGGTAATCGCACTACCCATCGCCGAGAAGCTGTATTCGCCGATCTGGGTAAACTGGTGCACCAGAGTGAATCCGCCAAGAATGGCGTGGTCGCCCAGGTGAACGTGGCCGGCGATCGATGCGCCGTTGGCCATGATGACGTGGTCGCCGATCACGCAATCGTGGGCAACATGGGTATAGGCCATAAATAAGTTATCGCTACCGATCAAGGTCAAGCCTTGATCCTGTTGCGTACCGCGGTGCATCGTGCAGAATTCGCGGATCACGTTGCGATCGCCGATTTCCAGCCGGGTGATTTCGTCGGCGTACTTCTTGTCTTGCGGATCCTCACCGATCGACGAGAACTGGTAAACCCTGTTGTCGCGACCAATCGCGGTCGGCCCTTTGATCACGACGTGCGGCCCGATCTCGGTACCGGCATCGATTTGTACGTCGGGGCCGATCACGGTGAACGGGCCGACGCGAACGTCTTCGGCCAAATCGGCCTTCGGATGGACTATCGCTCTGGCATCGATCATTTACGCCACCGATACTGCACACATGATCTGCGCGCTGGCCGCCAATTCGCCATCGACTTCGGCCCGACAATCGAACGACCACAGATGGCGTTTATGTTTCAGGTAAGTCACGCTCAGGCGCAACTGATCGCCCGGCACCACTTGCCGCTTGAAGCGGGCATTATCGATTCCGGCCAAGTAATAGACGGCGCCCTCGCCCAACTTGTCGTCGCTTTGCGAGGTCAGTAACGCCGTGGCTTGAGCTAGCGCTTCCATGATTAATACGCCGGGCATGATCGGTTGATTGGGAAAATGCCCCTGGAAGAACGGTTCGTTGAAAGTGACGTTTTTAACTGCCGTCAAACTGACGCCGGGCTCGCATTCGACCACTTTGTCCACCAATAGAAACGGATAACGATGCGGCAATAATTTCTGTATTTGCAGAATATCGAGTGTTCCGGCCATAACGATTAGATGAAGAGAGGTGGACTGGAAAGCCTGGGAGACTCAAGCCTTCCTTAAAAAACTGAACGGCGGCTTTCCAGCTTTTCCGCAGGAAAACCGCGAAGAACTTACTGCGACAGAGTTTCCAGCTTTTGTTGGACCCGGCTGGTGACGTCGATTTGGTCGTTGGCATAAATCACGCCGTCGGTCAGTAACAAATCGAAAGACTCTTCTTTGGCCAGCGCTCTGACGGCCTCGACGATGCGTTTTTGCAGATTGCCCAACTCTTCGTTACGGCGCATGTTGAAATCTTCGCTGAACTCCTGCTGGGCTCTGGCGGCATCACGTTTTTTATCCAGTACGTCCTTTTCCAGTCTGCGGCGCTCGTCTTCGCTCATTACGGCGCTGTCGCGGCTCAACTTTTCTTCCAGGGTTTTAATTTCTTTTTGCTGGGCAACCAACGCTTTGTCCCGGGGTGAAAATTCGGTTTCCAGGCGAGTTTTTGCTTTTGCCGCTTGCGGGGCTTTCTCTAAAACCTTGGCGACATTGACAAAGCCGATTTTCAGCTCTGCATGGCCCACTCCCGCGAAAATCATCAGCATTAAAAACAACGAAATTCTATTTTTCATGGTTAAAACCATCTCCGGTCAATTGTGAATTAAGACAAAACGCAGCGGCGATTATAGGGCAAAACCGGCCTGAACTGAACTAAAATCCGGAACCGAAAGTAAACTGAAAGGCCTGAGTCCGGTCGGTATCTTCGGTATTCATCGGCTGGGCGACACTAACGGCCAAGGCACCGAACGGCGACAGCCATTCGCCGCTCAAACCGACCGAATAACGGAAGTATTTCTTCAAATCGCCGGTATTCAGCCCCGGGGCCAAGGTACCGGCGTCGATAAACGAGCCGATCCGAACCGACTTGACGTCGCTCAAGAACGGTACCGGGAAAAACAGCTCGGCCTTACCGATCATTTTGGTGGACCCGCCCACCGGCCGTCGGAAAGTATTGGTCGGGTTCAAGGCATTGGTATCGATAATGCCGAGCGTGTTCTGCATGAAGCCGCGTACGTCGTTGGTACCGCCGGCGAAATAGTTTTCGAAAAACGGCAGTCCGGATGCGCCGCCGTAACTGTCGCCGTGCGCAACTTCGCCCAGCAAGCGGAAGGTAAAGTCGTTGGACAGCGGGAAATAGTGCTGGTGTTTGTAGCCGATCTTGAAATATTCCAAATCGCTGCCCGGCACAGTGATCAAACCGGACAACCGTTGCTGGCCACCGCTATGGGCGAAGGTAGCCCGGTCCAGCGTATCGTGGGTCCAGCCCATCGACGTCGACAAGGTATTGAAACTTTTCGAGCGGGTTACCAGCGGATCACCTTGATTGAATCCCAAAAACTTCAAAATCGTGTCCGACGACAACGTCGTATTCTCGATTTCGGTCCGCTTCAATTCGACGTCGAAACCGATCCGGTCGAATTCGTTCAACGGAATGCCGAAATTGACGCCGGCATTGGTGATGTTGGTGTTGTAACTGGCCAGGTTGGCGGCGTAAGCGTTGCGCGAGGTATAGCCCAGATTATAGCCGAGCGCCACGCCGTCCAGCGTGTAGTACGGGTCGGTAAAGCCCAGGTTGTAACGGGTCAAGATGCTGCTGTTGTTGAAGGCGAAATCGACGCGCTTGCCGGTACCGAAAATATTGTCCTGCGACACGTTGGCGTTGAAGATGATGCCTTGCACCTGCGAATAACCGATACCGGCCTGCAAGTTACCGGAAGCTTTTTCCTTGATCGTGTAATTGACGTCGATCTGATCGGCGGCACCGACCACCGGCGGGGTTTCGACGCCGACCTCTTCGAAATATCCCAAACGGTCCAGACGGGTTTTGGTACGCTCGATCTTGCTGCTGGCTGCCCAGCTCGACTCCATCTGCCGAGCTTCGCGGCGGATAACCTCGTCGCGGGTCTTGGTGTTGCCCTTGATATTGATGCGTCGGACGTAGACCCGCTTACCCGGGTCGACGAAAAACGTCATCGCCACGGTTTTGTTTTGTTCGTTGATCTCCGGCACCATGTTGACGTTGGCAAAGGTATAGCCTTCATCGCCCAGCCGATCGGAAATCGCTTTGGAGGTTTCAGTTGCGTTCTTGCGCGAGAAAATTTCGCCGGGACCGACCTTGACCAGTTTGATCAACTCTTCCGGGGGCACGATCAAATCGCCCGACAACTTGACCTTGTCCAGCATGTACACGTCGCCTTCCTTGACGTTGATCGTAATGTAAATTTCCTTCTTGTCGGCCGTGATGTCGACCTGGGTGGATTCGATCGAAAAATTGATATAGCCGCGGTCCAGGTAATAAGAGCGCAGCTTTTCCAAGTCGGCGGAAAGCTTTTGTTTCGAATATTGGTCGTCTTTCGAATAAAACGACAGGAAGTTGGTCGTGCTTAATTCGAATTCCTTGCGCAGCACGTCGTTGGAAAACGATTTGCTGCCGACGATATTGATCTGCTTGATCTTGGCGACCCGGCCTTCGGAAATGTCGATGTGGATGCCGACCCGGTTACGGGTCAGTTCGGTGACTTCGGTCTTGATTTTCAGCCCGTACTTACCATGGCTGAAATATTGGCGGCGTAGTTCCTGCTCGACTTTGTCCAGAATTTGCTTGTTGTAGACTTTACCTTCCGCTAAGCCGATCTTCTTCAAGGCCTCGGTCAGATCTTCCTTCTTGATGTCCTTGTTGCCTTCGATCACTACTTTGGCGACGGAGGGCCGCTCGACAACGCTGACGATTAAGGTCCCACCGTCGCGTTCCAGTGCAATATCCTTGAAAAAACCGGTATTGAACAACGCCCGGATCGCCTGGGCCTGTTTATCTTCGGTGAAGGTTTCGCCGACGTTGACCGGCAAATAGTTATAGACGGTACCGGCTGAAATCCGTTGCAAACCCTTGACCTTGATATCCTCGACTACGAAACTGCTCGCCTGGACAGCTTTGCCGGTCAGCATGCTTAATAACAGGATTTGCAAAAGCGGGTTTTTCTTCACGCAGTCAACCAGGATCGATAAATGCCTCGATTGTAACATGCTGTTTTGCTATTCCCGCGCCTTCCAGGGTAAATACTGGTTAATTTTGGCCGAAAAATTGCTTTCTTATTTGCTTTCAAATGCAAAGCAAAACATTAGAAACAAACCTGCAAAAAATAGCCGATAACATATTGAATTACAAAAATTATCGACACCTGTAGATCAAGCAAAACTGTCCGCAACCAAATTGCGGTACACGATTTGCGCATATTCGGCTTCAGCGCGCTCGGCTTCGGCATTGTTTCCGACACTAACCCCGCCCGCCCCGCTGACCGAGTTGATCGTATTGCCGGTATCGGGCTTGTACACGCCGGCCACCGAAATACCATGCTCCGGCGTGACCAAGCTGTAACAGGTATTCAGCCAATGCGCCTCGGCTAACGGCTGTTCCCGCAACAGCGACACAACCGCGAAGGCACAGGCTTTCGCTTCTGAATTGGCGGCAAAGGCTGACTTCGGGATCGGCGCATAATTGGCCGCATCGCCGATTACATGGACAAATTCATCGAACGTCGATTGTGCGGTGGCCGGCCGGACCGGACACCAGCCGCCGGCATCGGCCAACCCGCTTCGCCGCGCAATCGAACCGGCCGTTTGCGGCGGAATGATATTAAGCACGTCGCCGGTAAAACGGTCGCCGAACTCGCTGGCCAGGATCTTCGAGTCTGCATGCAATTCCAACAAAGGATTGTCGGCCAGACTGTGCCATTCGATCAGGCTATTCGGCGTCCCGTATCCGTAATGCTTGGCCCAGCCGGCCTCGAACAAGGCCTGTTTGGAAAAACTGCGCTTGGCGTCGAGAATCAGAATCTTGGCCCGCGGTTTATGTTGCTTCAGCCAGAATGCCATCATGCTGGCCCGCTCGTAAGGTCCCGGCGGACAGCGGTACGGGTCCGCCGGCACCGCGATCAACACCACGCCACCTGCGGGCATGGCCTGCACTTGCCGCAACAGGGTCAAGGTCTGCGGCCCGGCCTTCCAGGCGTGCGGGAAGCGTTCGGCGGCGGCTGCATCGTAACCGGCTATCACATCCCAGCGAAAATCGATCCCGGGCGCCAGGACCAGACGGTCGTAAGCCTGAGCGCCACCGCTTTGCAACTGCACCCGTTTCCGGGACAAATCCAATGCCGTAGCGGTATCGGCCACAACTTCCACGCCATAGCGGCTGCGCAGCGCCTGATAATCCACACTCAGCCGTTCCATGTCGCCCATCCCGGCAAACAGCCAATTACTGGCGGGACAGGTGGTGTAGCGGGATTGCGCTTCGACCAGCGTGACCCGAATCCCGCCATCCAATATTTTCAGATATTTGGCGACGGTAGCGCCGGCGAAACCGCCGCCGACCACGACCACCCGCGGTTCGGCAGGATCCGATAAAGGCCACCGGCTGCAGCCGGTCAGTAAGCCGGCCCCCAACCCGACACAGCCGGTCAGAAATCGACGCCGCGATAATACGGATCGCATCAGTGCCGGCCCAGATAGGCAGCCACGGCGGCCAACTCGGCGTCGCTATATGCCTTGGCCAGCCGCGGCATCAACGTTGCATTCCGCCTGTCGTACTTAAACGCCAACAAGGCCTGTTCCAACTCGGCGGTGCTGATACGGCCAAGCTCGGGCAAACGGCTCACCGCCGCCTGGCCGCTAGCGTGGCAATTCAGACAGTTCATGGCAATGGCCTGGGCGGACAAATCGCCTCGTACCGCCGGAACCGGAAAAAGCGCCAGAGCGCAAACGATGCCGCGCAGCCGCCGCATACCGCTAGACCAGATGTTTTTGCCGAAAGATTTCGTACATCAACACCCCGGCCGCGACCGAAACGTTCAGGCTTTCCACCTGGCCCAGCATCGGAATTTTGACCAGAAAGTCGCAGTGCTGCCGAGTCAGATGGCGCATACCGCTGCCCTCAGCGCCCATCACCAAAGCCAATGCCATATCCAGTTTCATGTCGTAGACGGTCTGCTCGGCTTCGCCGGCCGCGCCCATGATCCAGATATTTTGTTCCTTCAACCAGCGCAAACTCCGCGCCAGATTGGTGACTTGGTACACCGGCACCGTTTCTGCCGCACCACTGGCGACCTTGCACACCGTCGGCGTGATGCCGGCCGCATTGTCTTTGGTAACGATGACACCGTGGGCGCCGACCGCGTCGGCCGTGCGCAGGCAGGCGCCGAGATTATGCGGATCCTGGACTTGGTCCAAAATCAGGTAAAACGCCGGCTCGGTTAACGCCTCGACATCGCTCTTCAAACGGTCCTCGCTGCGCATGGCCGGTAATTCGACGGCAACGACGATACCTTGGTGGTTCTTGCCGTCGGCCAGCTTATCCAACTTCTTGCGCTCGGTTTTTTCCAGACCGACGCCAAGTGCGGCCAGCTCGTCGAGCAGCGGTTTCAGGCGGGCGTCCTGCCGCTGGCCGTCGACCCAGGCGCGGCGGATTTTTTGCGGTGAGTACTCCAAGGCAGCTTGCGCAGCATGGATGCCGAACAGGTGAGTCAGATTCATGAGCGGCGGCGTTTCCTGGATTTAGATTTGGCTTTAGCGCCGGTCTGCGCCGGCTCGGCTTTGGACTTCTTGGCCTTTTTCTTGCCGTTATCCTTGGCCGGCGCGGCCTTGGCCTTGGCTTTTCTGCCGGTCTGCACCAGTTCGAAATCGATTTTCTTGTCGTCCAGACTGACCCGCACCACCCGAATCCGTACGCTATCGCCCAAACGATAACGGATACCGCTACGTTCGCCGTAAAGCTGATGCTTGCTGGCATCGAAATTGAAATAATCGTCCTGCAGCGAGGCGATATGCACCAAGCCCTCGACATAGATAGCTTGCAATTCGACGAAAAAGCCGAAGCCGGTCACGGCGGAAATTACGCCGGCGAATTCCTCGCCGATCTTGTCCATCATGTATTCGCACTTCAACCAGCTGACCACGTCGCGAGTGGCCTCGTCGGCCCGACGTTCGTTGGCCGAACAATGTTCGCCCAGCAGCACCATGTCGTCATGGCTGTAATGGAAGGTATCAGGTTTATGGCCGGCCAGACAATGCCGGATCGCCCGATGCACCAACAGATCGGGATAGCGCCGGATCGGCGAGGTGAAGTGGGCGTAGGCATCCAGCGCCAAACCGAAATGGCCTTTGGTCTCCGGACTGTAGACTGCCTGCGACATCGAGCGCAACAACAGGGTCTGGATCAAATGCGCGTCCGGGCGCTGCTGTACCGATTCCAGCAAATGCATATAGTCTAACGGCGTCGGTTCGGCCTTGCCGCCCAGATGCAAGCCCAATTCGTTCAGAAAGGTCTTCAACGCCAGCAGTTTTTCCGCGCCGGGACCGTCGTGGACCCGCAGCAGGCGCGGCATTTTCTTGCGATTCAGGAAGCGCGCCGCCGCAGTGTTAGCGGTAATCATGAATTCTTCGATCAATTTATGCGCATCGTTGCGCACCAGCGGTACGATTTCGGCGATCTTGCGCTCGGGCCCGAATACGATTTTAGTTTCCTGGGTATCGAAATCCATCGCCCCGCGCAGTTCGCGCTGCTGGCGCATGACTTTGTACAAATCGTATAAAGTCTGCAGATGCGGCATCAGGTCTTGATGCTTTTTAATCAGTTTTTGATCGCCGTCCACCAACATTTTGGCCACGGCACTGTAGGTCAAGCGAGCGTGGGAGCGCATCACCGCTTCGAAGAAGCGCGAGCGCAACACCAGGCCTTCGCTGCTGATCAACAACTCGCAGACCATGCACAAGCGGTCCACGGCCGGGTTCAAAGAACACAGGCCGTTGGACAGGATTTCCGGCAGCATCGGAATCACTTTTTCCGGAAAATACACCGAAGTGCTGCGGTTCTTCGCTTCATCGTCCAACGCGGTACCGACTTTGACGTAATGCGACACGTCGGCGATCGCCACCAGCAATTTCCAGCCTTTCGGCGTTTTTTGGGCGTAAACCGCATCGTCGAAATCGCGGGCATCTTCGCCGTCTATCGTTACCAACGGCAATTGGCGAATATCCTCACGCCCCTGTTTGGCCTGTTCCGGCACTTCCGGAGTCAAGGACTTGATTTCCTTGAGCAACGCATCCGGCCATTGGTTCGGCAAATCGTAGGAACGAATCGCCATCTCGATTTCCATGCCCGGCGCCATGTGCAGACCCAACACTTCGCTGATGCGTCCGATCGGCTGGCAATGGGCACTGGGTTGCTGCAGAATTTCGGCGACGACGATCTGGCCGTTCTTGGCGCCGCCGGTGTCCTCCTTGGCGATCAACACTTCGTGGTTGATCTTCTTGTTGTCCGGCACCACGTAGGCGACGCGGCCCTCGGTGAAAAAACGGCCGACGATCTGGTGCGTGTTACGCTCGGTAATCTCGATCACGGCAGCCTCGCGGCGGCCGCGGCGGTCGACGCCGCTGACGCGGGCAATCACCCGGTCGTTCGGCATCAGCGGCTTCATTTCCCGCGGCGACAGAAACAAATCTTCGCTGCCATCGTCAGGCTTCAGGAAGCCAAAACCTTCCGGATGGCCCAGAATTCGGCCGGCAATGGTGTTGTGCCCGGAACCGATGCAATACTTTTGCCGACTGTTAAAGCTCAATTGACCGTCGCGTTCCATGGCTCTGAGCCGGCGGCGCAGCGCTTCCTGGGCATCGGCCGATTCCAGCCCGAATTGCTGGGCGATTTGTTGGCGTCTTAAAGGTTTGCCGGCTTGCTGGATCAGCTCCAGGATCAGTTCGCGGCTGGGGATGGGGTTCTCGTATTTTTCCGCTTCGCGTTCGGCGTGCGGATCGACGAAAGTCGAAAAATCAGCGGGTTGATCGCTATTGGTGGTCATTGAGTCCGTCGCTTGGCAGCCACGCCCCCGCAATACGATGTATCGGGCGCTTGTGGCATGGGTTATATAAAGTCATAGCCTTTCTTCTTGGGTTGTTGCGGTATGGTGGATTCGTCCAGAATCCGCCGGCACTCGAATTGCCAATACCCGAGGCCGATATTGCGCCGGCCGTTGAGGATGATCGGAAAATTCTCGTTGCCCATGTACATCCTGAGCAGGTCGCCGTCTTTCAATCGAAAAGAATCCATAATGATATAACTCTTCTCGCCTTCGTGGTCTTTCGCGCCGTAAATCAAGGCCTTTTTGCGTTCGTCGCCGGGCAAGGCATCCAGCGCCTGGTAGGTCACAGCGTAAGCCTGGGCGGCGATGACCATCAACTCGAAGATCAGCTTGCTATCCTGTTTGGGCACCAATATTTTGCATACCACGCCCAACGCCCGTTGCTGAGGCAAGGCGTCGATCTTTCTGAAGCTGACCAAGCTGCCGATCGACAACACGCCTTCCTGGTCGAAATTGCAGGACAGCGCGCGCTCCGAATCGGTTTCGGCGCGTTTTTCCAAGCCGGAACCGGAGCCGGCGCGC
This sequence comes from Methylomonas aurea, assembly GCF_024505045.1. Taxonomy (GTDB): domain Bacteria; phylum Pseudomonadota; class Gammaproteobacteria; order Methylococcales; family Methylomonadaceae; genus Methylomonas; species Methylomonas aurea. Next base: position 167,419 of record NZ_JANIBM010000003.1, on the reverse strand, counting down.
GAGGTATCGAGCAAGTCGAAAGTGGCTTCCAGGCCGATCGCCACGTAGCGGTCGAGCCGGTCGCTAAAATACACCGAACCTTGCGGCTCCTTGCCTTGCCAACGTTGCACCAGATAATCGAACAACTCCGCCGGCAGACGCTGCTGCTGGCTTTTCTCCATTTCCAGCGAACTGAAGCGGGCTTCGTCCTTACTGGAAAACTTGTCCGGATGTTTGAACACTTTGGTCAATTTGCTCAGATTCAGATATAGCATCGCCGAATCCGAGCGCCTATCGCTTTGCCCGTTGTTGGTCAGAAAGGCCGGCGGCAAATCCTCGTCCATCAGAATCGAGCATTGCACGGCTTGCCCGGCGACCGGTTTGGTTTCGATCTCCAGCAGATCGGCGATTTTTTCGATGAACTCGTAAACCAACTGGAATTCTTTCTGCATCAACCCCGACGGATAGGCCAGACTCAGCAACAGAATTTGTTTGTAACTGTCCTCGATCGACGACTGCTTGCTGAAAATGCCGCCTTGGTCGGCCACTTTGACATCGGCCTTGCCAAGTTTTACCGCCAATTTGTAGAGCGAATGCAAGTCGATCCAAATCCAATCCGGGATCGGATAACTCATCATATAGTGGGTAACGACGATACGGCTCAGGCCCTTGATCGTGCGCTGGATAGACAACACGGTCGGCTTGGCCTGCAACCAGCTGACTTCGCGACGCGTCAGTTCCCTGGCCACATTCCAGTAACCAATCGTGAATTGGCGTTCAATGCTGCAGGTCAGACCGAAAATTTTCTTCTCGTTCTCGCCTTTCGGAAAACCGGACCGGGTCAGGCGAGAGCGTAGATAGTCGTCGATCAGAAAGAAACTGTCTCGGAGCAGTTCCAGTGCATGCAGGCGTTTTGCCGCCGGCATTTCCACCGTTACCAATTCGCCCAGCAACTCATAGAACAACCGCGCCGCCAAACCGGGGTTGGCGGCGGGAAGCTCGGTAATCCATTGTTTCAGCGCGTCGTCGCCGAACGAAGCCAAAAGTTGCGGATCGTTTTTTTGCTCGGGAATGACTAGAAAGAACGAGTTTTTCACAAACAGCCCAAATTATGTACGCCCTCGGCGCGCTCTCGGTACCGGTGCAGCCAAGGCGATCCGGCAACGCAACCAACTATAGACTCCATTTTTTAGAAAAGCGCCTCGTCGTCAACCATAGGGCTCTGCAATGCATTCATATCGTTTCTAAGCTGCTTTCTGGCAAGCAATTTGGCTTGTACCCGCTCCGGTAACTCGGTGAAGATCAGCACTTGCTTTGCCACCAGCAAATCGACCAAATCGTCGATCACCCGCACCATCTCGCTGTCGGTATCGGACAAGGCCTGGCGGGCCTCCTGCTCCGACCGGGCCTTAGCGTATGCCAGCCATTCCGGATGATCGGCAGCCAACCATTCTCCGCCAAAACCGGCACTATCGCTTGCCGCGGATATAGCACCGTCTGAGCTGCGTCGGACGTAAGGCATGGTTAAACCGGCTGTTCGGTTTGACTGTAACAGCCAAACCAATAATCACGACTCGGCATCAGCGCGGAGAAATGGTCAATGCCCCCAAGGTCACGCCGATATCGATCCCGCGACCTTTGCCGGACAATGCCAGCGAGATTTCGCCGCGGGTCAATACTTGGGCATCCACCGACTTGGTGGCGCCGGCATGCCCTTCCAAAGCTACATAATTGCCGTATATTTCGTTTAAATTCTTCACTTCGGAAAACACCCCGGTACCCTCGATTTCCGATTTGCCGATGGTAAAACCGATACTTTTCGAGGCTAAGGCCACCTGCGCGCGTTGGCCGTTACTGCAACTGATATTGCCGATACCGTCGTATTGCTTGTAAACCAAAGACCAACCGCTGAGTCTATAAGTCATCGTGCACGACGCTAGCGATTGCGCCGCTACCGGAACCGGAGCAAACACGCCCGCCGCGCAAACGGCCAATACCGGTATCGATCGAAATAGCTTGGTTCTCATGTTTACTCCATTGGTCAATAACGCTTAACAAACTCCGCCGCTTGCCTGCCTCGGCGGAAAAAATGGACCTATCTTACACCGCCCGGCCAAGTTTTACGGCGCGGCGTTCAATGTCAACATCGAACTGATGCCGTCGGCGGCTTCGTCCTGGCTCAACTCGGTGGCCAGAATGTAGACTCTGTCGCGACTTATGCCGCCCGGCTCCGTCACGTATTGGGCGATATGGTTGGCCCGGGCCACGGCCAAATCGTTGAGCTTCAGCGGGTCCGGTTGAAAAATGCCTTCCAGCCGCTCGCGCGCCAGCGTGTAGAAATCGGCATCGGGATTGCTCTTGATGCGCGGCTTGCCAAGCAAACTGCGTTCGAAGTCCTGCGGAAACACTTCCGCGAAAAACTTCGCCAGCAAGCGCTTGTAATCGTCGTCGGAAAGCTGAATATATTCATGGCGAATCTTCTGACCCTGGTCGCGCAGTTCGCCGGATTTCATTTTTTTCAGCACGTCCTGCAACGCCGAGAAGCGCATCGCCGGCCAGTCCAGATTCTGGTAGGCGATACCTTTGATCTCCAGCGTCAAATCCGGCTTGCTAAGCAGTGCCTTGCTCAACTCGCCCAGTTTGTCCGCCTCTTCTTTGGCCAATTCGGCGCTGCCCGGTGTAAATTGCACGGTGCTGAAATCCTTGTCGTCGCTCAGCAACGAAGCGATGGCCTTGAACGGCGACAGCGCCACCTTCTTGACCAGATTGACCAACACGTCGCGCACCAGCGCACCGATACTGAATTGCGGGTCTTCCAGACTACCGGTAATCGGAAAATCGAGATTGATTTTACCGTCGGCATCTTTCAGCAGGGCAATCGCCAGATGCAACGGTAGCGACACCGCATGCGGGTTCTCGACCTGTTCGCCTAAGGTCAATTGGTCGATGAACAGTTTGTTCTGCACCTCGAGCTGGCCGCTCTTGATCTTGTAATGCAGATCAAGGGCCATCTGGCCCTTCTCGATCCGGTAGCCGGCAAATTCCGCCATGTACGGCGTAATCAAGGGCAGCGGCATATGGGTAAAATTCAGCGCGATATCGGAATCGCCGCTCTGGAACTGGTATTTGCCTTTGATACCGACCAAGGCCATATCGTAAACCTTGCCTTTCAACGCCATCGTTGCCGCGGCATCCTTAGCCGACGAAAATCCGTTGACCTCGCCGTTCAAGCCGTTCATCTCTGCAACAAACGGCAATATCAACGAATAGTCTGCGAAATCGGACTTGCCGTTACGCATTTCGATCTTGCCGATGCTGAGGCTAGGCTGATCCGTGCCGGCTGTTGCAGCGGCCGGTTTCGCGGCTGTTTTTGCGGACTTTGCAGGTTTAGCCGATTCGGGTTTTTGCTGGACTAAAATGTCGTCGACATTGGTACTACCGTCCTTCTTGATATTGAAGCGGAAGTAAGGCCGTTCCAATAACACTTTGGCCAATTTGTAGTCCTGTGCGGCCAAGTCGATAGCAATACCGTCCAGCGCCAAATTCGACCACTTCAAAAAATCCTTGTTTTTCAATTGGTCGCGGGTCAACAAATTGTCGATATCGGCATCGCCGTTAAACGTGAGCTGAAACGGTTCGGCCACGGCCAGATGCAGTTTGCCTTTGGCATTGAAATCGCCGTCGACGACTTCGAGTTTCAGATAAGAGTCCAAGTAAGGCTGGAACGGTTTTAACTGCAGATTTTTGATTTGCACATCCCAATCGGCCGCAAAAGGTTGCAACGCCATGTCGCCGTTCAGTGCCAGACTGCCGGTTTGGTTCAATCGAGTACTGAATTGCAACGGCAATTTGCCAAGCAGATCGGAACCGAAATTTTGCAGCTTGCAATTTAACTCGCTGAGTTTGAATTCGACGGGCTTGGTTTGGCTAAAATCGGTGAAATGGATTTGGTAATCGTGCAATGCCAGTTCGCCCAACCGAACCGTCCACGGTTTGCCGGGCTCTGCGGCAGCCGGAGCGCCGGCGCCAGTTTGCGCCGAACCTGCCGAAGAAGCGGCAGCATCTTCGCCGAACAAAGCTTGGTAATTGACCGTACCGTCGGCCTGCAACCAGGCCTGTATTGCCGCATTGCGGCTGGCCACTGCGGCGATGTTCACCGTCTGCCCGTTGATATCGACGCCGATGCCGTCGACGGCCAGTTCCGGCAAGTCGATCAAAGGCTTGCCACTGGTTTTTTCTACGACCGCCAATTGCTGCAACGCCAGCGCGCCGTTGTGCAACATCACCGCCACTCCGGATTCGGCGGCGGTTAAATCGTAATCGATTTGCAACCCGGCTCGGCCGGCGCTTATTCGTATCGGCAACTCCTGTAAAAACAACTGCCAAATTTTATCCAAACCGATGGCGTCGAGTTGCAGGTGGCCTTTGGAAGCCAAGGGTTGCAGACTAAAATCTCCACTCCATTCGATGTTGCCGCCGGATTCGACGCCCAACGCCAACTTGCCGTTGCCGGCCTGCTCGGCCTGGGTACTGATGTCCTGCAGCGTTAAATTGACCGGCAACAAGGTTTCGGTCAGGGTTTGGCCGGTCGAGGCATCCAGCCAGGCAATCCTGCCGTCGGCGATCACCGCACGATGAATCAATAACTTGACCGGGCCGGCATCGTTATCGGCCGCAGCAGGGGTTTGCTCTACTTCGGGCTGCTCCGGCTGCAGATCGGCAAAATTAAAACTGCCGTCGGCGCGGCGGGCGATATTGAATTGCGGTTTGGACAATTCGATGCTGTCGACAACTGCGCCGCCCAACTTGACCGATTCCCACAGCGCCAGATCGATCCGCAACGCTTCGAACCCGGCCAGGAATTGGCCGTCGCCGGCCGATAACGAGAACTCCCGCAACTCCAGCACCCAACTGAACGGATTCAACCGAATCTCTTGCAACTGCGGCGTCTGCCCGGTTTGTTCCTTGACGATTTGCGGAAGCTTGCTCAGCGCAATTTTCGGCAGCAGGTAAAAACCGGCCAGGGCATAGGTTGCCACGCCAGCGGATACTGCCGCGATGGCAATCAAGGTTTTTTTCCGGTTGATCGTGATCGGCATCGCTTATTTCAGGTCAATGCAGCCGGTTGACGAATTCGGCGTCTATCCGGCAGCCGCCCAAATCCGGATAGTCGGTCAGATTTTGTTCGAAATCGCGAAAAGAAGGGTGTTGAAACGCCAAACGGCTAATCTTGCCCTGCACCAGTTCGAATTCCAGCGCACCGCCTTTTTCGCGCGGGCTGCCCGGTTTAGTTGCGAACAGCATGATACCGATATTCGCCAGCGGCTGGCCTTGTTCCTGCGCCGGCCGCGCACAACTGAAACTTTCGACGTTCAGAGCTGCGAAGACATTAGCCAATTGCGCCGCAGTGACCACAACGCCGTCGTCGGGAATTGTCGGCACTTGCAACAAAGCCTCCAAGCCGAAGTTACTCAAATGGTTCTGCAGCAATACCGAGCCGTTGCCGGATTTTTCGGTATTCAGCAACGGATACAGTTGCCGGGCCGCTTCGTCCTTATTCGGATTTTGCAGCGCAGACAAAAATTGGCGGGCCGCGGACTGCACCGGACTGATCACGCCCTCTTTCTTCTGCCGGGAGCTGGCCAGATTATCCCAGTCCTGCCCGGTATTAACCGGCAACCGCATGGTTTTCATGGCCGCATAGTCCTCGGCGGCCAGACATGCGGAAAAATCCTTGGTCCGGTACTGTTCCAGCAGTTTCGGCCGAATTTCGTCGGCCATGGCCTTCTGAGCGGAAATATTGAAATTTTTCCAGTCGGGCGATTTAGCCAGGAAATAATACAACACGGCATTGCGGTCGAATTTGTTGAAACCCAAATCCTTCATGACCAATTTCAGGCGCCGGCATTGGCTCTCCACATCTTCATAGTTGCGCCAGTCGGGTTGCAAATTAGGCTTGGCGGCCGGATCGACCTGGTTGATCAACTGTTGCAGACTGACCTCGCCGTTGGCGGTCTGAATCGTCGCACGCCACAACTCCTCCAACGATAAATCGTGAGCGTCCGGAATGGCGTCGCCGCCGGTTTTTAACAACAGCGACGTGGCGACCTCCGGATAAATCCGCAATTCGCCGAGCAGCCGGGTTTCCGAACTCCAGGCTTTCCAACCGCCTTCGACCACTTCATAGACCGCCAATCGGCTCTGGCTAAAATTGCCGCTATCTCCGGCCAACGCCACACTAGCAGGCAGGGAATGAGTTTCGGAACTGTATTTGCCGCTGGCGGCCGGCGTTTTGGCAACGACCTGCGGGCTGGTCTCGACCCAATTGCCGGCCAGTTTGCCCATCACCGCCATGCCGGCGCCGACGCCGGTCAACGCAAACAAACCGCTGGCGGCATTGACATCCTCGACCAGTTGGGAAAGATTGGCTTCGTGGCTGTTGCTGGTGAAAAAATTGTAATCGATCAGCGTATCTTTGCCGGTATCCAGCCTCAACCACGGCGTCAGGTTGGCTTTTTTGGTCTCCAACTTGAAGTTGCACTTGCCGGTGGTCGCTTGATACAGAAAACCGCTCACTTCGCGCTTCAACTTCAAGGTCTCGTTGTGAACGCTGAATACCAAAGCAGCCGACAAATCGCCGTTCTCGTAATGGCCGCCCATTTCGTTACAACCGCCTTTCAGCGCACTGTCGCCCTTGAATTCGAAATCCGAAACCAACTGCACGTAATAATCGTCACCGCCGACAGCAGTTTGGCCGCGCAAGGGCTTGATCGGTAAGGTTTCGGTTTTGGGATAGTCCACCGCGATTTGCCGGGTCGTGGCACAACCGGCAATCAGACTACCGGTAATGAGCGTGACGGGTAGTATTAACAATCGGCTGATCGGCATTAATGGTCCTAAATGAAATGTGGCGATGTCTGACGGCCGGCGGCGGCGGCGGCGGCCGATATTTTCAAGCTAATGGCTGACGCTTAGGCCTGTCTTAACGGATTACGCCAGCAAGTCTATTACAAATCTTGTTGGCTTAATCCACTACGTTAAGTCGGGAATAATAAAATGAAGTCGGCAACGTGGCTATGGTTTTATCCGACGGCAGTGACCTCCGGTTATAACGAGTCCTGCTTGAACCGATGAATTTGACGGCGTTGTTTTTTGTTGGGTTTATGTTCGCGCTCGGAAGGGTGTTGCAGCGCCTGTTGCTGTTTGCGCAATTCGATTTGCTGATGGCGCTTTGCCGCGCTAGCCGCATCTTCGTGATAAAGCCCGGCCGCTTCCGGGGCAGGACGCCGCTGCTTGTTCAGATCGGTTACCCGCACCTCCCAGGTGTACTGATCCTTGGTCACAGTGACCAAATCGCCGATTTTGATATCTTTCCCCGGCTTGCAACGCTGGCCGTTGACATGGACCTTACCGCCGTTGACGGCATCGGCCGCTAGACCGCGGGTTTTGAAAAACCGCGCGGCCCACAGCCATATGTCGATCCGGATTTGGCTTAACTCATTCAACCTTGAGTCCACTCTCCGCCCAAGCCTTGAAGCCCCCGGCCATGCTAACCGCGCCGGAATATCCCAACTGGTTCAGAACTTGGGTTGCCAACGCGGAGCGACCGCCGCTCTGGCAGTAGACGACGATGCCTGCATCCTGCTTACCTTGGAAGGCCGGATGGCCGCCGATTTGAAACTCCAATACGCCGCGCGGAATGTTGACTGCTCCCGGCAAGTGGCCGGCGGCAAATTCGGCCGGCTCCCGCACATCGAGCAGTAAGGCGCCGGACAGCCTGGCATTCGCCGCCGCGACGTCGATTTCGGTAATCTGCTGCTTGGCGGCAGCAACCAGTTCCTGAGCTGTGATTGGCATAAATTGCTCCTAAAAATCAGGCTTCCATGGCTTTTTTCAATTCTTTCGGAATCGAAAACACCACTTTTTCCTCGATACCTTTGTTTTCGCGCACGGTGGTATTTTCGCCACCCCACTCCTTCAATTGGTTGATCACTTCCTGCACCAGCACTTCCGGTGCCGAGGCGCCGGCGGTGACGCCGACCACTTCGATACCGTCCAACCATTCTTGTTTCAAGTCCTTATAAGTATCGATCAAGTAGGCCGGTTTGCCCAATTGCTCGGCAATCTCCCGCAGCCGATTGGAATTGGAACTGTTCGGCGAACCGACCACCAGAATCAGGTCGGAGATTTTGGCTAAGTCATGTACGGCGTCTTGCCGGTTTTGCGTGGCGTAGCAAATGTCGTCTTTCTTTTGTTCCTTGATCGACGGAAATTGCTCGCGTAGCGCGTCGACCATGACTTTGGTGTCGGTCATCGATAACGTGGTTTGCGTCACGTAAGCCAGATTTTCCGGGTTATTGACCTTCAGGTTTTTGACGTCTTCCGGCGTTTCGACCAGATAAATATCGCCGTGCTCGGTGCATTTGTCGTATTGGCCCATCGTGCCTTCGACTTCGGGATGGCCGGCGTGGCCGATCAAAATCACTTCCCGGTCTTGCTTGGCATGCTTGGCCACTTGCATATGCACCTTGGTCACCAGCGGACAAGTCGCATCGAATACCGTCAACTGGCGTTCCTCGGCTTCTTTCTGCACGGCCTTGGACACGCCGTGAGCACTGAATATCAGGTAAGAGCCGACCGGCACGTCGCTGAGTTCTTCGATAAAAACGGCACCCTTTTCCTTTAAGCCATCGACTACGGTGCGGTTATGCACCACTTCATGCCGCACATAGATGGGAGCACCAAACGTATCGATCGCTTGATCGACGATTTCGATGGCCCGATCGACGCCGGCACAGAATCCACGGGGGTTAGCGAGTACTATTTGCATATTCTTGAGTGTTTTACTGGGTTAAGACGGACGAATTCTAATCCAATTTCGCATCCGAGACGATAATTCCGTCGCCATCGGCATATAAATAATGGTCTTTTTTGAAATTGACGCCGGCAAACGTGATCATCACGTCGCGGTCGCCGTGGCCGTGCTTGTTGCTGCGTAACGGGTTCGTGTTCAACGCCATCACGCCGATCGGCAGTTGCCGGATCAGCTCGGAGCCGCGGATGCTGCCGTAGACCACGATACCCTGCCAGCCGTTCTCCAGCGCCAAGCCGGCCAGGGTGTCGCCCATCAGCGCGCAGCGCTTGGAACCGCCGCCGTCAACCACCAATACGCGGCCATCGACTTTCTCCGCCAACACGGCGCGGACCAGCGAATTGTCCTCGAACACTTTTAAGGTTGTGATCTGGCCGCAAAATCTCCGGTTACCGCCGAAATGGCGCAACACCGGCTCTGCCACCTGAAAACTGTCGGTTTGGGCAAAACGGTCGCATAAATCCGCCGTATCGAAGTTCATACTCGCCTCCGCGAATCAGTAATAACGGGCCAACAAACCGTAATCGCACTCGGCGGTCGGCAACGGAATCTTCACTTCGTAGCCGCCGCCGGCCGCTTCCTGCATCGGCTGACCGTATTTATCGACCATGTGTTCCACGACGATATCCCGGTTGCCGCTGGGCAGAATCAGTTCCAATTTGTCGCCCAGTGCAAACTTGTTTTTGACGCTGACATCGGCCATACCGGTCGCGGCATCGAAACCGGTGATTTCGCCGCAAAACTGTTGTTGGTGGCTCTTCGAATAGCCGGACAGATAGTTTTGGTGTTCGTGGGTGTGGTGGCGCTGGTAAAAGCCGTCGGTATAGCCGCGGTTGGCCAGGTTATCCAGAATGCCGAGCAATTTCGGCTGGAACGGCCGTCCGGCTAGAGCATCGTCGATAGCTTGGCGGTAAGTCTGCGCGGTACGCGCCACATAAAAATGCGACTTGGTACGGCCCTCGATTTTCAAACTATCGACGCCGATTTCCACCAAGCGTTGCACATGCTCGATCGCACGCAAATCCTTGGAGTTCATGATGTAAGTGCCGTTCTCGTCTTCCATGACCGGCAACAGCTCGCCCGGGCGCCCTTCTTCTTCCAGGAAATAAATATTGTCGGCGAGAGGATGGCGCTCGGCGCCGCCGCAACTCGCAGTGTTTAGCCCCTGGTTCAAATCGTTCATGGAAATAACCGCGCTATCGGCCAACAAATAATCGCCCTCGGCGTTTTCCACCGCCGGTTTGGTATCGTATTTCCAGCGGCAGGAATTGGTACAAGTGCCTTGGTTAGGATCGCGATGATTGAAGTAGCCCGACAGCAAGCAGCGGCCTGAATAAGCGATACACAACGCACCATGCACGAAAACTTCCAATTCCATATCGGGGCATTGCTGGCGAATCTCGGCGATCTCGTCCAGCGACAGTTCGCGCGACAGAATCACCCTTTCCACGCCCATGCTTTTCCAGAACCGGACGCTGGCATAGTTGACGGTATTGGCTTGCACCGACAAGTGAATCGGCATCTCCGGCCATTGTTCGCGGGTCATCATGATCAACCCCGGATCGGCCATGATCAGCGCATCGGGCTGCATCGCGATGATCGGCGCCATGTCCTTCAAAAAGGTTTTGATCTTGGCGTTATGCGGAATCACATTGGCAGCCAGGAAGAATTTTTTCCCCAACCGGTGCGCTTCGGCTATGCCCTTGGCCAGATTCTCGGATAGAAAATCATTGTTGCGCACCCTGAGACTGTAGCGCGGCTGTCCGGCATAAACCGCATCAGCACCGAATGCAAACGCGTAACGCATATTGCGCAAGGTACCGGCGGGAGAAAGAAGTTCGATGTGTTTCATGTCAGCTCGAGAAAAGGAAATGGCCGCCATTTTAGCAAAATTTCCGGCAAAATCAGGCCACTACAGAAAATGACATCCGGATAGCGAGGCCGCACGCAGGCAAACCGGCGCGATGCCGTCAAGCCGCACTGGTGGCGGCGAGCAATTCGCGGTAAACCGCCAGATGAGAGTCGACGATCGCTGTGACGGCATAACGCCGTTCGGCCAGTTGCCGGCCGCGCCACCCCATCTCCCGGCGTAATGCATGGTCGGCCAACAAGCGCCGAATCGCGTCGGCCAGGCCGGCGGCGTCCCTTACCGGCACTAACAAACCACTGATACCGGCTTCGATCGCATCCCGACAACCCGGCACGTCGGTAGTAATGACCGCCCGCCCGCAGGCGGCCGCCTCTTCCAAGACTCTGGGCAAGCCCTCGCGATAGGAAGGCAGTACCACGATATTGGCAGCGGCCAATAATTGCGGCATATTTTTTTGAAAGCCGAGAAATTCGATATTCGGATCGGCACGCAACGCTTCGACTTCCTGACGGCTCAGACTGGAAGGATTGCCGTCATCGCGGTCGCCGACCAGCACAAAGCGCGCGTCGCCACCCTGTTCGCGCAGCAAGCGGGCGGCCTCGACGTATTCCCTCACGCCTTTATCGTACAGCAAGCGCGCCGCCATCAACACGACCGGCCGGCCTTCCGGCTCCGGAATGACTACGAAGCGCTGCAAGTCGACTCCGGAACCGCGCACCAATACGGTGTTTTCCGGCAGGACGACGCCTAGCCCGACCATCAGATCGCGATCGGTCGGATTCTGAAAGATCACGCGGATATTCCGGTGTCCCAGCGCCAAACGGTATAGCCGGGAAACCAAAGCTCGGAGTATCCGGGTTTTAAGCCGGGTATCGGTAAACAGATAGCCCATACCGAATACCGCCGCAACCACGGCCTTGACCCCGGCCAAGCGCGCGGCGATGCCACCGTACAAAATCGGCTTTACCGTCATCAGGTAAACCAGATCGGGTTGCACCCGCTTGAATAGCGCATACATCGCCCGGAGCGCTGCCAGCTCCGCCATCGGGTTTTGGCCGCTCCGGGTCAGCACCAGCTCGTGATAGATAAAACCGAGCTCGCGGATTTCCGCCACCCGCGTCCCGGGCGGGGTCGCAACGTGGACTTCGTAACCCTGTTTCAGCGCGCCGCTGGTTTCCGGCAGCCGGTGCAGCAGAAAAAAATCCAGGTCGTTGCAGACCACCAATAGTTTGTTACTCATTGCTGATCTAGCCAGGCATTGAACATCAAAACATCCCACAACAAAAATCGCCAATTCCGCCGACCGGACAAATGCTCGGCCCATTTGCGCCTGATCGGCTCCGGATCGAAATAACCGTCGCGGCTGAGCCGCGAGCGGTCGAGCAAGGCCTCGGCCCAATCGCGCAATGGCCCGCGCAGCCACTCTTCGAGCGGTACCGCAAAACCCATTTTCGGCCGTTCGATCAATTCGCGCGGCACATGCCGGTACAACACCCGGCGCAACAGCCATTTGGCTTCGCCGTCACGGACTTTCATCTGCCGCGGCAATTTCCAGGCAAACTCGAACAAACGATGGTCAAGCAGCGGCACCCGGGTTTCCAGGCCGACATTCATTGCCGCCCGGTCGACCTTGACCAGAATGTCGTCCGGCAAATAACTGCAGCTATCGAACAACATCATTTGTTCGAGCAACTCCGGCAAAACCGGCCAACTTTTCAGCAACGCATCTCCAGAGTCGCCGTCGAGCACCACATCTGCCGGTTGCCAATGGCTGATCAGGTTCAAGTACAACTCGGCCGGATTGGCGCTATGTAACAAGCCAGCCCCTTTATGAATCTTGTCCCCCGGGAAACCGCTACGCGTGCCGGCCGGCAACAAGGGCTGGACAACAGCGTACAGAGCGTCCCAGCCTTTGACCGGTACGCCGCGTAAAACCCCGGCTAGCGCATTCCGCAGCGGCAAAGGCACCGCTGCCAGCTTGGCCCATAGCCGCTGCGCCATCCGGTAGCGGCCGTAGCCGCCGAACAATTCGTCGCCGCCGTCGCCGGACAACGCTACCGTAACCTGCTGCCGGGCCATGCGCGAAACCAGGCTTGTCGGCAATTGCGACGAATCGGCAAACGGTTCGTCGTAAATCGCCGGCAACTCGGGAATGATGGCCAATGCGTCATTGGAGCTGACGTAAAGCTCGCTATGCTCGGCACCCAAATGCCGGGCCACCGCCTTTGCGTAGCGGGCCTCGTCGAACGCATCCTCGCCAAAGCCGATGGTAAAAGTCTTGACCGGCGGTGCACCCGCAGCTCGCGCCTCGGCCTGCATTAACGCGACAATCGTCGACGAATCCACGCCGCCCGACAAAAATGCACCCAATGGCACATCGGCCACCATCTGGCCGCGCAAGGCCTCGCGCAACTTTTGTTCCAGCGCGTCGGCCGCCTCGTCTGCGGAATTAAACGTAAACGGCTCGGCCAAGCCGTCTCTAGCCGCAGCGGCTGCGGACCAGAACAGATCGGGCTCCGGCAAACTGCCTGAGGCAATCTGGCTACGGTCGAAGGTTAATAGACTGCCCGGAACCAACTTGTTGATCCGGCTATAAATACTGTACGGGCCGGGAACGTAGTTATGCCGCATGTACAGCGCCAGGGCTTGGCGATCAATGTCGCCGACGAAACCCGGAATTGCCCGCAAGGCTTTCAGTTCCGAAGCAAAAGCCAAACCGCCGGCTACCCGACCGTAATACAGCGGCTTTTCGCCCAAGCGGTCGCGCGCCAACGACAGCTCGCGCGTTTCCCGATCCCATAAAGCCAGCGCAAACATACCCACCGCCGACTCCAGCGCTTTGCGCAAACCCCAGGCGGCGATGGCCGCCAATAAGGTTTCGGTGTCGGAATGCCCGCGCCAAACCGGGGCCTGCCCGGAGCGCTCGAGTTGTTCGCGCAACGCCGGATGGTTGTAAATTTCGCCGTTGAAAACGATGGCATAGCGCCGACAGGACGACAGCATCGGTTGATGCCCGGCCGGCGACAGGTCGACGATGGACAGCCGGCGGTGCACCAAGCCGATCCCATCCTCGGCACTCCGGAAAATTCCGCTGTCGTCGGGGCCGCGACTGCGAATCGCATCGCCCATCGCTTGCAAAACCGCTTCCGGGTCGGACAGGCCAATGCCGAAAAAACCCGCTATGCCGCACATCGCTTAAGCATCCTCGGCCGCAGCCAAACTGCGGTATAGATCTTGATAACGCTGTGCCACCGCTTGAATCGAAAACTGCTCCAGCACCCGCTGCCGGGCCTGCATACCAATCGCCTGTCGCCGTTCCGGCGCCAAATCGAGCAGTTCGCCAATTGCGGCCGCCAACGTCTGCGAATCCTCGGCGACAACGACTCGGCCGCCGTCGCCCAAAACCGCCGCGGAATCGCCGACATCGGTCACCACGCACGGGACCGCGCAACTCATTGCTTCTCCGATCGCGTTGGCAAAGCCTTCCGAAACCGAGGGCGTGACGGCGATATCCAGCGCGGCAGTGATACTTGCAATATCCTGGCGCTCACCCAATAGATGCAAACGACCCTGTAAAGCGGAGCTGCGTTCGGCGTCGACAAACAAGCGGTTTTGCGAGTCGACCCCACGACCGGCCAACACGAAATGCACATCGTTGCGCCGCTCGGCCAACAGCTGGGCGGCCTTTAGAAAATTGGCATGGCCTTTCATCGGATCGTAGCGGGCGACCATGCCGACCAACACCGCTTGCGGCTGCAAGCCGAGCTCTTCCCGTAATGCAGTCCGCGCCGCCGGCTCCGGCCGGAATACGTCGGTGTCGAAACCGTTCGGCAGCCAATCGCCGCACTCCGGCGCATAACCTATGTTTTCGTGGTGCTGTCTGGCGGTTTGCGAGTTGTACAGGATTTTGGTCGCCGCTCCGGACAACCAGGCACACATGCGGATGATTTTCGCGGTACCCGGCTTTTCTTTATTGATGTCGTAAAGACTCTGCCGTACACCCCAGATCAACGGTACCCGCCGGCCGATCAGCCAGCGGCCTACCCAGGCCGCAAAATTGCCGTGGTACATCCAGCCTTGCACAATATCCGGCCGTGCCGCGAGCAAATATTTGCGCAAACGGCCGACGGCTTTCAAGCCGCTCGCCGGCGACCGAGCGCCCAAACACAATACCGGTATGCCCAAGGCGCGGATATCGTCCGCAACCGGCCCGTCGCCAATCAGGCAAACTACCCGCATGTCGAACCGCTCCCGGTCGGCATGCGCCAGCAATTTCCACAGCATACGCTCGGCACCGCCGACGTTCAGGCCGGTGATGACGTGGACGACGACGATGCGATTGGCGTTAGCGGTTGGCAAGGCGGAACACGAATTCGTTACAGCCCATGCGGCCGCCGCAAGTCGTCATTTCGGTCAACGTAAAACCGCGATCGCGGAAATGAGCGAAGACTTGTTCCGGCTTGGCCACTTCGAACGGATAACCGCCCAACCAATCGATCATGTCGTACCAGATCGTCATGCCGCGCTCGATCGACAGCCGTCCGCTGGCAGCGCGCACCAGCCAGCGCAGGCCCAGCAAGTAAGGCGCATGGCATGCGATCAACACCGGTTTGGCAATCCTGCTGCGGTTGTACAATCGTTTGACCCAGGTCCAATAGCGGCTGATCCAGCCCTGGTCGTTGTAAATCGCGATAAACAGCAAACCGCCCGGTTTGACGCAACCGGCAATATTGGCAAATGCCGCAGCCATATCGCCGGTATGGTGTAACACGCCCCAGGAATAGACCACATCGAAATCGCCCAATGCCGAGACATAGCCTCGATCCAGTACCGATCCGCTCTCGATCCGCCAGCGTTCGCAGTCCGGAAATTTAAGCTGCTTGATCCGTTCGGTACATTTAACCGAACTCGGGTCGAAATCGAAGGAATGCACCGTTGCCCCCAGGCGCGCCGCCGCCAGCGAAAACAAGCCGCTGCCGGAGCCCGCATCGAGAAAGGTCTTGCCCTGCAAAGACTCGACGCCCAGCATCCGTTTCAGCGACGCCTCCGCCGCGGCGATTTTTTCATCCGACAGCTCGGCCAAGAAACGCGCCCAATTTTCGCCGAATTCAAAACGTTCTCCGGACTCGACCTCAGCCGCGTGCCCCATGCCAATTCTCCCCTATTCTCAAAACGTTGCGGACAAGCCGCACCCCAAATTTGCCGATTCCGGCCTCTGGCCGGATGCCTGAAGTGCCGTTACGCATAAGCAATCCAAACTATTTCCGCAACAGTTTTTTTAAACCGTTTACCAGGCAGCGGTAAGGCCGGCCCAACACTTTGAAGCGCCAGGCCTGACTCATGTGCAACCAGTAGTCGCGGCGTGGAAACGCCCGCGGCGCACCGGTTTGGCCGGGTTTTGCCAAAATCATGATCGAGCCTTTCAATCGGCGGCGGGCAATCACGACGAAGCCTTCCTGCTCCAGGAGATAGACCAGCGCATCAGCACTCGGATACCAGGTGTGTGCATACCCCGGACAACTGTCGCTCAACGACGACAACAAATCGCTGACGATAACGGCGAACAGGCCGTCGGGCTTCAGCATCGCCGCCACCTGCTGCACGAACTGCCGCGGCCGGCTGACGAAATAAATCGCATGCGCGATCGAAACCACATCGAAAGCAGCCCCCGGCTGCAAATTCTCCACCTGCCCTATCGTCACCGACACTCCGGCTTTTTCGTGGAATTGCCGCGTGTTCGGATCGGCATCGACCCCTTCCGCCTGCCAGCCCTTATCGCGGAACAGGGCGACGGTTGCACCCAGTCCGCAGGCAACATCGAGAAAATGTTGCATATCCGGCCGTATAAACGGCGCGACAAAGTCGTAAGTCCGCTGCGCCCAAACTTGGCTGGCCTGCCAACGGCCTTGCCAAACAGCCTCGGCCTCGGCGGCAGGCGTATCATCGATTACCCGGTTGCGATCCCAATATTGCTGTAGTTCCGCCAGCGACACCGTCTGCGTCGGGAAGGCATTGCCGCAAGTGCCGCATAAACGCCAATGGTAACCGGCGGTTTTCAACACCCGCAGCCCGGAGTCGGGGTCCCGGAACGGTATCGGCCTGGACCGCTCGGCAGCGCAAATCGGGCAGACATAGGCTTGTTGGGGCACTGTATTCATTTGCCCACTCCGTCGATAGCCCGGCAATGTTGTATGAAGCCTTCGGCAAACGCGATTACATTGCCCTCGCGCAATACCGGTTCGCCGGCCATGCCCGGCGAACCGAATACGACGTTCTTACGTACCGAAAACACGCGGGCCAGAAAATCGACAATGTCGGCGTCGTCGACTTTGCCATCCAATTTCTCGGCAATTTTGGCGCGTAAATCGCGGAGATTGCAGACGCCGCCCAAAGCCTCGGAAAAAAAGGCGTTGCCCAAGGTAATCGACGGCCGACCCAGCAGATAGGCTTCGAAGGTGGCGGTGCCGGTCACTGAGATCGTGATCCGCGCCCGTTTTACGATTTCCGCCGACGGCATCGCGTAATGGGCCACCACGACACCGGATTTATGCAGCAACTCGCGGACGAAACTGCCGCTTCGCAGCAGTATGCAGGCCGGGTGTTCTTTGATCACTAAAACCACGTCGCTGGGCAACGCATGTCGAATCGCATCGATTGCCCGCATCTGATCGACGAAATACGGCGCCGGGGTATTTATCGAAGACTCGGGCGAATACTGCAACGGATAAAACACGAATTTTTCCGGGAGCTGTTCCAAACCGGTAATGTCGCATAGCCGTTGGTTTTTCCAGCGCCGCAAATTCCAAACAGCGTCCCGCAGCCAAGGCAGGTTATTCAAAAACGCCGCACGCAGGTAATCCCATTCGAAGCTTTCCCTGGCGTCGAACCGGCGTTGTAACGCCAAGCCCACGCGCTGCAGCAATGGCTTTTGAAATGCAGACAGAATGTTGTCTTCCGCTACGGCCTGGCCGACCGCCGGCGCTTTTGGCGCTTCCCGGAACTCTCGGAGAAACCGTTCGCCGGACTGCCTGGCAGTCGAATCGCCCGCATTCGCATACGACGGCAAGGACTCACTATCGTCCGGCGAAAAAAATATTCCGCCCAAATTGCGGCAATGGGTCGGCACGACGACCGGTATGCCTATCTGTTTGGCGCACGCCAGAAACACCTTGCCGTCCAGACCTTCCACCTGCGAGATCAGCGCATGGCTCGGCGCGAAGCGCGCCATGAACCGTCTGGCACCGCGGTACAGGTTCATCGCCCGTTGCAATTGGAGCTGCGAGCGGGCGAATTTGAAATTGCGTTTTTCGCTGTCGATATCGCGGTGCAGGCTGCCCGGATACAGCAAAACTTTCTCTTCCGCAGAGCAAGAGCCATCGTTGCCGTTCAACACGAACACGTTGTCCCGGCCGAGCAGCGACACCATCAAGGCCTCGTGGTGCGGCGACGACAAGATAATCGCCCATTCCACTTCCGGATAGCGGCGTCTGGCGTATTCGATCACGTGGTAAAACAGTATCGGGAACGAGCCGAACCCGTGCAAAATCACCCTCATTTCAGATATTCCTCGATTGGGCCGAAATTTTCCGCAGACAAGGCTTGCCAGCAGGCAAGATTGGCGCCATCGACCATTCGGCCCGCTGCTCCCCCTATCGTCGCGGCGATCAACCCAGCGCGCGCCTCGGAAAGCGAAAGAAACGGCATACCGGCATCCAGGCAAAAATCCGACAGCTTGCTATCGCGGCCAATCCCGACAAACGGCAGGCCCAGCAAAGCCGCCATGACCAGACCGTGAAACCGCATACCGACAACGATATCGAGTTCGGCGAATTGCCGGCACAATGCATCCGGGTCCGACGAAACCCTGAGCAGTTCGACGCGCTCGCCGGCGATGCCGACGGCCTGCAGCAACTTGGTATCGGACACGCCAGCCTGCGGATCGTCCAGCTCTTGAAACGACAACAGCCGGATCGACCAACCATTGTCGCGTAATTCCGCCAAATCCGCGGCAAGAACGCTAAAAAAATGCGGATACGCGCCGGTCGCGGCGCCGATATCGCTGGCCGCCAACGTGACGCCGACAGTTTTGCCGGCCGAGGTTGTCGGCACCGTCGGCAACTGCAATGAGAACACCAGATCAGCCGTACGCCTGACGCGATTGCCGCCGATCACCTGCCGGCAATGGCGCCACGACGAGGCGTCGCGCACGGCAAAATCATCGCTCAGCGCCAGGATCGCCGCCATTAACAATCTGGCCGAAATGCCGGGCATTTCGGCGACGCCGGCCCCCAGCACAAACACTCGGGCGCCTCTGAGCCGGGCTTGAACGACGGCCAGGAAAATCAACACCAGATTGGTCAACGCGCCGCCGCGGGCGTGAAACAGCGTACCGCCACCGAAAACCATGGCCCGGCAACCGGCCAGCGACCGCCAATTGACCGCCAGATAGTCGAGCAGGCGCCGCCACTTCGGCAGATTCGGCTGCAACAGAATCCGCTCCTGGCAGCTGAATTCGACGTTTTCGCTTTGCAAGTCGGCTACCGGATGCAGGCTGCGCACGACAAAACTCGAATCCGGCGCCGCCGAGCGCAAGCGCCGCAAAATCGCCGCCAACAGCAAATCGTCGCCGACGTTGCCGAAGCCGTAATAGCCGTAGAGAAAAACCTTACCCATCCGCAGCGCTGCCGGCCAGTTCGCCGAGAATAGAACGGAACCTTTCCGCCACCGCATCGGCGCTGTAAGCCGCGCGCACTTGCGGATCACCCCAGGCCGACGTAATTCCCGCCGCCCTGCGCTCGCGAATAGTTTGCAAAACCTGCTGCAGAGACTCGGCGATTTCGGCCGGCCGGCGCGGATTGGCGACGGCGCCGCCGAGCTTGGAAATTAACTGCGCCGATGCGCCGGGCGGTACGATGCCGAAAATCGGCACGCCGGCTCCCAAATAATCGACCAGCTTCCCGGGCAGAAACACGCTTAGGTCGTCCGGCGCATCGATCACCAATAACAAATCGGATTGCTTCATCAATGCCAGCGAGGCCGAATAATCGACGGTAGGCACCACGGTTACCAATCCGTCCGGCAAGGACCGGTAGGCCGCCGATGTCAGCATCCTGGGCGGCACTCCGCCGACCAATTCGATGCGGACGCCGCACAGTTCGTCCGGCCGCTCGCGCAGAATGGCCGCCAAAGCCTCGAACAACGGCTGCGGCGACCGGTGGCCGTAGAAATTCCCCAAATAACGGATCAACAGCGGCGCATCCGGATCGCGTGGCGAGTCGCCGTAAGCGCCGGGCTCGAAACCGTGCGGCAGGACCCGGGCCTTCTCCCGCCACGCCGCGGGATATTTGGCCATCACCAAATCCACGGTTTCTTGCGAGGTAAAAATGATGCGATCGGCGGCGGCAACCACTTCGCGTTCCAATTGGCGGTTACGGATGTTCGCCAGGAAAAACCGGCGCCGGAACGGGTTATCCGCCCAGGGATCGCTGAAATGCGCCACCCACGGCAAACCGTAGCGGCGTTTCAAACGCAGGCCGAGCAGATGGTCCGACATCGGCTCGCCGAAGCTCAGCAAAGCGTCCGCCGCAAAATCGCCCTGCGCCAAGCGCTCGACCACGACACGCTCGGCCAGCGGCACCCAGCCCAGGAATTCGTCGGGGGCCCGCGCGTACAAGGGCAGCAGATTCGCCGCAATTCGATGCCACAGGCCGGATAAGGGCGCACGGTACGCCACCGGCAATCTAAACAGTAAGCGGCTGTCGAAATCGGGATACGCATCCAGCCCGTTCGCCAAGGCCTCCACCTGGCCCGTGACGGCGGCTATCGGCAGCCGGGCATGGTAAAGCAGACGGCCGATCTGGATAGCTTGCGAATAGAGATTGGGCGGCAGCACGTAGGATACGGCAAGTAGTTTCATAGTAAGGCGCGGTCAAACCGGGGAATGGGCGGCGATGGCATCGATAATCCGTTCCGACGCCAGTCCGTCGCCGTAAACATCGGCACGATCCGCCAGCGGCCAGCGGCCTTCCAAGGCGTCTATCGTATAACCGGTTATTTTAACGGGATCGGTTCCGGCCAGGCGAATCAAACCGGTTTCGAGGCCCTCGGTCCTCTCGGTCTCGTCTCGCAACACCACGACGCGTTTGCCCAGACTCGGCGCCTCTTCCTGCACGCCGCCGGAATCGGTCAAAATCAATTCGGCGTCCGCCATCAGGCTGACGAACGGCAAATATTCCAAAGGCTCGATCAATTGAACGTTGGCGATACCGCTTCCCAGCAGCCTGTTTACCGTTTCTCTGACCCGCGGGTTCGGATGCACCGGGTAAATAAAATCGTAACAGGGAAAACGGCCGGCAAGCTGCAATATCGCCGAGCAGATGGCCTCCAGACCGGCGCCGAAACTCTCCCGCCGGTGGCAGGTGACCAGTACGTAAGGCCGGCGCTCAGACAAGTTCACGGCTTTCAAACCGGCCGCGTTCAATAATTTCGCCGCCCTGTCCCGCAACATCGCGTCGTCCGTCAAGCGCTTAACCAGGCCCTTCAAAGCGTCGATGCCGGTATTTCCGGTCACCAACATTCTGTCCGGTGGGATCCCTTCGGCCAGCAGGTTTTCCGCGGCAGACCGGGTCGGCGGAAAATGCAGCGTCGCCAATTCGGAGACCAGCCGCCGATTCATCTCCTCCGGCCACGGAGCATAGATATTGCCGGTGCGTAAGCCGGCTTCGACATGGGCTACCGGCACCTTCCGGTAAAAAGCCGCGAGTGCCGCGGCAAAACTGGTCGTCGTATCACCCTGCACCACGACCCAATCCGGCCGGCAGCGGTCCAGACAATCCTGCATCCGCGTCAGGATATCGACGGTGATCCCGGTCAGGGTTTGTTCGGCACGCATGATGTCCAAATCGAAATCGGCATGCAAGCCGAACAACTCCAACACTTGATCCGACATCTGCCGATGCTGGCCGGTGTTGCAAACCAGAAAATCGAATTGGCTCCGATTTTTGCCGGCCAAAACCAAAGGCGATAGCTTGATCGCCTCCGGCCGGGTACCCAAAACCACCAAAACCGTTCTTGCCGCTGCCATTAACGTTTCCAAAACCTGGAGAGTTGACCCAAAAACTGCGCTTCATGGGTTTTGCAAAACCGTACCGACGGCAGTTCGACCAGGATGTAACTCAGATAAGCCACCCAGGTCGACACCACCACCACGACGGCAACAGCCAGCAGATTGCCAGCGAGGCTCTGCTGGCGGCCGATCCATTCGAACGCCGAGTAACCGACCAGCGTGTGGTACAAATAATTGCTGTAGGAAACCTTGCCGAAAAACGCCAGCAAAGCCATCGAGAATCCGGATTGCAAAAGTCCGGCCATGGCCGCAGCGCCGCCGAGAATATAGGCCATCGACCAAAGCGGATAGATGCCGTCGAACACGGCAACGTTAAGTCCGGCCAGCAAGGCGGTCAAAGCCAACCTTAACAGGCTTACCCCCGCCCAATCGGATTTCTCCGCCTGAAACACCTGGATGCCGACAAAAAAAACCGGAAAAAACGTCAATAGCTGACTGGCCTGCCCCCTAAGCACAAACATCGCAGCATTAGCCAGGGTAAACAATACCGGTGCCGCCGAAACGAAACGATTCTTTAAGAAATGGGAGTACAAAGCGATAAACACGTAAAACTTCACTTCGATCAACAGGGTCCAATATACGTTGCTGACATTCGGTAACCTGAACAGGTCGGACAGCATCGTAAAATTGGCCAGGTAGGTCGCATTGGAGTGGATTGCCAAACCGAAACCCAGTTGGCCGGCAATGAACAACACCAGCAGGTTCAACCAATACGCCGGAAAAATTTTGAAAAACCTCCGGCATAGAAATGCGCCGATATTGCAGTTCTGTAAGCTCTTGAATATCAAGTATCCGCTTAGCAAAAAGAACACAATCACGCCGCCCCTGCCCATGGTGGCAAACGATGTTGCCAAGTTGCCGAAGACCAAGCGCTGCGGCAGAAAATGGCCGCAAATCACCATCAAAATGGCGATGCCGCGAAAAAAATCCAGAGTTGCGATACGTTCGCCGCGTTGCGCCACGGCAGTCGGAGCACCGGCAAAACCGGCATTGGCGACAACAGCGTGGGCAATCGGCACAGAAAGACCAGGAAAATGGGGCATCGGCAAGGCCGGCGGTCGAACTGCAGTTAGCGCAGGCGTTTCAAAAAGCCGTCCGGGGCCACCGAAATCTGCAGTTTATGATCCAAACCTTTGTCGATCTCGAATTCGGGATGCGACTGCAAATATTGCCTGACCGCGGTTTTCGGATTGTCGCCCGGCCCCCAAGGACGATCCGGGAACAGATCGGCCGGCATGTCCTCTACCATGGTATCGAACACCACGCAGTAACTGCCTACCGTCGTCAGCGGCGCGTAGGCTTCCAGCTCGGCCAGCACGTGCTCGTGGGTGTGGTTGGAATCGAGGCACACCAAAATCCGCTGCGAACCTTCCGCGCGAGCTTTGACCTCGGCCACGGTTTCCGGGGCGATGCTGGAGCCCTGGATCATTTCGATCCGCGAGCTCATCGGATGGGCTTCGATCGCCGCCCGGTTATGGGCGCGAATATCGATATCGATGCCGATCACTTTGCGGCGGAAATCGCGCAGATTCAGCGTCTGCTCGCCGGCTTCGATCGCTTCGGCCATGTCCAGCAACGCCAGCATCGATGCGCTGAAAATCAATGATCCGCCGTGAGCGATACCGGTCTCGACGATCAGGTCGGGCTTGACCGACCAAATCAGCTCCTGCATCGCCACGATATCCTGCGGGTACTGAATGATCGGCCGCCCCATCCAATCGAACTGGTAAGAATATTTGCCGGCTTGAGCGAAATTCATCCAGGCGCGAGTCAGCTGTTCGCCCGCATTGTTTGCCGCGAAAGCCTGGCGGATAGACTCTCTTTCATGCGCAAACTGTGTTACCGGATCCATCATTCACTCCCCTTCAATTCGTTAATTTTAATTCGGTAATCGGCAAGGCCGTCGCGGATCGATATCCGTGCGGCCCAACCGGTTGCAGCCAGTTTATCCGCGCAGCCAACCAGCAGCAGCGGATCGTATTCGGCCACTGGCACGGCGCCGAATTCGACAGCCGGCACGGCTTCGAACAAACCGGCGCAGATCGCCACGATATCCGCCAGCCGCATAGGTTCGCCCGACGCGATGTTAAACACGCCGGCCGCCGAAGTATTTGCCGCCAAATGGGCGAAAGCCGATGCGACATCGCTGGCGTGCAGAAAATCGCGAAACTGCCGGCCGTGGCTGCACTTCAAAACTTCGCCCCGGGCCATGGCTGAGAGCACGGACGGCACGAATCGCGCCGCCGGTTCGCCCGGCCCGTACGGCGTAAAAATCCGCCCCCACACCCATTCGATGCCGTTGTCGCGGCAAAAACCTTCGGTAAATTGCCGGGTGGCATCCTTACACTTGCCGTACAGCGTTACCGGCGCAGTTGGCGTTTTGCCTTCGACGCAATAGCCGTAATTCCAGTCGTACTCGGCGCAGGTCCCGGCAATCACCGCCCGCTTGCCGCCAAATTCTTTAAATGCTGCCAGCAAATTCGCCGTCGCATCGCACCAGGCAAAATTTTCGGCTGCGGTCCAGAACCGGCCGTGCTCGACGAACCAGGCCAAATGAATCAAGCACTCGGCTTCGGCTTGGGCCATCGCTTGCCTGGCTTGGCCGACATCCAACAAATCGGCCTGCAACCAGGTCAGGCCGGGCTGCGGCGCATGATCGGAACGCCTGGAAACGGCAGCCACCTGATGGCCCTGCGCCAGCAGGATCGACAACAGATAACGGCCAATGAAGCCGTCGGCACCGGTAACCGCGATTCGCATTAGAGGACCGTTAACTCCGGCACGGCAATGGCGAAACGGCCGCCCCAATCCCGCACGTAATCGAGTTGCGCAACCACTTCGCGCTGCAAATTCCACGGCAATATCAGCACATAATCGGGCTTATCGCGTTGCAAATGCTGCTCGTCGACAATCGGTATCCGGCTGCCGGGCAGCCATTTACCTTGCTTGGCCGGATTGCGGTCGACGACATAGGCAATCAGATCCGGCCGCACGCCGGCGTAATTGAGCAAGGTATTGCCTTTTGCCGCTGCGCCATAAGCCGCGACTTTCTTGCCGTTGCGGGCCGCGTCCAGCAAAAAGCTTAGCAGATCGTTCTTCAACGCATCGGCCCGCTTCTGGAATCCGGCGTAAAAAGCCACCCCGGCCATGCCGGCCTGAACCTCGCGCCGCAATAACTCGGCCACGGCTGGCTCGACCGGCTGTGCGCCGTCGGCGGTGCGCTGGGCAAACACCCGCAAGCTGCCGCCATGGGTCGGTAATTCCTCGACATCGAATACCGTCAAACCGTTTTCCGCGAATATCCTTTGCACGGCGGTCAACGACAGATAGGAAAAATGCTCGTGGTATATCGTATCGAACTGATTGCTTTCGATCAGATTCAGCAAGTGCGGAAACTCGAAGGTCGCGACGCCGGCCGGCTTCAGCAACACCGCAAAGCCGCGGACGAAATCGTTAATGTCGGGGACATGCGCCAGCACATTGTTCGCCGCCATCAAATCGGCCCGGACGCCTGCGGCAACCAGCTGCTCGGCCAATTGTGCGCCGAAAAACTCCTCGACCACCTGCAAGCCCTTATCGCGGGCAGCTTGGGCGGTGCTTGCGGTTGGTTCGATACCTAATGCGCCTATCCCGCGTGCCTGCACATATTGCAACAAATAACCATCGTTCGATGCCACTTCCACCACCAACGACCCGGCATCCAGACCGAAACGCCGGACCATCGCCGCGACGTAATTTTCAGCGTGTTGCAGCCAGGTCGACGAGAACGAACTGAAATAGGCGTAATCGGCCGAAAAAAATTCGGCGCAATGGGCATAATCCTCGGTTTGCACCAACCAGCACTGCTGGCAGACCAGTACCCGCAACGGGTACCAGCGTTCCGGCGCATGCAAGGTTTCGGCGGTCAGATAGGAATTCGAAGGCGGCGCGCTGCCCAGATCGATCAGCGGCAGAGAGAGTTCGGAACCGCAATGACGGCATTTCATAGCTCGATACCTTGAAAATCGGATGGTAGGTTTGAGTGTTGCCGATCGCGCTCCGACATTTCGGTAATCGCCAACGGCCAATCGATAGCCACTCTCGGTTCCAACGCATGCAACGCACCTTCCGCACTCGGCGCATAGGCCGCGCTATGCAAATACAACAATTCGCAGTCGTCCTCCAAAGTCTGGAAACCGTGGGCGAAACCTTGCGGAATCAGCAGCGACTCGCGGTTATTAGCTGACAATTCCACGCCGTACCAGTGTAGAAAGGTCGGCGAACCGCTGCGCAAATCGACCGCAACATCGAATATCCGCCCGCGAAGGCAACTGACCAGTTTGGTCTCGGCGTGGGGCGAATACTGGAAATGCAGGCCCCTGACCGTACCGCGGCGGCGAGTCAGCGTCTGGTTGATCTGAGCGATCGGTTCCGAAAAGCCGGCAGCGTTTAATTCGTCCGCGCAGAAAAACCGGGAAAAATAGCCGCGACTGTCTTCCGAACAGCGCCGCCGAATCAATTTCAATCCGGCCAACGGCGCCGCGATGACTTCAAATTGCGCCAAGACCGTCTCCATGCGGCGCTCGCCGGTAATCCCGAATTTGTCTGACGCTGAACTCGGCCATGTCCTCGCCGTTGCGCCAAGCTTGGTGCCAGGCGGCAGTTTTTTCGATGGCAATCTGCAAGCGCCAGCGCGGTTGCCAAGCCAAACGCTGCCGGGCTTTGCTGCTGTCCAGGCTCAGAAAATGCGCTTCGTGCAGATCGCTCGGTTCTGAACGCCAATTCAGAGTCGGGAAGCACTTCGCCAATTCGCCCAGCAACCAAGCCACCGGCTTGGCGTCCTGTTCGTGCGGTCCGAAATTCCAGCCTTCGGCGAATGACTCGCCATGCTCGAATAAATGCTCAGCCAACACCAAATAGCCGGATAGCGGTTCCAACACATGTTGCCAGGGCCGCGTCGCATTCGGTGCCCGAATCACCAATTCTTCGCCGCGGTCCAACGCACGCAGCGCGTCCGGAAGCAAACGGTCTTCCGCCCAATCGCCGCCGCCGATCACGTTGCCGGCACGGGCCGAGGCCAAATGCACACCCGCCTGCGCCAGAAACGACGCCCGGTAAGCGGCCGTCACCAATTCCGCACAGCCTTTGCTGGCCGAATAAGGATCGCGGCCGCCCATGGCTTCGTTCTCGCGGTAAGGCCACAACCACTCGCGGTTTTCGTAACACTTATCGGTGGTAACGTTGACAACGGCGCGGACCGTGCTTTGCCGGCGCACCGCCTCCAGTACATTTACCGTTCCCAGCACGTTGACCTGAAAAGTCTCGACCGGCTCGCGGTAGGAATACCGTACCAAAGGTTGGGCCGCCAGATGCAAGACGATATCAGGCCGGGCCTGGTCCAGCGCCGCCGCCAAAGCAGGCAGATCGCGAATATCCGCCAGCACATGCGCGGCGAGCAGCGATTCCACGCCGGCCTCGACAAACAGCGCCGGTGCAGTGGCCGGAGGCAAGGCATAGCCGTAAACCGTCGCGCCCAACGAATGCAATAGCATCGTCAACCAGGAACCTTTGAAACCGGTATGGCCGGTGACGAACACCCGCTTGCCTTGCCAGAATTCAGGATTCATGCCAAACCTTCCACGGTGCGGCCCCGGATTGCCACAACTCCTCGAGCTGATTCTTGTCGCGTAGCGTATCCATCGGCTGCCAAAAGCCGGCGTGTTCGAACGCCATCAGTTGGCTTTGCTGCGCCAAACGGGTCAATGGCTCGGCTTCCCAATGGGTTGCATCGCCGTCGATGTACGTCACGCACTCGGGAGATAACACGAAGAAACCGCCGTTGATCCAGCCACCGTCGCCTTTCGGTTTTTCCATGAAGCCTTTGACCCGGGTTCCGGCCAAATCCAAGGCGCCGTAGCGCCCGGCAGGCTGGACGGCGGTGACGGTGGCCAACTTGCCGTGGCCTTGGTGAAAGCGAATCGCAGCGGAAATATCGACATCGGCCACGCCGTCGCCGTAGGTGAAACAAAATGCCGTTTCGTTTTGCAGATAGGCGGCGACCCGTTTCAAGCGGCCGCCGGTCATGGTGTCGTCGCCGGTGTCGACCAGCGTCACCCGCCAAGGTTCGGCGTAGCGGTGGTGGACTTCCATTTGGTTTTTTTGCATGTCGAAGGTGACGTCCGACATATGCAGAAAATAATTGGCGAAATACTCCTTGATGACATATCCCTTGTAACCGCAGCACACGATGAACTCGTTAATGCCGTGCGCGGAGTATATCTTCATGATGTGCCACAGAATCGGCTTGCCGCCGATTTCGATCATCGGTTTGGGGCGGGAAACGGTTTCTTCGCTGATGCGGGTACCGAGCCCGCCGGCCAGAATGACTGCTTTCATGAATCAACTTTAAAAAGGTCGGCAGCCAATCGGCGGGGCTGTAACGGACGCACCATTTTATTTTTCAACGCGAGCGAGCTAAAGAAAAAACGGTGGATGATACACGATAGGCCGACGGCTTTCACCTGCGAAATTTGTGGATTCCCAGGCCTGTCAAACTTCGGCAGGCTCGCGCTTGCGCAGTTCCTCGACCAGCGGCGCCACCTCGGCATAGCTGCCGATCGCGGCCAGGCGGCCGGCGTCCATCAAGACGACTTTGTCGAACCCAGGCAGAACGTCCCAGTTATGAGTCACCGCGACCACCGTTTTCCGGAAGCCAATCGCGCACAATTTTTCGAACAAGCGGGCCGACAATATCGGGTCCAAGGCGCTGGACGGCTCGTCGAGCACAACGATTTGCGGGTCGTGGTACAACGCACGGGCGATCGATATGCGCTGGGCTTCGCCACCGGAAAGCGCCACGCCCCCACTGCCGAGGACAGTAGCCATTCCGCGCGGCAAATTGCCGACCACGTCGCCGGCCAATGCAAAATCGGCAACCTCGCGGCAGCGCGGTTGATCGATCGCGTCGGCCGGAATGCCGAACGCGATATTCTCGGCAACCGAGGCACCCAAGATCAGCGGCGCTTGCGGCGCGTAGCCGACCAATTCGGTCGCCCATGACAATCGTTGATCGGCAAGCTCGATCCCGTCGATCGCAATCGTTCCGCTTGCAGCCGGCACCAAACCCAGGATCAAATCGAGCAAGGTACTTTTTCCGCTCCCGGAAACGCCGACGATCGCCACTTTCTCGCCGGCAGCGATCTGTAACGACACACCGGCAAGCGCCGGGCTATCGCTGCCCGGATAGGTATAGGCCACATTTTCGAAGACCATGCTCCGGTCAAAGCGCTCGATCCTGGTGACGCCCGCCGTCCGCGCCCTGGCTTCCGCCAGACATTGGCCGAGATATTCGACCGCAGCGGCATTGAATTTCAGAATACTCAGACTGGCGTAAACCTGCTGCAAATTGGGCAGCAGGCGGTAGCCGGCGTAAGCGAACAAGGCGATGAACGGTACCAGCGAACGGTATTCGCCGCCGCTCCAGGAACGGTAAATCGGCAAAGACAACAACATTGAGAACGCCAGCAACTCTATCAGGTATTTAGGGATCATCGGATACACCCTGGAAACCTGATCGGCATGGTGGTATTCATCCAACCAGCCGCACACGCCGCCGACGAAGTAATTCAGATTGCCGCGTACCAACACTTCCTTGGCCGAAGCGAACAGATCGGTAGCCGCACGGGTGGCATTTCCGGTAGCGTGCAAAATCGCCTCGCCGGCTCCGGCCATTTTCTTTCTCAATACGCGAAAGAACAACGAGTACATGACGATGGCCGCCAACCCGAAAACCGCGGAAAATAACGGCGAAACCAAAGCCAGCAGCACAACGACCAAGGCAACCTGAAAGGTTTTACTGACAATCAGGCACAACTGCAGGATGCCGCCCGACACGGCCCGATCGATTTCTCTGACCACGTAATTGGCATGAATCGTCGGATTCTGCGACCGCAAAAACGGCAAGCCCCTGGCGAAAAAGCTCAGCGATAATTCGCCGGCCAATCTGACGCCCAACCGCGCCGAAAACCGGATCGACAACCACATCGACGCCAAGCCGAGCACGTTGCCGAACACGAACAAAAACAACACGACCAAGCCCACCACGTGTACCGGTATTTGCTCCAGCGGCACGGGACTGACCAGTGCGAACAACTGGCCGGTCGAGGATTTGGCCAGTGCCGACGGATCGGACAACAAGGCGACAAAAGGCATGATCGACGCGACGCCGAGCATCTCGAACACGCCCAACAACAGATATAAAGCGACCAAGCCAAAAAAACGCCGATGCCAATCTTCCGGAATGATTCTGAAAACCAGCATCAAAAAGCGCATTTTTGCTCCTTAAAACGACAGCCCATCGGCTCGCTTCCGCGACTAACGTTTAAAGATCAACGCTTGCCCGGTAGGCAACGGTAACAGAGTGCCGTCCTTATCTTTCAACCACTGCAGAATCAGATTGCGGGTATCTTCGTAACCGGGCCAGGCGTAATCGTCGAACAACACGACGCCGCCCGCAACCATACGCGGCCAGAAAAAGTCGAGTGCGGCGATGGTCGGCGTCGCCGAATTCAAGTCGATATGCATCCACACAATCGCCTCGGGATTTTCCGAACCGGCAAACGATTCCGGAATGTAGCCCTTGTTGAAGCGCACCCGATCGCCGAACATGGCCAGATTGGCCCGGGTGACGTCGACGTTCAGATACGCATATTCGCCTTGGTTGCCCTTCTCGCTTTCCAGCAACAAATCGCCGCGCATCGCCTCCCAAGCGTCGTACAGGTAAGCGCCCCAATCGGAGCCGCCACGGGAAGCCGCATTCAACGCAAAAAAAGAAGTCAGGCCGTCGCAAACCCCGCATTCGACGAAATTATGTGTCCCGCGCGGTGCGTATTTGGCGGCAAAAGTGGCGCTCCAGAAGACGATGTAATGCCGCCACATCAACGAATTCAACATGCTCAGCCGCTCGGCCGGCTTGAATTGGGTCAGTTTGAATCCGTCGTTTTTAACCAGTTCGGTTAGCTGGCCGCAGGTTTCGTTGAAAGCGAGCTCAATGTCACCCAGATCGGTCGCGCTGCCCCACGGCGTATGGGTAAAGGTCGACATACCCCAGCCTTGAAAAGTCGGGGTAAAGCCGACGCGCAACAGTTTCCTTAGTAGCGGCGCATCGGCAAAGAAGCTTTCCACCTTTTGCTTCGACCCCGGATAGTTCGTATACAGCCAATCCTTGATTTTGGTTTTTACGCTCATTTCAGACCTTTTTTCAGTGTGTTTAATCTTTGGCTCAAAATCATGCCGAGCCGGCGGCAAAACAAATAACCCACCGCAACCGGCGAGAACAGTACGCCGGGCCAACTGGCGGCGGAATACGCGGCATGGGCAAACCGGTTCGCCATTTGCAAGTGGACCGAGACATACATCAGTAACAACCACAGATGGCGCCAACCCAAACTCGGCGAATGCGGAAACGGCGCTCGGCCGCCGACGAAATGCACGGTATTTTCGCTACTGGCGTTGCAATATCCGCCCGAACTCAACAGGCCGAAAATAAAGGCGTAACTGACGAAATTATATTCAAGAAACGGCCAATCCGCGGCCAGCTTCGGCGGTATCCGCCAAAAGCGTAACAACGCGGCCAACCTCCGGCCCAATGCGGTAGGAAACAGTCCATAGAAGACGGCATCGGTGTCGAGACGAACGAAATTGGCCATCGCCGCCACTCTGCTTGAAGCCGTTGCCATTTCCTTGACCACGCGGTCGTCGCTAGCGGTTTCGGCATCGATAATCTCGCAGCGGCCGTATATCAATGCCGCCCCGCTTTGTTCAGCTTTGGCCACTATATGTTCCAAATACTCCGTGCACCAATAATCGTCGTCGGCCAGCCAGATGAAGTACCGGCCGGTGGCGGCATTCAAAGCCGCCCGGAAATTGAAAAACGCCCCTTGGTTGACCGGATGGAACAAGCATTTGATGCGCGGATCGTTAGCCGCAAATTCATCGATGATGTGCCGGACTCGCGGATCGGTACTGCCGTTATCGCTAACGATAATCTCCAGGTCTCGATAGGTTTGCGAGATCGCCGATTCGATGGCCCGCTTCAGCAACTCCGGCCGGTTATAAGAGACAATGCCTACGGAAACATTTGCCATCAACAAGCTCCTTGCCGGCTCGGCAAACTGCGACCGCTGCACTTTCCACGGAACGGGCTGGATGTTATCGAGTGCATGGCATAGCGATAGGCGGATGTTTGTTCGCAGGACAGGTTCCAGGACCCAGAAATCAATGGCATAGGCTGGCGGTCAAGCGGTAGCACGGGAAAATATGCGAGGCGAAACCCTGTTTGAATTCGGCAATCCGCAGCTCCTTCTCGCTGGGCGGCGGTTGATCGCCGGGATAGGGCCGGGCGCCGATTTTGTACCAACGGACTCCGCGGCTTTTCATTTCCTCTATGGCCCGGTATTGCACGGCATGCCCCAAGGGTTTGTCGAATAGCGCCCTATCGTAGGCAGCCACGGCGTATACGCCCTCGTCGCGGCTCACTTGAAAAAAACCGCCGCCGACCATGCGTTGCGCGCCGTCGCGCAGATACACCAGAAACGCATCGCCGGACGCGACGGCTTCGTGTTGCCAGCGCCAACTGTCGTCGCTCCGCGTAACCTTGCCGGCGACTTCGCGGTGCAGATTCTTGAATTCGTCCCAGACCCGATCGTCGCGACCGTCCAAAACCGCGATCTGCCAGAGTTTGGCGCCCAACGACACCAAAGGCCGGTAACTCTTACGAAAGCCGGATTTAATCTCGGCAACGGAAGGATGCAAATCGATAAACAATTCGTAGCCACAAGTTGCGGTCGCACCGCGGCACAAAGCCAAGTGCTGCCATTCGCTGACGCCGGGCCGATTTTCGAATGCAGCCAGCGACTGCCATTGGCCGATGTCGAATTTGCGCGCCAGCGTAGCGACGAAATCCAGGCAACTTTGCAACAGCTTTTTTCTGACGTTTGCCGTCAGCCCGGCAACGAACAGCGGCGGCAACAGCGCATCGCCGTTGCTGCCGATGCGCGCGTTACCGACGAAGCAAAGGCTCAGAGGCCAGATGCCGCAGGGATGCTTGTCCTGGTAAAGCACTAGCGACAGGTCGAATAGCTGCTGCCCGCTGCCGCGCCAGTAAGCCAACTGGTAGTCGGTCATGGCCCTGCTATACGCCACCGGCAGATATTCGGCGCGATCTGCCGAGTTATGCCAACTATCGCGATCTTCCAAGTACGGCCGGGCCTTCAAATTCGCCGCCGCCAAAGCTTCATCGAGATCGAAAGGTAAGCGCTTAGCCCAAGGTTGTTCGATTTCCGCCATTACTCAGCCGAGCAAATCCCAGGACATCGGTGTACCCTTTTTCACGTCGCGGTTGACCTTGCGCCCCAGCAAGGTTTCGTAGTATTTGGGCGGCAAACCCAATCCCGGCCTGACGCAACGCAGATTCTCGACAGTCAAGGTTTCGCCGGCGGCGACGTCGCGGGCAATGTAAATCGAGCGGCGAAATTGCAGCGATTTTTTTTCGGCTTCCGTTACGCCATAGCTGATTTCGCCCAAGGCCTGCCAGGCACGCTCGGTTTCGACCACTAATGTCGCCATTTCCGCCGGCTCCAGCGAAAATGCGCTATCGACGCCGCCGTCGGCGCGACACAGCGTAAAGTGTTTTTCGATGACACTGGCGCCCAACGCGACGCTGGCCACCGCGACGCCGGTACCCATGGTGTGGTCGGACAAGCCCACTTCGCAGCCGAACAGTTCGCGCAGGTGCGGAATGGTGCGGATATTGGTGTTGTCCGGCGTGGCCGGATAGGAACTGGTACATTTCAACAGCACGATGTCGTTGCAGCCGGCTTCGCGCGCCGTCCGCACCGTATCGTCCAATTCCGCCACGGTTGCCATACCGGTGGAGATAATCATCGGTTTGCCGGTTGCCGCCACTTTCCGAATCAACGGCAGATGGATGTTTTCGAACGAGGCGATCTTGTAACAAGGTACGTTCAGCTCTTCCAGAAAATCGACTGCTGTCTCGTCGAACGGCGTCGAAAAACCGATCATCCCCAGTTCGCGGCAACGGTCGAAAATGGCTTTATGCCATTCCCACGGCGTATAGGCTTGCTGATACAGCTTATGCAGCGAGGTACCTTTCCAAAGCGAACTCGGATCGGAAATGAAAAACTCGCCTTCGCCGACGTCCAACGTAATGGTGTCCGCGGTATAAGTTTGGATTTTCAGCGCGTGTGCGCCGGCCTGGGCGGCGGCGTCGACGATTTCCAGCGCCCGTTCCAGCGACTGGTTGTGGTTGCCGGACATTTCGGCGATTACGAAAGGCCGATGGCCTGTTCCAATGGGTCTGTTTGCTATTTGCATATACGTTAACTATCAGCTTTGTGTATGTATCGGCCCAATATGAAAGCCTCGGCCGCGGCAACGCCTATCGTTGCCCCCCGCCAGCGGGCCAGATGTTCCAGCGCGGTTACGGAACGGGCGTGCGGCCAGGGCCGCATCTCGCTGGCATAGGCATTCAAGGCTTTGAGCTTCAATGGCAAATAGGCGGAAATATCGACAAACCAATTCGGCGCAAACACCGGTGCCGACACCGGCGGCTGCCATTCGGTGCTGGACGCCACTTCAAAGAACAACAAGGTCGACACCCGTTGCCCGGGAATCGGTCGGCAAGCAGTCACGACGGCCTCATGAATACGGCGGTGGTCGATATTCACGTCGCCGGCATGGTGGGTATACACGATCGTAGACGCATTCGCTTGCACGAAGGCCTCGACAATTTTGACCACATCGAGCCTATCCAGCGAATCCATCCTGTTGTCCGGCAGATTATTCAGGGTCAATGAGGTGACGCCCAGAATATCGTTGGCGTTATGGGCTGCTTTAGCCAGCTCGGATAAATCGGACTGGCATTTGCCGCGATCGGCCATGCCGTCCCGACTGGTAATGCCTTCCGCCAGAATCAGTACATGAACCTGGTCGCCTTTGGCAATATGGCCGGCGATGGTACCGCCGCAGCCCAGAATTTCATCGTCCGGGTGGGCGGCGATGACCGATACGATCTCAGTTTTCGCCATCTTAAAATTGCGACTGTCCGATAATCAGATAGCCGTTCTTCTCGTATTCGAAAAACCCGTTCTCGGTGATTTTATTCTCTACAACCGCAGATAGCTGTTGTTCGACTGAGGCGTTGTAATACGTCGTCGATCGGTAAAAACTGGCGAAATCGGCGACGGTCGGAATTCTGACCACGTTGTGAAAGAAATGAACGGTAACGTCCCAGAAATGCTTTCTAAAATACGGCTCGAGAACATGCGGCCCAAATTCCATACATTCATCGACTCCGCCCGGTATTTCGGCAAACTGGCGTACGAATTCGACCATGCCGTGCGGTGCGTTGGGCGTAAACACCGCCAAGCGGCCGTTGGGTTTTAGGTGTTTGCGCATCGTGTCCAGCACTGCTATGCGCTCGGCCGAGTAATACAGCGCATAACTGGACTGGGCCAAATCGTATTGTTTGACGGCAAATTGCTGATCGATAACGTCGGCCAGTTTCCCCATATCGGAGACGGCTGCCGACAAACAGGGGCTATTCCCGGATTTACGGATCAATTCGGCTACCGAATCGGCGGCAATATCCAGCGCCGAAACGCTACCTTCCGGCCCGACGCTCTTCAGGAATGGGATCGACTGTGCACCGGTGCCGCAGCCGACATCCAGAATATCTTCCCCGGCTTGCGGATTTAACCGCGCCATCAACCACGAGTCGAAATCGGTGGACTGAAATTTTTTATTCATATCCAGTCTCGTTTCCAAACTGGCCGTCGAGACGGCACGCCCCATCAATTGATTGTCGTAAACTTGTTCAGCCATATTAATTTATTCGCCACCTTATTTTTTGATCGTTAATCGATTACCGTTAAAAACCAACAAACGAAAATCGCTAATTTTTTAACACCTAATCACCAGCCAAAACTTTCTTAAAAGTTAAAACCGATTCTTTAAATCCAGCCTTAACGAAGGCCCACTTCGATGCACTATTTTCGCAAACGACTTCCGCTTTCAGTTCGGTTACCAGCGGGCGATATTGTTTAAGCCAGTGTTCGCCTGCCGCCAACAGAGCCGAACCGTATCCCAATCCGTGCTTTTGCGGATCGAGATAAATCGAAACCGTCGCAACCTGCTGACTGATATCGTAACGCAAAACACCGATGGCTTCGTCCGCTTCCTGGCCGATCAACAACACGCAATCGGCGCAATTCAACTTGGCCAAAAACCACTCGCGATGACGTTCCCAAGCAATCGCTTCATTGTTGAAGAAGAATTTTCGCGTGTTTTCGTCGTTACGCCAACCGAATACCCGTTCGCAATCGCTTTGGTCGGCCAACCGCACTTGCAACCGGCGGCGAAAAAGTTGATTGCAAACCCTGGCAGTACCCGAGCCGTCGGCAACCGAAACAGCCGAATCGCTCATATTCGACACTAACCACGGAGAACATATAACAAGCCGCAACGCACTTGCCACCAGCTCTAATGAAACCCGTTCCGCTGCTCCCAGATAAAGGATCGCGCCCTGCTTGGCCATGGCCTCGCATCCGGGCTGCTGGTTGGCAGCCACGCTGATGGCGATGGTCGGCAAGCCCAGACAACTACGTTCCCACATCGCGCCGCCGCCGGCTCCGACCGACAGATCGGCATTTGCCATCAACTCCGCCATATTGCTGACTTGGCGATATAGGGTACACGCGGGCAAGTGCTCGGCTAATTCCAGCAATTGCGGGTAATGCGGATTGGCGCCGCCGACCACGACGTCGACGGCCAATTCGTCGCGAGCCAGACTCTTTAACGCCAGCAACACTTTTGCGGTTTCGTTGCTGGGGTCGCCGCCGCCGAAGAAAACCAGAACGCGCTCGACCGCACCGGACCTGATCCGCGCCGCCGCCCTCAGGGCTTTAAATTCCGGGCGCAGCAACGCATACTTGGACCCAATCAGCTTGGTTGCCGTGGACGGCAGCAAACCGTCGTAACGGGTTTGCCCGATTTGGTCTTGCAGATTTTGGTCCAACAACAAGTCGCAATCGTGCCGCCGGTCCGCCAAATCGTCGATCACCATGATGCGCCCGACCATCGGCCGCAATATTGCCTGCCATTCCGCGTCGATGGCGTAATGGTCGACGATCAGCCAATCGGGATCGCCAAACTGCCGCAAAGCCGCAGCGGTTTGTTGGGCATCCTCGGTTTGCGTTGTTCCTAACCACGCGGCATGGGCAAGCCGGGTATCGGGAGCGGACGTCGGTTCCGGCAACCGCAATAACAGATGGCCGGAAGCCTCGATCAGCGAAAACAGATTGCCCGGATGTTCGCGGCTGATGAATGCCACCTCGGCACCGCGCTCGCGCAATGCATCGGCCAGAGTCAGGCAACGCATCACATGGCCGCTGCCCATCTGCACCGAGGCGTCGGCGCGAATCGCGACTTTCAAACTCATCTGACCTTGAACAACGGTTCCAGCGCCTGGCAACGCAGCATTTTCTCTAACGAACGCTCCTTGACCGCCGCAACCAATAGTGGAATCACCTCATCGTAGGCTGCAAACAATTGATCCAGATCGCTGTCGTGATGGCTATAGCTCATGTTGTGGGAGCCGAAGGCCAGAATGCCTCGATCCAGCATCTCTTGCATGAACAGAGTTTTCAATTGCCAGGACGTGTACGGCTCGGCATCCTTGATCAACAAAAAGCTCCAGGCTGGATGGCCGGAGACGCTGATGAAATGCTCTGCACCGTTTGCGGCTATCACTGCATGCAGACGCTGGATGATTTTTTCGCCTTGCCGGCGCATCGTCGCCACGACCGGTTCGCGCTGCAATTTCTGCATCGTCGCCAATGCCGCCGCCAACGACAAGGTTTCGCCGCCGAAGGTAAACGAGAAGAACACTTCTTCCATCAATTGCATCAAGTCCGCCCGCCCGGCGACGGCGGATACCGGATAACCGTTGGCCAAGCCTTTGCCGAAGGTCGCTAAATCCGGCGTCACCCCGAAATATTCCTGGGCGCCGCCGTTGGCATAGCGAAAGCCGGTGATGGTTTCGTCGAAAACCAACACCGCACCGTGTTTGTGGGTTAATTCTTTGACATTCTGCAGAAACCCGTCCTGCGGCTCGACCACATTCATCGGTTCCAGAATCACCGCAGCGATCCGGTCCGGCCACTGCTTGAACACAATGTCCAGCGAGGCGATGTCGTTATACATGAAGGTATGCGTCAAATCGCGGGTGGCTTGCGGCACGCCGCGGTTACGCAAAGTGGAACCGATATACCAATCCTGCCAGCCGTGGTAGCCGCAAACCGCGACATGGTCGCGGCCGGTATGGGCGCGCGCCAGGCGAATGGCGCCAGCCGTGGCGTCGGAACCGTTTTTGCCGAATCTGACTTGTTCCGCACAAGGCACCAATTCGCAGATTTTTTCCGCGACCTGCATTTCGATCGGATGCGGCAAACTGAAAATCACGCCGTCTTCCAACTGTGCCTTGACGGCTTCAGTGACGTCAGGATCGTTGTAGCCCAGGGTGACGGCACAAAGTCCGTTGATGAAATCGACGTACTCGTTGCCGTCGACGTCCCAAACGTGGCTGCCGCGCCCGCGCTGAATGAAATACGGCGACACGCCGAACGGGTATTGGGTTTTACTCTTGCTGAAAGTTTGAGAACCGAGCGGAACGGTTTTCAGCGCGCGTTCCAGTAGCGTTTCGGAGTTGCGGTAACGTTCTGACATAAGGGCTATTAACTTGCGAGGTTTGACGATGGCGGCGCTTCGGCGGCAAGGGATTTAAGATAGCCCTCGTTGCGTTGATGCTGCGTATTCCAGTTGACTAGTTCCGGGCGCTCGGCCAATAAACGCAAGATGTCCGGCGTCGAGAAATCCGGATTCGCCGGGTACAAAGCGGCATAAATCTGCGAGACCAACTCGAAATCTCGGGGTTCGTCGACAGTCCAGCGCAGATGCGACAAGTCTTCGCGATTGAGAAAATGGCCGATATTGAAGCGCTCCGGCTGCTGGTGAATGAACGGCATGACGTGTTCGCGTTGCGACGGCAGCTCGGCCTCGCGCCAAGCCTGCTCCAGGCAGGCAAAGCGGCAGATTTCGACATCCAAGCCGTCCGGGAAGGTCGGCTGTATGGCGTTACTGGCATAGTCGTAAGCGCCGGCCAGATAAAATTCGATGACTTGGTCGATTAAACCGGGATCGGCCAACGGACAATCCGCGGTCAGCCTCACCACGTGATCCGGGTGGTAACTCTCTGCCGCTTGATAAAACCGGTCCAGTACGTCGTGCAGATTGCCGCGAAAGCAATCGACTGCATGCTGCTCGCACAAGCTTGCTATCGCATCGTCCGCCGTCTCGCTGCTGGTAGCAACCACCAGTTGGTCGATGTGACTGACTTTTTGCAGCCGCTCGATTTGCCTAAGCAACATTGGCTCCCCCAACAGTGGCATCAACACCTTGCCGGGCAAGCGGGACGACGACACCCGAGCCTGTAATATGGCTAATATCATGATTTTCCTGGTTCCAGTCGCCACAAAGCCGGATTGACTATCGCTTCTTCGCCGATGGCGAACCCGGCAAACTCGCCGCAATCGAGCTCGACGTTGGCGGCGTCGCAGATATCGCGCAGTTGCTGCGCATTGTTCACGCCGCAAATGATTTGATCGATTTCGGTCAAGCCGGATACGAATCCCACTGCGGCTTGGAGCGGTGCCAATCCGCGGGCGCGAATAAATGCGCGATAGGATTCGAGAACATGCCGCACCGGAGCGAAATACGCCGGAATTTCCGACACATCCATCAGCAACAGGCCCTGCAAAAATACCGAGCGGGCATGCACCTCGACTCCGGCCGATTTTAGTTTCTGCAAATGGCCGCTAACCAGCAAGCGCTGATCCAAAACACTGATCGGAAGTTGCACCAAATCGATATCAAACCGCTGCAGAATTTGGTCTATCTGCGCCGAGTCGTACACCGAAACCCCGATCTTGGCAACCAAGCCTTGCTGCTGCAAACGGGTTAAGGCAGCCATTAATCGTTCGCCGCCGGGCACGAACAGATCGTCCGCCCGATGAATCAATAAGCCGTATACCGAATCGCAGTTCAGCTTTGTTAACGACTCGTGGAAGACTTGTTGCAATCGTTCGGCATCATCGGCATCCAAAACCGGTTTGGCAAATTGCGGGGTTTTGGTCACGATATCGAACCCGGCAGCGGCCGGCAAACAATTGCCCAACACCTGTTCGCTATCACCGTAAAGGCTCGCCGTATCCAGCACTCGAACCTTCAGCTCACCGGCCGCCGCCAGAATAGCGGCGACTTCGACGGCTGGCGTTTTGCCATCTTTATTCGAAACGCCGTAATCGACGCCGAATTGCACGGTACCCAAACCGATCTTCATTGCAATTGTCCGCGCAACGCTGCGACAACGCGGTCTTGGTTAGCTTCGGTCAAGGTCGCATAGAGCGGCAGACTGATCGCGGCACGGTAATAACGTTCAGCTTCCGGAAAGTCTCCGGGCTGGAAACCCAGCTGTCGGTAATACGGCTGCAAGTGCACCGGAATGTAATGCACGTTGACGCCGATACCGGCTGCGCGCAGGCCTTCGAACACACTCAGTCTGCTGTAAGAAGAGACACCTTCCGGAATTCTGATCGGGTACAAATGCAACGCGGAATAATTGTCCGGGTGCTGCCAAGGAATCTCAACCGGTAACGCCGACAACAAACTGTCGTAACGCGCTGCCAGGCGCTGCCGGTTTGCCACGAATTCGTCCAACCGCGATAGCTGGCTCAAACCCAGAGCGGCCTGGATATCCGTCATGCGGTAGTTGTAACCGAGCGCAATCTGTTGGTAATACCAAGGGCCGTCGGCCTGGTGCGTCATTTGCGCCGGATCGCGGGTAATGCCGTGGCTGCGCAGCAGGGCCAGCTTATCAGCCAATTCGGTATCGTTGGTCAGCGCCATACCGCCCTCGGCGGTCGTGATGATTTTGACCGGATGGAAACTGAATACGGTGATATCGGAATAGCGGCAATTGCCGATCGGCTGGTTCCGGTATTTTCCGCCGATCGCGTGCGAGGCGTCTTCGATGATTTTGAAGCCGTATTTTTCGCTTAAGGCATGGATCGCCGCCATCTCGCAGGATTGCCCGCACAGATGCACCGGAATCACCACCTTGGGTAGTTTCCCGTCCCGTTCGGCTGCTTGCAGTTTCTCTTCCAATGCGGCGACGCTGAGGTTGTAAGTACGCGGATCGATATCGACGAAATCGACCTTGGCACCGCAGTACAACGCGCAATTGGCGCTGGCGACGAAGGTAATCGGGCTGGTCCAGACCAAGTCGCCGGGCCCGACGCCCAACGCCAGGCAAGCGATATGCAGCGCCGAGGTCGCACTGTTGACGGCAAAGGCATGGCGCACGCCGCA
The DNA here is from genome assembly GCF_024505045.1 of Methylomonas aurea. GTDB lineage: Bacteria > Pseudomonadota > Gammaproteobacteria > Methylococcales > Methylomonadaceae > Methylomonas > Methylomonas aurea. The sequence continues at coordinate 126,091 of NZ_JANIBM010000003.1, read as the reverse complement.
ATATTCCGAAACTGCGGTTTCGAAAGCCGGGACTGCCGGCCCTTGCGTCAGGAAATCGGACTTTAAGACATTGATGACCGCCTGGATGTCGGTTTCGCTGATATCCTGGCGGCCGTAAGGAATGAATGCGGTCATATTTTGCCGACTTTATCGCGGTTCTGTTCCAGCCAGGCCTGTAACTCGGCCACGCTCATCCATTCCGTGTTGTTATCCGAACAATAGACAAAATCCGGCGCAACCCGCACCCCCTGGTTGATGCGCTCGGGATCGGAACTCCAGTTGTGAATCGCCGGCAGAATTTTGTAGTAGTCGTCGTACTCGTAGGTATAAGGCGCGTCTTCCAGCCCTATCATCTGTTCGTGCAATTTTTCGCCGGGGCGAATGCCGACGATTTCGTGCTGCGCATCGGGAGCCACCGCACGGGCGATATCGACGATATTCATCGACGGGATTTTCTTGACGTAAATTTCGCCGCCGACCATGTCGTCGAAGGCGCGCCAGACCAAATCCACGCCTTGCTCCAACGTGATCATGAAGCGCGTCATCCGGGCATCGGTGATCGGTAACACGCCTTTATGGGCGATGGATTGGAAAAACGGAATCACCGAACCGCGCGAGCCCATCACATTGCCGTAACGCACTACGGCAAACCGGGTTTCGTTTTTGCCGGAATACGAATTGCCGGCGACGAACAATTTATCGGAAGCCAGTTTGGTCGCTCCGTACAGATTGGCAGGGCTGCTGGCTTTATCGGTAGACAACGCCACTACGCGCTTCACACCCTGGTCGATACAGGCGTCGATCAGGTTCATCGCGCCGATGATATTGGTCTTGACGCATTCGAACGGGTTGTATTCCGCAGTCGGCACGATTTTGGTCGCCGCGGCGTGTACGACGTATTCGATACCGTTCAACGCGCGGGCCAGACGGTCTTTATCGCGCACGTCGCCGATAAAAAAGCGGACGCGCGGGTCGTCGCCGTACAACTTCGCCATTTCCCACTGCTTCATCTCGTCGCGGGAGAAAATCACCAGGCGGCGCGGATTGTATTTGGCCAAGGTCAACGGCACGAAGGTGTGGCCGAAGGAACCGGTACCTCCGGTAATCAGTATGGTTTTGTCGCGTAGCATATTATTTGAAAAGGAATTTTATAGAGCCCGAAACCGTATGGATCGCAAGTACCCGGCTCGCTCAATCGAACATTTCGGCTTCCGCAAACGGTTGTCCGGCAAGATCTTTTCCGGAGAGAACTGGTTCGCCGGCAGAAGGCCAATTCACTTGCAGACTCTTGTCGTTCCAGGCAATACAGCGCTCGTGGTGCGGCGCATAGTAATTAGTGGTTTTGTACAGAAATTCCGCAGTATCGGACAGCGTCACGAAACCGTGGGCGAAGCCTTCCGGTATCCACATTTGCCGCTTGTTATCGGCCGACAATATTTCGCCGACCCATTCGCCGAAGGTTGGCGAGCTTTTGCGAATGTCAACCGCAACGTCGAATACTTCGCCCTGCACGACCCGGACCAGCTTGCCCTGGGCCATCGGCGGCATTTGGTAATGCAAACCGCGTAACACGCCTTTTTGCGATTTCGAGTGGTTATCCTGCACGAAGTTGGCCTCGACTCCGGTCAACTCATTGAACAGTCTTTGGTTGAAACTTTCGAAAAAAAAGCCACGCTCGTCACCGAACACTTTAGGAGTAAACAATACGACATCGGGAATAGCTAGGCGGGTGGCTTGCATGACTTATCTAAAATTGAAACGAAAGTAACTACGGTTGATCAGTAACACTTTAAACTAGGACGACAAACCGCTCGATTGGCGAACCCTCAGAGTCGTTCGGATTTGATATCGTTTCGGGATATCGCAAATAGCAATCAACCAAACCGGCCAATCAAAACACCTGCTTGTTAAGCAAGCCCAACAAATATTGGCCGTAACCGTTCTTTGCCAGCGGTTTGGCCAGTTTTTCGATCTGCTCGTCGCCAATCCAGCCGCTACGCCAGGCAATTTCCTCCGGGCACGATATTTTCAGGCCCTGGCGAGACTCGATGGTTTCGATGAAATTGCTGGCTTCGATCAGACTGGCGTGGGTACCGGTATCCAACCAGGCGTAGCCGCGCCCCATGATCTCGACATTCAGTTGCTGTTGCTCCAGATAGACCCGGTTGACGTCGGTGATTTCCAGCTCGCCGCGCGCTGACGGCTTCAAATTGGCGGCGATATCCACCACTTGGTTATCGTAAAAATACAAGCCGGTCACGGCGTAATGGCTCTTCGGCTGCGCCGGTTTTTCCTCCAGCGACAAAGCCCTACCCTCTGCGTCGAAGCTGACTACACCGTAACGCTCCGGGTCCTGCACGTGGTAGGCGAAAACCGTCGCACCGTCAGCTCGATGATGCGCCGTTCGCAGTTGTTGGTACAGATCGTGGCCGTAGAAAATATTATCGCCTAAAACCAAGGCGCTGGGATTGGCACCGACAAATTCCCGGCCGATGATGAAGGCCTGCGCCAAGCCGTCGGGGCTGGGTTGTACCGCGTAATGCAAATTCACCCCCCAATCGCTGCCGTCGCCGAGCAACTGTTGAAACAACGGCGTATCTTGCGGCGTGGAAATGATCAGAATGTCGCGGATCCCGGCCAACATCAACGTGCTGAGCGGATAATAAATCATCGGCTTGTCGTAAATCGGCAGCAATTGCTTCGATACCGCTTTGGTAACCGGATACAAACGGGTACCGGAACCTCCTGCCAGAATAATGCCTTTACGCTGAGTCATCGTTATTCGAACCGGGTTAGATTAAAGTCTTTTGGCTTGCGGCGATGGCAACGATAGACGCTCGGCCTCGCCGGCCACCGCGTTAACGACAGCCAACAACATATCGGTTGCCGTATTAGCCGACAACAGCGTCTGTAAGAACAGTTGGCTATCGATCATATATTCATGCACCAATAAATTCCGTAACTTTCTGGCCGCTATAAATTTTTCGGCATTCTCCAGCCAATCCATTTTCTCGGCAAATGCCAACATATCCAACAACGATTTCGGATTTTCACCCAACAAGGCTGCAAACCGCGGAATAAGTTTTTCGCCGATAAAGTCCTGTAAGCGGCCGAATCGGCTCACAAACGCATCGATTTTTTCCGCCCGTTGTTCATTTTGCTCCAACTCGTTTACCCAATCGGCATCGATGCTTTCATCGAACAAGGTACTTTGGGTATAGCGTAAATGGCTGGCTTCCTTGCGGGCTATCGCCAATGCCAACACCGCGTCTTCGGCATATTCCGCTATATATCTGATGCTCAAAGATATACCCCGGTGCGCGCGGCAACTTCGAAAATCCGCGCAGTCGGCGTATTGGCATCCTTGACCAGCACGTCGATCTTACGGTCACCCAAGGCCAGCACCAATGCGGCATAAATTCGGCAAATGACATCTGCCCGATTCGGCAAGACCTGATCCGTTTCAAAATAAAGATCGATATCGCCGCCTTTGCCGTCATCCTTGCTCCGCGAACCGAATAAGCAAACCCGAGCCTTGTCGCCTAAAAATCTATGCGCCGTGCCGCGAATAATCCGGACTTGGTCGTCAGTCAAACGCATGGCTATTTGCCGTACAACTCGGCCAACATGCGCTCGACCCCTGCCTGCCACGGCGGCAAGCGCAAATCGAACGCGGCTTGCAATTTCTCGATATTCAACCGCGAATTCAACGGCCGTTTGGCCGGTGTCTGATACGCGCTGGTCGGGATCGCGGTGATCGCCTGCTTCGGCGTCTTCAGTGCGACGCCGGCCTGGCGGGCGAAATCCAGCGCAAAGTGTGCGTATTCGTACCAACTAGTCTCGCCGGCCGCCGTTAGATGATAGACTCCGGCAACATCCGGAGTCAGCAATGCGGTGCGGATGGCGTGAGCCGCAACATCGGCCAACAACTCGGCGCCGGTCGGCGCGCCGATCTGGTCGTCGATCACCGACAATTGTTGGCGTTCCTGTGCCAAGCGCAACATGGTCTTGACGAAATTGTTACCGCGCGCCGCGTAAACCCAACTGGTACGGAAGATTAGATGGCGGCAAGCGCTAGCTTGAATCGCGCATTCGCCGGCCAGTTTGGTCTGGCCGTAGACATTCAGCGGCCCGGTCGCATCGTCCTCGCGCCAAGCCCGATTGCCGCTGCCGTTGAAAACGTAGTCGGTCGAATAGTGCAGCAGCCAAGCGCCGCATTCAGCCGCCGCTTCCGCCATCGCCCGCGGCGCCGCGCAGTTGATGGTATTGGCGAGTTCGATTTCGGCTTCGGCCTTGTCGACCGCCGTGTAAGCGGCGGCGTTGACGATTACATTGGGGCGTAGAGCCCGTATTGTAGCCGCGATGCCTTCCGGATTGCTCAAGTCACCGCAGTGCTGCCGATCCTGGCGGTCCAAGGCCAGCAATTCGCCTAGCGGCGCCAGACTGCGCTGCAGTTCCCAGCCGACCTGGCCGTTCTTGCCGAACAGTAAGATCTTCACACGGCCCGCCCGGCGTAATTTTTATCCAGCCAAGCCTGGTAATCGCCGGATAACACATTGTTGACCCAGGACTGGTTATCCAGGTACCACTGCACGGTCTTGCGTATCCCGGTTTCGAAGGTTTCCGCCGGTTTCCAGCCCAGTTCCCGCTCCAACTTGGTCGCGTCGATCGCATAGCGGCGGTCGTGGCCGGGACGGTCTTTGACATAGGTAATTTGCTCGGCATAAGACTTACCGTCGGCACGCGGCTGCAGTTCGTCGAGTATCGCGCACAGCGTATGCACCACATCCAGATTGGCCTTTTCGTTCCAGCCGCCGACGTTGTAGACCTCGCCGAGTTTGCCGGCCGCCAACACACGCCGAATCGCGCTGCAATGGTCTTTGACGAACAGCCAGTCGCGGATTTGCTGGCCGTCGCCGTAAATCGGCAACGGCTTGCCGGACAACGCGTTCTGAATACAGAGCGGAATCAATTTTTCCGGGAAATGGTAAGGGCCGTAATTATTCGAACAGTTGGTGGTTAACACCGGCAAGCCATAGGTATGGTGGTAAGCGCGCACCAGATGGTCGCTGGCGGCCTTGCTGGCCGAATACGGGCTGTTGGGCTGGTATTGGTTGGTTTCGGCGAACGGCGGATCGGCTTTTTCCAGCGAACCGTATACCTCGTCGGTGGAAACGTGCAGGAAGCGGAACGCCTGTTGCTCGGCGGATTGCAGATTGTTCCAATATTCGCGGACCGCTTCCAGCAAACGAAAACTGCCGACGATATTGGTCTGGATAAAATCTTCCGGCCCGTGTATCGAACGATCGACATGAGACTCGGCGGCGAAATTGACCACGGCGCGCACTTGGTGCTGATTCAGCAAGCCCAGCACTAAATCGTAATCGCCGATATCGCCGTGCACGAATACGTGACGGGCATCGGCTTGCAGCGAGGCCAGATTTTCCGGGTTGCCGGCATAGGTCAGCTTATCCAGATTGACGACGGTTTCGTCGCTCTGCGCCAGCCAATCCAAAACGAAATTGCTGCCGATAAAACCGGCGCCGCCGGTGACTAAAATGCTCATATGCAAAGAATAGTTAAATGTACTGTTCCAAGGCGTTTCGCCGCGCTGCCCGATATTGTAACTTAGTAACGGCGGATTCAAGGCAAAAATAGCCGAAACCGGGCTCCGCCCAGCCGACTCGAATTATCGATCGTCACGTAACCGGAACGGCCGGCGTTTTTGTGCAGGCCGGCAATCACCGACACGAAATACAGGCCCAGACCGGTATTGCCGTTGACCCAATCCAGATCGGCGGCATTGTTCAAATCGGCTTGCAGAAAATGCGGCGGATAACCGGCGCCGTCATCCTCTATCGCGATGCGCAAGTAGTCGCCGTCCTGCTCGGCCGAAACCAGCACCGCATGCCGAGTATAGCGCAAGGCGTTGTTCAGCACCGCCGCCAAGGCATTGGCAACATTGGCGAAATCGCAAAAAGCCGGCAGGTCGTCGGCACAATCCAGTCGCAATTCGACATTGTGTAGCACCGACAGCCGCGCCTGTTGATGCACCGCTTCCTGGAGCAAATCCAGCGCAGGATACTCGTCGACGACCAAGCTGAATTTATTGGCGCCCACTTTGTACAGCACCAGCAATTGCATCAGACTGTGGTTGATGCGGGCCGCCTCGAATTCCAACAGGCCCAAATCGGCGGTTTCGCCCTGCAGTTTGGCGGAGAACTGGCGAATCAATTCCAGCAAGGTACCCAACGAGTTTTTGATGTCGTGTACGGTAAACGCCAGAATGGTCGGAAACAACGTATCGTTGTCGAAGCGGCCGGACATGGTCACGCCTTGGCCGCCGCCGGCCGGTGCAATTTGCCGAACTCCATTTGCAACATGCCCAGCTTATGCTGTTCCACCCCCAATTGCTTGGCCTTCTTGAGCAGCATTCTGGCCCGCCGCTCCTTGTCGTCGTCGGCAGGGTTCGCTTTCAGGTCGTGGATGATGATTTTCAACATGTTCAAAATGATGGTCTTGTTTTCCGGCATCGTCGCAACCGCCTGTTCGAATAATTCCAGCGCCTCCTTGAATTTACCCTGCTTGTACAGCGCCACACCTTTGTTATTGGTTGCGATCAAAGCCTGCCGGGTTTTTTGAATCTGAATTTCCGAATAATTGTGCATGCCGATCCCGCTTTGCATAGCCCGCAAATTGTTCAGAAATTGCTCGTCGTCGATATGGTTCTGGATCAACCCGTGCAGGATGGCTTCGGCCTTGTCGTGCTGTTGGTTCAAAAAACACGCGCGAGCCACGTCCAACTGCAACTCCCGCGGCGCTTTGCTGCCCAAGCGGCCGCAAAGATCCAGGGCTTTATCCAAAGCCTGCTGCGCGGCTTCCTCGTCGCCCTGCGCCCGGTATAGATCCGCCTCTACCGTTGCCGCCCGCAGTTCGGCTTCCGGCTGATTGGCATATTCCTGGCGCATCTCGTTCAAGGTCTTCAAGGCTTCCTCGCCGGCATTGGTTTTGGCGTACAACTTGGCCAGACCGGCATAATCGCTGCAGGAACGGTGCACCGAATACTTGCCCAGTTTTAGCGCCGCCTTGTAGGCTTTCTCAGCCGCTTCCAGATTGCCGTTCTTATCGGCGGTTTCCGCGAACTTCTTCTGCCGCAAGATCGATTGCGGCGACAATTCCAGGGCTTGCTGCAACACCTGCTCGACGTCCTGATGCCGGTCCAGCGCTTCGTAGGCTCGAGTCAGCCAGTCGTAACACTCCATCAGCATCGGATTCTCCGCGACCAGACTTTGAAAGCCGGCTATGGCCTGCTCGATGTTATTGTTTTGAAAATCGATTACGCCCAACCCCACACGGGCCCACGGCAAATCCCGCTGCTGCAATACTTCGCGGTAAATCTGCCGCGCGGTTTCGAAATCGCCGGCGGAAATAGCCAGTTCGGCGCGCGTTTTCAATAGATGCAGACGCATTTTCAGGTCGCCGCGCTCCAACAGCGCGTCGCAGCGCCGAACCGCCTGTGCCAAGTCACCCTTGGCCATGGCTTTTTCGATGCCGGCCAGATAGTCGCGGCGGGCGAAGTGCCGGCTCAGGCGGCTGATCAACTGTTGGGCGTTGAACGGCTTGGTCAGGTATTCATCGGGTTTGCTATCCATCGCGCCCAGTACGGCGCCAGTGGATTGTTCGGAACTGATCAGAATGAAAATGCTGCGGTAATCGATCAGCTTGCGATGCCGCGCTTCCTCCAATACCTGCTGGCCGTTCTTGCCCGGCCCAAGATTGTAGTCGCACAACACGATCTCGAACGTGGTTTTCACCATAGCGTTGATGGCGGCGACACCGTTGTCGGCCTCGACTATCGTGTCGGCGTTCAAGCCGTACAACATATCGCGTATTGATTTACGAATCACCGGATTGTCTTCGACAATCAGAATCGGCTTACCGGCTAAACTCAATTTCATGGGCGAGAATCATCTAACGAAACCATAACACCGCTTGCCCCGAATGCCGCGACCGCGGCCTTGAAAAATTTAACGGCCATCCCCAATTTGCCCAAGTCCACTTTACAACCAGAAGAGTATAGACATGACTGTTGAGGCAAACAAACAAACCCTAGGTTTTCAAACCGAAGTAAAACATTTGCTGCACTTGATGATTCACTCCTTGTACAGCAACAAGGAAATCTTTTTGCGCGAGCTGATCTCCAACGGTTCCGACGCCGCCGACAAACTGCGCTTCGAAGCCCTGGCCAATGACGGCCTGTACGAAGGCGACAGCGAACTGAAAATCCGCGTCGATTTCGACGAAGCCAAGAAAACCATCACCATCACCGATAACGGCATCGGCATGAGCCGCGAGGAAGTGCAGGACCACATCGGCACCATCGCCAAATCCGGCACCAAACAATTCTTCGAACGCCTGACCGGCGACCAGGCCAAGGACAGCGAATTGATCGGCCAGTTCGGCGTCGGCTTTTACTCGGCCTTCATCGTCGCCGACAAAGTCACGCTAACCACGCGCAAAGCCGGCGCGCAGCACGACCAGGGCGTGCGTTGGGAATCCGACGGCCTGGGCGAGTACAGTATCGAATCGGTCGATAAAGCCAGCCGCGGCACCGAAATCGTACTGCATCTAAAAGAAGGCGAAGACGAGTTTCTGAGTGCCTGGAAACTGCGCTCCATCATCAAAAAGTATTCCGACCACATTTCTCTGCCTATCATCATGAGCAAGGAAATCCCGGCCGAGAAAGACGACGACGGCAACGAAACCGCGCCGGCCCGGGTCGAAGACGAAACCGTCAACAGCGCCTCGGCGTTGTGGACCAAAGCCAAAGACGACATCACCGAAGAGCAATACAACGAATTCTACAAACACGTCGGTCACGACTTCCAGGACCCTCTGGTCCACGTCCACAGTAAGGTCGAAGGCACCAACGAATACACCCTGCTGCTCTACGTTCCGGGCCGGGCGCCATTCGATTTGTGGGACCGCGATGCCAAGCACGGCGTCAAGTTGTACATCAAAAAAGTCTTCATCACCGACGATGCCGAACAACTGATGCCGCGCTACCTACGCTTCATTCGCGGCGTGATCGATGCCGACAGCCTGCCGCTGAACGTGTCGCGCGAGATCCTGCAACAAAGCAAGCAGATCAGCAACATTAAGGCCGGCGCCGTGAAAAAAGTCTTGGGCATGCTGGAAGACTTGGCCGAGAACGACGCCGAGAAATATCAAAAATTCTGGGAGCAATTCGGTAACGTCATCAAAGAAGGCCCGATCGAAGACTTCAAAAACAAGGAACGCGTCGCCAAGCTGCTGCGTTTCTCGTCGACCCATACCGACGACAAAACCCAGAACGTATCGCTGGCCGACTACGTCAGCCGGATGAAGGAAGGCCAGGAAAAAATCTACTTCATCACCGCCGACAGCTTCGCCGCAGCCAAAAGCAGCCCGCATCTGGAAGTGTTCCGCAAGAAAGGCATCGAAGTGTTATTGCTGACCGACCGCATCGACGAATGGCTGGTATCCAGCCTGACCGAGTTCGACGGCAAGCACATGCAATCGATCGCCAAAGGCGAGCTGGACCTGGACAAATTCGATACCGAAGAAGAGAAGAAACACCAGGAAGAAGTCAGCAAGGATTTCGAATCGGTGGTCAAACAAATCAAGGACGTGCTCAGCGATAAAGTCAGCGAAGTCAAAATCAGCCACCGTCTGACCGACTCCCCAGCGTGCTTGGTAACCGGCGCCTACGACATGAGCCTGCACATGGAACGGATCATGAAGGAAGCCGGCCACGCCGGCGGCATGTTCGGCATGGGCGGCAACAGCAAGCCGATCTTCGAAATCAACCCGGACCACGCCATCGTCCAGGCCCTGAAAAACGAGCAGGACGATGCCCGTTTCGCCGACATCAGCCACATCCTGTTCGACCAGGCCATCCTCAGCGAAGGCGGCCAACTGGACGATCCGGCAGCGTTTGTGCATAAGTTGAATGGGTTGTTGCAAAACCTATTGAAGTAGGTTGGGTTTACCCCAAGGGCATAAAAGGCGCCAGCCTTAACCCAACACGTTGGCTTTCGATAGGGTTGGGCTTTTGAGCTAACCAGCAAGTAGCCACTTAAAAAGGCCGGGAAACCGGCCTTTTTACGTTTTAATGGTATAGTTTTTATATCATGTTTAAATTTGAATTCGACGAAGCTAAAAGCCGAAGCAATTTGGAAAAGCATGGTATCGATTTCATTGACGCCCAAGTGTTATGGAACGATTCCCGGCTGCTACAAATTCCGGCAAAAACGGAGGACGAGCCGCGCTTCTTGGTAATCGGCGTCATCAAGCGCAAACATTGGTCCGCAGTAATCACATATCGCGGCGACCGTATCCGCATCATTTCTGTTCGTCGTTCACGTGCCGAAGAGGTAAAATTGTATGAAAGCTGAAGAGTTCGACAAACAATTCGACAACGACATCGACATCAGCGACTCGCTGGATTTGTCGCAAGCTCAACGCATTATGCAAACCCAAAAGCGGGTCAACGTCGATTTCCCAGCCTGGATGATCGATTCGTTAGACCGCGAAGCGGGAAGACTCGGCGTTACCCGGCAATCCGTTATCAAAATGTGGCTGGCCGAGCGGCTGGAAAAATCGTCTCTTTCAACTAACTCGTAAAGGGCGAATCGGCATTCGCTCTGCCCGGAGCCAAATTTTGTTCGACCAGGCCATCCTCAGCGAAGGCGGCCAACTGGACGATCCGGCAGCGTTTGTGCATAAGTTGAATAGGTTGTTGCAGGGGTTGTTGAAATAACCTGATTCGATTTGGAAAAGGCCGGGGAACCGGCCTTTTTTTTATCATGCCAATCAAACAGTTACCTCAGAATTATTAGTCACCAATTGTATTTGGCAATACCTTAATTTGAGGATGAAAAGTGACAATTGACTGGATGCTTGTAGCAAGTAGCCTCGATGGAATCGAGGATTCGGAGGCCGATTCCCTATCGTTTGCCGATGCTGTTTTGAGGTGTTGAAGGCCAATTTTGCCAATTGCCGAGGTGAGCTTGAGACCGGATAGCTAACGCCCTCGATTCCGCTGACGCTCCATCGAGGCTACACTTGGCTCGTCTCAAACTGATTGTGGAATTGTCATGGTGGTGTATCGGCGTAATTTCGTGGCGGGGGGAACGTACTTTTTCACGGTGACGCTGCGCGACCGCCGGGCACGTTTTCTGGTTGATTATGTCGATGAATTGCACGCTGCTTTTGCGCAATCACGCGCCCGCAAACCGTTTGTAATCGAGGCGATGGTGGTTTTGCCCGACCATTTACACACCATCTGGCGTTTGCCGGATCACGACACCGATTATCCTGGACGCTGGAAATCGATTAAATCCCTATTTACCCAATCGCTAGCACGCAACGGCCTCGATGTCGGAAAACGCCGCGACGGCAGCGCATCCATTTGGCAACGGCGTTATTGGGAGCATACCATTCGCGACGAACAGGATTGGCAACATCATATCGATTACATTCACTTCAATCCGGTGAAACACGGTTGGGTACATCGGGCTCGGGATTGGCCGTTTTCATCATTTCACCGTTATGTTCGGCGTGGGATATTGCCCTTGGATTGGGCTGGCGACGGAATTGAGGATTGGAGCCTAAAAGCCACGGATAAACTTGGTTGCCCGCATAGCCCCCGTAGCTCCGATTAGCAAAGCGTAATCGGAGGAATGTAAATTCGAATCTCAAATATTGTTTCGCTACCGAGAAGCTAAAGTTAACGCCTTGCAGATCAGCCCGATTAAGTGCCCAACCACGACGCGCTGTCGGTGTCCTCAGACGAAGCGTCGATCAAAGCCATTGCCAGCCAGCGACGGCCGGCGCGCTATAACTTGCGATCGCGGCGGTTTTTCTTAGCGCAGAACGACGACAATCGATTCCGCTTTGTCGGGTTAGCAAATGTATCCGCCGTTGCGGCAGGCATGATGGCTGTTTTCCAGCAAAGTCAAAGCCGAACCATTGCGCTGCGCCCTTGCCGCGAGAAACGTTGCGGTAACTTCCCGAAGCTGCATGGATTTCCCCGCTTTATGGCGCCAAAGACGGCGCCGGCCGGCGGTTTTAGAACAACTCGACCTTTTGGTCGGGCGTGAGCCGGCGGCGATCGGCAGATTGCGCTTCGAGCGCATTATCCAGCAATAATACGCGCAAGCCGCGAATGCGCTGGTCGAAGCGCTGCAGCCCGTCGGCTTGGTCGCGGTCCTGGTGCAGCCGCAAAATCGCCTGCAGATATCCGCCGACATTCTGAGTCTCTTGGGCGATGCCGTCTATCATCTGCGTGACGATATCTTCGAACTGGATCGCCACCACCCCCTCCTGGGCCAAGTACTGAATGCGGTCGCTGACTTCGGTAATGTGGCTGGAATGCCCGTGGGCCATCGTCGTCAACTCGAGCAGTTCCCGATTCAGGCTAGCGATGTTCTCGTGCGAACGTTCGGCCAAGCTCAAATCGGTCTGCGCCGCTTGCGCCACGCGCAAGCCTACCTCGCCGAGGGAACGAATGATGTCCTGCAACGTGCTGCCGATTTCGTCGCTGAAGCGGCGGGTCTGCGCCGCCAGATTGCGGATTTCGTCGGCCACCACGCCGAAGCCGCGGCCGGCGTTGCCGGCTCTTGCCGCCTCGACTGAAGCGTTCAAGGCCAGCGTATCGGTTTGCCGGGTGATTTTACTGACCGCCCGTAGCGAGTTTTCGATACGGGCCGCCTTTTTCTGAACTTCGCCGAAACTGGAGGCGACTTCCTGGCTGGAGTCCTGCAACTCGTCCATTTTCGCCACGAACTCTTTGACCAAGCCCTGGGTATGGTCGAAAAACTTCTGCAATCCGACGGAATCGCGGCCGGTTCCGCTATCCAGCCCGGTCATCTGCAACACCTCGCCGATCAGCGCGCGCAACACCCGACGCTGTTCGGCCGATTGCGTTTCCAACCCGGTCAGGCTCGCCGACAATTTGCCGGTCGAATCGCAAATGGTTTGCCTGGCCACGGCCATTTTGTCTTCCAGCGCCGAAAAACGCCGCTCGGCGTAATCGAGGGCCTGATGGGACAATTGTTGGTATTCCAGCATTGCCTGTTCCAATTGCTCCATGCGTCGGCGCTGGTTGTCCTGCCATTGCCTTCGGCCGCTGAACGAACAGAACAAGGAGCCGCACAGCAATGCGGCGACTAGCAGCGGCCAGTCGGCGAAAACCGGACCAAAGGTTCGGCTCCATAACCAGCAACCGCAGGTCAGCGCCAACGCCGAGTAAGTCAAAACGGTATCCGGCCGCTTCATATCAGGCCTCCGCCGGGCTGGCGTCCGCAACGACGCAATTGCGACCGTTGCGCTTCGCCCGGTATAAGGCGTTATCGACCCGCTCGAAGAATGCCCGCTCGGTTTCGGCGGCGGCGAACTCGCCGGCGCCGATGCTGACGGTGGCGCGGATCTGCTGCGGCAAGTCCATATTTTCGATGGCTCGGCTTGCGCGCGCGGCAAATTCGGAGGCGCGGGCAAGCGGCGTATGCGGCAGTAGGACTGCAAATTCTTCGCCGCCCCAGCGGGTCACGTGGTCGACGGCACGGACCAAACTACACAGGGTCGCCGCCACCCTTTTCAAGACTTCGTCGCCGACCACATGCCCGTAGCTATCGTTGATGCGTTGAAAATGATCGATATCGATCAGCAACAACGAAAACGGCGCAGACTGGTAACGGCGCATACGCTGAACTTCCTCCGCCAGGCGTTTTTGCAACATGCGCCGGTTGCCGATGCCGGTCAGCGGATCGTTCACTGCGGACTTTTCCAGGCCTTGCGCCTTCGATTCCAATACCCCGACCAGTTCCTTCAATTCGCAGGAGTGGTGTTTGACCAAATCGATCCAGGTTCCGTAAGCGAACCCGACCAGTTCGCTTTGGGTCACGACACCGACCAGGCGGCGGTTTTCGTCGACCACTACCGAGCGCTTGATCTTCAGGGTTTTCAGTTGCATCAAGGCATCGTTTATCGTCGCGTCGGTACGGGTGGTCACGACCGGGCTGGTCATGTATTTCGCCAGCGGCAAATCCGTGGCGCTGCCGGACGACAGAATCCGAAAAATGTCCTTGGTCGTGACGATGCCGACCGGTACTTCGGCATCGACGACGATAATCGAATCTTCCATTTTGCGCAGGTGGCTGAATACGTCCTCGAGGATCCAATCCGGCGAAAAAGTGACCGGTTCCGTGCGCGAGATCAGCTCGCCTATGGTTTTTTTTTGGACCAGCACGGTCGGATCAACGGCCGACAAGATATCGGTATAGGTCAATATCCCCACCAGTTCGCCGCCGCTGCCGACCACACCCAAGTAGCGGTCGCCGCTCTTCTCCAGCCGATCCAAGCCGGCCAGGATATGTTCGTTTTCGTCGATGCAGGCGACTTTGCGGATCGGCAGGTCACTCAGCTTAGCGGAAGTTTGGCCGCCGTCGTGGACATAGGACAACAGGTCTTCGACCGAAAATACATAATGTCCGTCCGCTTGCTCTATCACAACGCTGCTGACGTTGTACCGGCTCAGCAGCTCCGATACCTCGCGCAGGTCGGTATCGAGCGTGGCTCGTAAAATTTCGCGCTGGGCAATCTTGCCTACGGTGGGAAACAGAGTTAATTCCATGAAAGTTGAAATGGGGTTAACGGTTGGTTTGAGCCAGGATGGCGGAAGGTATGGCCGGTTGATGAATGGCGCGAATCGGCAGTGCCGACTGGCCATCTCTGCTGTCAGCGCCGGCCTCATGTACCGGCGGAAAATTTTTTCGCCGCGCCGGGTGCGGCATTGACCGAGGCCCTGAATTCGTCGTAGCCGCGCAACAACTCGGTAACCGATTTGGCCCGTACCTTGCGCATCAGGTTGGCGCGGTGGACCTTGACCGTTTTGATGGAAATATCCAATTGCTCGGAAATTTCCCGGTTGGTCAGGCCGCTGACCACCATCTCGCAGGTCTGCAACTCTCGGCGAGTCAAACTCTTGAATTCGCTGACCCGCCGGGTATCGCACTCATATGCCGTCAGTGCCTGCTCCAAGGCGATCTGCATCCGGTCCAGCCGAAACGGTTTCTCGATCAAGTCGAAAACACCGGAGTTGATTGCCTGCACCGCCTTGGACATGCGTCCGGCTCGACTGATACAGACCCGCGGACACTGGCCGAAAAAACCGTCCGCCGGCCAACGCTCGAAAACATCCAGAAACTCCGGATCGAACACCACGCATAAAGCCAGCTTGGCGGAGTCGAAACGCAAACGGTTTTCGGTGGTCCAGTGGCTTAACGCAGTTCTACAGGAAAAATGCACCACCTCGGCAGCAAGCCGTTCGGCCATCCGCAAAATGCCTTTGTAAGAGGAGATGTCTGCATCGACAACCAGAATCACTCTGTCGAATTTCATGGAATCGGATCAAAATTGTTAATTTTCGGTAACGCGGTGCGCCGGAAATTTTTTGGATTCTAGCTGCATACGTTGGTTTGTCTATAGGTCTAAATACCTAGGCCTTCAGCGGCCGCGCTGAGCAGGCATACTTTGCGCGAAGACTTTCCGCCTGCCTGTTTGTATAATCCAAACAACACATCCAATACAGCCTAATCCATGCCAAGTCCATTCCAGCGCATCGGCCTCGTCGGCAAGTTCGGCGACCCCGGTATCGCGCCGACGCTGAACCAACTTTACCGCTATCTGCTGCGCCGGGGTTTTCAAGTGGCGGTGGAAAGCCAAAGCGCCGATCTGATCGAGAACGCCGAGGTCACCGGCGTCTACATCGAACGTCTGCCGGAGCATTGCGATCTGATGATTGCATTAGGCGGCGACGGTACTTTCCTGGCCGCGGCGCGCGCGGTGGCCGATTTCGACGTGCCGTTGCTGGGCGTGAATCTGGGCCGGCTCGGTTTTTTGGCGGATATCTCGCCGGAACAACTGTCCGGCAGCCTGGAGCAGATTCTGGCCGGTAATTACATCACCGAACAGCGCCACTTATTGAATGCGGCCATCATCCGCGACGGCACGCTGATCCACCAGCAAACTGCGGTCAACGAGGTCGTGGTGCACCGTTGGGTCACGCCGAGCATGATCGAGATCGTCACCAGCATAGACGGCATCTATCTGAACACGCAACGCTCGGACGGCTTGATCGTCGCCACGCCGACCGGCTCCACCGCCTATTCGCTATCGGCCGGCGGCCCCATCCTGCATCCTGCGTTGCACGCCCTGGTCTTGGTGCCGCTGAATCCGCATACCTTGTCCAACCGGCCGCTGGTGATCGACGACAACGTCACCATCGAAGTCCGCTTCAGCCGCGCCAAACAAATCAATGCGTTGGTGACCTGCGACCATCTGGAAATTCCGGACGTCCGCATCAACGACAAGATCGTGATCAAGAAGGCCGAGAAACCGATTAAAATTCTGCACCCGGCAGACCACGACTTTTTCCACATCCTGAGAAGCAAACTGAACTGGAGCGGCTACCCCGCCTGAACCCATGCTGCTAAACCTGAACATTCTCGATCTGGCCGTGGTCGACGCCCTGGATCTGGACCTCGACCCGGGCATGTCGGTATTGACCGGCGAAACCGGCGCCGGCAAATCCATCCTGTTGACCGCGTTGGGCCTGGCGCTCGGCGACCGCGCCGATTCCGGTTACGTCCGTCCCGGCAGCAAGCGGGCCGAGATCAATATCGAATTCGATTTGAGCAAAGCGCCACTGGTCAAACAATGGCTGGCCGACCACGAACTGGACGACGACAGCCAGTGCCTGATCCGGCGCACGGTCAGCGAGGACGGCCGCTCCAAAGCTTACATAAACAACCGGCCGGTCAATCTGCAGACCCTGCAGACCCTGAGCCGGCAATTGGTCGAAATCCACGGCCAACACGCCCATTTGACCTTGCTGGACGGCGAAGAGCAACGCCGGCTGCTGGACGGTTTCGCCAACAACCAGGCCTTATTGGAACAACTCAACGCTTGCTACCAAAACTGGCGCCAGGCGCACAAGGAATTGCAGCAACTGTTGAAGGCCGGTAGCGACCAGGCCGAGCGCGAGGAATTGCTGCGCTACCAACTGGAGGAATTGCAGCAACTGGACCTGGAAAATTTCGATTACCAGGCCCTGGCCGACGAACACCACAAGCTGGCTAACCTCGGCAAAATTCTCGGCGTCGGCCAACAGCAACTCGAGATTTTGTACGACAACGACCAGCAGTCGGTTGCCGACATGCTGGGCCACGTGATCCACGCGCTACAAGAGCTGGGCCAATACGCGGCCGAGCTGAACGGCGTGGCGGAACTGCTCGGCGACGCCGAAATCCAGATCGGCGAAGCCACCCAGCAATTGCGCCGTTTCCTGGAAAACCAGGAGGCCGATCCGCAACAGCTGGCTTGGCTGGAAACCCAAATTGGCGTGATCCAGTCGCTCAGCCGCAAACACAAAGTGCAGCCGGAAGAACTGCCGGCCCTGGCCACGGGCTTGAGCGAAGAATTGCACAATCTCAGCCACAGCAGCGAACGCATCGAAGCGCTGCACGCCGATTGCCAACGCTTGCTGAACCAGTACCGCAAACTGGCCGCCGACCTCAGCGACAGCAGGCGCCAGGCTGGCGCCGAGCTGCAGCAACGGATTTCCGATGCGATCAAGGAACTGGGCATGCCGCACGGCGAATTCATCGTCAAACTGCAGACGCCGGAACCGGCCGAACCGCAGCGCAACGGCCTGGACCAGATCGAATTCCTGGTCAGCACCAATCCCGGCCTGCCGGCCAAACCTTTGGCTAAAGTAGCCTCCGGCGGCGAATTGTCGCGCATCAGTCTGGCGATTCAAGTTACAACCAGCACCGACAAAACCACGCCGACCATGATATTCGACGAGGTCGATTCCGGTATCGGCGGCGGCATCGCCGAAATCGTCGGCCAGAAATTGCGCCGGCTCAGCCGCAATCGCCAGGTGTTGTGCGTGACTCACCTGCCGCAGGTCGCCGCCCAAGCTCACCAGCACCTGTTCGTCGCCAAAAACCAGAAGGCCGCCGTCACCTCGTCCAGCGTCCGCCGACTCAGCGATGAGGAACGGGTGCACGAAGTGGCGCGGATGCTGGGCGGCGTCACCATCACCGAAAACACGCTGGCCCATGCCAGGGAAATGCTGGCCTCGGGCGGATCGGCCGACGACCGGCACTAAGGCCTGCGCCGCGGTTCATTTTCGCGACAGGCTCAACACCCCGGCCAACACCAGCGCCGCACCGGCCATTTGCAAGGTGCTCAGTTGTTCGCCGAGAAACACGTTCGCTAAAAACAGCGTCGCCACCGGCCCCAACGCGCCGATCAGCGAAGCATGGCTGGAGCCTATGATCCGGATCGCCGCCGACAACATGAATACCGGCAACACGGTCGACACAATCGCCATCCACAAACTCAATTGATAGACCCGAGCCGAGACCAGCAGCGCCTGCGGCGGATGGGTCAACAGGAATTGGATCAGCGTTGCCGCACAGGCCACCAGCATCGCGTAGGCGGTAAAGCGCGACGCGCCTATCCTGGCCACCGTCTCGCCGGTGCCGATCAGATA
Organism: Methylomonas aurea; assembly: GCF_024505045.1. GTDB lineage: Bacteria > Pseudomonadota > Gammaproteobacteria > Methylococcales > Methylomonadaceae > Methylomonas > Methylomonas aurea. The sequence continues at coordinate 107,490 of NZ_JANIBM010000003.1, read as the reverse complement.
CGCCGCGTAAGTCAACGTGCTGGCAAACACGAAACCGGCACCCAACCACAAATGTTCGGCCTGCAACGTCACTTGCTCGCTGAACACCACGCCGATCCCGACGTAACTGAGCAGCAAGGCGACGATCTCTTTGCGGCCGAACGGTTTGTGCAACAACAGCGCCGACAACACCACGACCAAGGTCGGGTACAAAAACAGAATCAAGCGCTCCAGACCGGCAGAGATATATTGCAGGCCGATGAAGTCGAACAGGCTGGACAGGTAGTAACCCAGCAGGCCCAATAACAACAGCGCCGCGTAATCTCGCCGGCTCAAGGCCTGCGTCGGTTTTCGCCAGGCATGGCGCAAGGCCACGATCAGGAAAAACGGCGCCGAAAACAGCATCCGCAACGCTAACAAAGTCACGGCATCGACCGCTTCGCCATAAGCCAGTTTGACGAAAATGGCTTTGCCGGAAAAACCGATCGCGGCCAAAGTCGCCAAACCGAAGCCGAGCAAACGGCGGTGTTGAAATGAATGGGTGGAAACGGTTGTTGCCATTAGGCCTCCTGAATCGATGCGGGCCTTTGGCAAATGACGAAGCAACTGCGGCAAGCCCGCGGTTGCTTGAAAGTTTTTAGAAAAACGCAAACACCACGGCGAGAGGCAAGCCCCATAGCCAGCGGCGTTTATTGACGAGAAATAACGGATTAGAAAATAACATGCGCAGGATAGTAGCCGGATTTGGTCCGTTAGTACAACAAAAATTGGCCATTGCATGCCAAGGTTGGAATGAAAGCCGCTGGGAGTTATGTTGAGCCACGTTACTTTGGCTGGATTTCGGTTCTCAGGAAATTCGCCGACTGGTGGGCAAGGGGGATTGTCTTGTTACGACCCATAAGCGACAATCGCTTTGGCTTTTCAAATGGCGGTAAATTGATTATAAGCCGACGTTGGGTTTGTAAAGGTAGGCTGGGTTGAATGATAATGAAACCCAGCTTGGAAGTGCTTAAATTTTCGAATCTAACGAGCCGTTTTAACGTAAAGAAACTTGGATAGTTCACTGCGATTGCTGGGTTTCGCGTTGCTCTACCCAGCCTACGCGCTAACATTGAGCTGAACCAAAATGTCTAAAATATCACCCCTTGATTCTAGCGTTCTCGGCTAGTGTAAGCCAACCTGTGCGGACACCGATCTATGATATTCAATGGCTAAACTTAACCTTTAGCAGTCATAATTCCTTTTTAAACGATGATATAGCGGTATGTATGCCTGTGCCGCTACCTTCAAACTTTTACCTGTACTCTAGACTCACGGATATATAGGATAAAAAAATGAGTATCACCCCTCGCGGAATGAGTGTCCAAGAAGCATATCGCCTGTTTCGAGATAATCGATTAATCGTAAATCGCAAGTATCAACGGAAGCTTGTTTGGACCTTAGAGGAAAAGCAGAGCCTAATTGATAGCTTGATCAGAGATTACCCCATACCCTTGATTCTCTTCGCCGACGCTTCTGAAGCTGGATCGACTTATTACGAAATCATGGATGGCATGCAGAGATTGAATGCAATCTTCTCATTTATTGATAACGTATTTCCAATAGGTGATAAATATTTCGACATCAATGAGTTCTCAAGGGCCAAACAAGCAGCTGAGGCAGGTATATTTATTCCTGTTAACCGTGAGGAGCACGCATTTCTACCTCCTTCAGTCTGTGCCGATCTTCTAGATTACCAATTGGCGGTAACTATTTTTCCGATCGAAACTGACGATCAGGTTACTGATGTATTTGGACGGATAAATTCAGGTGGGCGCCAGCTGAGTGCACAAGAAAAACGTCAAGCTGGCATGGTCGATGACTTCTCGATGTTAATTCGTGAGCTTGCATCTGAGATTCGTGGTGATTCTTCTAAGGATCGCCTCCCTCTCGCAGGTATGCCTGAAATTAGTATTGATACTAGTAGGACTGATATGGGCTACGCCTTAAAAGCGGAGGAAATTTTCTGGTGTAAGCAAGGAGTGCTTTGGACAAAGCAGTTACGTGATAGTGAAGATGAGGAAATGATTGTGGATATTTGCGCCTCAATAGTTCTCGGAGATCCCATCGCAAGAAGCAAAGAGTTTTTCGACAAAATCTATGAAGAAAATGACGTTGAATATGAACGATTACGCCGAGAGTTTTATCACTATGGTCCGGATCGTCTTAAGGAAGAGGTAAAGGTGACTCTTTCGGTACTTAAAGAGGTCATTGAGTCGTACAGTCTGGAACCGAATGCTTTAAGGGCTGTGGTTAATCCAAGTGCAAGAAACCCTATCAAGAGTTCTTTCTTTGCAATATTTATGGCCTTCCACAAACTCGTTATTGTCGAGGCGAAAACGCCAGACGATAGCTCAAAAATAATGGCCGCGCTTCAGGGTTTGCAAAAATCGCTAATTTCTAGTGCAAAATATTCCACTACCGAAGATCGAATAAAGAATGTTGATAAGACAACAGGCTTAATCCAAAGATATTTTATTAAAAAAGACCCTCCTTTACTTAGGCATGGCGCGGGCTTGGCTCTTGATATGGAAAACTCTCTTCGCAGATCAAGAATAGAAACTTCACGATACGAATGTAAACAAGGGTTTGTGGATCTATCTCCGAATAGGAAGTTCGATAAAAACTTGTGCAATAGAATTATTGAAACGATATGCGGTATCGCTAACGTCGGCCCAGATTCTGATGGATTTATTTTTATCGGCGTTGCGGACAAGAAAACGGATGCAGAGAGAATAGCCGAACTAGATGGTATAACGCCAATTGCTGTTGGAGCGCGTTATGTTGTCGGTTTAGATAGAGAAATGTTGTTGTTATCTATGAACCAAGAGCAATGCTTGGAAAAAATAATGGGGTTCGTAAGAAACTCCGAATTATCAGAGCCGTTGAAAAGCCAAGTATTGTCACAATCTGATTATGTAGATTACAAAGGAATGTCGGTTCTTAGAATAAGAATTCCGCCGCAAAAACAAATATCATTCGATGGCGAAAAGGTCTTTATTCGAGAAAACTCCTCGACTATCGAAGCTACAGGTAAAAAATTACTGGCAGCAAATGCACTCTTTAAATAACTTACAGCCAAGCTACAACTAAGATAGCAAACTAGAGAGTTGCATCTGTATGTCTCGGCGCTAAGCGGCAGCTTTCAGCTTTCTGCTGCCATTTACTGGCTATCTTTGAATGTCGCAAAATGGCCGGCATCAAACATTGCCCCCAACCAAGTTTTGCTTAAAACAGTCCGGGTTAAAAGCAAGAACCGATCTGCGTTCCAACCCTAGCATGCAAAAACCGCAAAAAATCGGACTCTCGGCAGCCGACGGCGATCATCGGACGTTTTCAGCCAGCATTGCCTTGCCCCGGCAACACCCCGCCCAAAGCGCGCACCAGCGCGACGTAACTCAACAAATTCAACGACGTCAATTTCCGGCTTTCCGCCTGAATTTTGCGGTAGCGGTTCAAGCCGGCCCGCAATTGTTTCTGTTCGATATATTCGGCGCAGGAACTGCAACCGTGGGCCAGCATTTGCTTGACCCATTCGCCGGCGAAACGGCGCAAATCCGCCTGCAATGCGGCGCAAACGCTCCGGACCCAAAAATCGCGTTGCGGAATCTGCGCCAATTGCTGAGCCAGCGGGCGAATAACCAAGGTTTGGTCGACGGATTGCAGCAAGCGGTCGACGCTGGCGAAATCGCGTCCCGATTCGCTGACCAGCGCCGCCAGCCACAAAAAGTCGGGCAGGCTTTCGATAAAAACCATCTCGGCCGCCAAAGCCCCCGCCATTCCGGCTTGCGCATACTCGCTGGTCTCCGGGACCGGATCGTCGGCAAGGCGGTAGCGCCGGTAATCCGCCAGCAATGTCCGATACGCAGCGACCGTTTCGCTATCAGGTTCGACGGCCGGCCGCCGGCTCGCAGCCCAGACACAAAAGTCTAATAAAGCCTGCTCCAGCTTGAGCAAAGCGCGGTAGCGGCTAGCGTTTGCCAGCTCCGGCCCGGCTGCCGCAATCCGCGTCCGCAATGCTTCGCCGGCCAACGCCTGATCGAAAGCCAGATAGGCGTCGACTACCGCCAATATGCTGCCGTTCTCACCGTCGTCGAGCGCCAGAAAGCTGCTGCCGGCCTGGTTGACGATCCGGTTGGCGATCACGGTGGCCTTGATCTCGGCCGCCAACGGATGCTCGGCCAGATGGGCGCCGAAGCGCTCGCGCAGCGGCGCGGGAAAATAGGCCGCCAGGTACGGCTGGTAGCAAGGCGCATCCAGGTGGGCGCGCGCTTTCTCCAATTGCCGCGCCAGAAACATTTTCGCGGCGGCCATCAACACGGCCAATTCCGGGCGCGTCAGGATCTGCCCCGGCCGACTCAGAATATCCTTGGTCTCCGGAAACGATTCGACGCCACGATCCAGAAAACCGGCCGCCTCCAGCCGCTCAGCGACCTGGATGAACAAGCCCGGATCGGCCTGGCAACGAATTTGGTCCAGCGACAGGCACTGGCTTTGGGCGATGTTGTCCTGCAATACCGCGGCACATACTGCGTCGGTCAGGCTTTCGAACAAGCTTTGGCAATCGTCGACCAGGCTTTGCTTGTGCAGGCCGGCGAGCAATATTTTCAGATTGACCTCGTGGTCGGAGGTATCGACCCCGGCGGAATTATCCACCGCGTCGGTGTTGATCCGGCCGCCGCGCAAGGCGTACTCGATTCTGGCGGCTTGGGTAAAACCCAGGTTGGCGCCCTCGCCGACCACCAGCGCCCGCAATTCGCCGGCGTCGATGCGGACGTTGTCGTTGCCGCGGTCGCCGACATCGGCGTGCCGTTCCGCACCGGCTTTAACGTAGGTGCCGATCCCGCCCAGCCACAGCAATTCCACCGGCGCCTTCAGCAGGTACTGGATCAAGGCTTCGCCGTCTATGCTGCGGTAGCGGATGCCGAGCCAGTTCTTCAGTTCCGGCGACACCGGAATGTCCTTATCGCTACGGTTATAGACCCCGCCGCCGGCCGAGATCAAATTTCGGTCGTAATCCTGCCAACTGGAACCGGGCAATTCGAACAAGCGTTTGCGCTCGTTGAACACGGCAGCGCCGGCCGGGGGGTTCGGATCGATAAAGATATGCTGGCCGCTGAACGCGGCTTGCAAGCGAATGCAGGGCGACAGCAGCATGCCGTTGCCGAACACGTCGCCATCCATACTACCGATGCCGACCACGCTGAAAGTCTCGGTTTGAATGTCCTTGCCCATTTCCCGGAAATGGCGCTTGACGCATTCCCAGGCGCCGCGGGCAGTGATACCCAACGCCTTGTGGTCGTAACCGTGCGAGCCGCCGCTGGCAAAGGCGTCGCCCAGCCAGAACCGATACTCGGCCGCAACGGCATTGGCGATGTCGGAAAATTTGGCCGTGCCTTTGTCGGCCGCCACCACCAGATAAGGGTCGGGATCGTCGTGCACCACCAGTTGCGGCGACCCGACCACGACGCCGTCTTGCAGGTTGTCGGTCAAATCCAGCAAGCCGCGGATCAGGCGACGGTAGGCCTGCTGCCCGGCCTGCCTGAAGTCCTGGTTCGAGCCGCCCGGTTTGACGACGAAACCGCCCTTGGCGCCGGTCGGGATGATCAAGGCATTCTTGCTGATTTGAGTCTGCATCAGATCCAGGATTTCGGTACGGAAATCGTCGATCCGGTCCGACCAGCGGATGCCGCCGCGCGATACCCGGCCGCCGCGCAAATGGATGCCTTCCATATCCGCGGCGTGAACGTAAATCTCGTATTGCGGCCGCGGCGCCGGCATGTCGATCACGCCCAGGCTGTTGAGTTTGATCGCAATAAAATGCTCGGCAGCCTCGCGCCGCAGGTGGAAATTGCTGCGTACCGTGGCGTCGATCAAATTGAACAGGCCGCGCAAAATCCGATCGTGCTGGATATTCGCCACCGCAGCCATGGTTTGCAACAGTTGCATGCGCAACGGAAACAACACCTGCTCGTCCCTGACGGCGTAATCCTGCCATTCCGGATCGGGGCGAAACCGGGCTTCAAAATAATCGAACAGCCCGCGCGCGGCGGCGGGATTGGCAGCCAGCGCCTGCTGGATGGTGGCTTTGCTGGTCCAGTTGTGCAACTGCAGAAAATAATTGCGGTAAGTCCGCAACACGTCGCAATCGCGCCAGTCCATGCCGGTCAAGGCCACCAGCCGGTTCAAGCCGTCGTTTTCGACCCACCCTGCCATCACCGCCCGGATCGTAGCCAGCAACTGCGGTCTGATCAGGTCCAGCGCCACGCAATCGGCCGCAGCCGGTTCGACGCTGAAACTTTTCAGATAAACCGTTTGCCGCTCCAGACCCAACACGAACTGAACCTGATCCAAAACCCGCAAATTCAGGTTCTCCAGCACCGGAATGAATTCGTCCAGATAACGTTGCCGAGTGCCGTAAAAATTCAGGCGGTAGGCTTCGGCAGCGCTGGCGGGTTCCAACAATTCGGCCGATTGCGCCGTTGGCCCGGTTAATCGCTCCAGATTCAGCAGATCCCGAACCGCTTGCTGCGGCGCGATCAGAGCCTGGTAATCGAAGGGTAAGACAGAGGCAAAGTTACGCCACAGTGCCGTCGCATGCTCGATGTCGAGCGCCTGCTGCAAGGCGGCGAGAAGTCGTTCGTTCCAAGAAGCGTCCTGATTCTGCATGATCGATGCCCTATGTTTTGAGGGGATTGCCGGTTACCTGGTTTCGCTAACAGCGGCGAACACGAAATCGGATCGGATTGATGGCCCCAGAATGCCACGGCGCCGGCTCATTTCAAATATTTGACCAGCTCCAGCACGTTGCAATCGGCTTGCCGGGTGTAACTGACCTTATCCATCACCGAACGGATCAGAAACAAGCCCATCCCGCTTTCCGGGGCGGCGGCAAAATCGGGGCTGGGCACGGTCTCCAGATCGAAGCCCTGGCCGTGGTCGTAGACCCTGATGGTCAGCGTCTCGTCCAAAAGCTGAATCGTGACCCGCACCATATCCTTGCTGGCGGCGTCGTGGGCGTGCTTGATCACGTTCGCCGCCGCCTCGGTCAATACCAGATTCAATTGGTAGGCCAAAGCTTCCCGGTCGCCGGCAAAGCCGTCCAACTCCCTGACGACACGCTCGCCGATACTGCCGACCAGATCCAGATACTTGGTGTGGGTCGGAATGACGACATCGACTTGGATGGAGGTGGGACTCATAGGCAACCTCGTCGGCTAATTCGGAAGCATATCCTTGGCATCGGCATAAATTTCGAACACGCGGTTCAGCCGGGTAATCTCGAACATGGACAACACTTGCGGCTGGACATTGCTCAACGCAAACTGCCCGGCATCGGCGGCGGTTCTTTTGTAGGCCGACAACAGTGCGCCCAGCCCGGAACTGTCGATGAAGCGGACGTCGGCCAATCGCACCAGAATCCGGTTTTCGCCGCTCTCGATCAATTGCGCCAGATAGTCTTTCAATTCGGCCGAGTTGTGAGCGTCCACCCGCGGTTCCCGAATTGTGACTACGCTTAAGCCGTGATTTTTTTCGAGTTCGAGTTTCATAGAAGTAAGTTGGGCAGAAACATTGGCGGCGGTTGTTGAGCCGCAGTCTAGCAGCAATCGCCGGTTACGGAACAGATTACCGCAATCGGCCGCAACCGGCGCACTGCGGAAACTTCGATAAACAATCCAGTCTTACGTTCAAACTTCGCGCTGGTTTTTTCCGGCCGGTGCGGAACAATATCAAGTCGTAGCTTTCCGGGAGGTCACGATGAACACGCAAAACGCCGAAAGTATCGGCCAATACTTGCTCGAACGGCTATACGCCTCGGGCGTCAGAGACATCTTCGGCGTGCCGGGCGACTACATTCTCGGCTTCTACGACCAAATGGTGCACAGTCCGATCCGCCATATCGGTACTACCCGCGAAGACACTGCGGCATTCGCCGCCGACGGTTACGCCCGTTGTTCCGGCCTGGGCGCCGTCGCGGTGACTTACGGCGTCGGCGCACTGAACACGGTCAATGCCGTCGCCGGTGCCTACGCCGAGTCCTCGCCGGTCGTCGTGATCAGCGGTGCGCCGGGGGTCGACGAACAGCGCAACGATCCGTTGCTGCATCACCGTTTCGGGCCGTTTACCTTTCAACGCGAAATTTTCGAGCGCATTACCTGCGCCAGCGTGGTCCTGAACGATCCGGTGATTGCCTGCCGCCAAATCGACCAGGCACTGGCCGCTGCGCGCCACTACTCCAAACCGGTGTACATCGAAATTCCGCGAGATCGGGTCAGAGTGCCGGGTTACTCGATGCCGGGTCCGGCACCGGAAGTTTGCGGCAGCGACGAAACCGCATTGGCCGAAGCAGTGGCGGAAACAATGGAACTGGGCGAAAAATCGCGCTCGCCGATCATCGTTGCCGGAGTGGAAATCCATCGCCGCGGCTTGCAAGGGGTTCTGGTCGACTTGGTGAACCGCTCCGGCCTGCCGGTCGCCGCGACACTGACCGGCAAATCGGTGATCGCCGAACGGCACCCGGCCTATCTCGGTATCTACGAAGGCGCGATGAGCGGCGAATACACCCGCTACCTGGTCGAGCAGGCCGATTTATTGCTGATGCTGGGCGTGACGCTGAACGACGTCGACACCGGCATCTATACCGCCAAGCTCGACCCGCAACACATGGTCAGAGCCGCGCAGGACGAAGTCGTGATCAGCTCGCACCGTTACCCGCGGGTATTGCTGAAGGATTTCCTGCAGGCGTTGGCAAAATCGGTACCGCTGCGGCCGGAAAAATTCGTTGCCGCGCCGGCGGCAGTGACCGCGCCGGATTTTCCTGTGCCGGATCGCGCCATCACCACCTCGCGCCTGGTCGGCCGCTTGAATCAAGCTCTCGGCCCCGAGTTCATCGTGGTCTGCGACGTCGGCGACTGCCTGTTTGCGACGATCGATCTGCAAGTGCACGAACAGTCGGAATTTCTGTCGTCGGCGTTTTACACCAGCATGGGCTTTGCCGTACCGGCGGCGCTGGGCGCCCAAATCGCCCGCCGCGACCGGCGGGCGCTGATTCTGGTCGGCGACGGCGCATTCCAGATGACCGGTACCGAACTGGCGACGTTTGCCCGCCTGGGACTGGACCCGATTGTGGTCGTCTTCAACAACCGCGGGTACAGTACCGAGCGCTTTATTCTCGAGGGGCCGTTTAACGACATCGGCGATTGGCGCTTCGACCGGCTCGGCGAAGTCTTCGGCCCGCTGCAAGGATACGCCGCCGGCACGGAGGAAGCGTTCGAGGCGGCACTCACGGCCGCGCTGGACAACCGCAGCTCGCCCAGCATCATCGACGTCCGCCTGGACCCGGCCGACGCCTCGGCCGCGATGCAGCGGCTGGCGGCGCATCTGCATAGCCGGGTCTAAGGCCGACCGCGCCGAGCCGAACCATGCGCCAACTGATCGATAGTCTGGCCTTCAATCTGTTACTGGTCGGCTACCCGACCGGCAGCAGCGAAACGTCATGTCCGCTTATCGACGGCGCGAATCGAGCCGCCGCCGCGCTGCTCGGTTACGGCGCGCACGAGTTATCGGGATTGGCGTTGGAGCGGATCATGGCGCCGGCCAGCCTAACGCTGTGCCGGGCGGCGCTGGCGCGGGCCGGCGACCGGGAGGTTGCCGAATGTTTCGAAGCGGAACTTCTGGCCAGATACCACAGCTTTCAGGCTCTGGTCACGGTCAGTACGCTACCAAGCCCCCGGTCGGACTCCGGCAAAGCCTTGTTATTGATCCAAGCCATCGATCCGGCCAGCGATTTTTTGGTCATGCGCCGAGTCATCGAACAAAGCGCAAGTGCGATGATGGTGACCGACGCTAGCGGCCGCATCGTCTACGTCAATCCCCGCTTCTCGCTGCTGAGCGGTTATGCTGAAGCCGAGCTGTTGGGGCAAAACCCCAGTTTGCTGCAATCCGGAAAAATGTCGGTCCAAGCTTATCAAGACCTATGGCGGCAATTGACGGTCAACGGCGAATGGCAGGGCGAAATTTGCAACCGGCACAAGACCGGCCGCGAATACTGGGTCGCGGAAAGCATCAGCGCGATCAAGGACAGCCTCGGCAACACCACGCACTATCTGGCGGTTGCCGAGGACATTACCGGCCGCAAAGCCGTCGAATCGGCACTGGCCGAAAGCGAACAGCGTTTCCGGCAAATGGCCGATTTATCCGGCGAATGGCTGTGGGAACAGGACCCCAAAGGTTACTACCTGTACAGCAGCATCGCGGTCGAACAAATCCTGGGGCTGACGCCGGAACAAATCATCGGCAAACATTACACCGAACTGCTGACCGCGCAAGACCAGCAAGTCCATGTCGGCATGTCGTCCAGCCAGCAATCGTTTCATGCCCTGGTCAACCATTACCGGCATCGGGACGGCCATCCGGTGATCACCGAATCGACCGGTTTGCCGTTAATGGATGATTCCGGCACTTTGGTAAAGTGGCGCGGGGTGGATAGGGACATTACGGCGCGAATGCAGTACCAGAATGCCTTGATCGAGTCGGAAAAGCGTACGCGGCTGATCATCGAAAGCTCGATCAACGCCATCGTCATCATGGATGCCGACGGCATCGTCACCGATTGGAACCGGCGCGCCGAGCAGATGTTCGGCTGGCCGGCGGAGTCGGCCATCGGCCGCCGCCTGGAAGAATTGATCATCCCGCCGCGGTTTCGCGCCGCGCACCGCAACGGCATGCGCCGATTTCTGGAAACCGGTGCCGGCACGATCTTGAACCGGCAGACCGAACAAGTGGCGCTCAGGCGCGACGGCAGCGAGTTCCCGGTCGAAATCAGCGTAGCGCCGCTGAAACTAGGCGACAGCTACATTTTCAGCGGCTTCATCCACGACATCTCCGGCCGCAAGGCGGCGGAACGGCAAATTCGCCAGGCCCAGGTCGAATTGGCGGTGGCGCAAAACGAGCTGAAAATCGCCCAGCAAATCCAGGCCGGCTTGTCGCCGGCCGAGCCGTTGAAAACCGGCGAGTTCGAGATCACCGGGCTTTGCCTGCCGGCGGACAAGGTTGGCGGCGACTATTTCGATTATTTTTACCGTGACGGCGGGCGGCTGGACATCGTCATCGCCGACGTCTCCGGCCATTCGATCGGCCCGGCCCTGTTCATGGTCGAGACCCGTAGCGCGATCCGGATGAAAAGTAGTACCGAGGCGGCGCCGGAAGCGGTACTGTCCGCGCTGAACCGGTTTTTATTCCACGACCTGAACCGGGCCGACTACTTTCTGACCTTGTTCTACCTGCAAGTCGATCCGGAACACCGGCAATTGCATTTCGCCAATGCCGGCCACCCGCCGCCGTTGCTGTTCAACCGCCATAGCCGGCAGTTCGCCGAACTGGATGCCGACGGCCTGATCGTCGGTTTGCGCCAGGATGTTTGCTTCGAACGAAAAAGCGTCGAGTTGGCCGAGGGCGATTTGATAGTGCTCTATACCGACGGCCTGGTCGAAGCGGAGAACACCGAATTAGGCTTTTTCGGCCTGGATCGGGTCAAATCCGAAATTGCCGCCAACGCCGATTTGCCGCCACAAGCAATAATCGATGCGTTATTCGGGTGTTTGCGCCGATTCTGCGGCACCGAAAAATTCGCCGACGATATCACCGTATTGGTGTTTAAATGGCATTAACCCCTTGGCTCAAAGGAGAAAGGTTCAACCGATAACCCCGATTTGCTAGGAGATCATGATGAGTACAGCCCCCTTCTTCCCGAAATTGCTGGTTTGCTGCGCAGTGTTGCTGGTATTGATTGTGTTGCACATCATCCCGCTACCGATTCTGGAACTCACTATTTTGTACGTCATGCTGTTTCGGCCGGCATGGTTTAAAAACCTGGTCGATCAGCTTTACCTGCGCTAGGCGGCTGGCGGTGCCGGAGCGGCTTTATCCCCGTTATTTCCGCCTGTCCCGATTCGGCAGCATCACATCACGCCGCGCAACCAGCGTTCCAACACGGACCGGATGTAGCTAAGTTCCTCAAGACTAAGTTCCCTGCCCTGCGCAATCGAGTGCCATTTTTCCAGGCAACCGCGGCAGCAGCAGGCCGTGGCGTGTTGGGCGACGAACACCGGATGGCCGCGGTAAGGCGTTTGCTTGCCGTCGTTGACCGGCTGGGCTGGGGCCAGACGTTTGCCGATAAAATCGTCGGCGTGGCTTAAGATGGTTTCGATGCCCTTGGTCTGCAGATACTGCAAATCCTTGACGTTCAAACGAAACTGGCTGCGAAACCGGGATTTGGCCAAGCCGGCGAACAACTCGTCCAAATCCCGCATCGTTTATCTAACGCAATACGCCCGGCGCCGGCGTATAGCTGTCCAGCACGTGAATGTAGTTGGCCCTTTCATAGGCGCTGGGGTCGATCGCGTGTTGCCGGCTGACGCTACCTTTCATCTGAGCTACCGATTCGTATTCGTGTTCGATCAGCCAATGCGCCAGTTCGCTGCGAATCTCGCCCAGTTTGTCGACGCCGTGCGCCAGCAACACGCTGCATAAATGCACCACATCGGCGCCGGCCAGCAAAGCCTTGATTACGTCGTCGGCCTGGTGAAAACCGCCGGTCACGGCCAGCGACAATCGTACCCGGCCATACATCAGCGCGGTCCAGCGCACCCGCAACAGCGCTTCGGCCGGCGTCGACAATTGCAGTTTCGGCACCACTTCCAGGGTGTCCAGATCGATGTCCGGCTGGTAAAAGCGGTTGAACAAGGCCACGCCGTCGGCGCCGGCCTGTTGCAACCGCTGCACGAAATGCAGCGGCGAGCTGAATTGCGGCGACAGTTTCACGGCCAACGGAATATTGATCTGCCGCTTCAATTCGCGAACGATGTCCAGATAGCGGTTTTCGACCGTCTCGCTGCTTTCGCTAATATCCGCCGCCAGATGGTAGATATTCAGCTCCAGCGCATCGGCGCCGGCGTCCTGCAAGGCTTTGCCGTATTCGATCCAGCCGCCGACCGAAGTGCCGTTCAGGCTGGCGATCACCGGAATGTTTAAAGCGCTTTTCAGGCGCTGCAAATGCTCCAGGTACTGGTCCTGGTAGGTCAATATCTGCGGCGGCAACGGATGAAACGAATCCGCTTCGCCGTAACCGATGCCCTGACCGAACAGGAAACGCTCCATCTGCTGCTGCTCGGCTTCGATTTTTTCCTCGAACAACGACGACAACACGATCGCTGCCGCGCCGGCATCTTCCAAACGCCGGGCGCTGTCCAAGTCCTTGCTTAACGGCGAAGCCGACGGCACCAGCGGATGCGCCAGTTTCAGACCCAAATATTCGGTGGCTAAATCAACCATTGTTCTGCTCCTGGGCCAGATCGGCTTTGACTTGGGCTTTGGCAGCGGCCACGCTGGTCGCGTCGCTCCATTCCAAAGCCGCCAGTTGTTGGTAATAACGGTAGCGGTTTTTGACGTCGTGCTGGGCCTGTTTCAAGAAAGCCTCGGCGTGGTCGGGATGGCTTTGCCACAACATGCTGAAGCGGGTTTCGGTCATGACGAAGTCGCGGTAAGGGATCGACGGTTCCGCCGAATCCAGTTGCATCGGATTCTTGCCCTGCTGAATCTTGGCCGGGTTGAACCTGAACAACGGCCAGTGCCCGCTCTTCACGGCCAGATTTTGCTGACGATGGTTATTGGACAAATCCACGCCGTGGGCAATACACGGCGAGTAAGCGATGATGATGGACGGGCCGTTGTGAGCTTCGGCTTCCAGGAAGGCGCTCAGCGTCTGGGTATCCTTGCCGGCATAGGCGACGTGGGCGACGTAAACGTTGCCGTAGTCCATCGCCAGCAAGGCCAGATCTTTCTTCGCGGTCGGCTTACCGCCGGCCGAGAACTTGGCCACTGCGCCCATCGGCGTCGATTTGGAAGTCTGGCCGCCGGTGTTGGAATACACCTCGGTGTCCAGCACCAGGATATTGACGTTGCGGCCGCTGGCCAACACGTGGTCCAGACCGCCGTAGCCGATGTCGTAGGCCCAGCCGTCGCCACCGATGATCCAGACGCTTTTCTTGCATAAATAATCGGCTAGCGGCAGCAAGGCCTGGGCGGCCGGCTGATTCAGCGAAGGAAGATGCCGCTTCAATTCGGCGATGCGTTGGCGTTGTTCGTAAATGCCGGCTTCGTCGCTTTGGTCTGCTTGCAGAATCGCATCGACTAATTCGACGCCCACGGTTTCGCGTAGCGATGCCAGTAATTCCGCGGCGTGCTCGGCTTGCTTATCGATCGCCACCCTCATGCCCAGGCCAAACTCGGCGTTATCTTCGAACAGGGAATTGCTCCAGGCCGGCCCCCTGCCTTCGGCGTTTTTGGTCCACGGCGTGGTCGGCAGGTTGCCGCCGTAGATCGACGAGCAACCGGTGGCGTTGGCCACCACCATCCGGTCGCCGAACAATTGCGAGACCAGTTTGACGTAAGGCGTTTCGCCGCAGCCGACGCAGGCGCCGGAAAATTCGAACAAGGGCTGCAACACCATCGAACCTTTGATGGTATTGGTTTTTAGCAGCCGGCGATCGTATTCCGGCAAAGACAGAAAGTAATCCCAATTTTTGCTCTCCGGCTCGCGCAGCGGCGCTTGCGGCGCCATGTTCAAGGCTTTGCGGCTGGCGTTGGATTTATCGCGAATCGGACAAATATCGACGCACAAGCCGCAACCGGTGCAATCTTCCGGCGCCACCTGGTAACTGATAGACAAACCTGGCGGGAAGTCCTTGCCCAGCATCGCCGCGTGTTTGAAGGTAGGCGGCGCGTTGTTCAAGGCCTCGTTCGGCACGATTTTGCTACGGATCGCCGCGTGCGGACATACCATCGGGCACTTGCCGCATTGGGTACATAAATCGGTTTCCCAGACCGGAATTTCCAACGCCAGATTGCGTTTTTCAAACGCGGCGCTGCCGGTCGGGAAAGTACCGTCGGCCGGCATCGCGCTGACCGGCAAGGCGTCGCCGCGGCCGGCGATGATCTCGGCGGTGACGCGGCGGATAAAGTCCGGCGCGCTGTCGGTAATCCGCGACATGATGTCGAACGCGCTGCTGGCCTGCTGCGGCAACGGCACTTGGTGCAGGCCGGCCAGGGTTTCGTCGATGGCCTTGAAGTTCAAGTCGACGATGCGCTGGCCTTTTTTGCCGTAGGTTTTTTCAACCGCATGTTTGATAGCGGCAATCGCTTGTTCTTGCGGCAACACCCCGGAAATCGCGAAAAAACAGGTCTGCATGATGGTGTTGATGCGCTTGCCCATGCCGGATTTCTCGGCCACCGCGTTGCCGTCGATCAGGTAAAAACGGATGTTTTTGTCCAGCATCTGTTGCTGCATCTTGCGCGGCAGGGTGTCCCAAACCTTGTCGGCCGGGGCCGGGCTGTTCAACAGAAACACGGCATTGGCGGCGGCGTTGGCCAGCATGTCGTAACGTTCCAGAAACACCGCCTGGTGGCAGCCGATGAATTGGGCGTCGTTTTCGCCGATCAAATAGCTGGAACGGATCGGCTGCGGGCCGAAGCGCAGATGCGAAACTGTCACCGCGCCGGACTTTTTCGAGTCGTAGACGAAATAACCCTGGGCGTACAACTCGGTTTCTTCGCCGATGATCTTGATCGTATTCTTGTTGGCGCCGACCGTGCCGTCGCTGCCCAGACCGTAGAACATCGCTTGAAAAGTCTGGTCGTGGGCGTCGGTGCGGTAAGCGGCGTCCCAGGCCAGACTGGTATGGCTGACGTCGTCATGGATGCCGATCGTAAACTGGTTCTTCGGCCGTTCGCTTTTCAACTCATCGTAGACGGCCTTGACCATGCCCGGCGTGAATTCCTTGGACGACAAGCCGTAACGGCCGCCGACCACGCGCGGCATTTGGACAAACTTTTCGCCCTGGCTGAAGGCTTGGGCCACGGCAGCCAGCACGTCTTTGTAAAGCGGTTCGCCGTCGGCGCCCGGTTCCTTGGTGCGATCCAATACGGCGATGTTGCGGACGCTGGCCGGCAGGGCGGCGATCAAATGTTGCGGCGAAAACGGCCGGAACAACCGGACTTTGAGCAAGCCGACCGCCTCGCCCTGCCGATTCAGATAATCCAGAGTTTCTTCGACCGCTTCGGCGCCGGAGCCCATCAACACGACCACCCGTTCGGCATCCGCGGCGCCGACGTATTCGAACAGACGGTATTGACGGCCGGTCAGCCCGGCGAAACGATCCATCGCCTGCTGCGCCATGTCCGGCAACGCCGCGTAGAACGGATTGACCGACTCGCGGCCCTGGAAATAGACATCGGGATTTTGCGCCGTGCCGCGCAGTACCGGCTTGTCCGGCGTCAAGGCTCGGCCGCGATGCTCGGCCACCCAGGCATCGTCGATCATGGCCCGTATCACCGCGTCGTCGACTTCGACGATTTTGGCCACTTCGTGCGAGGTGCGGAAACCGTCGAAAAAATGCATAAACGGCACCCGGCTTTGCAGCGACACCGCATGGGTAACCAAGGCCAGATCCTGCACTTCCTGCGGCGAATTGGAGCACAGCATGGCAAAGCCGGTCATCCGCGCCGCCATTACGTCGCTATGGTCGCCGAAGATCGACAGGCCTTGTGCCGCCAACGAACGGGCGGCGATGTGAAATACGGCCGGGCTGAGTTCGCCGGCGATTTTGTACATATTCGGCAGCATCAGCAGCAAGCCTTGCGACGCGGTAAAGGTCGTTGCCAACGTGCCGGCCTGCAACGCGCCGTGAATGGTGCCGGCGGCGCCGGCCTCGCTTTGCAATTCGACGACCTGCGGCACGGTACCCCACAAATTGGGTTGGCCGCGCGAGGCCCATTCGTCGGCCCATTCGCCCATCGGCGACGACGGCGTGATCGGATAAATAGCGATGACTTCGTTGAGTTTATAGGCGATACTGGCGGCGGCTTGATTGCCGTCGATGGTCAGAGTTTGCTTGGGCATGGCGCGACCTTTTGAGTGTGTTACGAACGGCCGTTCGGCGCCTGCCGACGGCTCTTATGCTCTATGGGGCATAAGCATAGCCAAAAAATCGGCTGGCTAATTTTTATCCAATTTAAAAACGCTGCAAACGCGACGGGCTTTTGGACGGTTTGCCCACGATTTGACCACAACTTTATCCACAGTTTCTGTGCATAACTGTACTTTCGTCCAATAAGCCCGGCACCGATATTCCGGATTCGGACTTGGCCGAACCGGGCTTGGCGCCCCACGCAGTCGGACGCCAAGCCGTTGTTAAACCTAGACTAACGTCAACTGGCATCACTCGTCGCGCAGTATGATCGGCAGGATTTTTTGCTCGACACTGACCACGGCTTTATTCAATACGAAAAAATGTTTGTCTTCGACAAACTGTACGCCAAGCATGTAAAAAATCGGCCCCCAGAACGGGTTGATCATCAGCCCGCCCAGAATGCTTTTCCAGGTGCGTTTCAGATTTTTCAGCGGATTGAAGGCGACCGCCAGAGTTTGCTGCGGGTGGTCTTCGAAAACCTGGGCGATCGGCTTCAGCGTTGCCTGTTCCGCATATTCCAACTTGTCTAAAGAAAGCGCCAATTTGCGCGCCATTTTGTAGAAATGCCAACGCGCGGCGCTGGCCGAAACGGCAAAGGTGATCGCCATTAACGGCAACAGAATACTGGGCGGCAGTAAGGGCGCGAAAGCCGGCGCCAGCAACACCAGTCCGTAGCCCAGCATGATGGTGTCTTCGCCGCGCTCCACGTCGCGGTCCAGATTCTGCACGATTGCCACGACCCGATTGCCGGAAGGGTCCAAATAACCTGATTCTTCAGCCATTTCAGCCTCCTGTAGCTTGATTTCGTATTTGAGATTTAATGCTTGGCCGGAGGAAATGTCAATTGCGCGGATCAATGCGGGTCGCCGGCCGCGATGCCCCAATGCCGCTCCAGGTAATCGCGCCGAGTATCGAAAATTTGGCGCAATTTTTTGCCGATTAACCAGCGGTGCATCAATCTGCCGAACCATCCGAACGGCATCGCATAAAACACGATGTCTTCGACCTCCACCCCGTTCGCCGATTCGCTGATCGCCACTTCGTGACTCCAGAACGCGAACGGCCCCACCCGTTGCTGGTAAACGAAGCGGCGCGGTTTATCGCAGTGGCTGATCTCGGATAGCCAGACCATCGGCCAGCCCCCTACCGCCTTCATCCGGTAACGGATCAGCAAGCCGCCGTAGATGGCGTCGGGCACCGGCGAGGTAATGTCGATATGAAAAAAGTCCGGCGTGATTCGGTTCAAGTGGTGCGGGGACGAAAAAAACTCCCAGGCCTGGCCGGCGGATAGAGCCAAGGCTTGCTTGCGGTAAAGATAATAGACTTTCATGACGGTCCGAAGACAACGAGCGCGCGGCCCCGAGTGCCTGAATTTACCGCAAAATTTTTGTTGTGGAAGTTTCAAGCGCAGCGAAGCTGCGCCTGCGGCAGCGCGGATATCCCGCACCCAATTGCGGCGCACCGCGGCCGGCGGCTTGACCGCCAAGCCGGCTTATCCGCCCGAGGTGGCGTTGCCCTTGCTGGTCAACTGCGCGCCGGTATCCGGCGCCAGCTTGTTCAGCGCATTGCGCAGCGCGGCGTCGTAACCGTAGATATCCGGATAAAAACGCGGTTTGCCGTCCCGGTCGACGAATGCCGTGGCGTAGAAGAACAAAACCGGCACCGATTTTTTCAAGCTGACACGCTGGGTCTTGGGGCCGGCCATCGCTTGCCTGATGCTGTCCGGACTCCAACCCTCCTGGCCGTCCAATACGAATTCGGCCAGCTTTTCGGCTTCGGCGACACGGACGCAGCCGTGGCTCAAATCGCGCCGGTCGCGGTTGAAAGCGGCCTTGCCCGGCGTATCGTGCAGATAGACGTCGGCCTTGTTCGGGAATACGAATTTCACCCGCCCCAGCGGATTTTTCGCACCCGGGCGCTGGCGGGCGCGGAGCCGGCCTTGCCGCAAATCGGCGACGACGTCTTCCGCCTGCTCGTCGTCGCTATAGCGCTCCACCAGTTCGATGTCTTGGTCGTCCAGGAAGGCTTCGTCGCCCTCCAGTTTCGGCAAAATTTCCTTGTCCATGATGCTTTTCGGAATATTCCAGTACGGCATGAACTCGAGATATTTCATGTCTTCGGCCAGCATCGGCGTCAAGTTTTCCGGCGCCTTACCGACGATGACTTTCATACGTAAAGGTTGCTCGTCCTGGGCGTCCTTGAACGCCCAGAGCTGGAAGGCCGGGATGTTGACGACGATGTGCGGTCCGCCGGCGGCTTCGGGCAACCAACGAATCCGTTCCATGGCCAATTCGATCGCCGCAATTTTTTCCGGCACCGATTGGTTCAGCAAGGCCAGGGTTTGCCGGCCAATAACGCCGTCGGCCTTCAAGCCTTGCCGTTCCTGGATCCGTTTGACCGCGGCGACGCTGGCGTCGTCGTAAACGTCGGCGGCCTTGTCGGCATCGGCCGCCGCCGGGATGTCCGGTTCGCCCAATTCCCGCAGCCGCCGGCGTAATTCCGGCACTTGGCTGTCGCGGTCGCCGGGATGCAACGATTTGGCGAACACCAAACCGGGGTTGGTTCCGGCTTCCGCCAAGCGGCGGCGATAGTCGGCCAGCGCGCGTTTCAGCAACCGGTATTGCTCGTTATTCGGCGCCAGTTCCGCCGGTAACTGCGCCAGGGTTTGCATTTGCAAATGGTGCTGCAGAACCCCAGCCAAATCGGGTTGCGCACGCGATGCGCCGAGTTGCGCCGGATAATCCAGTTTCCGCGGATCGACCCGTCCGGAATGAAGATCGCCGGCATAACGCAGCAAAGCCACCGTCAACGCCAGATCGTAACCAGCCACGACATCGGCCGGAGCGGCGGCGGCCTGCCGGGCGGCTTCGGCCAAGCGTTCCGCGTCGTAATGGCGCGGATCAAGCCCTTCGGCGGCGGCATCCCGCAACACGGCCAGGGCCTGTTCCCGATTCTGCGCCGGATTGGCATCGCCAAACCACAACAGCCGGTTGGCATTGGCGCGGTACAAGCGGGCCAACGCCGGGCTCTGCGCGGCAATGTCGGCCCGGGCCAGCAACGGCAGGCGCCCGCCGTTCAGCAACGCCTCGACCGCCTTGCCGGTTTCGGCTTCGTCCGCGCCGGCGACAGCCCAATGGCAGATTAGCAAAACCGCCAATAAGCGCGGCATAAAACGGAACAATGAATTCGGACGGAACATGGCAACAGCGTAACGCGGGTTAGTCGGACCACAGCGGGCTTAAGCCGAATCGCGGTTCTGCGATAGCTTCCTCGCCGCACTGAGGCATTTTCATAACTTTACATTCTCTCACACAAGTTTCGCTCCCAGCCAAGCCCGGCGCAACGGCACAGATGCCGTCGCGATGCGGCCGTTGCCGCCGAAACTTTTCCGGGCCGTGCCGTCGCCCACGTTAAAATAGCGGCAATGAATCCGCCCTCGCCGCACATTGCATGACCATCCATCCCCTGCCGAAACCGGCCGCTAGCGCCGAACAACTCAACCGAAGCTGCCGCTGCGCCTCGCTGAGCCGGGACCTGTTGCGCCGGGAGCTGAGCGATTGGGACGCCGCGCACGATATATATCGGATGGTCGGCGAGGAACGGCCTTATTTGTTTGCCGAAGCGCCGGTGTTTCTGGACCGGGCCAGCCTGCAGGCGCAGTTGGCCATCATCGCCGCGGCGGAAACAGTCATCGCCCTGCCCGCATACCAAGAACGGGTGTTGCGCTATGCGCCGGAATCGGCGCGCTTCCCGGCCAAGGCCCACGGCGTGTTCGTCGGCTACGATTTCCATTTGAGCCCGGACGGGCCCAAGATAATCGAAATCAACTCCAATGCCGGCGGCGGCTTACTGAACGCTTTGGCAATCCGGGCGCAGATGCGCTGCTGCGAAGAAGCCGGCAGCCAGCGCCCCGGCGACGGGCCGGCGTTGGCGGCAACCGGAAGTGCGCCGGAAGCGCAATTCATGCAGATGTTCGCCGACGAATGGCGATGCGAACGCGACGGGCAAGCCTTGCAAACCATAGCCATCGTCGACGAAGACCCGCAAAACCAATACCTATGGCCGGAATTTCTGCTGTTTCAAGCGCTGTTCGAACGCCACGGCATCCGGGCGCTGATCTGCGATCCGACCGAGCTGAGCCATCGCGACTCGGCACTATGGCACGGCGATATCAAGATCGATCTGGTTTACAACCGGTTGACCGACTTCGGTTTGGAACACGCCAAACAACAGCCCTTGTTGCAGGCTTATCTGGCCGCAGACGTGGTGTTGACGCCGCATCCGCGCAACCATGCGCTGTATGCGGACAAAAGAAATCTGGCCTTGCTCGGCGACACCGAATTCCTGGCCGAAATCGGCATCGACGCCACCAGCCGCGATATTCTCCGCCGCGGTATCGCCGCAACCCGTATCGTCGAAACACAACGTGCAGAGTGGTTCTGGCAACACCGCAAGCAGTTATTCTTCAAACCGGCCAAAGGCTACGGCAGCAAGGCGGCCTACCGCGGCGACAAGCTGACCTTGCGAGTGTTCGACGAGATTTTGCGCCACGATTATGTGGCGCAGGCGCTGGTCAAACCCAGCGAGCGGCAATTGGATGCCGGCGATTTGAAACTGGATTTACGCCATTTCGTCTATCGCGGTCAAACCCAACTGGTTTGCGCCCGGCTTTACCAGGGCCAAACCACCAATTTCCGCACGCCCGGCGGCGGCTTCGCCCAGGTGGTGGTTACGCCTTAAACGGCCTTGTTCAGCAAGGCGCGGTAGATATGCAAATCCGCTTCCGAAAAACAGCAAAAGGTCACGGCCAACCGATGCGCTTGTTCGCCTAAAAATTCCGCAACGGTATCGACTGCGATTTCGGCAGCCTCGCGCGGCGGATACCCGTAAATTCCGGTACTGATGCAGGGAAAGGCCAGACTTTCCAGCCGATACGCCACCGCCAGCCGCAGCGAATTTCTGTAACACGCCGCTAACAGCGTCGCCTCGTTTTCCCGGCCGCCGCGCCAGACCGGCCCCACGGTATGAATGACGTATTTGGCCGGCAAGCGGTAGGCTTTGGTCAGCTTGGCGTCTCCGGTCGCACAACCGCCCAAGCTGCGGCACTCGGCCAATAATTCCGGTCCCGCCCGGCGATGAATCGCGCCATCCACCCCGCCGCCGCCGAGCAGCGATGAATTGGTGGCATTGACGATGGCATCGACGGCCAGTTCGGTAATGTCGGCTTGAATCGCGGCTGGGGTAGGATGCATGACTTTAAAGTAACAATTGCCGATGGCTGAAACCTGGGCTGAGAATCAATTTGTCTGAATGGCAAGACCGATCAAGTGCGTTTCAGTTTTACCAGCATCAGCAGACCACCCAGCATCAGGCCGAATGCGCCGGGTACAGGAACGGGAGCCAAGTCGCCTTTGACATCTGCGGCCACCCAAAAGCCATCCCAAACATTGTTGACTGAATAGCCGCGCAATTCCAGCCGATTGATACCCGATACAAAAAAGCTGCTGCCCGCTGCCACGCTAAACGGCAGGCTGCTGCTAAACGCATAACCGTAAGTTGCAGTTCCTGCCAACAAATTTCCGTTCAGATAAATGCCGGTAGCGACATCGGCTACGCGCCACAAGCCATTCAGACTGACGGAACTGAGATCGAAATCAGACAAGTCGAATTCAGTGCGGGCGTAAACCATATTACTAATGCCCCAGCCGGTCGTCGGACTGGTAGGTAGCACGGATGGAGTGGTAATCCAGGCCGCATCCGCGCTTATAGTCTCCATACCGCAGCATATCTGGCCGGAGCTGTAGTTAGGATAACTCCCAGGGTATGCCACCCGAGCACTTGAAAAGTCCGAGCCGTTGGTCGAAATAGTCCAGTTGGGATCGATACTCCCGGCAGCAAGCACCGCACCCAAGTTGTCAACGCCGGTACGGACCGATACCACGGCAGCTTGGGTTGAACCGGCCAACAACAATCCACAAATCATCAACAATTTTTGCATAAGCAGAACCTCAGGATTTTCTCGTAATAGTTAACAAACAGGTCGCGAGAATAACAAAATCGGAAGGCGCCATAACTGTACCTTCGTTCGATTCTTGGCAACACATCGATGCACTCGAAGCGTTAACGGCAAATCCAGCAGAGAGGAATTGTTGAGCGAGTTTAGCGTCACATAAACAGGCCGATGCAGCATAAAATGACGCGGTCGGTTAAAAAACACAGGAGATACCATGGAACCCGGCAAAGCCTTGATAAGTATTGGCGCCCTGATTCTGGCCGTGGGTTTGGCAATCAACTACGCGCCCTGGCTGGTCAGTTGGTTCGGTAAATTGCCCGGCGACATTCGTATTCAAAATAAGAACAGCTTTGTATTCATTCCGATCACGTCGATGATCGTGGTCAGTTTGCTGATCACTGTGCTGGCTAATCTGTTTTTTCGAAAATGAGGGGGAAGAGATGAATAACCTGGTGGTATACAACCACGGCAAGGACAGTATTCCATGGGGCGAAAAAGCCCTGGCGCTGGCCGAGGTGGCCGAGGACCGCGGTTTCGAGTTCATCAGTCCGGATTATCAGGCCAGCAACGATCCCGAGTGGCGAGTCGATCGACTGTTGGCGATGGATTTGCACGGTTACGAGCGGATCGTGCTGGCCGGCTCCAGCATGGGCGCTTACGTGGCGACCGTCGCTGCCGAAACGATCAAGCCGCATGGCCTGTTTTTAATTGCCCCGGCTTTTTACCTGCCCGGTTATGCCCGCGACCGTTTCGCCCCTGGCACCGAAAATATCGAAGTATTTCACGGCTGGCAGGACGACGTAGTCCCGCCTGAAAACGCCTGGCGCTTTTGCCGCGAGCACCGCGCCCGCTTGCACGTGCTGGACTCGGACCACCGCCTGCTCAGCATTCTGCCGCTGATGGCGGCAGCCTTCGACCGCTTCTTGCGGGAATTAGCACCTTGACCGGGAGAGAACAGCCCATGGCCGATTACAAAAAATACCATTGCCGCGAATGCGAACACATTTACGACGAAGCCAAAGGCGATCCGGACAGCGGCATCGCTCCCGGCACCCGCTGGGAGGACATCCCGGACGACTGGCAATGCCCAATTTGCGGCGCGCCGAAAAGCTTTTTCCAACTGCTTACCTATTAAGCCACGGTCGCTGGCGGCCGACCGGACTCGGCAGCCGGATCAGTACATGCCGTTACCTAATAGTGCGCCGGCTGCGGCGCCGATGCCGGCGGCCAACGGGTCGCCACCGCCGAAGTGGTAGCCCATTGCGCTACCGACCATGCCGCCCAGCAAACCTTGCGGGTTGCGTTGGTCGTACTGGTAGTAACGCGGCGGCGGCGGTGCATAGTACGAGGGTGCCGGAACATATTCCACCACCGGCGGCGGCGCCGGTTGGTAGTAAATCACCCGCTCCCGGTATTCCGGATAATACCCATGGTGGTGGTGGTGATGATGGCCCCCATGGTGGCCCCAACCTTCGTGGTCGGCCAACGCGGCCGACGAAAACGTCAAACTGAAAACGGCAATTATGGTTTTCTTACACATATCAAAGCTCCTTTTCGCAAAATGATCGTGTCGGGATGCATCATGCGAGCGGCAGCTTAATTCCGACTTAACCGCGCGCGGCCGCCGGTAACGCCGTCACCGCCCTTTGGCATCGGCACGTTTCAACAGGCCGAATAAGTCGCTGTTGGTGGACAGCACCAGACTGGCTTCTGCGCCGATCACGGCCCGATAAGTCTCCATGCTTTTCAGGAATTTATAGAACTCGGCCGCTTCCGGCTTTTGCGCGTAGGCTTTGGCGTAAATTTCGGCCGCCTTGGCGTCGGCCTCGCCTTGAATTTCCTGCACCTGTTTGTAAGCAGCGGATTCGATCTCGTTGATATCGCGCTCCTTGTTGCCGTGGATACGGGCGGCTTCGCCCTCGCCTTCCGAGCGGAAGCGTTGCGCGATTTGCAGGCGTTCGCTGATCATGCGCTGGTGTATCCGCTCCAGCACCTGCGGGTTGTAGTTGATGCGTTTGAAACGGACATCCAATAGTTCGACGCCGAATTCAGCCAATTTCGGTGCCGCCGCATTGAATACGTCGCTCTCGATCGCTACCCGGCCAACACGGATCGGCCGTAACACGCCGATTCCGGCTTCCTCGCCGGTAAGGCCGGCCAAGCTCTCGTCCTGCAACGGTTTACGCTGCTTGTCGGTACGCACCACCTCGATCAACTCGTGGCGGGCGATCGCGGTGCGGGTTTCGCTGCCCAGGATGTCTTCCAGCCGGGATTGCGCGCTGCGTTCGTCGCGCAAGCGCAGGTAATAGCGCATCGGATCCGTAATCCGCCAGCGGGCGAAGGTATCGACCTGAACGTAGGTTTTGTCCTTGGTCGACATCTCCACCATCGGCCCGTCCCAGGCCAGATAACGTTTGTCGAAACTGTTGACCTGTTGCACGAACGGCAACTTGAAATGCAGGCCGGGGTCGGTGATCGGCAACCCTATCGGCCTACCGAATTGGGTGATGATGACTTGCTCGGTCTGGTTGACGGTATAGCTGCAAGTGAGCAGCAAAAATAGGGTTGTGGCGATGACGCCTATCGGCTTACCGAAACCGCTCATTTCGCCACCTCGACCACTTGCGGACTGGGCGGCGCCAACAACGGCAGAATCTGTTGCACCGAATCGTCGACGATGATTTGCTGTTTGGCCTGTGGAAGTACCTCAGCCATGGTTTCCAGGTAAATCCTGGCGCGTGTGACCTCCGGCGCCTTCAAATACTGTTCCAACACTTGGTTAAAGGCGGTAACGTCACCTTCGGCTTCGTTGATACGTTTGAAACGGTAACCTTCGGCGGCGCGTATCCTCTGGTCGGCTTCGCCGCGCGCCTTCGGCACGGCTTTGTTGTATTCGCCGTTGGCCAGGTTGATCACGTTCTCCCTATCCTGCTGCGCCCGGTTGACTTCGTTGAACGAGGGCTGCACCGGCTCCGGCGGATTCACGTTTTTTAATTGCACCTGGTTGATCGTCACACCCAAACGATAGCGCTCGGCCAGTTCGCGCACGCGCGCCAGCACGGTTTCTTCGATCTCCTGGCGGCCGATCGTGATAATTTCGTCCACCGTGCGATCGCCGACTACTTCCCGCATCGCCGCTTCGGAAATGTCGCGCAAGGTCAGCCCCGGATCGCGCACATCGAACAAGTATTTTTCCGGATCGGTGATCCGGTACTGCACGATCCATTCCACCAGCGCCGAATTCAAATCCCCGGTCACCATCGCCCGCTCCAGCTCCGGCTCTTCGCCGGCCTGATCCGGATTGGTGAAACCGGGGGTGGCAAAACCGAATTCCAGCTTTTGCTGGCGTTGGGTCGGCACCGTTATAACTTCATCGATTCCGAACGGTAACTTAGCATGCAGGCCGGACGGCACTTTCTCGATGAATTCGCCGAAGCGTAAGACGATACCTTCCGACTCGGCCGGAATCGTATAAAAACACATGCTGATGGCAATCAGGCCGCCAACACCCAGCAGCGCGGCCGCCGACGGAATCGGCAGCGACTGCGGCCAACGGTCGAAAATGGGTCGAGGATCGTTCATCGGCAAGCTCCGCATCGAAGCGGCCGCAAAAAGGCGGCCTACCGCGACAAGCTTAGCGCAAAAAATCCATCAGTTGACTGGCGGTTAAAGGCCGGCTGAACAAATAGCCCTGCATTTCATCGCAACCCTGCTGTTGCAAGAAGGCTTTCTGCTCCGGCGTTTCGACGCCTTCGGCGATAGTCGCCAAACCCAGGCTGTCGGCCAGGCTGATCACCGCGCTGACGATCGCCTTGTCTTCGGCGTCGGTGCTGATATCGCGCACGAACGACTGGTCGATTTTCAATTTGTAGACTTTGAATTTCTTCAGGTAGCTCAACGACGAATATCCGGTGCCGAAATCGTCGATCGACATCCGGATGCCGCGCCGGTGCAGATTGTCCATCGCGGCAATCGCGGCTTGCGGTTGGTTCATCGCTACCCGTTCGGTCAATTCCAGCTCCAGATATTCGGGCGGCAACCCTTCCTGGTCCAGAATGCTGCCAACCAGTTCCGGCAAAGTCGGTTGGCTGAATTGGACCGCGGACAGATTCACCGCCATGACCAGCGGCCCCAGCCCGTCCGCCATAATCTGCCTGGCTTGGCGCACCGCGGTTCTGATCACCCATTCGCCGATAGGCAAAATCAGCCCGCTATCCTCGGCGACCGGAATGAATTCGGCCGGCGAGACCTGGCCCAACTCCGGATGCCGCCAGCGCAACAAAGCTTCGGCACCGGTGACTGCGCCGGTTTTCAACGACAGTTGCGGCTGATAGTGCAACTCCAGTTCGCCGCGCTCCAACGCATGGCGCAGGCCGTTGACCAACTGCAGATTGCGCGCCGAATTAGCGTGCATTTCCGGCGTGAAGAAGCGGCAACCGTGGCGGCCTTCCAATTTCACCCGGTACATCGCGGTATCGGCGCTTTTGGATAAGGTTTCCAGATCCTCGCCGTCGTTCGGATATAGCGCGATGCCGATCGATGCGCTCATGTTCAAATCGTAGTGCTCGATTCGGAACGGCGCGGAAATCGCGTCCAGCAATTTTTGCGCGATGTAGGCGGCAGCGTTGGCATTGGCGCCGGGCAACAGCACGATGAACTCGTCGCCGCCCAGCCGGGTAACGATATCCTCGGCACGCAACGCGGCGCGCAAACGCTTGGCCAATTCGACCAGCAGGGCGTCGCCGATGCTGTGCCCCAACGTGTCGTTGACGTCTTTGAAATGGTCGATATCCAGAAACATCAATGCCAGTTGGCCGTTGGTACGTCTCGCCAAACCCAGCGCATATTTCAAATGGTTGTTAAGCTGGCCGCGGTTGGGCAGGCCGGTCAACGGATCGTAATTGGCCAGGTGATAAATGTGCTCCTCGGCCTGCTTGCGCTCGATGGCCAACGCCACGAAATGGGCAACCATATCCAACAGACGTAATGCAAAATTGTCCGGAGACGCCGGATAGTGCTGGTAAATGGCAAAGGTACCCAGCACTTTTTTGGCGGAACCCAAAATCGGCTCGGACCAGCAGGCGGCCAAGCCGGCTTGCGCCGCCAACTCTTTAAAACTTTCCCAATACGGATGTCGAGCGATATCGGCGACAACAGTACGTTGGCCGGTAAATGCGGTATTGCCGCAAGAGCCGACTCCGGGGCCTATTTCGACACCGTCAATTGCCCGGTTGTAAAAGTCCGGCAACCCAGGCGCCGCGGCAACACGCAAATGCCGCCCGCCTTCGTCCAACAGCAATATCGAACAAATACAATCCGGCATCGCGCTTTCCAGTTTGCGTACCACTTCGTCCAGCAACTCCCGCAACGAACCGCCGCTGTTCAGCCGTTCCAGCATGAAGGTGCGCAAGATTTCCATTTGCAGGGCGTGCTGGCGCTCGGCCTCGCGCTCGAACCCCTTCAAGGCGTGGTCGATGTCCATCGCCATTTCCAGCAGCAAGTTGCGGGCGGCGAAATCGAACGCGTTGACGCTATCGGCGTACAAATTAAGGGTTCCGACCGGTACGCCGTTTTTGTGCAACGGTAACGCCGCCGACGCCCGCCAGCCGAATTGGACGCCGCGTTCGTGCCAAGCCGCCGTGGCCGGATCGTTCAGATAGTCCTGACACCAGTAAGCCTTATCCTCGCGCAGCGCGGTTCCGGTCGGGCCGTAACCGTTGCTGGGTTTGGCATCGACGCCGATGCTAATGCCGGAAAGATATTCGATGCCGCTACCGTAACTCGCCACCGGCACCAACGTTTGCCCGGTTTGATCCAACATGCCGATCCAGGCCATTTTCATACCGCCGAACATAACGGCGTCGCGGCAAATTTGCGGAAACAATTCGGCTTCGGAATTGCAACGGACGATAGCTTGGTTACATTGGCTCAACGCGGCGTAAAGCTGGGTCAGGCGCTGGGTTTTCGCCTCGGCGTTGCGGCGGTCGGCGTCGATCCGGGCCAATTGGCGCTGGGTTTCCGACAACCATCCCAACACGCTATCGCGCAACTCCGGCGGCACCGGTAAAGCCTGGCTGAAATCGCCGCGGCCCAATTCGGCGATTTGTTCACACACTTGTTCCGGCGATGCCCCCAGGGTGGCATAGACGGCACGGTAGACCCGCCACAAAGCCCATACCAGCATCAGACCTGCGAGGGCGACGCTAAGCCGCAGCAGCCAAGCCATTTCGGCCTGTTGCCGAGCCAGCCGCTCGCTACGCGTCCTTACCATGCTGCCCGCTTCCCCGACGACATGTCTCCAATCCGCGTAAGCCTGGCGATAAGGCTGGCTTTCCAGCATGGACGCCGCCCGGTAACGGTTCGCAGCATCCGCTGTGCCGCCGGTTTCGGCCAGTTGCATCGCCGCAAGCTCGATCTGCGCCAACTGCGCGGCCAGGCCTTTCGCTTCCGCCAGTTGCGCCAGCTCCGCGGCGGTGAATCCGGCCGCAGACAAGGCCTCCAATCGGCGGCCGTCGCGAATTTCCGCGACGTCCCGGTATCGGTGCCGGTATTCCGGATCGCCGCTGATGATGTAGCCGAGCGCCATCCGCCACGCATCGTCTGAAGTTTTAGCCAATTCGTCGACCAGACGGTACGCGTCGCCCTCATGGCGGAAGACATGGCCGATCCGATTTTCGTAGTGAATGCAATAGGCAACCGCACCGGCAAGCAACAGCAAGGCCAGCGCACTGCTCCAAACGCTAACCGATAGACGGGAATGACGGCGCTGCCAAATCATGGGGGTATTCCTTGGTGTTAAACCTAAAGGCGTCGGGCGGACCGGACGCCGTGCCGGCAAAACACCTGCTGCAAACGAGACGATTATTCCATACTGCCGGCTACGCCGCCGCGCGTCCGGCGCCGGAACTTAGCGGCACGGCACAACTTTTTTTCGCCGCCGGTCAACAAATGCTACCGTAACCGCCCTGCTTCACCGACAATGGCCGACGCCAGCACCGATTTCGCCACTCTTCCGAGGAGGATTTGATGAAAAAACTGATTACCGTGTTGATCCCGCTAATGCTGTTGTGTTGCCGGCTGCCGTCGGCTGCTGCCGAACAATTGCAGGTTGGCGATTCCGCCCCGGCGTTTCAAGTCAAAACCCACAGCGGCGGCGATTTCGATTTGAACGCGCGCCGCGGCAACGGCTGGACCGTATTGTATTTTTATCCGAAAGCCGGGACGCCGGGATGCACCGCCCAAGCCTGCGCCTTCCGCGACGCGATTCAAGCCATCCGCCAGCAAGGTGCCGAGGTTTACGGCATAAGTACCGATTCCGTTGCCGATTTGGCCAATTTCCACCGCGAACATAAACTCGGCTTCACGCTGCTATCCGACCCCGACGCCAAGGTTATCGAGGCTTACGGCGCGAAAATGCCAGTTTTAACCATGGCCAAACGCTGGACCTTCCTAATCGATCCCGACTTGAAGGTACGCCGGATCGATGACGACGTCGATCCGGCCATGGACGCGCAAAAAGTGGCGGCGGCGCTGAAGCAATTGCAAACCAAGCCTTAACATACGGCCGGTTTGCCGCCGGCCGGAGCCTTATTGGATCCTGACCAAAAAGCCGTCGGTTTTCTCGCAGCCCGGCTTGCTGTGGGCCGTCACGCTAACCCTGACGAAACCGTGCTCTATCGGTCGCTCTATCTTGCCGCGTATGTCGTAGCGCCCGCTCTTGTGCTGGCTGATATAGAGTTCCTTGGCCGTATACTCGTACTTGATATCGCCGGCGCTAACGTGCACGACGATGGACGCCGGCGTCGTGTTGGCCGATGCCGACAGCGAGAATTCCTGGAACGACTGCAAATATTTGTTGGGCGTCGGTTGAAACTCGGAAAACGCCGGCTTATCGCAATGGCTCGAACTTTGGCCGCTGCCGTAAGCGTAAACGCTGTCGGCGCTCAGGCTTAACAACAAGGCGGCGGTAAGGCGAAAAATCGTGGTCATCTATAACTCCGTTGGCAAGCATTGGTTGAAATGGCTGCATAGCTTACCAAGAAAAACCGCCCCGGCCGGAACCTGGAAAACGGCTGCGCACAAAAAGGAGCCTGCGGGTCGGGCGCGGTATCGGCACGAGCGGCGGAAAAAAGCCGTTGGCAGCCGCACAGCCGGTTGCGTGTTCCAATCCCGAAGCCGGCGAAGTTCGGCTGAAGAAGCTACCGTTCCGGTGCAGAATATGCTGAATTGGCCCTAGCGGCAGAGGACAGCAACCGTCACGCCGGACGGCGCGCTGTTGTAGCCATACAGGCTGATGAAGTATTTGACGTTCCCTTGGGTCATGCTGCAAGCCTCGGTATTGCTGGATGACTCCGATACGCAGTTCTTGCTCGCATAGCTCGGCCAGCCGCCCACCTTGACGTAGAGATCGGCGTCCGGGCTTCCGCCCGCCGCAGTAATCTGCGGATTGTTGCAGGTAACGGTCCCAATCGGCGCCATTTGATTGCGGCCAATCGACAGATTGGTTTGCGGCCAGGTTGTGCAATTCGCCCCGGGACAATTGCCGCCGGCGCCGCCTTGGCAATCCCCGGCGCAACTGGCGGCTGTCTCGGCGCCGTTACATACGCTATCGCCGCAGCGAGTACCAAAGCTTTGCAGTAGTAAATTCGGCGCCGCATTGCCGGCTGGGCCTAAATTGCCGCTGATCTTGCCGTTAGCGGCGGCATTGAGCATCGCCTGTTTAACTTCGGCGACCGTGGCGTTGGGGTTCTGCCCACGATAAAGCGCCGCGACGCCGGCCGCGAGCGGGGCCGCGAACGACGTGCCGTCGTCGGCGCTAAAAGCGGTTGCCGAGCCGTCGGTGGCGACCCGCACATTACTGCCCGGCGCCCAGATATCCACCGCCGCGCCCCAATTCGAGTAATCGGCGACGCTATCGCCCTGCGCGGTGGCGCCCACCACGAAGGCGTCGGGCGACGAGCCCGGCGAGGTTATCGCTGCGTCTGCCCCGGCATTCCCGGCGGCGACAGCAACGAATATGCCGGCATCGACACAGGCGGCGATGGCATTGTCTTCGGTAGCGTAAACGCCATCCTCGCCGATACTGAAGTTGATCACGGCAATATTCGAACCTTTATTCTCCAACACCCAGTTAAACCCCGCGACCTGGTCCGACAACAGCCCATAGCCCGAATTGGGCATGGTACGAACGCTATGCAGAATGGCCGATTTGGCGACGCCGGCGCTGGCTCCGCCGGAGAGGCTGAGCGTGGCGGTACCGTGCGGCCCGGCTTTGCCGCTGGCGCAGGCGTTGCCATAACTACCCTGGCCGGCGGCGGCGCAGGCATCGTAACTTTGCAGCGTCAGTCCGCTCACGGCACGGTAGCCGTAAACCATGATGTAGTAAGTCCCTGCGCCCTGCGCGGACATGTCGCAAGTTTCCGTATTGCCCGAATCGTAAGGGCGGCAATCGTAGCTCGAGGTGGTGGGCGGGCTGCCTTTGCGTACGTAAAGATCGGCATCGCCGCTGCCACCGGCGATGCCGACGACGATTTTGTTTCCGCTGACGGCGGCCGGCGTCGGAGTATAGCGGGCGCTGCGCGCGATAGCGATATTGCTGATGGCGGTTACATCGCCCGCGACACAGCCTGCGGCAATACCGCTTTGAATGTCAGGGCTTTGGTTGGCGCCGCACAGCAGCCTCCCGCTAAACTCGCTATGGCCGGGCAGCGCACCTTGGTCGAGGTTATAAATATGAACGCCCGCCCCGGTCAGCTCGGTCGCAAACGAATTGTTCAACGTCGGACTGGCCTGGTCGATACGGTCCAACGCCCAACCGGGATTCGGGTAAACCTTGTCGACATGAACGTAGGCATCCTGCTCGACCAGCAAAACGCGAGGGTCTTTGACCAGAGCCGCGGCGTCCGCTTGTGTCATCCTGGCGGAAAAGCCCCTGATCGCCGCATTGAAGACGTGGCCCATCTTCACGGTTTTGAGTAGGTTGTCTTCAACCACCCGGTTTGCCAGACTTTTTGCCGCATTCATGTTCAAAATCAGATTTTGGCCCGCGGGTACGACCCTATCGTCTTTGAACTGAACGATGTAGGCATCCGGCGCCGCGTTTTTATGAACGATAATGCCGTAGGCGTCTTTTTGCAGCGCGTCGACGACATCGCTTCCACCCGCTCTGCTCGCTTGTCGAGTTGAAACCGCCGGCGTCGGTCCAGCCATAACCGGGGCTTGCGGAGCGTCGACGCTACAACTTGCAATAAATCCGCCGCCCAGCGCAGCCGACAGCGTAATCAGCAGGCGAATCGGAAAGGTCAAATTTTTGTTCATGGTTGCTCCCCCAAATCCTGCGGAAATTACCGCCAACTACCCGGCGCCATCTGTTGCAGCGCCAAGCCCTGACGGCGCTGAATTGCCGAAACCGACGGCGCCGTTTCAACCAGGGGACTTTCTCCGCAAGATTAACGTAAGCCGATAATCCTCCGGCTTAAGCACTACCCCGTCGATTCTTGCCGGTTGTAACGAGATCAAATGCAAGGTGTGACGCCTGAAACGTATCGCTTGCGCCGGGTCTTCCGTATTCAATACCTGCGATAAGGGTTGGCCGTCGGCAACAACGATTTCGAGTTCTATCCGGGCATTACCCGCCCACATGCAAACCGCATTTGCCGGACAGCGCGAATCCTCCGACACCGCCTTGAATTTGATTCGTAAATCCTCGCCGTCGACCGTAACCGTATCGCCGAGGCCAACGGTAAATGCCAGATCCGGCAAAACCTTGCCGGATTGTCCCGCCGCCCCGCTCAATCCGGTGCAAAACAAGGCCAAGGCAACGTATCGATATAACGCTCGGAACATAGGTTTCCTCCGAATGTGCGGCCGGAATCGCGAGAGTTGGCCGAGCGGCCGCCTCTCGCGATGCTCGCTTTACCGATTTATGGCAAGGTTGTAAGGCTCTGTCACGGCATAAGCGCCACCAAACGCAACCACTTTGATGAAATAACTGGCAGTCGTTGCACTGGCATTCTTGTAGGCGACCGCTTCGCTGGGGCCGACGTTGGCACTGGTTCGCAGGGTTTTGCCGGCGCTGCTCAGCAAATAAAGGTCGTAATCCCGCGCCGGCCCGGTCATATTGACCGTCAAAGTGCGCCCGGCGGCCACGTTGATCTTGAAATAATCCTGATCGTTGGCATTGCCGATGAAACCGGTGATCTTGGTGACGCTGTCGCCGACCTTATTCGCCAAGCGGGTTGAGCCGTTGTTCTCGACCTCGGTGTAAGCGGTGGCAATCGGACCGCCATTATTGATGGTAAACGCCACGGAGCTGGAGGCGCCGATATTGCCGGCGATATCGTAGGCCTTACCAAGCAGGACATGATTGCCGTCGCCAAGCGTCAGCGAATCCAGGGTCATACCGTAAGGCGCGGCGGTATCGGTACCTTTTAAGGTGCCGTCAACCAAGAACTCGACCTTGCTTACGCCGACGTTATCGCTGGCGACCGCACTGAAACTGATCGCACCGCTGCTGCCGCTGGCGCTGACCGAAATCAACGGCGGTTCGCTATCCGCCGTAGTATTGTCGATGCTGAAAGCGACGGGGGTCGAACTGCCCACGTTGCCGGCTGCGTCATATGCTTTGGCCAGCAGCGTATGGCTTCCTTTGGCCAGGACTCGGCTATCCAGTGCGACGCTGTAGGGCGAGCTTTCGTCGCTGCCCTTGAGCAGGCCGTCGACATAAAACTCGACCTTGCTCACGCCGACGTTGTCCGTGGCTGTGGCGGACAAGGTAATCGTGCCGCTGGACCCGCTCTCGCTGGCAGCGACCACGGGAGCTTCCCGATCGACGCTGCCGCCGCCCTCGCCGACCAGCAGATTCACCTTGTCCAGGATAAAGCCGGTAGCCAACGCCGCGTCCTCGGCCCCGACGAAATAGACCTGAACGGTCTGGCCTTTATAGGCGGACAGATCGAGGCTATAAAGCTGGTAACCGGGCACAGCCTGCAGGTTGCTATAGGTCGCCAAATTTTTCAGGATGGTTCCCGCCGGATTGCGAATCTGCACGTTGAGCGTGTCGCGGGCGGTGCCGGAAGTTTCCTTGGTTTCGATATGCAACGCAAAGCTCAAGAACGCCGACGCCGCATTGGCCGGGATGGTGACGGTTTGGAACAGACTGACGCTCATTTGCGAGCCGGTGCCGCAAAACTTGGCCATTTTGGTCCCGTCGTAGGGCGTCTGATTCAAAATCGCGCCGATCTGCATGCCGGTGGTATTCGACCAACCCACGCCATAACCCTTTTCGAAACTGCCGTTGCGAATCAACTGGCCGTTGGCAATGGTAAACGCCATCGACGCGGTGCTGTACTGGCCCGTGGTATCGGTCGCTTTGGCCACCAGGGTATGGCTGCCGTCGTCCTGCATCAGCGAGTCGTAGGTCATCGTATAAGGCGGCGCTGTTTTCGAACCGACCAAACTGCCATCGAGCAAAAATTCAAGCTTGACTACGCCATTGTCGTCGCTCGCGGTCGCGGAAAACGTCAAGGTACCCTTGGTTCCGGATTCGCTCACCGTTACTGCGGGCGGCGAATCGGGTCCCGACCACGCGTTGCCGACATTAATGGCGGCAAAGGCATTCCATACCGCGACTTCCTCCGGCCCAGAGGCCGGAAATAAATCTCTTACCGCCTGAATATTGGCGATTCGGGCGCCGAGGTAGTCGGTTGACGGGGTCATATAGGTCGTCAAGGCGCGAAACCAGATTTTCGCCGCCTTGTCGTTACCGATCCCTTTCATGCCCTGCGGCAGATAGCTGCTCGAGGTATCGCCACTGGTGGTCGCACCCTGGCTCAGAAAATAAAAGGCACGGTTCATCGGCCCGGAACTGTAGTGCACGTCCAGATTTTGCAAGGTCGGACTCCAGGCGTCGGCGCTGTGGCCGTCCTTGCTCGGTTTGTAAAGGAAACGCATTTTTAACGGATAGGCGGGCGTGGTGATTTGCTCGCCTTGGGTCCAGGTGCCGCCGGTGTCCGGAATGAGGTTGCCCTGGCCGTTGGCGCCTCTGGCATAAAATTCGGCCATCGCCCCGATGATGTCGGAATTGGCCTCGTTCAACCCGCCTGACTCCTTGTTGTAAATCAGGCCAGCAGTGGTCGAGCACACGCCGTGGGCAAATTCATGGGCGGCGACATCCAGCGAAGTCAGCGACTGCAGTTTAGTGCCATCGCCATAGGTAACGCACCGGCAACTGTCGGAATAGAAGGCGTTATCGTAGGCAAAGTCGTAATGGACGCGGGCATAGCTAGCGGAACCCAGACCATCGATGCCATTGCGCCCGAACACATTTTTGTACATATCCCAAGTGATTTGCAGACCGTATGCCGCATCGACCGCAGCGGTCTGGCCGTTGGCGGACGTCGTCGGTTCCGGGTCTTCCTTGAAATTGACACCGTCGCCCCAGGCGTTGTCGGAATCGGTGTAGATCGCGCCGGTACCCGACGTGGCATGATCCAGGTTGTACACCAGATTGCCGCCGCTGGCCGGCCGGGTCAAATCCCGCAATTCGAATCCGCTTGCCAAACTATTGGTGTTGAGAGCGACTGTGCCGCTGTATTGGCTTTTGCCGGTACCGACGGCGTTAGCGGTCTGCAAGCTATCCCACTTCTCGATGATCGCGCC
Organism: Methylomonas aurea; assembly: GCF_024505045.1. GTDB lineage: Bacteria > Pseudomonadota > Gammaproteobacteria > Methylococcales > Methylomonadaceae > Methylomonas > Methylomonas aurea. The sequence goes on along the minus strand of NZ_JANIBM010000003.1, from coordinate 70,773 downwards.
GGTATGGGCATTGATCAGATAATCGGTGTGTCGGGTATCGCCCGGGCTTTCCAATTCGGTGTGGACGTAATAGGCCAACTGATAGCCTTTTACCTCGCTGGTGAAATCTTCCGCATTCAACTTGCTTTCGGCAACCAGGGTTTTGCGGGGTAAAACTCGTCTAACCGTCTCCGGATACACCACGAGTTCCGTTAGCGGCCCGATCGCAAAACCTGTGCGCGGAGCGATGTCTTTTCGAACAACGGCTAAGGCATCGGAACTCGACAATTTGGGCGAGGTATCGAGCCGAATGTCCTGCCTGAGCGTCGAGGTGGGCGCACGCTCCTGTTGGTTGGCTGCGGTATGGGTGATGACCTCGCCGCCCCAGACGCGAATGCCGTTGTAAAACTGTTGCAAGCGGACGTGGGTCTGGCCCAGTTTATCCTGGTTCAGGCTGCGCAACTGAAAGCTATGGTTTTCGTCGATGCCCAGCGCCCCTTGCATACGGCTAAGGTTTTGCTGGGACTTTATTGCGATCTGTGCGGTGTCAGACGCCGCCGCGGATGCAGATGCCGCAGCCAATAGCGATGTGACGAGTCCGACGGTGGTTTGGCTATATTTCATAACGCACTCCTGGTATGTAGTTATTATTTGGAATGGGCGTTATCAACTTCCGAACTATCTCCTTGTTTAAGCTGAAAATACCGGACGATTGTGGTTCAAAGGATGAGCGCTTCTGCCTGAATCCGGCTGCCGACGGCACTCCGTCGCTAGCCTCAACGCCAAAAGGGCTCGGATGGAGGCTTATTTACGCTGCATGGCGATGACTCGGCAATGCATCACAGGCCAAAGTTCTTGGTCTCCAGATATTCGTGCTTGAGCAAACTCCACCAATCGACCGCCAGGCCTTTCAGCACGTAGTCGTACGGCAGCCAACCGTAGCCTTTGTCGCCCCAATCGCTTCCCCACGAGTTGCGGATTAATAAAGCGCCTGTCGTGGCTGACCCGCAATTGGCGTTCTTGACTTTCATGGCATCGTCGTAGCCGACCGCCACCACGGCATGGCCGCCGACCAATTTATCCTTCGGGCACGGAAAAGGGATTTTGCCGTTAGCGTCAGCTTGTTTATAGGAGTCGTAAACCGGAAAACCGAACATCGCCGGCATGTTGCCGGCCAGATTGGTTTTGATCCGAATCAGCAGATCTTTCGGCGAGATGCCGGGCGGGTCCAGCCGATAGTAGTTAATCGATTGGAAGGACTGGGCGAAAGCGTACAAGAACGCGGATGGCTCAACATCGAAATCCTCGATGTCATAAGGCCAATATTTTTCCGGCGGCACGCCAAACAAAGCCATCGCACCCATTGTGGTCCGCAAATAGGCCCCGCTATCGCCGGTCCAGCCGAGCAGATTGCGCGTGGCTTTGTAAAGAAATAAGCGCGAAGCGTCGAGCCACGTCCCGAAGGCTCTTTTTTCGTAGAACTCGATCATGCCGACACCGGCGTTGGCGGTACAAGAGCCCAACGCGCCTTGGTCTTCGATGGGGGCGCACCAAGCTCTCAAATCGATGCTGGCGGCCAACGTTGCGGGTGCCGAAAGTACATTCAGCTTTTTGAGCATCGGCTTGATTTTTTCATGCTCGGGCGAATAATCGCGGACGTCGGGCAAATCCCTCATCCATCCCAGGCCGATATTTAAATTTTTTGCTTTCATAGTCTTATCTCCGCTGAAAATTTGGCAATTAGCATCCGGCGAAGAAAGACTAGTACAGAAATTTACAGAATACTACTGAGGATTTTTGTCAACAATTTTGTACTAAAAACGTGACAAGATTCCAATATATTGGGCCAAAGCATTAGATCCATCACATTAAAGAGACGCCTCCGCCCCCCCGCTCGGCACCGCTGGCGGGCAGCGGCCTTTCCTGTCCCGGCCGCGGCAACGGCGGCAGAACGTCTCGTCAGAAGCGCGGTTTGGCCAGCGATTGTCGACACGCGATTGCCAAACTCAAAGCGACAACCGAGCAATCCCTGCCCCGGCGCTCAGTCCGTCCCCGCCAGCATATGGCGGGCCAGTTGGTTGCCGGCCTCCACCAGCGGATGGATCACAAAGTCGGCGCCGTTTCGCTTCAGTTCCTGCTCTTCGTCGTAGTGGTAGCACAGGGTGCCGATCTGTCCCTTGAACCCGCGTTTGCGCAACTGGCTGATCGCCAGCAGCCGGGTCTCGACGTCCGGCACCGTGATGACGATGCCCTTCATCCGCTCCAGGCGCAGCCCGCTCCACAATTCGCTGTCCTCGGCATCGCCGTAGACCACGCGCCGCCCATCAGCTAACAGATTCTCCAAAACGGTGGGGTCGGCGTCCAGACCGACCACCCGCTGATCCTGGGCCGACAAGGCCTGGTAGGCCGACACGCCGGTCCGGCCCATGCCGATCACCAGCCACTCGGCGACGCCGAATGATTCCGGCAGCCGGTCGGGATTGCCGGTTTTCTTTTCGAAGCGCACCAGAAACGGCTCGAACCAGGAAAACAAACTATGCGAGTAGCGGTTCAGCGGCGCCGCGATCGCCAGCGAGCCGGCCACCGCCAGACTGATGACCGCATTCCACTCGGCCGGCAGCAGTTTGGCGTCGACCACGGCTCGGGTGGTAATCAAGGCGAATTCGCTATAGGTGGTCAAGGCCAGCGTCGAGACGAAGGCGGTACGGGCGCGCAGGCCGGCGAACAGGAACAGCCCGAAAAACAATACGCCTTGAACCGGCAGCAGAGCCAACAATTGCAAGGCCATGAACACCTGCTCCCGGCTCGGCAAATCGCTGACGCCGATCTGCAGAAAAAACGCCACCAGGAACAGTTCCTTCAAGCCCCACAAACGGTCGGCCAATTCGTTGATTTTGGTGTGGTTGGCCAGCATCACGCCGGTCAGTAGCGCGCCGATGTCGGCGGAAATGCCCGAACGCTCAGCCGCGACGCCGCCGGCCAAGGCCAACGTCACGCCCAACAGCAACAACAATTCGGAGGAGCGGCTGGCGGCCAATATCCGATGCGCCAACGGCCGCAACAATGGCAACAGGAACAGGGCCAACGCCCATTGCGTCGGCTGCTTTCTCTCCGCCACCGCCAGCAGGCCGATCGCAACGATATCCTGCAAAATCAGAATGCTCATCACGTCGCGGCCGTGCAGCGACGACAATTCGCCGTTGTCCTCCAGCACCTTTATCGCCAGCACGGTACTGGAAAAAGCCAGACTAACGCCCAGCACCAAGCCGCCAGTGATATGTTGTTCCAACCAAAAAAACACCAGACCCGAAATCAGCGTCGTCATCAGCAAGTGGGCGCCGCCGACGCTGACCACCTCGCGGCGGATCAAAGACGCCGGTTTCAATTTCAATCCCACCGAAAACAACAGCAACTCGATGCCGATCTCGGCGATGTGGTTCAGATCGGCCAACGGCGCGACGCCGAGCGCGTTGAGCGCGTAACCGGCAGCCAGATAACCCACCAGGGGTGGAAAAGACAGCCGACTGGCGACCAGACCGGTCAGGTACGCTGCGCTGACCCAAATTAATTCCATCATTTGTAAATTACGAAAAAATAAATTGACACGATTGGCTGCGGCCGGAATGCAATTACCGCAACGCACGGATGTTTTATAACACGGCTTGACCGAGTTCGGCTGTTACCGGGCGCCGGCCGCATGGGACAAGCGATTGAATTTGCGGCGCCGGCCCCGTTATGATTGGCGGCAACCCAAGCGCCCCGTAGCCCGTTCGCGAGGCATTTTTTCCTCCAGCCGGAACGCCGATCATGAAACATCCCGAATTCCCACTCAGCGATGAGTTGATCTACTTGAACCATGCCGCCGTGGCGCCGTGGCCGAAACGCACCAGTGCCGCCGTCATCGCCTTTGCCGAACAAAACCGCGACTGGGGTTCGCATTACTACCCGGATTGGCTGAAAAAGGAATTGCTGATTCGGCGCCAGTTCAAGGAATTGCTCAACGCGGCTGCGGCCGACGACATCGCTCTGGTCAAAAACACCTCGGAGGCGCTGTCGTTCGTGGCCTGCGGCCTACCTTGGCAAGCCGGCGACAACATCGTCTCCAGCAACGAGGAATTCCCCTCCAACCGCCTGCCCTGGCAAGCCCTGGCGGCCCAGGGCGTGGAATTCCGCGAGGCCGACCTGCGCAGCGCGGCGACACCGGAAGACGCGCTGTTTGCGCTGGTGGACCAAAACACACGGCTGCTGACCGTCAGTTCGATCCAGTTCGGCTCCGGCCTCAGAATGGATTTGGAGCGTATCGGCGAATTTTGCAAGCGGCGCGGTATTTTATTTTGCGTCGACGCGATTCAAAGCCTGGGAGCGGTGCAATTCGACGTGCAGGCCTGCCAGGCCGATTTTGCGATGGCGGACGGCCACAAATGGCTGTTCGGCCCGGAGGGCTTGGGCGTGTTTTACACGACACCTGAGGCGAGGGAGCGGCTGAGTTTGAGCCAGTACGGCTGGCATATGATGAAGGACACCCACAATTACGAGAACCGGCCCTGGGAGATTCACCCGAGCGCGCGCCGCTTCGAATGCGGCAGTCCGAACATGCTGGGCATTCACGCCCTGTCGGCCAGCCTGTCGTTGTTATTGGAAACCGGGATGGCAACGGTGGAAACGCTGGTACTGGAACGCAGCGACTTTTTACGCCACGCCATCCGCAACCAGCCGAATCTGTTGTTGCTTTCCGAAGCGGCGCCCAGACTGAAGTCCGGCATCGTCGTGTTCAAACACCGCCAAGCCGGTAACGAGACGCTGTACCGGCATCTGCAACAACATGGCGTGGTCTGCGCCTTGCGCGGCGGCGGCGTGCGTTTCTCGCCGCATTTTTACAATTCTCTGGACGAAATCGGCCGCGCCTTGACGATTGCCGCCGACTGCCCGCCGGCTGACTAAGCCTTAGTTCCGCCAGTACAGCGCCGCCAACGCCAATACGGCTAACCCGGCAAATTGCCAGGCGATGCCGGTTTCGGCCTGCCCGGGTTCGGCAAACCCGGAGTCTTGCAGCGCTACGCCCAGGCTGCCCGTGTCGGTCAAGCGCTGATAGCGCAAGCCGCTGTCGCCGGCCAGTTTACGCAGATAGTCCTCGTGCAAGCGGCTCAAATGCTCGTCGCCGCTCACTGCCCGACTGCCGAACGGCGCGTTGCGGGCGTCGTAGCCTTCGATTTTTTCCGGATTCAAATCGGACTCGCCGAAGGTGGAGCGGTGCGGTACGTCTTCCGGCCGGTAAAACCCCAAACGCTTGCCGTTGGCATCGAATTTCGGAATCGGCGCCGCCTGGTCGCCGCCGACGCCGACGATCAAGCCCTTGACCTGACCTTTGAATACGGTCAAATCCGGCTGGTAGCGCGGATTCGGCGGCGGCGCTTCCTGGCCGTCGCTGAAAAATACCAAACTATCCCGGCTGTTTTTGAAGGCTTCCAGCGTCGATGCCAGGCCGGAGGCGATGCGGCTGTCCGCGGCCCAGGCCATGCGCCAATCCAACGCGGCGATGGCCGCATCGATTTCGGCAAAGCCGGCACAGACTTCGATCGGCTCGAACAACACCACCGAACGCCGTTCGGTAAACACGCCCAAACCCACTTGCGATTGGCAGGGCAAGGCCAGCAGTTGTCGGCGCAGGGTCTGTTTGACGAACTCCAGCCGGCTGACGGGCTGGCCGTCGCTCTGGTAGTCCTCGGTGTTCATGCTGCGGGTGATGTCGACGACGAATACCAACCGGTACAAGGGCTGGCGGGCGACGCGGGTCGGCCCGGCCGCAGCGATCAGGGCCAGACCCAGCGCCGCGGCCAACAGCCAGAAACGAAAATCCTTCACTAGCGTCATTGGCAATAGCTCCGGCTGGGAAACCTAGCGACTGGATTAGCGAATGCCATGTTCCAACCTGAAGCTAGGCATTACGGCAATCCGCGCGGAAAGCCCGGCAACGAAGTCCACAGCTCGGACTTTTGCGAACCGTCGTCTTCCTGATTGCCGCTGTTGATCCGGTCCATTTCCGGCAGCAAACGCATCGCCACTTCCAGATTGTATTTGGCATCCCAAAAGCCGGGGTCGGCGGCCAGCGCCTCGCGATAGGCCTGCTTGGCCAAGCCGACCAGCGGCGTCGCACTATCGACACCGCCTGCCTTCAACTTTTCCTGGGCCTGGGTCAGATACAGATTGCCCAGATTGTAGCGGGCCTGAGCGCGCAAGGCCGGCGGCGCCTGCTGCAACAACAGGTTCAAGGTCGCCAACGCATCGTCGTAACGCCCGGCTTTGCGTAAATACACCGCCCGCGCCAGTCGCAGCGCCGGATCGGCATTGGCGAAATCCTCGACCGCGACATCGCGTCCGGCCAGCAACTGCCCGATCAGCCGGTTTTGCCCGGCAATCCCGGCCCAGAGCCAGGCCTGGCTCAGTGCCACCGCCAGTGCCGCGGCCAGCGCGGTCCACCAAAAACCGTGTTTGATGCGTCGGATTAACATTTGGCCTCGCAAGCTTTAACAGCGATCAGGAGTAACAGCAGCAACGCCGCGCTGCGGTAGCACAGCGGCGCCAAATCCTGCTTCGGAATCCGCTCGAAATAATGTAGCGGTTGCTGTTCCAGCCGGTTGATATCCTCGATCGCCTGCCGCATCGCGCCGGGGTCTTCCGCTTGGTAGGCCTGATAGGGAATGTGCAGGCTGGAAAAAAACAAATGCAAATAGCGCTCCGGCATGGCCTGGGCGTTGTCGTCGCGCGGATCGCTCGGCTGGTCGAACAGGCCTGGGCTATTGGCGGTGCGTAAAAACACCCAGTACAAGCGCACCTGCTGGCGCTGAAACAATTCTCTGAGCTTGGCTTCGCTGTCCGGATCGATCACCGCGGCGCCGTCCGACACCAACAAAACGATACGGGCGCCGACCGCCGGGCGTTGGTCGAAGTAGGATAAGGCCAGCGCCAAACCCTTGCTGACGTTGGTATAGGCCAGCGCCGGCCGCGCGGTTGCGGCGATGGCGGCGGCTACGGCCTGCTTGTTCTCGGTCAGCGGCGTGACGAATAGCGGCGAGGTACTGTAAGCAGCGACGCCGATCAAATCGTGTTCGCGGCGCTCGACGAATTGGCTCAGCAAACGCCGGGCGGCGGCGGCCTTGCTCTCGGCGCCGCCGGTTTCGGCGGCGGTGCCGGCAAAGGTCTGGTCCATGCTGTTGCTGCGGTCCAGCAGCAACACGATATGCGCGCCGTGGCCGATGCGCTCGACCTGCTGTTCGGTGCGATAAATCCCGGCCATCCCCAGTACCAGCCCCGCCAAGGCCAACGCACCCAGCAGCCGGATGGCGGCGTCGACCGCCAGCGATAGCCCGTCCGCCGGTATCAAGTCCAACGCCGGATGGCCGGCCACGCGCTGGCCGTAGCGCAGCAGGGGCAACGCGCAGAACAGCAGGCCGGCCAGTAGCCAGGGTTGTTCGACGGCCAGATTCACCGGCTGCCCCGCTCTATGGCCCGGCACCAGCCGCACAGTTTTTGCAGGCGTTCGCAATCGGCGCTCGCCAAGTCCGGCTGCACGGCAAAGAAAAACCGGTTGGAGTAATCGAAAAACCAGACCAGTTCGGATTGGATTTGGCCGAATTCGGGATGCGCCCGCAAAAAGTCCGGCAAACGATGACCGAATACCGGTGCACCGTAAGTCGCATTAAACGCGCTGTGCAACGCCGCCAGTCCGGCAGCCAATTCGGCCGGCGCCAAGCGACGCAAACGCTTTTCGGCGGTTTTGAACGGACTGCGCCGGGCAAACCAGGGCAGATAACCGTACTGCCGCGCCAGCTTCAAGCCCAACACCGCCGCGGCCATCAGCGCCAATGCCAGATTGGTGCGCACGCCAGCGGTCGACAACAAGGCCGGCGGTTGATCCGGCCGTAAATATTCGCCGTCGACATCCTGCCGGGCGATCAATTCCCGCAACGGCGCCAGCGTGAACTGCCACGGCGGCACGCTTTCCTCGACGGTTTGGCCGTATTGGCTGAAGCGCAAGGCAAAGCCGGGAATGGTCAGGGCTTTCACTTCCAGCGGCGCATAAAACACCTGGTATTCCAGGTCGATCCGGTACGCGTCGGCGCCGGCCTCGACCAGTTCGATCCGGCGCAGATTCAACCAGCGGTTCAGCGGGCCGGGTTTGGGCAGGCTGGCCGCCTGCAGTTGCACGCCGGGCCGGGTCTGCACCAGAATCCGCATCGGCACGGTATCGCCGATCTGATAACCGAACGGCCGCGGCGTTTCCAGATTGAAGGCCTCGACCGGCCGACTCGGGCCGCCGGCACATGCCGCCGCCAACGTTGCCGCGCTCGCCAACGCCGCCAAACGCGAGACTTTGACTAGGTATCGGCGCCGCTTCACGCTGCCCGCTCCAGGAAATAGCGATTGAATTGTTCGACCCGGTAACCCTGTTCGATAAATAGCGGTTCGCTGCCGGCGGCGCGAAACAAGCGCTGCAACAGGCACCGGCGCCGGCTGTAGGCTAGCTCGATGCGCCGTTTCAGGGACGGCCGCAGCCACAATCGCCGGCGGCGACCGCTTTCCGGATCCTGCAGCGCCAGCAACCCCCAATCCGGCAAGGCGCGGTATTCGGCGGCGTCCCAGATCAACAACGGCACCAGTTCATGGCGGCCTACGCTCGCCAATAAAGCGGGCAATTGCGCGGTCGGCCAATGGCCGTCGCCGAGCAAAAACAACAAGGCCCGCCGCCGCGGCAGATAAGCGTCGGCCTGCCACAAGCCATGGCAGCCGCGTTGCTGCGGCAGTTGTTCGAGTACGCCGTTCAAGGACGATAACCAACTCAGATCGCCGCCGGGCGGCGCATACAACAACGGCTTCTCGCCGGCGCCGAAACCGGCAAAACCGATCCGATCGCCGCAAGCCAAAGCCGATTCGGCGATAGCACGAATCAGGTCGAGCATGACTTGGCGTTTATCGAAAACTCCGCTGTAAGCCAGGGACGCCGACAGGTCCGCCAGCACCATGACCTCGACCCGGTCATGTTCCTGGTAGGCCTTGACCCGGTATTGGCCGAACGGATCGAGCAGACTGGCGCGCAAATCCAGCCGGCGCGGATCGGGCCGGGCCAGTAGCGCCTCGTGGCGTTTGAATAATTGGCCGTTGCCGACCATCTGGCCGGGATGGGCGCCGGGGTAAACCTCGACGGCCGGTCTGGGCAAGCGATAGCAGAAAGGTTCGATACGAGAGGCCATGGCACGGTTAGCCGGAGACATGCTGACGGAATGAGGTGCGGCTATTGGGTGACGACGACCTGCACCACCAGCCCGGTCACCAGCAAATAACCCGGCAAGGCATATTTCAACGGCGCATTTACCAGCAGCTCCACCACGCCGGAGTAACCGCGCTGATTGCGGCTGTAAATCGCCTCGCCCAACAGCCACAGCAGCGAGTCCAATAGCAACAGCGCGACGATGGTGAAGAAGCCGACGTCGCTGAACAGGAACGACTTATTGGCCAACAGCGAGATGCGTTCGTTGGTATCGAAAAAGTTGGCGGTCAAAATGCCGATCATCAACGCCCCTTCGTCGAACGCGACCAGGAAGAAGGTATAGGTAAAGCGGCGCAAGCGCGCCGAAAATCCGGCCAGTTGCGGCAAGCGCAAGGACAAGTACAGCACCGGCACGCTGACGCAAAACAGCAAAATGCCGATCACCGACAACAAAATCCAGAACTTGAAGCCGACCGCGTCGTTCAGCGCGCTGGTGTAGTAAGCGGCGTACGGAATGTCGGAATAGGCGTCCAGCATGCTGGCAATCAAGGAACTGATGATGCCGACGCCGGACCAGGTCAAATAGGTTTCCAGCAAATGGCCGAGCCCGGCGTGCGGGACCAGCGCGGGTAAAAATCGTTTCCAATCCATAAGCTTAGGGAGCGGCGATGCGTTGCAAGATTTGGTTGACCAGTTCCGGAAGCAAAACCTCCCGGCGATAGGCGTAAATCGGGTTTAAAAACAGGCGATGGCTCATGGTCGGCGCATACACGGCCTGCAAGTCCTCCGGCCACAAGCTATCGCGGCCTTCCAGCCAGGCCCTGACCTTGGCCGCACGAATCAGATAGCTCATGCCGCGCGGGCTGGCGCCGGATTGCAGCAATTGGCCGATGTCGACGTCGCTGACGCTAATGCCGTAACTCTGCGGCTGAGCGGTCGCCTGCCACAGCTCCAGCGCGTATTTGTGCAGTGCCGGCGCGGCCTGCACCCGCTGTTGAATCGCTGCGCCCAGCGCATTCAGGTTTTGGTAACCGATCGCGGACTCCGGCATCGCCTCGATCAAGGCATCGACATCGTGGAACCGCGGGTCGAACATCAACTGATCCAGTACCGCGTCGTCATCGGGCGCGGCGATGTTGATTTCCATCAGAAAACGGTCGCGGGCCGCGGCCGGCAATTCGAAGGTTTCCTCGCGTTCGACCCGGTTGCGGTCGGCGAATACCAGCATGTGCGGCATCCGGTATTCGCGGTTGAAGGCGCCGACGGCGCGCTCGGCCATCACCCGCAGCAGCAGCGAATGCACTTGCGGCCGGGCGCGATTGATTTCGTTGAAGAAAAATACCGCCAGTTCCTCGCCCTGTTTCAATAGCGGCCCCGGATCGACCCGCGGCCGGCCGTCCTGGTCGAGATAGGTGTAATACACCAAATCCGACGGCATCAGATCTATCGTGCCCTCGATGCGTTGGTAACGGCCGCCCAAGCCCTGAGCGACGGTACGCAGCAAGGTGGTCTTGCCGACGCCGACCTGGCCTTCCAATAATACGTGGCCGCGGGCGAACACCGCGATGGTCAGATTGCGCACCGCGGCCTGCTGGCCGATCACGATGCGGTTGATGTGCCGTTCGAAATTCAGGGCCCGTTCGCACCCGTCGCTGAATTGATGTTCTGAATTCATATTCGTAAAAAAGCTCCGGTGCATTACTTTGCCGGAGCAGAGTGGTTTTATCCTGTTGGGATGCGTTTACCGCACAGTCCGTTGCCGAGAACGCCTATCGGCTGGTTCACATCCTGTAGGAGCAGGCCATGCCTGCGACCGAAGCCGTTTGATCGCGGGCGTGGCCCGCTCCTACCATCCTTAAGTTAACGGCATTGGCTCAAACCGAACAGCAGTAAGCGGGCTAACAGGTAAATGGCCGAGATTCGTGGAAATTAGGCCCCGCCTTCCCTGGCGGCTTCCTAAGGGTTCTGTAAATCGTGGTCCGCGTTATTTGCCTTCCACGTCGTAAACGAACTTGCCGGTTTTCGCCAGGACTTCCGTGCGTTTGGCGTTACGCGCTTCCATTTCCTTGATCGACTGCGCTTGTTTGTTCAACTCGTTCGGATCGTGTTTCGGATCGTATTTGCTGCCGGCCACTTGCGCCGGATAACCCGGTTTCGGTTCCCAGCAGTTGCCGGCTTCTTTGCATTTGGTGCCGTCATAGGCTTTCGCCGTGCCGGACAGCCCCAGGGCCAGCAATACCGCACCTAACAGTACTAATTTGTTCATGTTGATCTCCTAATAAATGAATTGGATTTCCCCTTACCCTCTCTGGGCGTGTCGCAAAAAGTAGGTCGGGTTGAACACAATGAAGCCCAACATTTTTATTTTGTTGGGTTACGCTACGCTAACCCAACCTACATTTTGTTTTTTACGGCAGCCTTCTCTGGAAGAGGGGCCGGGGGTGCAAGCGTTTATTTCAACCACTCCGCCTTCTTCGGATCGCCCTTATAAATGCTGCGCAAGAACGCCATGATGTGCAGCATGTCGTCGGTGCTGAAGTTGACGTATTGCGGGCCCATCATGCCGTTGGCGCCGCCGAACAGGATTTCGAACAAACCCTGATCGGTAAGACCGCGCGGATAGGTCCAGTAGTCGTCGGCCAGACCGGGGCCCAGTTTGCCTTCGGCCTCGTGGCCGTGGCAGCCGGAGCAGCCGGTCATGTACAGGCTCTCGCCCTTCTTGGCGGCTTCGGCGTCGCCGTTGTAAGGGTTTTTGCCGGTTTGCATGAATTGCTTGAATTTGTCGGTATTGCCGCCTTTCTTGGCGAAACTCAAATCCAGCGTTTCGCCGGTCAAGGCATGGCGTAAGGTGATGTCGGCCTGAACGGCGGACACCGTTGCCAGCGACAGTGTCAGCGCTACACCGTTGAAAAATGTCTTCAATTTCATTAAATGATTCCTGTTAGTTCATGGACAAGGCGCTGGCGGGTTCCTCCAGCAGCGGAATACCCTCCGCTTCCAGCAGTTCCTCGATGTCGTCCTGTTTCTCGCGCACGATTTTGTTCAATTGCTCCAGCAACGCGGTATCGCCTTTGCGCACGCCAATTGCGGTGCTGTAGTGGAAACCGACTTTTTCGCCGTCGGCACGCTTGGCGTTATCCGGGATCAGCGTCATGGTCAGCGGTGTCGACGCAGCCTTCACGTAACGCGCTGCCGCCGGTCCCCACAAAATCGCGATTTCGGCTTTGCCGGATGCGACTTCGTTGACCAGTTTGTCGTTGTCGTATTTGACGTACTGGTTACGCTTGGACTTGAAGCCGGCCAGTTCCTGCTGGTAATTGAACATGTCGTTGTAACGACCGATGGCCCGCAACATGGTCTCGGCCGGCGTACCCGGCGCGAAAGCGATGCGTTTGGCTTGTTTCAAGGCCGGACTGTCCCAGTTCTGCAGATCCAGCGCATCCTGCTCGCGGCTGATAAAGACGTAACCGGAGCGGTAATACGGCGCCGTGGTCAGCAGACGCGGATCGCCGGCATCGACACCCATCACCACGTCGCACAAACCCTTGTCCAGGTAGTCGCGGATGAAGTAACGCGGGTCGGTCCAGGTCACCGTTTCCAGCTTGCGGCCCATTTGCTCGGCTACGTAGTGCGCCAGCTTGTTCTCGAAGCCCTCGCCGGCTTGGTTGGCATAAGGCATTTCGTTTTCGGCGGTGCAGACTTTCAACGCCGGTTGCTCGGCTTGGACCGTGGCAAAGCCCAGGCCCAGAGCCAATGCGGTAAAAATACGTGTCGTTGTTTTCATGGATGTTCTTTAAATAAATTTGTAGGTTGGGTTAGGCAAAGCCGTAACCCAACAATTGGCCATCAATGTCGGGTTACGCTATCGCTAACCCGACCTACGTTGTTATAAAGAGAACACCATCACGCCGCCGCCCATTTGGGTGTAGTGCGCCAATTCCTTGAACGCACCCACCGCACCCAGACCTGCAGTCGGGTCGGCCAAGTCGAATACCAAGCCAACGCCGGGCCAGCCGCCGACACCGTAATAAATCGCAACGTATTGTTTATTATTGTGTTTATAGGTGATCGGATGACCGATAACGCCGGAAGGCAGTTTGAACTTCCACAACTCCTCGCCGGTTTTGGAGTGGCGGGCTTTGATGTAACCGTCCAGGGTGCCGTAGAACACCAAGTCGCCGGCGGTGGCCATGGTGCCGCCCCAGACCGCGAATTTCTCCTGAACTTCCCATTCCATTTTTCCTGTCACCGCGTTCATGGCTTTGACTTGACCCAGGGTGCCTTTAGGGCCCGGATACATGTTCAAAGTCGCGCCGACGAAGAATTGGCCGGCCCGGTAAGGCAGCATGAACGGTTCCCAGTCCATACAGATGTGGTTGACGCCCATGAAGAACAGTTGTTTGTTCGGGTCGTAAGACTCGATGCCCTGGTTGTGGTAACCCATCGCCGATGGGCAGATGCCGGTAGCTTGGTGGTCCATGTGGGTCGAATATTCCGGGTCGCGCACCGGCAGACCGGTTTTTAGATCGACTTTCTTGACCCAGTTGACGGTGTCGTCGATCTTGAACGCGTTGATCAGATCGCCGTTCTCGCGGTCCAGGGTATAGACGATACCGTTACGGTCCGGATGAGTCAGCAGTTTGCGTTTCTTGCCGTCCACCACTTGCTCGGACAAGCCCATGTAGTTGACGCCGGCATAGTCCCACTCGTCATGCGGGGTTTTCTGGTAGCCGAATTTGGCTTCGCCGCTGTTGATGTCGCGGCCCCAGATGGTCATGGTCCATTTGTTGTCGCCGGGACGCATGGTTTCGTTCCAAGGCGCCGGGTTACCGGAACCGTAGTACAACATCTCCAGGTCGCTGTCGTAGGCATACCAGCCCCAGTTGGTGCCGCCGCCGATTTTCCAGGCATCGCCTTCCCAGGTTTTCAGACCCAGACCGAACTGGCCGTAATGCGGGTTGGCTTTGTTGAAGTCTTTCGACAACTTGATGTCTTCGTCGGGACCGGTCGCGTAAACCCGCCACTCTTGCTTGCCGTCTTTGATATTGAACGCGGTGGCGTAACCGCGCACGCCGAGCTCGGCGCCGGACGAACCGACGATGACTTTATCCTTGGCGACGAAAGGCGCCACGGTCAAAGTCGAACCCATGGCGATATCGGAGTTTTCCATTTTCCAACGCAGCTCGCCGGTCTTGGCGTTCAGCGCCACGACATGACCGTCCAACTGATTCAAAAAGATCGTGGCCGGATAATCCTTGCCGGCCGGGGCGTAGGCCAAGCCGCGGTTGACCACGTCGCAGCACGCTACCGCGCGGGCTGCCGGGTTTTGTTTGGGTTTGAACTGCCACAGGATCTTGTCCGGCTCGTTCAAATCGATGGCAAACACGTTGTTCGGATATGGGGTGTGCACGTACATGATGCCGTCGACCACCAGCGGACCGCCTTCGTGGCCGTTCAGTACGCCGGTCGAGAAAGACCATGCCACTTTCAGGTTCTTGACGTTGTTGGCGTTGATGTCGATCATCTCGCTGAAATGGGTGGAACCGTAATCCTTGGTCTGCATCACCCAGTTGGTATTTTGTTTGGAAAGTTGCTCCAGCTCTTTATTCGCTTGCGCCGATTGCGGCACGCTCAACGCTGCTCCGGTCAAAACGGCCGATGTCGCCACGTTCTTGGCAAACCGTGAAATTTGCATGAATCCTCCTGTGTTGTTTATTAGAGTGCATGGCCCGGCAAATCGGTTGGTTAGGGGAGCCTTCCGTTCAAAGCGGATACGCACCCGGCGTATCCGGGCAAAATCAATAGCTAGATGCGCTTTGATTTTGGCGTTCATCCTTTAACGCGAGACGCCACAATCCGGCAATCTCCTGACTTTTTCAGATCAGCAGTCTCGATCAATTCGCACACATCATTGACTTAGACCTACCGGGCCATGCTGACGAGAAATGGTAAAGAAACCGCCCGGCCCGGCGTTACGGAATAATCCATGAAAAACACGGGAAAATCGCGAAAAAACAGCTGGAATCTTTCCCAGAACGCATCAAATCCGCCAGAAGCATAAACAGGAAAAGCTCCCATGGTTTCGGGGACGAAAAAGCGGCATCATGAAAATAAGTCCGACCGACCCCGCGTACCGGACCCGCTTTTACACAATCCGCGAAAGAGGAAGTATTGCCTGTGGCAAACAAAATCAGCGTGTTATTGGTGGACGACCACGCCGTGGTCCGAGCCGGTTACAAGACTTACCTGTCGCTGTCCGAGCGCATCGGCGAAATCTACGAAGCCGACCGCGGCGAAATCGCCTGCCAAATTTATTCCAGGCACACCCCGGACGTCGTAGTCATGGATTTATCGATGCCCGGCCTGGGCGGTCTGGAATCGGTACGCCGCCTGCTGAGCCGTCATCCGGCCTGCCGCATCCTGATCTTCAGCATTCATAACGAACTGGTCTACGTTACCCGCGCGATCAAGGCCGGCGCCAAAGGCTACATCACCAAGAACAACGAGCCGGACACCTTGGTCACCGCCGTCTGCGCCATCGCCGAAGGCAACACCTACATCGATCCCGACCTGGCCCAGCAATTGGCGGTCAACATGGCGGTAGGCCAGGACGAGTCGTACAAAATCAAATCGCTGTCGCCGCGCGAGTTCGACATCTTCTGTCTGCTGGCCAACGGCCTCAGCACCCGCGAAGCGGCAGAGAAACTGTGTTTGAGTTACAAGACGGTCTGCAACCACAGCACCGCGATCAAGGAAAAGTTGGGCGTTAAAACCATGTCGGAAATGACGTTGCTCGCCAGCCGGCAGGGGATTATTAAAAGTACGGCGGCTTGAGGGGATTGGAATTCAACGCTGCTGCGGCGTTGGAGTCCGATTTGTTGTGTCGCTATCGCGACGGATTTTTGAATGCCGGTTCCCGCACCGGCGGGCGTGATACTTTTCTTTGCTTGTCCAAAGAAAAGTATCCAAAAGAAACGACACCCCCATGCCGCTTGACTCCTGCGCTCCGAAGGGTTTGAGCGGGTTTTTCGGAAGGGCTGTCCTAGCCCTCCGAAAACGCGATGCATCCCCGCATCGCCCCTACGGGCTGATCCGCCCAAACCCTCCGGTGCTCGGCGCGGCATAAGGGGATAAAAACCGCGCCCAAAATTTAAAGCTGTCTTGTTTGTTATCGCTCCGACGCTCCAGCGTAGGAATGCAACTTCTACCTCTTCGCGGATCGAGATGCGGGAGCGTCTCCCCAACTTGTTCCAACAAGAAATGTATAGTAGTCAACTTTTTCGGACACCGAGATAGGTTGCTGAGCTGCCATTTTCATTTCATAGCCACAGGGTAGCAGCTACCCCAATGACGTACTTCCCAAACCGAGTACTAATTCCCGCGGAGGGCCGCTCGCCGTTATACACATCTATGGTCGATAACCGTGATTCCGGCGGGGATTAATGTCAGGCTGTCCTGCCTGACACCCTGCGGGCATGACGGTACTTTTGTAAAACGATGAGCGGAAAGCGTTGGAACCAGAGCCAGCATGCTTAGCGCCAATTGGCGAAGCGTTCACCGGCTCGATGCAAACGCACCGACCCCAAGACTCGCGACAGCATCCAGCCGAACATTTTTGCCGTTAATTGGCTAACATATCCTGTCGGCTTACTTGGCCGACTAACGCAACATAAACTCTATAGAGAACCGAACATGATTCATCATTTATCGATTTCCGCCCATGACCCGGCCCGAGTGGCGTCAGTCGTTGCCGAATTGATCGGCGGCAAGGCCTACCCGTTTCCGTCCGCACGCGGCAGCCATGTCGCGATCTGCGACGACGGCCACGCCACGCTGGTCGAGGTTTATCCGCTCGGTACCGTGATGGTGCCCGGCTCCGGCGAGCAGGACGTGCAATTTCAATACGATGCGGATCGGCCCGATTACGTGCCCAGCCACGCCGCGTTGTCGGTGTCTTTAGACGAAGCGTCGATCAAAGCGATTGCCGCCCGGGAAGGTTGGCGGGCGCTAACGTGCGACCGCGGCGGATTATTTCAGGTGGTGGAAGTTTGGCTGGAAAACCGGGTGTTGTTCGAATTACTCACCGCCGAAATGGCCGAAGCCTACTTGAACACGGTGACGACCCGGAACTGGGAAGGTTTTTTGGCGCAGTTCGGCGGAAATTAGACCGGAACAATGCTCTCCCGGCCGAACCGGCGTCGGCAAATTCGCCGGGGCCGGTGCTGCCGTTGACTCCGATCTGCTGCGCGAGCGGCAAACTCGTTGCCGCCGCTACTTTTCCAACTTGGCCTTAAGCCCGTTCAAGCCGTCTTTAAAAAACCGGGTCATGGCCTCGACCGCGGCGGCGTCGTTCAGGTTGTCCGGCGGCGTGTTGCCGGTGTCGCCGCGGTAGAAGCGGCTTTTCAGCGTGACGACGCTGGAATCGGCGCTGTCGCCGTGCGCGACTTTCAGATCGACGGTATGCGAACTGGTCGGCAAGGCTTTGACGTTTTCGGTTTTCAGCCGGTAGCTGTATTCGTGTTCGGCGTCGTTGTAGTAATCGAGTTCTTCGACGATGCTTTCGCCGTTTTGGAAGGTCAGTTTGCGAGTACCGCCGGACTGGTTTTTACCGTCGCCCTCGGCCGCCTTCAAATCCGGATGCCAATTGCCGATATCGTCGAAGTTTTTCACCGCCTCCCAGACCTTGGCGACCGGCGCCTGAATCATCACACTTTCTTTGGCCTTTTGCGGGGTCGGGCCGTGGGCCTGAGCTTGGCTACACAGTAGAGAGAGTCCGAGGGCATATATGATCTGGCGCATGCTAAATACCGGTAATAGTTAAAACCGGCATTATCGGCAACGGCAGCCATTCTGCCTTGGGAAGAATGCCCGTTATGGGCCGGGCAGTTTTCATTTATTAACCCGGTACGATTGCCCCTTGGCGTTCGATTCGGGGCTGATTGAGCCCAATGCGGCGCGCCCTTCGACACACTCAGGGCGAACGGCATCCAGGGCCGGCAAGCGCCGGGGCGGCTCAAACCGGCTTGCTGATACCCAAACGCTCCATCCGCGAGCGTAGCGTGGTCGACGGCACGCCGAGGATTTTGGCGGCGCCTTGGTTGCCGGCGATACGCCACGAGGTGGCTTCCAGCGCTTTCAGAATGTGCTGGCGTTCGGCTTCGTCCAGCGTGACGATGGGCCCCGAGGCTTGCGCCGCGTTGGCGGTGGCGTGTACGCATTCGACGTTGGCCAGTTGCGAGCCGTTGGTCAGGATCACGGCGCGTTCGATGATGTGCTGCAATTCGCGGATATTGCCGGGCCAGATGTAGCTTTGCATGTCCGACATCAGCCTATCCGGAATCGTAGTGATCTTCTTGCCGAATTTGGCGGCGTACTTGCCGATGAAATGCCGCACCAAATGCGGGATGTCTTCCTTGCGTTCGCGCAGCGGCGGCAAATGGATCGGAAACACGTTCATCCGGTAATACAAGTCGGCGCGGAACCGGCCCTCCTGTGAAAACTGGGCCAGATCGCGGTGCGTCGCCGCGATGACCCGCACGTCGCATTTCAGGGTTTGGGTGCCGCCGACCCGCTCGTATTCGCCCTCCTGCAATACGCGCAGCAGTTTGGCCTGCATTTCCAACGGCAGTTCGCCGATTTCGTCGAGAAACAGCGTACCGCCGTTGGCTAGCTCGAACCGGCCCAGTTTGCGGTTGATCGCGCCGGTGAAGGCGCCTTTTTCGTGGCCGAACAATTCGCTCTCGGCCAGATTTTCCGGGATCGTCGCGCAGTTCAATTTGACCAGCGTCTTGTCCTTGCGCCCGCTCAGATTGTGAATCGCCCGGGCAATCAACTCCTTGCCGGTGCCGGTCTCGCCGGTGATCAAAACCGTCGCATCGGTCGCCGCCACCTGCTTGACCAAGGCCATGGCCTGGCGCAGGCCGGCCGAGTTGCCGATCAATTCCTCGCCGTCGCGGCTGGCCAAAACTTCTTCCTGCAGGTAGGAGTTGATGCCGCGCAGGGTATGGCATTCGGCTTCCGCCTGTTCCCGCGCCTTGCGTTCGTTGATGTCGCGCAGAATCAGGATGTAAAGCTGCTGCCCGGACGCTTCGACCCGCGATATCGTCGCCTCGATCGGAAATTCGCTATCGTCGCCGCGGCGGGCGGTCGTGCCCTCGGAAATCCAGATCGCCTGCTTGGCCGGCACGCCGGCGCGAAAGTTGGTCACGGTCTTGTACAGCTCCGGCGACAGGAAGCGGTCGACGGCGCGGCCGATGGTATCGCCGGCCTTGCAACGGAACATCTGCTCGGCGGCGGCATTGAACATGGTAATCCGCCCGTCTTGATCCAAAGCCAGGATCGCATCCATCGCATTTTCGAAGATGCGCGACAGGCGTTGCTCCTTTTCCTGCAACTCCGATTTGAGTTTTTGCAGGGTCAAATGGGTTTGCACCCGGGCGATGACTTCCTCGTATTGAAACGGCTTGGTGATGTAATCGACCGCGCCGACATGAAAACCCTGCACCTTGTTGGCGGTGTCGGCCAGCGCCGTCATGAACAGCACCGGAATCTCGCGCGTGGCCGGATGGCTTTTCAACGTGGCGCAAGTGGTAAAACCGTCCACGCCCGGCATCAGCACATCCAGCAACACCAGATCCGGCTGCCGGCTTTTCGCCAGCTCCAGCGCCGTCTCGCCGGTCTCGGCGCGCAGCACGTCGAAACCGGCATCGTTCAATAAAAACGCCAGCTCTTCCAGATTCACCGGATTATCGTCCACCATCAGGATGGTGGGCTTGGCGTCGGAGCGGGCGGACATCGTCATACGCTGTACTCGGCCAGGAAAGTTTGGATTTCGGGCTCCAGGCGCAGCATCGCCGCGCGCAGCAAGGCCAGATCGGCGTCGGCGTCGTCGTAGGCCGCTTCCAGTCCGGAGGACTCGATGCGCTGAGCGATTTTGCCGAACTCGAAGGCGCCGATGCTGTTGGCCGAGCCTTTCAAGGTATGCGCCGACAGGCGCAGGGCTTCGCCGTCGCGGCGCTTGATGGCCTCGGCCGCATCGTCCAGCAAACCGGACGCCTGCTCCAGAAACAGCGACATCATCTTGGCCAACAACTGGTTACGGCCGCGCACCCGGTTCAGGGCCTCCTGCCATTCCAGTGCCGGCGCGTCCGGCGCCGCGCCGCTTTGGGTTTCGGGTTCTATCGCCGCCATATTCCAACACTCCACAGTCGCTAGTAATTCCTGTTCCTGCACCGGCTTGGCGATGTAATCGTCCATACCGGCGGCCAAACAACGTTCGCGGTCGCCCTTCAAGGCATGGGCGGTCATCGCCACGATACGCTGGCGTTTGCCGGTTTGCGCTTCCGCTGCGCGAATCGCTTCGGTGGCCTGAAAGCCGTCCATCACCGGCATCTGCACGTCCATCAGGATCAGATCGAATTGGTCCTGCTGCAAAATATCCAGCACTTCCCGGCCGTTGTTGGCGACCTGGACGCTGTGGCCGCGTTCTTCCAGCAGTGCCACGGCCATGAATTGGTTCACCGGGTTGTCTTCGGCCAATAAAATTTTCAGTAATTTCGGCGGTTTCGCCAAGACCAACGGCCCGCAGTCGGCAGAGCGGCTTTCGGCCTTGCCCAGCGCAGACTGGATCGCGTGCCACAGCTCGGAGTGTTTGACCGGCTTGCGTACGTACAAATTAATGCCCAGATCGCGGCAGCGTTCCGAGTCGTCGGGGCGGTCGGCCGACGATAGCATCATGATCGTCACCGGCTCCAGCCGCGGGTCTTCCCGAATCATTTTTGCGACCATGAAGCCATCCATGATCGGCATCATCGCATCGAGCAGAATCAATGAATAAGTGCCGCCGGTTTCGGCCATGCGCTGCAGCGCAACGATCGCCGCCTCGCCGCTGTCGACCGTGGTCGGCGCCATGCCCCAATGGTGCAGGATTTCTTCGAACACCCGCAAATTGATGTTGTTATCGTCGACGATCAATACCGGCAGACCTTTGACGTCGATCAGCGTCGGCACGGCGGCCTCGGCGTCGCTGCGGCTGTGGCGGTCGAACCAGGCGCTGAAATAAAAGGTGCTGCCTTTGTGTTCCTCGCTTTCCAGCCACAACTGGCCGCCCATCAATTCGACCAGCCGCGACGAGATCGACAGCCCCAGCCCGGTACCGCCGAATTTGCGGGTGGACGAGGCGTCGATTTGAGCGAAGGCTTCGAAAATCAATTGCTGTTTGTCGCGCGGAATGCCGATCCCGGTGTCCTGCACGGCAAAATGCAGCCGGACCCGGTCGTCGTTGACCGCCTCGGGCTTGACCTGCAACACGATCTCGCCGTGTTGGGTGAATTTGATCGCATTGCCGACCAGGTTGATGATGACCTGGTTCAAGCGACCGATATCGCCCATCAAGTCGTCCGGAGTTTCCGGGTCGATGCGCAGCATCAGTTCCAGGCCTTTTTCGTGGGAATGGCCGGCCAGCAATTTCAAGGTATCGCCCAGGCTCTCCCGCAATTTGAACGGCGCGTGGTCCAGTTCCAGTTTGCGGGCGTCGATCTTGGAAAAATCCAGAATGTCGTTGACGATGCGCAACAAGGCGTCGGCCGAACTGTTGGCCATCGACAAAAACTCGCGCTGCTGCGGCGTCAAATCGGTACGCAAGGCCAAACCGATCATGCCCATGATGCCGTTCATCGGCGTGCGGATCTCGTGGCTCATGTTCGCCAGGAATTCGGTTTTGGCGCCGGCGGCTTGCAACGCCGCGTCGCGGGCC
Source organism: Methylomonas aurea (assembly GCF_024505045.1). Lineage (GTDB taxonomy): Bacteria > Pseudomonadota > Gammaproteobacteria > Methylococcales > Methylomonadaceae > Methylomonas > Methylomonas aurea. Next base: position 48,775 of record NZ_JANIBM010000003.1, on the reverse strand, counting down.
GACACCAGCGCCTGGCGCATTTTCTCCAGATGCTCAGTCAACGCCAGCACTTCGCTGATCTTGGTGCCGGAGCTGAATTGGCGGGTGTGGTTGCCGGCGGCGATTTGCTCGGCCTCGTCGCGCAGGCGCTCCAACGGGCTGACCAGGCGGCGGCCGAACAAACCCACCACCAGCAGCGATAAGCCCAGGTAAATCGCGACGAAGTAGGCGCTACGCTGGTAAATGACGACGATGTCGCGACGCACCTGGCGCTCGTCGTAACCCAGCCGCAGCATGGCCAGCGAACCGTCGTTGGGATTGGCGACCGGCACGGCCAGGAAATAAATATCGTCGCCGTGTTCGCCGAAGAAGAAATCTTCCTGGAATTGCTGCTTGGCGTTCAATTCGACGTCGGCGTGCAATTCGCCGCTCTCGCTGACGATGTCGGCGTAGGCCAGCCGGCCGTTCAACAAAAATTCGCCCAACAACTCCTGCACTTCCCGGCTCTTGCCGCCGCCCAGGCGCGGCGCGATCAAATTGCCGAACAACAGCGCGTCGGAGCGGACGAAGTTGACGAATTGAGCTTCCACGCTGGGCTTGATCACCCGATAGATGCCGAATAACAACACCGGCACCAATAGCAAATGGATACCGACCACCGCCAAAATCATGCGTCCGTTGAAACTATGGAAAAACCGCTTCATTCCGCTGCTCCCTGCCATAACACGTTAACCGTTTTGATAGCTTGATTGCCCCGGACCTGGTCTTCCCATAGATAGGTGACGGTGCCGGGATGTTGTTGCAATGCCGCCAGCAAATCCTTCAGATCGCTATAACTTTCCGGCCGTTTGCCGCCCAGGCGGAACACGATGGAAATGGTCTGATTCTCATAGGCGTTCGCCGACATGAACGCGACTTTCTGCAAAAACACTTCGTAAATCAACGGATCGCTGACGTTCAGCAACGGCACCGGGCGCTCGCCGCCCTTCTCCAGCGGCACGCCCAGAAACAGTTTTCTGGCTTCCTGCACGGTCAAGGCCGGCACCGACGACGCGGTGCCGGTGACCAACACCAGCGACTGTCTGGTAACCGCCTTCAGGCTTTGTAGGCCGAGCAGGAATAGCAAACCGAACAGGCACAGGCCGCGCAACAACAGCTTCATGGAAATACCGCACTCCACTGAAACATCACGACGCCGAAATGGTCGTCGCGCAGATGGTCGCGCGAGGCCTCGACCTTCAACGCCATGTTGTTATTGACTTTATAACGCACGGCGCCCATGAAGCGGTCGTCGACGAATTTGGGGAACATCGCCAGATAGGGGTCGCGGTTGGCGCCGAAAGTGCCCTCCACCCGGCCGACCAAAGTCCAGTGCGGTAACACCTCCCATTCCACCTGGCCGTAGGCACTGAGAAAATCGTCGTTCTTGGCGCCGCCGCGAGGATTTTCCAGGCGGTTGTTGACATAGACCAGTTCGCTGAGCAGCGTGACCGCATCGATCTGGTGATTGGCGTAGGCGGTCGCGACGTATTGAGTGACGTTGTTGACCGCCAATTCGTCGGAATGGATCTGGTTGTAAGCGCCGGATATGCCGTACTCGTCGACGCCAAAACTGACCGGTTGGTAACCGAGGCGGAATGAAGCGGCCGGCCGGTGCGAGCCAGCCGGCTCGACCAGATTGAACGCTTCCAGGCCGCGGTTGATTTGCGGGCCGGCGCCGGCGCCGATCGTGTAATAGACGCCGCCTTCGCCGAGCTGGTGCACACCTTCCCACAGAAAGCCGGTCAGATGGTTGGGAATCACGCCGCCGGCGGTTTCGAAAGCCATGATGCCGGGTCGGCTAATCGTCGTCTGCAAAAACGCGCCGTGGTGAAACTGCATGTTCCAGTAGCCGATCGGGTTGTGAAACCGCCCCAGCCACAGGCTGGATTCGTCGCCGAGATGCAGGCCGAGTTGAAACCGTTCCAGGTTGTGGGTTTTGCTGCTGATCAGCCATTCGCCGAGAAAGCGGAAGCGTTCGTAATCGGCGGTATAAAACACGTTGATGGCCGGAATCACGTCGCCGGTGCTGAGTTTTTTTTGCGGTTCCTGATCGTAGCGGACGATGCCGGTCAAATCCGGAAACAACAGCAGGTCGCCCGGCAACATGCTGGAATCGGAGCCCGAGGCGTGGCCGGCGTGGCCGAGACCGGCCGCTTGCGCCGCAGCGCAGGGCAACGCAAGTACATGAACCGCCGCGGCAAGCGTACGCAGCTTACGGAAAAAGTTCGCTGAACGGTGTCGTCGCCGCATGTTGGGTTCTCTGCCGAAAGAAGCCTGGCTCGATTGCTATTGGTTGAAAGTACAAGTCCGGGTCGAAATTTAGCGAAATGTATCACATTTCAAGTCGGAGTTGACGCTATTTCGTAACTGCCAGCCTCAGCCGCAACGCCGGGCCGTGACAATACGCCATCTGCCGCCATTATTTACGAAATGTCGTATCCGCTACGAATAATAGTAACGACTTTGGCCGACTCCGCCCGCCGCCAGCCGGCAAAACATTCGACTCAACCAAAAAATCCATTAAATTTCATTGCTTTATAAAAACAAAGCCGGCAGCTAGGTTATTTGGCCCGGGATTTGCCATAAGTGAAATAGTTCTCTTACCTAACGACGCCAAACAACGTTTAATCCAACCAGACCGAACGGGAGCCGATTGCCATGAACAGATTACGCCTTCCCCATTATTGCGACAGATGCGGCGACAGCTTGTCCCAGCACGAACAACGCCTGTATAACGGCGGCGAGGCCCTATGCGCGTTCTGCGAACAAATGCGTAGCGAAGCGCTGGAAATTTATCGGCAAAACCAGGCGCGCAAAGCCGAGATGCCGCACCTGCGGCCGGTCAAAAACGCCAGCCTGTGAAATCCGCCCAACCGGCGGCCAACAACAAAAACCATCGGGAGCATGCTAATGAACCATTCCAAACTGTTAACGGCCTGTCTGCACGAGTTGAAGCGCTGCGCAATCAGCCTGCTGTTCATCGTCATCGGCCTGATTCTGGCAACGGCGAATGCACCGGCGGCGGAACGCTCGGCGCCGGCCGGCACGTCGGAGTCGGTTGCCGATACAGCCTCCGCTAGTGCCATCCCCGTTCTAACACGCCCGAATATCGAATTTTTTTAGTCAGCGGTAACAGCAACCTCCAATCGGGCGAACGCCAACCGGCGTCCGGCCCGTTTTTTTTTGCTCCGCGGCCGCCATTGACTGTCTAAGAGCACGCGGTAAGCTGCTGCGCACGGGGTTGGCGCCCGGTCAAGACTGTATCCCTCGAAGCGCATCCGAAGGCGATCGCCGCCATCCCCACCCGATTACCGCCGCGGCTTGACTATGTCGAGTTGCGAGGTAACTTTGCTCCGGTGGTGCTTGTGATGCTTCGGTTTAGGTTGGAGATAGCTAAAACGGACACATTAGCGCCACTGACTTTTTTCTCGCACCCGGCAAAATTTCCGACAATTTCAATTACTGCCATTTCGAGGCCGCTATAGCGGAATGAACACGAAGGCCAGCACGTCGTTACGGTAACCGTCCGCAGTTTTGTATTCTCGGTAGCCCTTCCCAGCCGCAACCCCCAACACGTAATGAGCTCCTTCGTGGCGAAGCAGCGACGAACTGGTCTGACCGTTTTTCAACGCAAAGTGGGTGGAATCCAGCGGCAAACGTTCGCCGACCCGGTAATGGCGATGGTTGGCAAGCGCCAGAATGCGTCCCTGGCGATCGGTAAACACGGCAAAGCTGTTTTTCAGCGGGGCGCCGTCCGATTCTCTGGGCAGAATCTCCTGCAGCATCGCACTGAATTGCGGTTCGCTGTCGAACACAATGCCGATACCGCCGACGACTCGACCGTGATCGGCCGGATCGGTCACCGCAGCGTTATAAATATAGGTGTGGCGACCTTGGTAGAAGCGAGTCGGCACGAAATCGGATACTCCGTAATGCTGACTGTCCGCGTCGTTCAATACTGTTTTATATCCGGTGGTTTCGTCGACCTTGCTGCCGATCAACGGCGTTTGCGCAGCATCCGATACGGCGATAATTTCGCCTTGCGCATCGTACAGGTACAGGTTGGTATAGACCGTATATAGGGCATTGATATAAGCCAGGATTTCGCACATCTGCCGCTTTTCGGCGGCGCTGATTTCGGCTTTCGCCAGATTGCGCCGAAAGGCCGAAGTCAGAGCCCACCAGCGACAATCGTTGGCCCGCTCGTACAGGTTACGGTCCATGATGTTGACGGCCAGCGACGCCAAGAAGCCGGCGTTGTTCAGATGCGACGACATCACCGTCACTTCCTGCAAGCTGTTCACCGAAGCCGCGAAAATGCCGGCGATATCGGTACCGATTTGCTTGATCGCTTCCAGCACCGGCATGAATTCGGCCGCATTCTGCCGGGCGGAGGCGATTTTCCCGTTCAATACCAGTAGCCCCAAATCGGCATTGATATCGACCGAAGCCTTACGGATTTCCCTTAGCTCCTGCGGGAAGCTGTCGGATTGGCCGATGATCTCGCTGTAGTCGAAATCGATCCGCTCGCCCGATTCACGGCCGAAAGCAAAATCCAGTCGCGTCATCATCTGCCCGCACCAACCCAAGCCGTAATATCCCTGGTAGCCGTTCCTTGGCCGGGTATTGACGATATAGTCGTGGCCCTGAAAATTGACCAGACCGATCGCTTCGCCGCCACGGAATCGCGTATCCACCGGTAACAACTGTTCGTTACTGCTGGCAATCACCCGCCGCTCGGCATCGAGGATGGCGATGATGCCCCGGTCGCCCGCCGCCAACAGATCGGCGAATATGCCGCGCATTTCGTCTTCGAACCGAAAACACAGGCACAGTACGCCCAAAACCCGGGAGTTTTTCTGGTCGGTTTCGGTGATCTTGCAGGAATAAATCAGCGAGCGGCGGCGGTCCGCTTGCAGCACGCTGTAACGAAAGGTTTCCAGGTAAGGGCAATCGCTCTGTAACGTCTCCGCCACCAGCGGATCAATAGCTTCGATCCGGTTATCGGCGTCCAGATGCGCCCTGAGCCGGCCTTGCGCATCGAATATGGCGATTTCGTCGTAAACGCTATATTTTTTCACGTATTCGCGCAGCCGGTTTTCGATGAAGCGAACCTGTTCCGGCTCCGGCTCGGCTTCAGCCAAAAACACTCGAATATCGTCGTCGGTGGCCAGAAAGCCGACGTCCGCGGTGCGCTCGAACAGGTTGCGCACCAGCAGGTCGATCGCCACCTGCGCTTTCGAGGCATTATCCAGCACCAATTTCTGTAAGTTCTCCACCAGCAGGTTATGCGTCAACTTGCGTTGCAGTTCGCCGAATTTGCTTTGCGTACGCGCCATGTCGTCCAAAATGGTCGGGGCGACATTGTGGCTGTTGATCTTGCCGATCAACGCGATTTTTCCCCACCAGTCGTTCAGTTGCGCCAGACGCGTTTCGAAATTTCTGACGTCGACCATTGCGTTCAGCAATTTGGGCGTGTGTTTCTCGATCAATAAGTTCATAAGGCTAAATCCCTGCAAAGTTACCGGATACGGAACGGCGGCCGCGAATTTGCCGCGTCCTCGGCGGAGTCTTGGAGCAGGATTCGTACCAGCGCCAATAGCAGCGGTTTTTGCGAAGCGCATCGCACCCCACCCAACAACGCACCAGACCGGCGCATCGCGCACCAACTCAGACGCCTCTGCTTTGCCCAAAATTAGATCCAAGGCACTATAACCGGGCAGAGCAGCGTCGATCGGGTGCGATTTGCCGGCGGCGATGCCCGTCTTTTGGCAGCAGGTACGAAAAGTGCTTGGCTCCTGGTTGGTTTATTCATCGATCACCTTCATGCCAGCCAACTCCGAACCTTCCGCTGTAGCCGAATTCTCGCCGCGCCTGAGCCCGAAACTGCGCGCGCTGCTGCAAGACCGCGAACGTATGCTCGGCATGCTGATGAGCAATTTGCAAGGCGTGGTGTATTGTTGCCTGCTGGACGCCGACTGGACCATGGTCTTCGTTAGCGAAGGCTGCCGGGCGCTGACCGGATACGCGCCGGAAGATTTACTGTTCAACAAGCGCATTTCCTACGAGGAATTGACACTGGCGGAAGACCGGCGCTGGGTGCGCCAACTGATCGAAACAGCCGCCCACGCCCGAAAAAAATTTGATCTGGAATACCGTATCATCCATGCCGACGGCAGTATCCGCTGGGTCCAGGAAAGCGGATTTCCGCTATTCAACGATCATGGCGAACTGGTGGCGCTGGAGGGCTTCATTCAAGACGTGACGGCGCGCAAACACAGCGAACAAGCGGCCCGCGACGCCGAAGCCCGTTACCGATCGATTTTCGAAAACGCCATCGAAGGCATTTACCAGACTACGCCGCACGGCCAATACCTGGATTTTAACCCGGCTTTGGCCCGTATCTACGGTTACGAATCGACTCAGGATTTACGCAACAGCATTTCCGACATCCAACGCCAGCTTTATGTCGATCCGGAAAAACGCGCCGAGTACATCGACATCATGCAGGCCCACGGCGAAGTGCGTAACTTCGAAGCCCAGGTCTACCGCAAAAACGGCGACATCATCTGGATTACCGAGAACGCCCGCGAAGTGCGCGACCGCGACGGCCGGCTGCTGTTTTACGAAGGCACGGTCGAAGACATCTCGGAACGCAAATATTACGAGCAGCAAATCGAATACCAGGCCACTCACGACATGTTGACCGGCCTGCCCAATCGCACCGTGTTGTCCGACCGGCTGCAGCAAGCCATCAATTTCGCCGCCCGCTACGGCAATATTCTGGCGGTGGCCTTCGTCGATCTGGACCAGTTCAAATTCATCAACGACAGCATGGGCCACCACGTCGGCGATTCGCTGCTGGTGGTGATGGCGGAACGGCTGGCGCAGTGCGTGCGCGACTCGGACACGGTGGTCAGGCTGGGCGGCGATGAGTTCGTGCTGCTGCTGTGCAGTCTGCAAAAGATCGAAGACGTCAGCCATAGCATGCAGCGGATTCTGGCTGCGGTGGCGGCACCCTGCACCATCGACGGTTTGGAGTTCGTCGTATCCTGCAGCATCGGCATCAGCGTCTATCCCGGCGACGGCCACGAAGCCGCCACGCTACTGAAACACGCCGACTCGGCGATGTACAAAGCCAAACAACTCGGCCGCAACAATTTCCAGTTCTACACCCGAGAGCTGAACCAGGTTTTGACCGAGCGGATGGCGATCGAATACCGCCTGCGCCACGCCATCGAAAACGAAGAGTTTCTACTGTACTACCAACCCAAAATCGAATTGGCGAGCGGCCGGATTTGCGGCGCCGAAGCCCTGATCCGCTGGCAACCGCCCGACGCGCCGCTGGTATCGCCGTTGAGCTTTATCCCGATCGCCGAGGAAACCGGGCAAATCGAGAAAATCGGCCGCTGGGTGCTGTATCAAGCCTGTCTGGCGGCCAACCGCTTCCAGCGCATTTTGGGCCGGCCGCTACCGGTGGCAGTCAACGTATCGCCGCGCCAATTCCGCCAGCGCGATTTGATCGGCACCATCGCCGAAACCCTGGCGGCCACCCAAATCGCCGCGCACACCCTGGAACTGGAAATCACCGAATCCTGCCTGGCGCACGACACGCCGCAATTCATCAAAACCCTGCACGGTTTGAAAGCGCTGGGTTTGACCTTGGCCATCGACGATTTCGGCACCGGCTACTCCAGTATGGCCTACCTGAAGGACTTTCCGGTGGACCGTTTGAAGATCGACAAGGCGTTCGTCGGCAATCTGGAACACGAATCCACCGACGCCGCGATTCTGAAAGCCATCATCGCGCTAGGGCACAGCCTGGGCTTGAAGGTGGTGGCCGAAGGCGTGGAATCCGGCCAACAATCCGCATACCTGCTGCAAAACGGCTGCGACGAAGCCCAGGGCTATTGGTTCGGCCAACCGCTGCCGGAAACCGAATTCTGCGAGCTGCTGGCGCGATCCAACGCAGACGACGGCCGCCGTCCTCAAAATCCCGATCCTTATGATAGAGCCGATCCCGACGATGCCGGCAACGCCAAAGCGAACCCGACGCCTCGGGCCCGCCCAGGTTGATGCCTTACCGATTCCGCGCCCTTGCCTGGCGGTCTATCGGCAACCCGCAGGGCCCGCTGCGCAGCCCTTGCGCAGTAAGCTTCGCTTAGCAGACACGCGCAACATGCCCAACACGCCGCTGCCGAACAACCACACCGCGGCCGGGACCGGCACCGGTGCCGCATAATTGCCCAAGTCGGCGGCGGATACTTTATAAGCATGCAGTACGCCGGGCAGCAGTTTGTAATCGGCGCTCAGCGTCGCGCCGCTGCCGTTTGCGGTCCAGACGCAGGCCTCGGTCTGGCCCAACGGGCATTGAATCGAGCCGGCGTAAGGATCGGCATCGCTGAAGCGAAAATAGACGTCGAACTGAGTGCCGCCGGCATTCTGGGTCACGCTGTAATCATTATCGGTGCCGGCCAGCAACAGGTAGCTACCGTCGGCCAGTTTCGGCCCGATCGCCAGGCCTTCCCATTTTTCCGGCGATTTGTTGCCCAGTTCGGCCAGCGTATTAGCGTCCAGATCCAGAAATTGAGCGGATTTGACGACCTTGGTGTAGACCGCGCCGGCCGCATCCAGATCGATGCCCGAGACGTCGGTGGCACCGGCCAGATCGATTTTATAGACTTCCTTGTCGGCGGTCGCCAGATCGGCGCCGACACCAACGCCGCGGTTGTTACGTTCCAATACCAAAAATTCGTGGTCGTTCAGGGCCACCAGCGCCGACACGCCCTGGCCTTGGCCGGAGCGTTTCATTTGGTAGGCGTACTGCGCCACGGCCTCGCCGGTCGCGGTATCGAACTTGACGATGCGATTGACCGAACCGTTGCCGGCGCCTTCGTCCAACATCGCACTTTGTAACATCGCGAACGCATACTTGCCGTCCGGGCTGACGGCCAGGCCTTCGAAGCCGCGATTGGTGCGTTTGCCGGCGTTGTTGCCGGTATCGGCGGCGTAATTGGCGACGCCGCTGGCGGCATTGCGCGGCATCAGATTGGCCGGCGTGGCGTAGGTTTTGACGACGGCGCCGCTATTGCGGTCGATTTCGTACAGCGACGGGCCGTACTCGTCGGATACCAGCAAATTGCCGTTGTTGGGATTGACGACGATGCCTTCCGGATCGAAAGCGTTACCCACTGCGTGGGTTGGATTAGGTGCCAAGCCGTTCAAGGCGGCACCGTTTTTGTTGAATTTCAAAGTCTGGGCGATCTGGAAATTCGAGATCGCGCCGGATACCGGATTGATGTCCAATGTGAAGCGCTGCACCCGGGTTTCGTAGTTCAGGCTGCCGCCGCCCGGACCGCGGTCGGACAGGCCCCACCACTCGTTACGGTGGGTGTCGTAATAAATGTCGGAAAAGAAGCCGACGCGGCCGTCGTTGACGCTGCTGCCGAACTGGTCGGCGGTAGCGCCGGGAATTGCCAGGCCGTTGACGAAGGTCGGCGCGGCGGAAACGGTTTCGGCCAGCAGCAAACCGGCCATCAGCAAAGTGGATGTAAAACGCATAACGGATTCCTGAATGGTTGAAAATCTTGTGATCGGATTCTCAACTTTATCCGGCGTTTGTTACATCGGCGTGACGGTTGGCAGCGAGTCGACGCCCGCTAGCCTCACCAATGGCTTTGGGCGGTCAGACGCTCGACGCCAACTTCAAAAAAGCAGCCGTTTATCCCTGGACCGGCTCGGAACACCATGATTTACAACAAAAGCCGTTGCCGCCGAGTTCGAAGATGCGAAATTACCCAAGTCCGCTAACGCTTGAATTGTCCGACTAATTGGTTCAATTGTCCGGCCAGTTTTACCAGTTCGCCGATTGCGGCGTTGGTTTGCTCGGCATCGCGCGAGGTGCGCTCGGTCAGTTGGCCGATGTTGCCGACGCTCTGGCCGACATGCTGCGCCATCCGGCTTTGAATGTCGGCCGCTTCCGACATTTTCGAGTTCAGGTGGCGGATTTGCGTGACGCGCTCGGCAATGGTACTCAAACCCTGATCGGCGCTTTGCACCTGCTCGCGGCGCTGCTCGGCACTGATTTTGGCCTTGCTCATCACGTTCACCGCATCCTTGGCCTCGTGCTGCAGTTGCTCGATGATTTTATGGATTTCCTCGGTGGCCTGATGCGAACGCGTGGCCAGGGTCCGCACTTCGTCGGCGACCACGGCAAAGCCTCTGCCCTGCTCGCCGGCGCGAGCCGCTTCGATCGCGGCATTCAAGGCCAGCAGATTGGTCTGCTCGGCCAAACCTTTGATCACATCCAGCACCGCACCGACACCGTTGCTGCGTTGGTCCAGGCGTTTGATCACCTCGCTGGCCCGTTCGATTTCGTTGACCAACTCATAAATGCCGTCGATCGCGTTTTTAGTGGTTGCCGCCCCCTGCGCTGCGTGCTGATCGGCTTCGACCGACGCTTGCGCCGCACCGTTGGCGCCGCTGCGCACGTCCCGCACCGAGGACTCCAACTCGTGGATCGCTCGAACCACCGATTCGGTCTCGCTCCGTTGCTGGCTTGCGGCCTGAGCGGTTTGACGGGCGACGTCGGAAATACGGTCGCTGGCCGTGACCAATTGTTGGCTGACGGCCGAAACCTGCTCCAAACTGTCGGAGAAATGGGCCAGCATCGAATTGAACGATTCGCTGACCTGACCGATTTCGTCGCCGGATTCGACCAGCAGGCGCTTGCGCAAATCGGATTGGCCGGCAATGGCGTTGACTGCATCGCGCATCGCCACCAGCGGATTGACCACCACTTTGCGCATCAACACGTTCACCAACAGCAGGCCGGCGGCGAACATCGCCAGCGAAATTGCCGAAGCCGTCACCAGATGGCTGTTGATTTGCGCATCCAGGTTCGCCAACGAATACGACACGCGCACCGCGCCGACCACGGTACCTTCCGGCACTGCATGGCAGGTCAGGCAGTTGGTACCGCGAAAATCGGCACTGGCCTTGATCGGTTCCACTACCGTGATCAAGCGGCCGGCGTCGTTTTCGCCGTAGTGGGTAATGCGTTCGCCGGCCAGCGCACGCTGATCCAGATCGTCGACCGGCCGCTGTTCGGCCTTCCCGGGGCCGAAAGCGTCGCTAATCGCCTTACCTCGCAGCAAACGCACCTCGGTGATATCAGCATGAGCACGGGCTTTGTCGCGCAGCACCTCGCTTTGGCCCATGGCTCCGGTCAACATCAAGGTATTCAGGCCGTCGAAGTAACTGTTGGCGGTATCGCGCGCTTTACCGGTGGCCAGACTGGCAACCATATCTTTTTGGCGGTCGGCCATGAACAGCGTGCTGACGAACATCAGCAACAAAAATACGCTGGCGATGCTGAGCAGGATTTTGGATTGGATCGTGGAATGGTTAGTCATGAAATATCGGCCGGCTGTTCTGAATTTAAGGGGACATCCAATTTCATTATCGGCGGCGGTTGGCAAAACTCAATACATTGCCTGAACCGGCAGCCTGTAATCTTACACTGACAAGCATAGCCCAAGCCGCCGCCAAAAAGCGTGTCGCGCATGACATCTTTATTCGCATTCCGTTCGGCAAGCGGCTATGCTGCCGGCTGTCGAGATTTTGTAATTCCGGGAGCGTTGCCGTGGACGATTTTTGGGGATTTATCGCCGTTTTGCTGCTGGCTTTGCCTGTCGGCCTGATCGTGATGCTGGGCATGCTGCTGTCGCGGCAACGGCAGGCGCGGGAGGAAGTCGCTGCCGCGTTTGAACAGATCGAACGCCGTTTGCAGGAGCAACACCGCTTGCTGGAAAGGCTGGGCTCTCGGCCGCCGCAGCCGACGTTCGCCGGCGAAGCGCCCGCCGCCGCGGTGGAGCCGGCGGCAGAGCCGCTACCAACTCTGCAGCCGCCCCTCATTGCGGCAACCGAACTGCCGAAGCAAATTTCGCTCGCCGAAACGGCGGCCAGCGCCGAACAAGCTGCAGCCGACCCCTGGCAAACCGCGGACTGGCAAGCAGCCGAACCCAGCCGGTTCGAGCTGGCGGCTCAGAAAATCCTGAAAGAAATCTGGAACTGGATCATCGTCGGCGAAGGCCACCGGCCGCAAGGCGCGGCGATGGAATACGCGGTGGCCAGCAACTGGCTGTTGCGGATCGGTGTGTTGATCCTGGTCACCGGCATCGGTTTCTTCTTGAAATATTCGATAGACAACGGCCTGATCGGCGAACAGGCGCGGGTCGCTTTGACCTTGCTGGCCGGGGTCGGCATGGTGGCCGGCGGCGTCAGGCTGGTCGGCGGCCAATACCATTTGTTCGGCCAGGGCTTGCTGGGCGGCGGCATCGCCGTACTGTATTTCGGCGTGTTCGCCGCCTTCGCCTTCTACCACCTGCTGAGCGTGTATCCGACCTTCGCCATGATGGTATTGGTCACCGCCAGCGCGGCCTTTCTGGCGGTACGCTTGGATTCGATGCTGGTGGCAATCTTCGCCATCATCGGCGGCTATTGCACGCCGCTGCTGCTATCCACCGGCCAGGTCAATTTCCCCGGCCTGTTCGGTTACATGCTGTTGCTCGGCGGCGGCATGCTGGCGATCAACTGGTACAAGCAATGGCACCTACTGAATTTCCTGAGTTTCGCTTGCAACTACCTGTTGTTTTTCGGCGCGATGCAGAAATACCAAATCGAGCATTTCTGGCAGGTGTTGCCGTTCCTGACCGGTTTTTTCGTGCTGTATTCGACGATGGTGTTCCTGTTTTGCCTGGTCAATCGCCGCAAATCGACCTTGCTGGATTTGATTGCGTTGCTAGTCAACGCCGCGATTTTCTTCGCCACGGCCTACCAACTGATAGACGAGGCTTACGGCCAAATCTGGACCGCACTATTGGCCGTCGCGTTGGCGGCGTTTTATGTCGGCCATGCTTATTACTGCCTGGCGCGAAAAATCGCCGACCGCGAATTGCTGGTCAGCTTCATCGGCCTGGCGGCGTTTTTCCTGAGCGTGACGCTGCCGCTGTTGCTGTCGGCGCCTTGGCTGACCGCCAGTTGGTCACTACAAGCGCTGGCCATGGTATGGATGGCCGGCAAGGTCAACAGCGCGTTTCTGCGCCAAGCCGCCTATTTGCTGTATTTGATCGTGATCGGCCGGTTCTGTCTGGTCGATCTGCCCGGCCACTACGCCGCCGCCAGCGACTACGGCGCCAGCCTGGCCGGCTTCCTGTTCGGCCTGCTGCAACGCCTGGCCGGATTCGGTATCCCGATTGCATCGCTGGCGCTGGCTTATCGCTTGATCGAGCAGCCGGCCTCAGCCTCGACGCTGACCTGCACTCCGGAAACCGATACCCCGCTGTGGATCAAGGATAACTGGCTGCTGCAGGCCATTGCCATCGCCGGCGCCGGCTTACTGTTCGTGGCGTTGCAACTGGAGCTTTACCGCAGCTTCGCCTTTCTGTACCCACCGCTGCAACTGCCGATGCTGAGCCTGGTCTGGCTGGCGATGTGCTGGTTGCTGCTACAGCGTTTTCTGGCCGGTTCCGGCGCCTGGTTGTTGCCGGCGTTACAGTGGCTTTTGGTTGGCGTTGCCATCAAATTATTGTTGTTCGATTTGCCGTCCTGGGATCTGACGTTCGGCGCCATCGGCGGCGGCGACGATTTGTTCACGCTGCGTTACGCCGGCGATTACCGCTTCGAATCGGCAGTGATGCGCCTGTTCGATTTTGCCGCGATCATCGCCTTCTTGCTGTTTGCGCTGCGCCGCTTGTCAGGCACGGAAGGAGATGCCGGCAATATCAGGCCCTGGCTGGGCGGATCGGCGCTGGCCTTGCTGTTTACTTTTCTGAGTCTGGAGATAAATTCGATTTTGTATCAATATGTGCCCGGTTTGCGCTCCGGCGGCGTGACGATCTTATGGTCGATATTCGCGTTGGCGCTGGTGTTCAACGGCATCAAGCGGCGGATACCCGCCCTACGCTTGGTTGGACTGGGCCTGTTCGCGCTGGTGGCCTGGAAGGTGTTTTTCGTCGACCTGGCCCGGTTGGAGCAAATCTACCGAATCGTCGCCTTTATCGTACTCGGCATGCTGGCGCTGGGCGGCGCGTTTTTTTACATGCGTTACCAACAAAACTTTATCGGCAACGACACCGCAGAGAATTCGCCATGATCGCCAAAACCGCTTTGCTGCTCTGTCTGGCGTTGACCGCCGTCGCAGCCGACCAGACCCTGCCGCAGCGTTTCAGCCGCGCCGTGCTGCGCACCGGACAAGACCAGGCCTTGCTGGCCGTCACGCTCGATAGCGCGGTCTATGCCGCCAGCGCCGTCGACTTCCGCGACCTGCGCCTGACCGACCAGAATGGCGTCGAAACCCCGTATCTGTTGCAAAAAATTACCGGGCAAAAGACCGTGGTCAGGCGTATCCCCAGCGCCGGCAAAATAGTAAGTCTGAATCGATCCGGCGAAACCGGTATCGAACTGGTCGCCGAGTTGGACAAATCCGCCGCCGTAGCCGACGGCCTGACCATCGTTACCGCACAGCGCGATTACGAATATTTACTGCAAATTTTCGGTTCGGCGGACGGTAAAACCTGGCAAACGTTGGCGGAAAACGCGCGGATTTTCGACTATTCCCGCTACGCCCAGATCGGCAATAGCGATATCGAACTACCGGCCAACCAGTACCGCCAGTTCAAACTGGTCGTGGCCCAGGCCAGCCAAACTCGGTCCGACGGCTTGATGGAACTGACCCGCACCTTTGCAAATGGCAGCGAACAGCAACGCAGCGAAAGCCTCGAACTGCACAGCGAACCTTTGCATATCGACCGCATCGAGTTCTGGCAAAAAGTCACGGAAACCGTGGCGGATGCGGAGCAACGCTTCGATTACCCGGTTGCCTTCAAGATCGGCCAGGACGCCGCGCTCAAGGCCAGCGTAATCGATATCGACAGCAAGCGCCAACCGCTGACCGGTTTCAGCGTGCAGAGCTTCAGCCCCAATTTCAACCGCCGCGCCGAAGTCCAGATCAGCGAAAGCCAGGGGCTGGAAACCCATACCCGCTCGCTAGGCCAGACTTATTTGCAGGCCCTGCATTTCCAAGGCTTCAACCGCGACCAAACCGCGATCGAATTTGCCGAACAGCGCCGCGAACGCTACCGGATCGTCATTTACAACGACGACAACCCGCCGCTGCACATCAATTCGGTGGCCGGCATCGGTAACGGTTACCGTTTGCTGTTTCTGGCTCAGCCCGGCCTTAGCTACCAACTCGGCTACGGCGCCGACAAAGCCGAAGCCCCACGCTACGACGTTGCGCCGATCCAGGAGTTGCTGCGCCGCGGCTACCAAGCCAGCGGCGCCGAACTAGGCGAAGAAATCGCGCTGGCGCCGCCCGAACCCGAATTCGACTGGGCGCAATGGGTCAACAGCCGCTGGTTTCTGGGTTTGGCAATCGCGTTGGTGGCGCTGGTACTGGCCTGGAGTTTATTCAAAATCGGCAAACGCATCGGCGATTTCGATTGACTGTCGGCCCCGGCAATGCCGGCCGCTCGCCTGCCAATGGCGCTTGGCTAAGCCGTTCGCGACGAACCTGCGGAACCGCGAACGGCATTTGAGGGCTGGATTAATAGTCGCAGAGTCTGCCCGCCACCGCATCCGCTACCAAGGAACCCAGCCTGCTCAACGCATTCTCCAGCCTATCGTTCCAAGGTACGGCACAACTCAAGCGAATGAAATTGCCGTACTTCTGTTGCGTAGCGGAGAACAACGGGCCGGGCGCGATAATGACGTTTTCCCGGCTGGCGTGGCGGTGCAGTTGCATTGCATCCACGCCGACCGGTAGTTCGACCCACAAGGCGAAGCCGCCTTCCGGATGGGTAACCCGGGTCGCTTCCGGAAAGTACCGAGTAACGGCCTTATGCATCAAAGCCATATTCCGAGCATATTCCTGGCGCGCATGGCGTAGGTAACGGTCGTAACCGCCCTGCTCCAGCAAATGCGCGACAATCAGCTGGTTTAGCGTCGGCACGGCTTGGTGCTGCATATATTTCAGGTTTTCTACCCGCGCCATGTAGCGTCCCGGCACCAGCCAACCGACGCGCAAGCCGGGCGATAAAGTCTTGGCGAAGGAGTTGCAGTACAGCACTTGGCCGCGCCGGCTCCAGGCTTTGCAAACCGACGGCCGGCGCAAGCCGAACCCCAGGTCGCCGTAGACGTCGTCTTCAATCAGCGGAATTTCATGCCTTTCCAACAAGGCAACCAGAGCTTGCTTACGTTCGTCGCTCATGCAGGAACCGAGCGGGTTGTTGTAATTGGTGACGATCAGACAAGCTTTGATCGGCCATTGTTCGATAGCCAATTGCAGCGCGTCCAACGACAGGCCGTCGCGGGGATGCGTCGGAATCTCCAACGCTTCCATGCCGCAAGATTCGATGGCCTGCAGCAGCCCGTAAAAGGTGGGCGATTCGATCGCAATCAAGTCGCCGGGTTCGCAGACGGCCATTAAGGCCAATCGCACCGCCTCGCGAGCGCCGTGGGTGACGACGATGTCCTCCGGGCTGTCGGCGCATTGCAGTTCCACCATGCGCTTGGCGATTTGCCGGCGCAATTCCTGATTGCCGAGCAATTCGTCGGCATCGAAGCAGCGCTTACCGAAGCTGCGCGACACCTTGCCGGTGGCTAGCTGCAAAGCATGCGCCGGCAAAAAGTCGGCATGCGGCACCGACGAGCCCAAATTGATTTGATACGGGTCCCTGGCCGCACGCAAAATTTGCCGGGTCAACGATTGACCGGTAACTTTGGTCGGCACGACCGGCGCATTGGAGATATCCGGCTCCACCATGGCTTGCCGGCGAAAATCGCTGACATAGTAGCCGGATCTCGGCCGGCCCTCGATGCGGCCGGCGTCTTCCAGCAAACGATAGGCTTCCAAGGCGGTGGCGATACTGACATGCAATTGCCGGCTCAGCTTTCTGACGCCGGGCAGTTTTTCGCCGGTTTTGTAGACGCCTTGTTCAATGTGAGCGATCACCGTTTCCGCGACGGTCTGATATAAGTGTTTCATGCACCCTTCCAGGTTGATCCGCCGGGCGTTGCCTGGCCTTGTTCGGGTTGGCGCCGCAGCGCGGCGGGCTATGATAACTCGTCAAGCAAGCAACGCGGTCGAGCGAAATACCTCACAGCGAATAGCCCTTCCAGTCAAAACCAAGCCTCTAAGCCATGGTCTTGGCCGCCAATTTGCCTTCGATGATGCCGGCCAGATATTGCGCGTCGTCGGCGATCCCCAAGAATCGACCGGAACCCCAGGTATGCAGCCAGGGCAGACCGATGAAATACAGGCCTGCTTCGGGAGTAATGCCGCGGTCGAATTGCGGGTAGCCGCGGCCGTCGAACACCGGCAGTTGTATCCAGCGGTAATCGGGCCTGAAGCCGATCGCCCAAACGATACTGGTAATGTTTTCCTGATCGGCGTCGATGCCGGTCGGATCGAACTCGGGTTCCCAAACCTTGCGGAACGGCGGTTCGACCGGCGCGTCGATATTGTTGTCGGCAATATATCGGTCGATGTCGTTACGGATGTTGACGTAGACCTCGTCGGCTTCGTCGAGGTTTTTGGTCAAGTCCGGCCGAAATTCCAGCTGGGTGCCATGGATGTTGGCCATGCTGCCATAGAGCTTGACGCCTTCCAACGCGAATTTGCGCAGGTCGATTTCGTGGCCGCCGCTACGCCCGGTCAGATAATGGTTGGTCTTGTGCTTGGCCTCGTCGCCCAGCGGGTGGCGGTCGATGGTCAATTGGTAGAAGCCCAGGTCGTAAAGCCACTCGGTGGTTTCTCGGCCGCGATAGATGCGCGGCGAGCGCGGCGCACTGCCGACGGCCAGATGCACCTTGCGTCCGGCCAGATGCAGATCTTCCATGATCTGCACTCCGGACTGGCCGGAACCGACCACCAGCACCTCGCCCTCGGGCAATTGGTCCGGATTGCGGTAATTCACCGAATGCACCTGATGAATGCGCGGCGGCAGGCTATGGGCGTAATCGGGCACGATGGGTATGTCGTAACCGCCGGTAGCGACTACCACGTGGTCCGCCGTAAACTCGCCGGAACTGGTAACGACATGCAGCACGCCATTTTTACCTCGCCACACCCGATTGACAGACACACCCACCATGATCGGCGGGTTGACTTTTTTGGCGAAGGCTTCGACGTATTCGACGATTTCGTGTTTCAGCATGAAGCCTTGCGGATCGTCGCCCTGGTACGGAAAGTCCGGCAGTTGGCATTGCCAGTTGGGCGTGACCAGGCAGAAGCTGTCCCAGCGGTCGTGGCGCCAGGAATGGCCGACGCGGTTCTTCTCGAAAATCATGTGGTCGATGCCGTGTTTTTGCAGGTAATAACTGACCGACAAACCGGCTTGGCCGCCGCCGACCACGATCGCTTCGTAATGCAGGCGGGTGTGTTCGCGTTTTTCTTTCATGGCTTCCTCTGTTTCTGATGATTGTTTTTTATGCCCAATCGACACCGGGCTCGTTGCATGGCGTTGTTACCCGAACTGCGACAGGCTCAGCCCGAACCGAATACCGCCGATAAGACGGGTCGGGTTGCTAAGCCTTAAGCGCATCGCGTCGGGCTCAGGATTTATTCGATAAATTCGATTACGGTGACGGTGGGCGCTTGCTCTTCCCAAAACCGCATCGCGCCGGCTTCGATTTGCGCCAGCTGATCCAACGCACTGGAACAGGCATAGCCGTACTTCTGTCGCACCCGCTCACTGGCGATGTTCAGGGCCTCGCGGCTGCGGCCGACAAAGTCGTCCAACGCATAGCTCCGGCCGGGTTGGAAATAGTCTTTGATCACCAGCGACGGCGAATAGCACAGGCTTTCGCTGCTATCGGGCCAGCGGATTTTGAAATGCATTTCAGGCATGGGCGGTTCCTTGGGTTGCGAATAACGAACGGTAATGGTTCAAATGGGTTTGCGCCGAACGCTGCCAGGAATACTCGGCGGCCAAGCGTTCGGCGATGGCGGGCAGGCGCGACCGAGGAAAGGTTTCGGCGGCGGCCAGCATGGCGCCGGCGATCGAATCGACCCGTTCCGGGTCGCACCAGACGCCGTCGTCCCGCCGCAAATAGCCGGTAAACGGCGGCCGGTCCGAAACTACCACCGGCGTGCCGGAGGCGATGGCTTCCAAAACCACTAAACCGAAACCTTCGGTCAGCGACGGAAATACCAACGCGTCGGCCAGGCGGAACAAAGGCGGCAGATCGGCGTCCGGCAACGGGCCGGTAACCAGCAGTGGCTGGCCGGGACCGTCCGCGATGCCGCTGGCGGCCAGTTCGACTGCGAACCGGCGGCGATAGTCGTCGTGGTCGAGCAAGCTGGCGCCGCCGGCAATCACCAATTGCGCGTCCGGGCGTTGTCTGAGCAGTTGCCGAAAAGCTTGGCATATCCGCAACGTGTTCTTGCGCCGCTCCACGCCGCCGACCGCCAGAAATACCGGCCCGCCGCGGTTCAGGCCCAGCAAACGGCGCAAGGCTTCGTCGTTGGCGTGCGGGAGCGGATTAAAGCGCCGGGTATCGACGCCGTTGTTGATCAATTGCGCGGCGATGCCGTAGTCCTGAAGTAATCGGTCTTGCCAGAGCCGGCTGACGCACAGCACATAATCGGCGGCGAGAAACGATGCGGTTTGCCATGCGTTGAGCCGGTCGTCGTCGAAACGGTCCAAGTGATGCACGGTACGAATGAACGTCCGGATCATGCCGGCTTGCTTCAACTCCGCCAGCGCGCAGCCGCTGATCGCGTCCTGGGCGTGGTAAATGTCGTAGTCTTCCCGGTTGCTGTGGACGAAATAATCGACATAGGCCTGGATGCGTTGGCCAACGGTGGCAACCAAATCGCCGGCCAAACCCATTAGCGGTATCAACACCGTCTTGCAGCGCACCGGCCGGAACAAGTCTTTGCCGAGCTCGGCGGGGGCGATCAAGCTCACATCGTGGCCCAGGTCGTGTAGAGCTTCG
Organism: Methylomonas aurea; assembly: GCF_024505045.1. Taxonomy (GTDB): domain Bacteria; phylum Pseudomonadota; class Gammaproteobacteria; order Methylococcales; family Methylomonadaceae; genus Methylomonas; species Methylomonas aurea. The sequence continues at coordinate 28,753 of NZ_JANIBM010000003.1, read as the reverse complement.
GCCAGTTCCAGGGCGTGGACCACGCCGCCGCGCGGATTGACCGAATGAGTCAGCATCGCGATTTTTAATTTCTGCATGTCAAACCTCGCTAGCAGTGATCAAGCCGCAGCCGGTCAAGGGCTGTTCGTCCAAATCCCAGAGTGTTTGCCGTTCATCGCCAAGCGCCAGTCGGATCTTGCGGCTGGCGTCGGTGAGACCTATCGCTGCGCAAGCGATGCCGCGTTGGCTGAAGCGTTTAATCACCGCCGTACTGTTCTCGCTGTCGACGGCGAGCACGAAACCGAAGCTTGGAAAGCAGCACAGCCAGCGTTCCATCTCGATAGCCTCCGGCCGCGGTATCGCGTCGATATCGATTACGGCACCGAGGCCCGAGCATTCCAGCAGCATCAATAAGGTGCCGACGACGCCGGCATTGCTAATATCTTTAGCGGATGCGCACAGGCCGTTTTCAGCCAGCGTCGGCAGGATTTCCAAATCCTGGCGCAGACGCTCGGGCGGCGCGCCGGTGCTGGCGTCCCACCATATAAAAGGTTCGCGGAAGTGGCCGCGCAGGTCGATGGCCGCGAGCAGTTGTTGGCCCGGTTTGGCGGCGAAACTGCTAAGCAACTGCTTGGCGCGGCCCAGGATCGCCACCGACAGCTGCGGCCGGTCGTTTCTTAGGTTGCTATGCCCGCCGACCACCGGCACACCGTAAATTTGCGCGGCGGTCGCCAAGCCTTCCAGGATCGGTTTGGCTTGATTTGCGCCGTCGCTCCAAAGCGCATCGACCACCGCGATCGGCCGGCCGCCCATCGCGTAAATGTCGCTGACGTTGACCATCACCCCGCAATAGCCGGCAAACCAGGGCTGGCTGGCAACGAAGTCGTTTAAATAGCCTTCGGTTGCTAGCAATAAATAACCATCGCCGTCCGGAATCGCCGCGCAGTCGTCGCCGACCGGTGTGAGGCCATCGTTCCGATGCTCCGCGTCGGAATGGAGACTGAACCGCTTCGCGGTTCTGGACGCTGGAGCGTCCGGGGTTAGGTTCCCACGCGGAGCGTGGGAACCATAAAGCCTCTCAACCACCTCGGCGATGTCGCGCTTATGTGCCAGCCCCAAGCCTTGCCGGATGCTCAGCGTCAATTCGGCCAGCGCACTCATGCCGCAATCCGGGAGGTGGCGACGAAACCGATGGCGCCGTCGGCATAGGGCGGATACCAATCCAGATCGGCCTGCATCAGATAATGCGAACGGCCGTGGACTTCGATTTCCTTTAGCGAGCGCCAGTGCAGGCGCCGGAATAGCAGTTGGTTGCGTGCCTGCACCTGCGCTAAAAAGGTATTGCAGCCCTGGGCATGGGCGGAAGTCACCGCTAGCTTGATCAAGGCCGCGCCGAGACTGCCTTGCTTGCGGTAGTCCTGATCGACCGCCAAGCGCGAGCCCCACCAGACGCCGGGTTTTTCTTCGTGTATGCGCACGGTGCCGACCACTCGGTCGGGTGTGCCGGCTAGACAGGCGATAGCGACGATCGGCGTGGCGATATTGTCGATATCGTCCCGGTCGTCGCCGGCGAAGATGCCTTGCTCCTCGCAGAACACGGCTTGGCGCAAGGCCCGCATTTGTTGGCGCTCCCAGTCCTGGGTGACGAACTTGATCAGGTATTCGTTGGCGAAATAGGGTTTAAAGTCGTCGATCCACATCTCACACCTCGTAGCTGGCCAGTGCCGAGCAGGCCCCGCATTTGGCGCAGCCGGCTTTGATGTCTTGGGATAGCAGGTTCGCTTGTTTCAACATCGCGCCGAGTTTCGGCAGGATTTGCGCCATGAAGGCAGGCGTCGGCGCCGGATGGTTTTCCAGCGGCGTGCCGGTGATCGGCACGAACGGCACGACGAAGGGGTAAACGCCTTTGCCGATCAAGCGTTCGGACATCGCCAAAATCGCTTCCGGCGTATCGCCGAGTCCAGCCAGGATGTAAGTGCTGACTTGACCACGGCCAAATACTTTTACCGCCGCGTCGAAGGCGTCCATATAGCGTTCCAGCGGTACGCCGGCCTTGCCGGGCATGATGCGGGCGCGCACGTCCGGCGTCACGGCTTCCAGATGCATGCCCAAACTATCGATGCCGCAGGCTTTCATGCGTTCGAACCAGATGTCGTCGTCCGGCGGCTCGCATTGGCCTTGAATGGGCAGATCGACTGCCGCTTTGACGGCTTGGGCGCTTTCGCAGAGCATGGCTGCGCCCCGGTCGGTCAGATTCGGCGTACCGGTGGTCATCACCATGTGCTTGACGGCGTCCAACTCGACGGCGGCTTTGGCGACCTCGGCCAGTTGCTCGGGCGTCTTGCGCAATATGGTCTTGCCGGCCGCCAGCGACTCGCCGATGGCGCAAAATTGGCAGGAGGTGTTGCGGTTGCCGTAGCGGATGCAGGATTGCAGTAGCGTGGTGGCCAGTACGTCCGATGAATGCAATGTGGCAATCTGCGAGTATGGGATGCCGTCGGCAGTTTGCAACTCGTAAAAGCGCGGCTGGCGCGGAAATTCGATGTGGTTGACGACGACGCCGTCGCGGCGAATTTCGCTGATGCCGTGCTGGTCGGGCTTGCCGGCGACGAAGGGCGACTCGCAGGCCGAGGCGGTGGCGATCGGAACCATCACCGTCCGCCCGCCGAATTTGACGGCCTTGTGGTCGGAAGGCCCGGCGCCGCCGCGCCGGCCGGCGATACCAACCTCACTGTCTTCCAGGCGTAGCCCAAAGGATTGCAGATCGAGCAGCAAAGCCGCCGTGCCGGCGTCAGCCAAGGCTAATGGACTCATGGCGTTCTCCTGCTTGGCTGATGGGTGAGGTGGCGGCTGGATTGTTGAGCGACTGTCCGCTGAACATCGGCACGGCCGGCCTGTCGTCTAGGCGCAGGCTGAGCAGTTCCGGGCGGGCGTAGTGTCCGACCGAATCCATCATGCGCTTACGCTTGGCGATCAAATTGAGATCCAGATCGGCGATCAGGATGCCTTCGCCTGCGCGCAAGGGTTCGACGACGTGTTGGCCTTCCGGCGAGATGATGGCCGTGCAGCAACCGCCGCGCAGGGCTTTTTGCAGGCTCGGATCGGCGGTGACCGCATCGATTTGCTCGTCGCTCAGCCAACCGGTGGCGTTGACCACGAAGCAACCGGATTCCAGGGCGTGGTGGCGTATCGTCACTTCGATTTGCTCGGCGAAGATGGGCCCCACCAGGGAACCCGGAAACTGGCTGCAATGGATTTGTTCGTGCTGGGCCATCAACGCGTAGCGGGCCAGCGGGTTGTAATGTTCCCAGCAGGCCAGGGCGCCGATGCGGCCGATGCCGGTTTCGACGACTTTGAGGCCGGCGCCGTCGCCTTGGCCCCAGACCATGCGTTCGTGGTAGGTCGGAGTGATCTTGCGGCGTTTCAGCGCCAGTCGGCCGGTTTCGTCGAAAATCAATTGGGTGTTGTAGAGGCTGCCGTGGTCACGCTCGTTGATGCCCAACACCACGACTACGCCATGAGCCTTGGCTTGCGCCGCCACCGCATCGGTGATAGGGCCGGGTACCGTCGGCGCATTATCGTAGAGTTTCAAATGTTCGCGTCCCTGGGCGACCGGTGGCAATACGAAGGAAAAGTAGGGGTAATAGGGCACGAAGGTTTCCGGGAATACCGCGATTTGCGCGCCTTTCGCGGCGGCATCGCTGATGGACTGGCAAACCTTGTCGCCGGTGGCGGTCGCCGATTCGAACACCGGTGCGATCTGCACCGCCGCGGCTCTGACAATGTGGGGCGTGGTCACAATTGAGTCTCCTGTGGCTGGGTCTGGATATGAGATACGCATCGAGTACCTTCCGCAGCGTTAGCCTTGAAAGGCGCAAATAAGGTACGCGGTGCGTACCCTGCGGCTGATTTGGGCTTACAAAGTCCAGGTATCCAGGATGAAGGCGTTATCGCGCTGGTGCAGCAACACGATATCTAACACGTCCAATGGGCTGATCGGGAGAATGCCCGGCAGCAGGCTGGGTTCGCCGTGACCGTACAAAGCTTGCAACGCGAAGCGGCAGGCGTAGACCTTGCCGCCCTCCTCGATGAATTTGGCAATTTGGTTGGCGTAGTTTTGGTGACCCGGAAATGACTCGTCGCCCAGGCGCGGAAAGCCGCGTTGCAGACCCAGCGTCACGCCGGGGCCGTACAGCAGAATGGAGGTTTCGAAACCTTTGCGTTGCAGGCGCGTGGCTTGCAACAAATTGACGAAGCCGATCGAGCCTTCGAAGGCGACGGTGTGGAATTTGACCAGGGCTTTCTGGCCCGGCTCGGCTTTGACGTCTTCAAATACCTTTTCTTCGAAATCGACAAAAAAGTCGCCTTTCTGGTGGGCGGGCGCGGTAACGGCTGGCATATAAATCTCCTGATGATCGCAAAAAAAACCCGGCGCCGGAGAGCGGCGCCGGGAACAACAATGACTGTCAATCCTGTGTTCGATCGACGGGAGATACTTAACTGACGCGCATAGAGGCGGAACAGATTCAGTCAGTCGTATAATTTTTCGGTACAGATGCAACTGAAAACGGATCTGTATGGCGCCAAAACGCGCCTAACTGTTACGTTTGAATTTTGCCCGGACCGATAGCGCTCGAAACACCCCTGCCGGCTTTGGCTGCGCGGTTTGTGCGATGATGGCCGGACCGGATTCACTTTATCGACCATGACGCAAAAACGCTTTCTCGGCCATCCGGCCGGCCTGTTCGTACTGTTTTTCACCGAGATGTGGGAACGCTTTTCCTATTACGGGATGCGCGCCCTGTTGGTGCTGTACATGACCGAACATCTACTGCAGCCGGCGCAAAACGGCCAGGCGGTATATGGACTGCCGCTGCTGCAGCGGCTTCTGGAATCGGCTTTCGGCCCGCTCGGCCAGCAGGCGCTAGCCTCGCAGATTTACGGGCTGTATACCGGCTTGGTCTATTTGACACCGCTGTTCGGCGGCATGCTGGCCGACCGGGTGCTAGGCCGGCGCCGCGCCGTACTGCTGGGCGGCAGCCTGATGGCGGTCGGCCATTTTTTGATGGCCGGCGAGGCCTGGTTCCTGCTGGCGCTGTTGTTTTTGATCGTCGGCAACGGTTGCTTCAAACCCAATATTTCCGGCCAGGTCGGCGACTTGTATCCGCCCGGCGATCCGCGCCGCGACGGCGCCTTCACCATTTTTTATATGGGCGTCAACCTGGGCGCATTTTTCTCGCCGCTGGTGTGCGGCACCCTCGGCCAGCGCTACGGCTGGCATTACGGCTTCGCCGCCGCCGGCGTCGGCATGCTGCTGGGCTTGCTGGTTTACGGCTGGGGCCGACGATATCTGCCGGCGACCGCGCAGCCCGCGCCGCCGCTGAAACATGCCGAAACGCTGTCGGCCAGGGATTACCAGGCCATCGCCGCGCTCTCCGCGATTGCGCTACTGAACGTGATGTTCTGGGCGGTTTACGAACAGCAAGGCAACACGCTGCAACTGTTCGCCGAACACGAGACCGATTGGCAGGTGTTCGGCTGGCAAATGCCCTCCACCTGGTTTCAATCAATGAATCCGGCGTTTATTTTCATCCTGGCACCGCTGATCGACGCCCACGCCCGCCGGCAAAGCGCGCGCGGCCGCCAAGCCTCCAGCATCGGCAAAATGGCCTTGGGCGCCGTTTTGTTGGGCGCTTCGTTCTTCGTGTTGATTTTTGCGGTCGGCGGCGGCACCCAGGCCGGCAAAACCAGTTTTCTATGGCTGGCTCTGTGTACCCTGATCTATACGCTGGGCGAGCTGTACCTGTCGCCGGTCGGTTTGTCGCTGGTCAGCAAAATCTCGCCGCCCGGCCTGATCGGTTTGTTGATGGGGGTTTGGTTCCTGTCGTCCTTCTTCGGCAATCTGCTGTCGGGTTATATCGGCAGCTTTTACCAAACCATGCCCAGACCGGAGTTTTTTCTGTTGCTGGCCGGCCTGGGCATCGGCACCGGCTTGGCGATTCTGGCGGTGAAACCGCTGCTGCGCAAGGCGTTGGGACCGCTGTGACAGGTGGTCACTGCGGCCAGGGCACGGCCGGCGCGCAGCCTTCGACGTAAAGCTTGCCTTTTGCGTTATCGTTCGGAATGAAGACCTGGTTCGCGGCGGATGGCGGATAACTCGAACCGTCGGCACACTGCGCGCTTTGCCCCGGACCGACCGCAATCCGGGCACCGGGCTTGAGCCGGCAGACGCTGAGCCGGTCCGGCGCACTCCATTCCGGACAAATCGCTTCGGCTTCGCGGTAGGCGTCGAGATTGGCGGCCGGCGGCGAAAACGACCACCAGCTACCGAACTCGCTGGCAGGCCGGCTACTGTCCCATACCCGGTACACCGGCAACGCTTGCTGAACCTGGTAGGCCTTGCCGGTGCAAAGTTTGCCTTCTCCGGGCGCGCCGCGGGCGAGCTCGATCAATTTCACATCGTCGATCGGCTCCAGCCCCGCCGCCGGCACCGCGACACTGCCGATGCAGGCAGAATCGCCCCCCTGAAACACCAGCGTCCCGTCGATGACGACCATATCGGCGCAGCCGGCCAACCCCAATAACCAAATACCGATAAGCCGCGTCCGGCCGAATCCGCTCATATGTCCAGTCTCCCCCGGCCGGTGGCGGCCAATTCCGCGCAGACGCCTCGTCCGCAATCCGTAGCATAATAACCGGATCGCCCGCAAACGCCGCCATTCATTCTGCCGATGACTCAATTACCGCACCCTGCCCTGCCTTCGCCGCGCCTGTATCTCGCCGTATTGGCCGCCATCGTTTGCGGCGCTCTGTTCGGCGCGCTGGATGCCGGACACGCCGTGCAATTCAAGCCGGTCGGCGACGCCTTTATCGCGCTGGTGAAAATGCTGATCGCGCCGGTGATTTTTTGCACCATCGTCCTCGGCATCGCCGGCGCCGAAGACATGAAGAAAACCGGTCGGGTCGGGGCCAAGGCCTTGTTGTATTTCGAAATCGTCTCGACCTTTGCCCTCGGCGTCGGGCTGCTGGTCGCCAATCTGTTGAAACCCGGTGCCGGTTTCAATGCCGATCCGGCAACGCTGGACCCGCGCGCTGTGGCCGGCTTCGTCCAGCAGGCCGAGACCCAAAGCGTTGCCGATTTTGTATTGCACATCATCCCGAAAACCTTCACCGACGCCTTCACCGGCTCCGGCGATTTGCTACAGGTGTTGCTGGTGTCGGTGCTATTCGGCTTCGCATTGCAGCGGATGGGCGACGCCGGCCGCTCGGTGCACCGCTTCGTCGAGGAAAGCGCGCAGTTGTTTTTCGCGATGCTGAATCTGGTGATGAAACTGGCGCCGCTCGGTGCCGGCGCGGCCATGGCGTTCACGGTCGGCAAATACGGCATCGCCGCGCTGAAACCGCTGGCGGCGCTGATGGGCTGCTTCTATCTGAGCTGCATCTTGTTCATCAGCCTGGTATTGGGCGGTATCGCCGCTCTGGCCGGATTCAACCTGGTTAAATTGCTGGGCTATCTCCGCGCGGAACTGCTGATTGTGCTCGGTACTTCATCGTCCGAATCGGCGTTGCTGCCGCTGATGCAGAAACTGGAAAGGCTGGGTTGCTCGCGCGCGGTGGTCGGCCTGGTGGTACCGTCGGGCTACTCGTTCAATCTGGACGGCACCAACATCTATCTGACCATGGCGGCGCTGTTCATGGCCCAAGCCCTGAATATCGAGCTGCCGCTCGGCCAACAACTGAGCTTGTTGCTGGTGGCGATGCTGACCAGCAAGGGCGCGTCCGGCGTCAGCGGCGCCGGCTTTATCACGCTGGCAGCGACGCTGAGCGTGGTGCCGGCCGTGCCGGTGGCCGCTCTGTCGCTGATCCTGGGTATCGACCGTTTCATGTCCGAAGCCCGCGCCCTGACCAACTTGGTCGGCAATGCGGTGGCGGCCATCGTCATCTCCCATTCCGAAGGCGAACTCGACCATAACAAATTGCGGACGGAATTGAACGCCGCAGGCGGCAAAGGCCGCAACTGACTTTACGTTGTCGGATTCTGAAAAGTGCTCGCCATATCGACAGGGGCTCGGTTGCGCGTTCTTACGCGTGCCGAAATCCGGACGCCAGGCTAGCTCCAAACTTGCATCCCTGGCGCTGGATGCCCGTTTCCGGGCGGGCATGACGTTGTCGGCCTAAATCCGACAGGCTGATCTAAGCCCAAAGACTTAATTCAGACAAATTTCCTGGTGTTTTCTTCGGCACCGACTCTAGTGTATAAAGTATCACGCCCCAAGCGACAGCCGGAGCCAATCCGGAACACAGCGCGGACGGACGCAGGCACATCCCTACTGCGGCGGCGGCTTCGGCGCCATGGCCGCCGCACACCGAACCGACAATTGAGTGAGCAGATTATGGAGCATGCGTCGCTGGCCGCGAACAAAGCGTTCGCTTTCCCCAAAAGCAACAGGCAACGCGGCAGCTTGAAAGATTTTCTACTGTTGTTTCTGCCGATCACCGCACTGATCCTGGTCGGTGCCTGGACCCTCGGCGAGGCGCGCCTGCACAGCGAGCTGGCGATGTTGATGGCCGAGGAACGCACCTATGTCGACCTGAGCCAGGGCCGGCTGGACCAGGAATTGGCCGTGCCGATACGGCATTTGCTGAGCCTGGCCAGCGAACGGCCGGTGCGCCAGGTCTATGAGGCTGCAGAGGGCAGCGAAGTCCAACCCATGGTGGAAGCCTTCATGTCGCTGATGGCGCGCAATCCCAGTTACGACAAAGTCCGCTGGCTGGACGAGTCCGGTCGCGAGAAAGTTCGGGTCAACAATGTCGACGGCCGGCCCTACCTGGTTCCGCAGCAGGAATTGCAAAACAAGCGGCAGCGCTATTTCTTCCAGGAAACGCTTCGCCTCAGCCGCGGTGCGGTCTATATTTCGCCGCTGGACTTGAACATGGATCGCGACCGGATCGAGTTCCCATACAAGCCGACGCTACGGGTTGCCACCCACGTGTTTCGCGCCGACGGCAGTCCGGCCGGGGTTTTGATGATCAACATCGCCGCGCGCTCGATGTTGCAGACCTTTGTCGCCAGCTCCGGCCCGGCCGCCGAACGCCTAATGCTGCTCAACGCCGACGGTTATTGGTTGAAGAGCCCGGATCCGGCCGAGGAATGGGGCTTCATGTTCCAGCGCGACCTGACACTGGCGGTCAAGAATCCCGAGGCCTGGGCCGCCGTTTCCCGACAGAGCCGCGGCCAAGTCCGGCTCGGCGACGGCTTGTGGACTTGGACTTCGGTATCGCCGGTCCCCGACGGCGAGGCGCCGCTAGCCCATAACATCCGCTGGATAGTCGTCACCCATGTGCCGGAAAGCGCGTTGGCCGAATTGGAGCAAGAGGTATGGCCAGCCAAGATCGCCGGCGCGCTGGTGCTACTGTTGCTATTCGGCTTTGGCGTCGGCCGACTGGTCCGGGCCAAATCGGCCCAGGCGTTGGCCGAAAAGGACGCCGCGCTGGCGCGTAGCGAAGCCGAGGCGACGCTTCGGCTGCACGAAGCGCAGGCCGGTTTCCGAATGCTGTTCGAAGCCAATACCAACGGCCTGCTGGTGGTCGATGGCGAGGGCCGGATTGCGATGGGCAACCCCGCTTTCGAGGCCATGTTCGGCTACCGCCTGGCCGAACTGCGCGGCCAGCCGGTCGAAGTGCTGCTGGCCGACGCCGACCGCGCCGGACACGCGTTGAAACGCGCCCAGTACATGCGCGAGCCGTCCAGCCGGGCGATGGGAGCCGGCCGCGATTTGTACGGCACTCGCAAGAACGGCAGCCGCTTTGCACTGGAGATCGGCCTGAGCCCGTTTTGGGACGACAAACAGTTTTTCGTCCTGGCCACCATCGTCGATATCTCGGAGCGCAAACGCACCCAGGACGAAATCCTGCGGATGAACGAAACGCTGGAGCAACGCGTCGCCGAACGCACCGCCGAATTACAGGCTGCGCGACGGGAGGCGGAGCGTCTGGCCCACGTCAAAGGCAATTTCCTGGCCAATATGAGCCACGAAATCCGCACGCCGATGAACGCCATACTCGGCATCGCTTATTTGTTGGAAAAGGCTCCGCTCGGCGCCGAGGAACTGTCGCTGGTGAAAAAAATCCGCGTCGCCGGCCGGTCGCTGATGGGGATCATCAACGACATTCTCGATTTTTCCAAAATCGAATCCGGCCGCCTGGAAATCGAACGCGCCCCGTTCCGCCTCAACGACGTGCTGGATAACGTCGCCACCTTGATGTCCTCGGTCGAAGCCAACAAAAACGTCGAATTCATCATGGGCCCGGCGCCGGAGGGCGTCGAGTTCCTGCTCGGCGATGCGCTACGTCTGGAGCAGGTTCTGGTCAACCTGACCGGCAATGCGCTGAAATTCACTGCGCACGGTAGCGTCGCGCTGACCGTCGCCCGCTGCAGCGTCGGCGGCAAGCCCGGCCTCCGTTTCAGCGTCACCGATACCGGCAAGGGCATTGCCGCGGACAAACAGGCGGAAATTTTCACTGCCTTCTCCCAGGAAGACAGCTCGACCACACGCCGCTTCGGCGGCACCGGACTGGGCTTGTCGATCTGCCGCTGCCTGGTGCAGATGATGGGCGGCGAAATCGGCGTCGCCAGCGAACCGGGCAAAGGCAGCGAGTTTTGGTTCGAGATTCCGGTAACACCGGTCGAACCGCAGGATTACGTGCATCCGGCGCTGGCCTTTCAAAACGTGCTGATTGCCGACGACCATCCGCTGGCGCGGGAAATGTTGGCGGCGACGGTGCGCAGCCTGGGCTGGAACCCGGAAGTGGTCGCGTCCGGCGAAGAAGCGATACAACGCATCCGCAGCCGCGCCGCCGGCCACGGCAAGCTACCGGACATCCTGCTGCTGGACTGGCGCATGCCGGGACTGGACGGCTTGCAGGCCGGAAAAGAAATCAAGCAGATACTCGGCGGCGTGCCCGAGGCGCCGTTGATCGTGATGGCCACCGCCCACGACCGCGAAATCTTGAGCCACGAACCGGGCGCGGAACTGGCGGATGCGATTCTGAACAAACCGGTCACCGCATCGGCCTTGTACAACGCAATCAGCGAAGCCAGACGCCATCTGCAGGGTTCGCTTGGCCCGCGGCCCAGCGCCGCGGCCGGCAAGGGCCAGCTCGAACAAATGCGGATACTGGTGGTCGACGATAGCGAAATCAACCGCGACATGGCGAAGCGGATTCTGGAAGCGGAAGCTGCCGAAGTGTTTCTGGCCGACGACGGCGCGGCGGCTTTGGCTTGGTTGAAAGCCAATCCGGGCCGGGCCGATGTGGTATTGATGGACGTGCAGATGCCGGAAATGGACGGCCACGAAGCTACGCGCCGTATCCGCAAAGAACTCGGCCTTGCCGATCTGCCGGTCATCGCGTTGACCGCCGGCGCATTCAAATCCCAACAGGACGCCTCGCTGGCGGCGGGCATGAACGGCTTCATCGCCAAACCGTTCGACGTCGATAAATTGATCGCCTACCTGCGCCAGTACGCGGCGGAGCCGCAACTCTCCCCCGCGGCTACCGCCAAGGCCGAAGCCGAAATCCCGCCTGCGCCTTCGGCGGCGGTGATCGATCTGCCAAAAGGCTTGCAGGCCTGGAAGGACCTCGGCATTTACAAAAAATATTTGGAAAAATTCGTCGCGACCCACGCCGGCGATGGCGATGCGATAGCAAAAGCCCTTACCGCCGGCGACGTCGAACTAGCGCGCGCCATGACCCATAAGTTGAAAGGTTCCGCCGCCAATCTGGCTCTGACCGCGATTTCGGAGGCCGCGGAAAATTTGGAATTGGCGCTGTTTGAACACCGCGAGACCGAAGATTGGCTGCAACGTTTGCGGACGGCTTTGCAGCGCAGCGGCGCGGCAATCGCCAGGTTGGTGTCGGATAGCGAGGTAGCGCCCGGCACACCCTGCCTTACCACCGTCGACCGAACCGACAGCGCCCGTCTGTTGCGCAATTTATTACAGTCGTTGGATCGAGACGATCCGCAACAGGCCGAACCGTGGCTGCGCGCATTGGCGCGGCAGTTACCCGCCGAGGAACTGGGAGCGATCCGCGAGCGGGTGGAGAGCTTCGATTTTCGCGGCGCCGAGATTAGTGTCCGACAGTTGCTGGCTCGGCTAAATGCCGCCGGTGCGGCGGACGACGGCGATTGACCCAGAACCGATAGAGCTCACTTTGCCAGACAACCGGCCAAAAACAAACGCACCGCCGGTTCGACCCAGCGCTCGATTTCAGCCTGATCGGGAGTCGGTTCCAGCCCCAACTGCAAGCGCTGCAAACGCTCGCCACGCACGGCGCTGACGAACTGGTCGGCGAGAAAATCGGCATCGGTATCGGCAATCAATCCGGCTTGCTGATGCCGGCGGAAATACTGCGCCAGCGTCGCCAGCGTCCGCCGCGGGCCCTGTTCGTAAAATTGCGTCGCCAGTTCCGGAAATCGCGGCGATTCGCCGATCAGGATCGCCCGCATCCGCAGTACGTCGGGGCGGGTGATGCGGAACAAAAACTGGCCGGCAAAACTAACCAGGGCTTCCTCCGGCGGCAACTCAGTACATAAACTGTCGATGAATTGGTCGCTGCAGCGCCGGATCAATGCGCCGAACAAGCCGGCTTTGCCGCCGAACTGGCTGTAGACGGTCCGCAACGAGACCCGCGCGTCGCGGGCGATGGTTTCCATACTCAAATTGCCGTATCCGTGCTCCAAAAAAAGCCGCAAGGCCGCGTCGAGCAATCTGTCCCGACTTTGTTGCTCGTCACCCTTACACGGGCGGCCACATTTAACCATGCTGTCTTACTCGCGAAATAAATTGACTTGCCGAACGATGATACCCTAGACTAAACGGTAATAGGTATTACCATTTTTCATAAGCCACATTTCAAGGGTAAGGACATGGCAAACATAATGGACTCGACGGCGGCCACTCGCCAGCGCCGTGCATGCGCGCAACTCGTTTCGGCCTGCGCCATTGCCAACGGCCTGCGCCTGAGCTTGCTCGGCGCGGCACTGCAACTGGCGATGCTCGGTTGCAGCGATACCGCCGCCCCCGGCGCCGCTGCGCCCGCGATGCCACCGGCCAACGTCAAAATCGCCCAACCCCTGAGCCGGGATACCAGCGACTGGGACGAATACACCGGACGCATCGAAGCCATCAATGCCGTCGATATCCGCGCCCGGGTCGGCGGCTACCTGGAAAAGGTTAATTTCCATGCCGGCGATAAAGTCAAAAAAGGCGATCTGCTGTTTCTGATCGACCCCAAACCGTTGCAGGCGCAATTAAATTTCGCCAACGCCGAACTGGAACGGGCCAAAACCAAACGCGAACTGGCGAAAAACGATCTGGCCCGCGCCGAAAACCTGTTCGATGCCAAAGCGATTTCCGCCGAAGAATACGACGCCCGCAGCAAAGGCCTGCGCGAAGCCGCCGCCGCCGTGGTATCGGCCGAAGCCAGCGCTTACGCCGCCAAACTCAATCTGGAATACACCGAGATCCGCGCCCCGATCAGCGGCCGGGTCGGGCGCGAGCTTTTGACTGTCGGCAATCTGGTCAAAGCCGACGACACCTTATTGGCCCAAATCGTCTCGACCGATCCGGTTTACGTCTACGTCGATGCCGACGAACAATCGGTGTTGAAATACCGGCGCCAAGCCAAGCAGGCAGGCAACGCCACCGCCGATCTGCACGGCGCGGCGGTCGAAGCGGCGGTGGCCGACGAAGACGGCTTTCCCCACCAGGGCAAACTGGACTACATCGCCCCGCGCGCCGACGCCGCTACCGGCACCTTGACCCTGCGCGGCGTGTTTGCCAATCCCGACGAACTGCTCAGCCCCGGTTTCTTCGCCCGCTTGCGCCTGAAAGGTTCGGCGGCTTATCCGGCCCTGTTGGTGCCGGATCGCGCCATAGGCGCCGACCAGGCCCAGCGCTTCGTTTGGGTGGTGAACGCCAATAACCAGGCCGAATACCGGCCGGTCAAGCCCGGCGCCCGCATCGGCCAATTAAGGGTGGTACGCGACGGCTTGAAAGCCGATGACTGGGTCGTGGTCGAAGGCCTGCAAAAATTGCGGCCCGGCGCCACGGTGCTGCCGGAAAAAACCGCGCTCGACGGCCAGGGAGGCCAATAAACCATGGATAAATTCAGCCACTTTTTTATCGACCGGCCGATCTTTGCTTCGGTTTTGTCGATCGTGATCGTGCTAGTCGGCGGCCTGGCGCTGATCGGCCTGCCGATTGCCCAATATCCGGAAATCGCTCCGCCCACCGTCGTTGTCACCGCCAACTACCCCGGCGCCAACGCCAAAGTCGTCGCCGAAACGGTGGCAACGCCGGTCGAACAGGAAGTCAACGGCGTCGAGGACATGCTGTACATGTCGTCGCAATCGACCAATAGCGGCGTCATGGCCTTGACCATCACCTTCAAACCCGGCACCAACCTCGACAAGGCCCAAGTGCTGGTGCAAAACCGGGTGGCACTGGCCGAACCCAAACTGCCGGAAGAAGTACGCCGCCAAGGCTTGAGCGTAAAAAAACGCAGCCCCGACTTAAGCCTAGTTGTGAATCTGGTATCGCCGGATAAACGCTACGACAGCGTTTACATGAGCAACTACGCTTTGTTGCAAATCCGCGATACGCTGGCCCGGCTGCCCGGCGTCGGCGATATTCTGTTGTTCGGGGCCCGCGACTACAGTATGCGCCTGTGGCTGAACCCGGAAAAAATCGCCGCCCGCAATCTGACCGCCGCCGAGGTGGTAAATGCCGTGCGCGAACAAAACGTGCAAGTCGCGGCCGGCGTGGTCGGTCAGCAACCGTCGCCGACCGCCGCCGAATACCAATATACGGTCAGCACGCTGGGCCGCTTGAGCGATCCGGAGCAGTTCGGCGAAATCGTGATTAAACCCGGCGCCGACGGCCAGGTCACCAAACTCAAGGACGTAGCCCGCATTGAACTCGGCGCCAAGGACTATAACTCCGGCCTGTTCCTGGACGGCCAGGAAACCGTCGGTCTGGCGATCTTCCAATTGCCCGGCTCCAACGCCATCGACACCAAAAAGGCCGTGGTCGAAGCGATGGAGAAACTGAAAACCCGCTTCCCGGAAGGTCTGGATTACGTGCTGGTCTACGACACCGTGGTGTTCGTCCAGCAATCGATCGACGCCGTGGTCAAGACCCTGTTCGAAGCGCTGGGTTTGGTGGTGCTCGTGGTCATCGTGTTTCTGCAAAACTGGCGGGCGGCGGTGATTCCGTTACTGGCGGTCCCGGTGTCGCTGATCGGCGCCTTTGCCGTGATGGCCGGCTTGGGTTTGTCGCTGAATACTTTGTCGTTATTCGGCCTGGTACTGGCGATCGGTATCGTGGTTGACGACGCCATCGTCGTCGTAGAAAACGTCGAACGCCATATTGCCGAAGGCATGCACGCCCGCGAAGCCACCCGTCTGGCGATGAGCGAAGTGGTGGGGCCGGTCGTCGCGACGGCACTGGTGTTGGTCGCCGTGTTCGTACCAACCGCCTTCATCACCGGCGTCTCCGGCGCGTTTTACAAACAGTTTGCCTTGACCATTGCCGTCTCGACGGTAATTTCGGCCTTCAACTCGCTGACCCTGAGCCCGGCGCTTTGCGCGTTATTGCTGGACCGCGCCCACGAAAACAAGGACGCCTTCACCAAACTGTTCGACAAGTTATTCGGCTGGTTTTTCGTCCGCTTCAACCGTTTCTTCGAACGTTTCAGCCTCGGCTATTCCAGACTGGTCGCGCGACTGATCCGGATGGTCGCCGTGGTTCTGGTTCTGTACGTAGGTTTGAACGGCCTGAATTTTCTGGCCTTCGAAAAAGTGCCGACCGGCTTCATTCCGGACCAGGACCAGGGCTATTTGATCCTGTACGCGCAATTGCCCGACGCCGCATCGCTGGCCCGCACCAAGGACGTGGTGCAACAAGCCAGTAAAATCGTGCTGGACACCGAAGGCGTCAGCCATATCAACGCCTACGCCGGCTGGTCGATTCTGAGCGGTGCCAACCAATCGAATGTCGCGACCATGTTTGCCCGGCTGGATTCGTTCGACAGCCGCGCTCAGCGCCCCGATCTGCATGCCTCGCAAGTGGTGAAGACTTTGAACCAGCGATTGGCCGCCATCCCCAACGCCCGCATCGCCGTATTCACGCCGCCACCGATCCGCGGCATGAGTTCGGTCGGCGGTTTCAAATTGCAAGTGCAGGATCGCAATAACGCCGGCATCGACGAGTTGCAAAAAGTCACCGGCGAAATGATCGAAAAAGGCAACCAGCAACCGGGTTTGGTCGGCTTGTTCACCACCTTCCGCGCCGGCGTGCCGCAGTTGTTCGTCGACGTCGACCGCACTCAGGTCAAATCGATGAACCTGCCATTGAAAGACGTGTTCGACACCTTGCAGATTTATCTGGGCTCGTTGTACGTCAACGATTTCAACATCTTCGGCCGCACCTATCAGGTCACGGCCCAGGCCGATGCCGATTTTCGGATGCTGCCCGGCGACATCACCCAGCTCAAAACCAAAAACCTGAGCGGCGGCATGGTGCCGTTGGGCGCGGTCGCCGACGTCAAGGAAATCAGCGGTCCGGACAAAATTACCCGCTACAACATGTACACCGCCGCCGAAATCAACGGTAGCACCCTGCCCGGCGTCAGCTCCGGCGATGCCATCGAGAAAATGGGCCGGGTATTGCGCGACAACCTGCCGCCCGGCTTCGACTTCGAATGGACCGAGCTCAGCCTGCAACAGGTGTTGGCCGGCAACGTGGCGTTGTTAGTGTTTCCGCTCAGCGTGATCTTCGTGTTCCTGGCCCTGGCAGCGCAATACGAAAGCTGGGCCCTGCCGTTCGCGGTAATTCTGATCGTGCCGATGTGTATTTTGTCGTCGATGACCGGGGTCTGGATCGGCGGCATGGACAACAACATCTTCACCCAGATCGGCTTTATCGTCTTGGTAGGCCTGGCCAGCAAGAACGCGATTCTGATCGTCGAGTTCGCCAAACATCGCCAGGAATCGGGCTTGAGCCGCTTCGATGCAGCAGTCGAGGCGGCGCGGATTCGGTTGCGACCGATTTTGATGACCTCGTTCGCTTTTGTGATGGGCGTGTTTCCGTTGGTGATCGCCAAGGGCGCCGGCGCCGAATCCCGGCACTTGCTGGGCACGGCGGTATTCAGCGGCATGATCGGCGTGACGATTTTCGGTTTGCTGCTGACGCCGGTGTTTTTCGTCGCGGTACAAGGGCTGGCCGGCAAACTGCGCCGCAATGCCAGCGTTCAACAAGCCAGCGCGGAGTCAATGCCATGAATCTTAGTTTGAAACTTCGCGCTTTATTGGCCCGGCCCTTAGATACCGTTCGCACTGAGCGTGTCGAAGGGCGCACCGCATCAGACTTCGACGGGCTCAGCCTTTATGCCCCAGAGGGTACGAACGGAATACCGGATTTAATAAGGACCGGTTTAATAGCCCAAGCCATGCTCGCCACCGGCCTGCTGGCCGGCTGCGCGGTCGGCCCGGATTACCGGACGCCGGCCACCGCTGATTTGCCCGGCCAATTCGTCAACGCCCCTGCCCCGCTGTTTGCGGCGGACAGCAGCGAGGTGGCCTGGTGGAAATTGTTCAATGACGGCTTGCTGGAACATCTGGTCGAGCAAAGCCTGCAACACAACCGCGATTTGCAAGCCGCCAAAGCCAATCTGGCCGAAGCCAGGGCCTTGTATCTGGAATCGGGCTTGAGTTTGTTGCCGACCGTCACCTCGCGCGCCAGCTATAACGAACAAAAACGCAGCGCCGGCTCGTTGAACAACCGGGCTTTCGTGCCGCGCGAGTTGAAACTGTACAGCATGGGCTTTGACGCCTCGTGGGAATTGGATTTCTTCGGCCGGGTCCGGCGCGGCGTCGAAGCCGCCGACGATCAGGTCGCCGCCGAGGAAGCCAGCTTGCGCGACGTCGAGGTCAGCCTGACCGGCGAAGTTGCCCGGAACTATTTTTTGCTGCGCGGCCTGCAAAATCAGTTATCCGTGGCGAAACGTAACGCCGAGAATCAGGCACAAACCCTGCAGATCACTCAGGTCAAAGTCGGCAACGGCCGCGGCACCGAACTGGATACCACGCGCGCCGAAGCACA
Organism: Methylomonas aurea; assembly: GCF_024505045.1. Lineage (GTDB taxonomy): Bacteria > Pseudomonadota > Gammaproteobacteria > Methylococcales > Methylomonadaceae > Methylomonas > Methylomonas aurea. Next base: position 10,610 of record NZ_JANIBM010000003.1, on the reverse strand, counting down.
GCTGGCCAGCACCCGCGCCGGCATCCCGCCGCTGGAAAATGCCATCTCCCAGGCCATCCACCGCTTAAGCGTGTTGAGCGGGCAGATGCCGGATGCCTTGGTTACTATGTTAAGCGCCGAACAAGCATTACCCAAAGCTCCGGAAACGATCCGGATCGGCGATCCGGCGCAACTGCTGCGGCGGCGGCCGGACATCCGGATGGCAGAGCGCCAACTGGCCGCAGCGACAGCACAAATCGGCGTTGCCACCGCCGACCTGTTTCCGCGCGTGACCTTCGTCGGCAGTATTTCTCTGGAAGGCAACACCTTGACCAACTTGGTCGCTCCGGGCGGCGATGCCTATTCGATCGGTCCGCGCATCACCTGGGCGGCGTTCGATCTGGGCCGGGTCTATGCCCGAATCAAGGCCGCCGACGCCCGTGCCGAGGCCAACTTGGCCCAATACGAACAAACCGTGCTCAATGCGTTGGAAGAAACCGAAAACAGCCTGGTGGCCTATCGCCAGGAATTGAGCCGGCGAGCGGATTTAAGCAAAGCCGCGGCCGCCAGCGCCAAGGCCCGCGAGCTCGCGCAATTGCGCTACCAGGAAGGCATCAGCGATTTTCTGACGGTACTGGATGCCGAACAACGCCTGTTACAGGACCAAAGCCAGTTAGCACAAAGCGAAACCGCCGCCGCGACGGCGCTGGCCGCGGTCTACAAGGCGCTGGGCGGCGGTTGGCAAACGGCCGCCGAGCCGGATAACGCCAGCCGATAAAGCCCGGATGCCGGTCGAATATCCGGATCGGCGTGCCGTTAGCGCCGTTACCGGAAATCGGCGGCGACGGTTTCCGGCCGGTTCCGTTCGCCGGCCCGGCCACATTTTCCCGGCAAGGTCAACTGCCAAGCCGATACATTGTCCTGCCGTCTGCCGGCGTGCTACCCTGCCGCCGTCTGTCTTAAATCTTCAATAAAATTCAAGTAGTTCTCAGAAAAAACTAGAATCTTGCGCATATACCATCTTTCGCTACAGTTATCATAATTCTTTCACAATTGCCGCCTCGCAAGGTTTATCCCCGCCTCGCCGCCATGAAAAAAAATAATCCTTTATTTCGGTTCGCAACGGTGGTTCTGGCCTTGCCAAATAGCCTGTCTGCGGCCGACCTAACCGATCTGAACCTGGAAGAACTGATGGCGGTGAAAATTACGTCGGTGGCGAAAAAAGTGCAATCCTTGCAGGATTCGGCCGCCGCGGTATTCGTGATCACTAATGAAGATATCAAGCGCTCCGGCGCCACCAGTATCCCCGACGCGTTGCGGCTGGCCCCCGGCATCGACGTCGGCCGGATCGACTCCAACAAGTGGGCGGTCAGTTCGCGCGGTTTCAACGGCCGTTTCGCCAATAAATTGCTGGTACTGATCGACGGCAGAAGCCTGTACACACCGGCCTTCGCCGGCGTGTATTGGGAATTGCAGGATGTGATGCTGGAAGACGTCGAGCGCATCGAAGTAATCCGCGGCTCCGGCGCGGCCTTGTGGGGCGCTAACGCCGTCAACGGTGTGATCAATATCATCACCAAGCATACTTCCGACACCCAGGGCGGATTGGTCAGTGCCGGCGGCGGCAGCGAAGAACTCGGCTTCGGCGCCTTTCGCTACGGCAAGCAAATCGACGCCTCGACCAGCGCCCGGGCTTATCTAAAAGGTTTCGAACGCGACGCGTTGGCCCGCGCTGCCGGGCAAAGCGCCGGCGACTCCTGGAGCAAGATGCAGGGCGGCTTCCGCATCGATTCGGATCTGTCCGATGCCGATTCGCTGACGGCGCAAGGCGACATGTATTCGGCCGACCTGAACCAGCAACTGACACTGCCGATATTGACCGCACCCTACCAACAAATCGTCGGCGACCGGGCCATGGCCAGCGGCGGCAATGTGGTCAGCCGCTGGCAGCACACTTTCTCCGATACCTCGAGCAGTACGCTGCAACTGTATTTCGATAGCTACAACCGGCGCGAAGCCATTATCGAAGAGGAACGCCACACCGGCGACCTGGATTTTCAACACCGCTTCGCGCTCAACGATTGGAACGACATCATTTGGGGCCTGGGTTACCGCTACTCGTTTTCCGACGTTACGGAAGTCCGCCCGGATATCGCATCCTTCGCCCCCTCCAACCGCGGCAATAGCTATTACAGCGGATTTGTGCAGGACCAACTGACGCTGATAGACGATACGCTATGGCTGACTCTGGGATCCAAACTGGAGCGTAACGATTTCACCGGTTTCGAAGTTCAACCCACGGCACGTTTGATGTGGGGGCCGCACCCCAACCACCGCGTGTGGGGCGCGGTATCGCGCGGCGTTAGAATTCCGTCGCGGGTTGACGTCGATATGGCTTTGGTCGGCCAAACGCTGCCGCCGTTCACAGGCCCGAACCTTACCCCCTTTCCGTTAGCGCTTACGGTGATGGGTTCCGGAAACTTCAAGGCCGAACAATTGCTGGCTTACGAAATCGGTTACCGCTTCACCCCCAATCCGGCATTTTCGCTGGATATCGCCGGCTTTTACAATAACTACAGCACCCTACGCTCCGATCACCCTGAAGCAATAGATACTTCGCAGCTGCCAGCCTACCTGCGACAGCCTTTTTACATCGATAACGGCAGCGCCGGCCGCACTTACGGCATCGAAACTTCGGCAGTCATGAAAATGCTGGACTGGTGGCGCTGGGACGTCAGCTACAGTGCGCTGAAAAGCGAACTGAGTAGCAACGCCTATTATCAGGAAGCAATTTCGCCGCAACATAAACTCTCGTTGCGGGCGTCCGTGAATCCAACATCGGATGTGACGCTGGACGCCTGGCTGCGTTACGTCGACAACGCCAGCGCCTTCACCCTGACCGGACCGGCCTACGTCCGCTCCTATACCGCGCTGGATCTAAGACTGGGATGGAAGTTGAACCGTGCGGTCGAACTGGCATTAGTCGGGCAAAACCTGCTGGATAACCGCCATCTGGAATACATCCAGGAATCGTTCACGCTACCGACAGAAGTTCAGCGCGGCGTTTACGGCAAGATCACCTGGGAATTTTAGGTATCCGGCGCATCGCCAGCCAACCCGTAGCCGCGGTTTGTCGCAAACCTATGCGCAGCCTGCGGGCCTTACCGAGTAAGATGCGTAAGCAGGCTGATATCCTTGGGCGCCGTCGCCGGCGACATCTCCCAACAAAAAGCCAACGAAGGGGCATCATCCCGCCCGGGATAGCCGAATTCGAGCATGATCAACGACGACAAACTCGACCGTCGCATTTGGTTCGACAGCTACCGCCAAGCCATGGCAAAGCCATCCTCAAGGCCATGGATCATAAGCCGGACGTCATTTGGCTACTGGAAAACCAAAAAGAAGTTCGTCCACAAATACTTCCAAATGGGTCTGGACTGCAAGATTTAAGCGCTTTACGTCCCGCCCAGAACTAATAGCGTATCAATATTAATTTGACAAGCCGGCAAAATCCGCCTAAAAAGACAAACTGATTTCGATTCGAAATCAGTTTGTCTTTTTACAGGGGAGATTTAGCCATGAATACGCGCTTTTCAATGTCCACCGCCGGATTGTTACTGACCCTTTTTGCCTCGGCCCAAGCCGCCGAACACAGCGTGGCTTACCCGGAAGGCTATCGCACCTGGCTGCATGCCAAAAGCATGCTGATTCAGCCCGGCCACGCCCTGGAAAATCCGTTTCAAGGCCTGCACCACGTCTATGCCAATAAAAAAGCCGAAAGCGGATTGAAATCCGGCAAATATCAAGACGGCTCCGTGCTGGTATTCGACCTGTTGCAATACCAGGAAAAGGATAAAACCATTCAGGAAGGCGAGCGCAAACTACTGGGTGTGATGCAGAAAGATTCGAAAAAATATGCCGCGACCGGCGGCTGGGGCTTCGAGGGCTTTGCCGGCAACAGCAAGACCGAACGTTTGGTCAAGGATGGCGGCACAAGCTGTTTCGCCTGCCATGCTTCGGAACAAAAAACCGACTATGTGTTTTCCCAATATCGGCCCTGATTCGGATTTTCCGGCCTTCGGTCAGGCGCCGCTTGCCGGCGCCTTTATCGCTCGACTTATTTGGCCGTCGCTTGATCCAGCAAACGAATACCGTCCGCCTCGATCAATATCCGCCGCTGTTTGTACAAACCGCCGATGGCTTGTTTGAACACCTTCTTACTGACGGCAAAGGTATCGTAGATCAACTCAGGGTCGCTTTTGTCGGTCAACGCCACATAGCCGCCGCGCCGGGCCAGAATATCCAGTATCTTCGCCGAGGTGGCGTCCACTTTCTGCCCGTATTTTTCCTGGCTGAGGATCAAATCCAGCTTGTGGTCGGGGCGAATCTTCTTGATATAGCCGGTCAATTTCTGACCTTTTTTCAGCGGCTGGAACACTTCGTTTTTATACAGCACGCCCCAGTATTGGTGGTCTACCACCGCTTTGAAACCCAGTTCGGTATGCTCGGCAATCACCAACTGCACGGCCTGGCCTTCCTTGTAGTAAAACGCCTGGTCCTGAATGAAATCGTCCAGCACCATCGACGCGGCGATACGATTATCTTCGTCCAGAAACAAGCGGACCAAATAGGAGCGGCCTTCGATGACCTTACCTTTTTGTTCGCTGAATGGCAGCAATAAATCCTTGGGCAAACCCCAATCCAAAAACGCTCCGGCATGGCTCAGCGAGACGCACTTTAACCAGGCCACTTCGCCGGCTTGTGCCAGCGGCATTTGCAAGGTCGCCACGGTTTGGCCTTTGCCGTCGATATAGACAAAGGCCTCGACTTTGCTCCCGGCCGGCAAATCCGTTACCGGCTGCTTATCGGCCAACGCAATTTCTCCCCATTCGCCGCCGTCCAAAAAATATTGGTTGTCGCGCCGGCTAAGCACGGTTAACGCATTGACTTTACCTAATTCGATCATGGGATTCCGGGAGATTGAGACGAGACCGGCCGCATTGCGCCGGCGTTGGGAAACTAACGAAGCGGCATTATACAAGCAATCGCGCCAAGGCTTACCGCCACTTGCGCAGTGATAAAACGGCAACAATTGACGCAGCTCAATCGATTTAGCGCTACGACCGACTATAATGGCCGGTTTTTTCAGCACGTTACGGCGCTCGAAACCGAGTGCAAGCACACACCATGACTTTATTACTCAAATACCTGTCCTCCTGCTGGTTTCTGAATAATCCGGCCGACTTAGTCCCGCCCAATTCCTTTATGTGGAAAAACGTGGCGTTTTATTTGGTCTCCGGCATCATCGTCGAGAGCTTGATTGCCGACCCGGCCGACGGTACGCTGGAAGTATTGGGCCGTACCATCATGGCTTTCAGCTCGGTGGCGGTGTTGCTGCTGGTCGAAAAAAAATGGAGCCTGTTCAGCCAGTTATATACGTCGATTTTCGTCTGCGAAAACTTCATCATGACCCTGGCCATCGCCGCCGAAGGCCTGGATTACTGGCTGGTGTTGAAACACCACCCCTACCGCGAGGAAATCGGCATCGGCATCGCGGTATTTCTGGTGGTCTGGTATATCAGCATCGTCAGTTACATCTTCCGCGGTTTTTTCAAATACCCGACCAGCACCAGCGTAATCTATGCCTTCAGTTATTTCGTGATGACCTACGGCATTCCGATGCTGTTGATGGACATTTGACCGGTCTCCGGGCGGGCACCAACTCGGTAGCCGCCTTGCATTACAAAATCTCGGCCAGATTCCCCTTGTCCTCCAGCCAACTTTTGCGGTCGGCGGCGCGTTTCTTCGCCAGCAATAAATCCATCTGCTGAAACGCCTCGGCGTGGTCCGGCACCGTCAACTGCACCAGTCGGCGCGTGTCCGGGTTCATCGTGGTTTCGCGCAATTGCGACGGATTCATTTCGCCCAAGCCCTTGAAGCGTTGGATATTGACCTTGCCGCTAAGTTTTTCGGCTTCGATTCGCGCCAGCACACCCAAGCGTTCCGATTCGTCCAAGGCGTAAAACACCTTTTTGCCGACGTCGATCCGGTACAGCGGCGGCATCGCCACGAACACGTGGCCGGCTTCGACCAAGGCCTTGAAGTGTTTATAAAACAACGCGCAAATCAAGGTGGCGATATGGTTGCCGTCGGAATCGGCATCGGCCAGGATGCAGACCTTGCCGTAACGCAGGTTTTGCAAATCGTCGCTATCGGGCTCTATGCCCAGCGCCACGGCGATGTCGTGCACCTCTTGCGAGGCCATGACCTCGCCGGAATCGACCTCCCAGGTGTTCAAAATTTTGCCTCTGAGCGGCATGATGGCCTGGAACTCGCGGTCTCTGGCCTGTTTGGCGGAACCGCCGGCCGAATCGCCCTCGACCAGGAACAGTTCGGTACGGCTGAGATCCTGTCCTGAGCAATCGGCCAGTTTGCCGGGCAAAGCCGGCCCTGTGGTAATCTTTTTACGGACGATTTTCTTGGCCGAACGCAAGCGCTTTTGGGCGCTGGCGAGGATGATCTCGGCGATTTTTTCGCCTTCCTGCGGATGCTGGTTCAGCCACAGGCTGAAGGTATCCTTGGCCACGCCGGAAACGAAAGTCACGCATTCGCGCGAACTCAAACGTTCCTTGGTCTGCCCGGAGAATTGCGGATCTTCCAGTTTCACCGACAGCACGAAATGGCAGTTTTCCCAGACGTCTTCCGGCGCGATCTTGACGCCGCGCGGCAGCAGATTGCGAAAATCCAGAAACTCGCGGATCGCTTCGGTCAAACCGGCGCGCAGGCCGTTGACGTGGGTACCGCCCTGCGCGGTCGGCACCAGATTGACGTAACTTTCCGCCACCGCCTCCGGCAAACTGTCCGGCGTCCAGACGATGCCCCACTCCACCGCCTCGTTGCTGGCGGCCATATTGGCCATGAACGGCGGCTGCGGAAAAATTTCGGCGTCGCCGACTCGATCCAGCAGATATTCTTGTAAGCCGTTCTGGTAACACCATTCCAGCCGCTCGTCGCTGAGTTCGGACAGCAGCACGATTTTCAGGCCCGGACACAAAACGGCCTTGGCGCGCAGTACGTGCTTGAGCTTGCTGACCGATACCCGATTGGAATCGAAATATTTGGCGTCCGGCCAAAAATGCACGCTGGTGCCGGTGTTGTTTTTGCCGACGTTGCCGGTTTGCTGCAATTCGCCCACCTTGTCGCCGCCGGCAAATTCCATTTGATACACCCCGCCGCCGCGCTTGATCTCGACCAGCAGCTTTTCGGACAAGGCATTGACCACAGACACACCAACACCGTGCAAACCGCCGGAGAATTGGTAGTTCTTGTTGGAAAATTTGCCGCCGGCGTGGAGTTGGGTCAGGATCACTTCGACGCCGGGAATACCTTGCTCCGGATGCATGTCGACCGGCATGCCGCGGCCGTCGTCGACGACCTTGACCGAACCGTCTTTAAACAAGGTCACTTCGATGTTTTTTGCGTATCCGGCCAGCGCTTCGTCGACGCTATTGTCGACCACTTCTTGCACCAAATGGTTGGGCCGGGTGGTATCGGTATACATGCCGGGGCGCTTGCGCACCGGGTCCAGGCCGCTCAGCACCTCGATCGCAGCGGCATTGTATTCTTGGGTCATGATGTGTTTTTGAAGATGTTAAGCCAGTGTCGGCCGACCATTATATGCCAACCCACCCGCGCAACGGCTGCTAAGGGCAAATGTCGGCTGCCATGACCGCCGGGAACGCCTGCACTCAGCAATAGCCGAGTCGGTGCCGAGCCCAGTCCCGCCAGTTCCAGATCAAATTACCGGTCTTTGAGGGGGTAGAAAGAAAGGCCCTGCGAAAAACCGGACGAACGACGTTTCCCAGGGCTCATTTGCTTTTTTCGGATGCAAGCCAACCATTTTGGCGGCGTCACGGTTTAGATCAGCGCAGGCGTTGCACTTGGTCAGCGGCGAATACAATGGTTTCTTTGCCGGGCGTCGTTTCGTTGAAATCGATCGATGCCGGCCACACCCGGCTAAAGCTCCATTCCGCGATAGGAGTCATCGTCTGGTCATAGGCAATCAGAGTCGCATCGACCCGCGCCCGGCCTGAACGTCCGCTAACCACCTGCTGTCGCCAATTCCAAAAATCCATCGACTTGGTCAAGCCTCTGCTACAGGTAAGATTTTTTACCAGCAGACGCCCAACTATCGTACTGGTAACGCTCTCTTCGCGCGGGTTACCCCTCACACGCTCAACTTCGTTCTGCGACCCAATACCTTTGCAATCGGTGAAATAGGTGGAAATACCGCCGGCGTTAAATTCGTAATAGACCGACACGCCGGAATCGCCGGCGACATCCTGAGTGGCAGCAGCGCTGGCTGACGAGGCCATCAAGGTACCCAATACAATGCTTATACAACGGCTAGTTGTTTTCATGACATATCCTCAAAAGGTTCGATAATTTGGCTTAGAAGAAAGCCACCGACGCGATGATTAAAAAATCCGCCGTAACAGTCGATGAACTTCAATTTGTATTGGCAAAGGGGGTGCCATGTTTCGCGAACCGAGACAAGAAGCAGCTAAACCATTGAATACATCTAATTATTTACAAACAACGCCTAAGAAACAGCAGCACCAATAACGCCTATTGACCACGACATATCGCTTTTACACGAAATATCGTACGAAATTCAAAAGCTCAATTGACCCGGTTCATATTGCGGATATCTTTTCTCCATCGTCCCGAATTTGGGCGATGGGGCGGCGAAGCCAATGGCGCTAGTCCGTGTCGTGGTTGCAATTTTGCGCGAGATAGGCCGCCCAACCTAGCGGACAAGCTATTCAACCGCCCATTGGAAAATAGCAAACGCCTTCGCAAGTTGGCCCGCAATCTCGGTTGCCGATGGCCGAACCCGGCAATTTCAATCCGAACTCATTCGGCCAGCAATTCATACTATAATACTCGGTCATTTTTTTGAGCATAACCGCGCATACCATGACGAGACGCAAAAACGCTGCCCAATTTGAAGAGGCTATGGCCGAACTGGAAAAGTTGGTCGAACTGATGGAGCGCGGCGACATTACGCTGGAAGAATCGTTGAAATTCTTTGAACGCGGCGTCGGCTTGACCCGGACTTGCCAGCAAGCGCTGCAAGATGCCGAGCAAAAAGTACAGATTTTATTAGAAAAAAACGGCCAGCAAACTTTGGAGCCATTCACCGATGAGTAAGTTGAAAGAATATTTAGTCGCCTGCCAGAACCGCGTCGAGCGTGCGTTGGACGCCAGGTTGCCCGGCGACAACATTTTGCCGCAGACGCTGCATGCGGCAATGCGCTATAGCGTTTTGGACGGAGGTAAGCGCACTCGGCCATTGTTGACCTACGCCACCGGTGTGGCCGTGGGCTTGAGCGAAGACGAGCTGGACGCCCAGGCCTGCGCGGTGGAGTTCATCCACGTTTACTCGCTGATCCACGACGACTTGCCGGCTATGGACAACGACGATCTGCGCCGCGGCAAGCCGACCTGCCATAAGGCTTTCGACGAAGCCACGGCGATCCTGGCCGGCGATGCCTTACAAGCCCTGGCGTTCGACGTCCTGGCAAACGACGCTGCGATCAAAGCCGGACCAGAGGCACGCTTGAAAATGATTGCCGCGCTGGCCCGCGCCAGCGGTTCGCAAGGTATGGTCGGCGGCCAGGCCATCGATTTGAGCTCGGTAGGGCGCAAATTGACCTTGCCCGAACTGGAAAACATGCATATCCACAAAACGGGCGCCTTGATCCGGGCCAGCGTCAATCTGGCCGCGCTGTCCAAGCCCGGCCTGGATGTCGACGCCGCCAAAAAACTGGACCATTACGCCAAGTGCATCGGCTTGTCGTTTCAAGTGAAAGACGACATTCTCGACATCGAAGCCGATACGGCAACTCTGGGTAAAACGCAGGGCAAGGACGTGGATAACGACAAACCGACCTACCCAGCTTTATTGGGTCTGGCCGGCGCGAAGGAAAAAGCGCAAGCGCTGCACGAGCAAGCGGTGGCCAGCTTGGCCGATTTCGGTCCGGAAGCCGACCTACTAAGGGAACTATCCCTATATATTATCGAGCGCACCCACTAGACACCTGCTTTTCTCGCTGCCCTGCGACCCCAAGGAAATAATAACAACATGACATCTTCCGGAAACTTCCCGCTACTCGACACCATCGCCGGCCCGACCGACATACGCGCCCTGAAGAAAGAGCAACTGCCGCAGTTGGCCGATGAGGTGCGTTCTTATCTGACGCATACCGTCAGCATTTCCGGCGGCCATTTCGCCGCGGGCCTGGGTACGGTGGAACTGACCGTGGCGTTGCATTATGTGTTCGATACGCCGGTGGACCAGTTGGTGTGGGATGTGGGCCATCAGGCCTATCCGCACAAGATTCTGACCGGGCGCAAGGATCGGATGACGACGATTCGCACGCTGGGCGGGGTGTCGGCATTTCCGTCGCGCGACGAGAGCGAGTACGACGCGTTTGGCGTCGGCCATTCGTCGACTTCGATCAGTGCGGCCTTGGGTATGGCGATCGCGTCGCAGTTGCGCGGCGAGGACAAGAAGATGGTGGCGATCATCGGCGACGGTTCGATCACCGGCGGCATGGCGTTCGAAG
>NZ_JANIBM010000002.1 GCF_024505045.1 Methylomonas aurea | reverse complement strand
ACCGTTGGCTTCGATGACGTTGTTGGCCACCAGGTTGTCGTAGGTGGCGACGTAGACGCCGGCGCCGCTGTTGCCGTAGACCCGGTTACCTTGGGCAGTGCTGCTGTAGTACAGCGTGATGCCGGTGCCGTTGGCCCAAGTCCGGTTGTCTTGCAGCAGGCTGCCGCTGTAGGCATACAGGCCGGTAGTGTTACCCCAGGCCCGGTTGTCCATGGCTTGCGCGCCGTAGTAGACGGTGATGCCGTAGTTGGCGCCCCAGACTTCGTTGCCGCGCACTTCGGTCGTGTAGTAGCCGGCGATGTTGGTGCCGTTGCCGTTGTCGAAGGCGCGGTTGCCCTGGACCACGATGCGGTTGCCCCAGCCGTTGTTGACGCTGGCGTTGATGCCGCCGCTGCTGTTGGCGTAGACGCTGTTGTTCAATACCCGGCCGCGGGCGCCGCTGATGTCGACGCCCCAGCCGCTGTTGCGGGCGATTTCGTTGCCTTCGATCAAGGCATCGCTGCCGTTGATATAGACGCCGCGGTTGTTGCTGTATTCGACCACGCTGCCGCTCAGCACGAAGAAGTCGTTGCTGGTGTCGACGCTGATCGCGTAGTTGTTGTTCCAGATCCGGCTGTCGATCACGCTGAGGTGGTCGCTGTCCTGGCCGTTGGCCGCTTGGATGCCGCCGTAACCGCCCGTGATCGATAACTGCTCCAGACTCACATCGTCCGCACCTTGCAGCTCAAATACATAGGCACCGGTGTTTTTGTTGCCACGGTCCAAACGCGTCTCGTGGTTCTCCGCTCCTCGAATCGTTACCCCGCTGTCTTGGGCGGTGACGAAAATATTGGTACCCAGCGTGTACAGGCCGGCATCGACCAACACCACATCGCCCGGTTTCAAATCGTAGGTATCCAGAATCGCCCGGATCGACGCCTTCGGTTGATCCGGTGACAAGCCGTCATTGGCATCGTTACCGATTGCGCTGGTGTATTCGTCACCGGCCAGCGAGTTGTCGTTGACGTAGTAGTAAGTGATCGGCGCAATCACCGAGAACAAACTGTCGCTGCTATCGGCAATGGCCGGTACATCGACAGACGTGATCCGAATTTGGTAATCGTTACCGGCACTGAACATTCCGGCGGTGACCGCCCAATTGAAGCTGCCGTCGTTGGCTTCGCCGCTGGCCAGGGTGGTGAAAGCGGTGGCACTGCCGCCGCGGTATTCGATGTTGACGTTACCGCCGAAGCCGAAGGAGCGCCAGCGGATCTCGACCGTGCTGTCCTGGCCGACGCGTTCGCCGCCGTTCGGCGACAATACCGTGACGTATTGCGCCGGGCTGCGGCCGGCTTGGGCGGTATTGCCGTAGGCGCCGATGTTGATGTAACCGCCGTTCGGCGCCGGTTCGTTGGCGTAAGCATCGCCGGCGCGGCCGCGGTCTATGGCCGGCGACTGTACCGCCGCCGTGAACGCCGAGGCGCCGACCATGACCGGCAGATTGGTCGTGGTGCTGCGCACCGGCGCCAAACCGCTGCCGCCGGCAAACCCGCCGTAGGCACTGCTTTCGTGGAAATCGTCGTCGCGACCGTCCTGAACCGGATCGACGTAACCCAACTGGTTGTCGGCACCGTTGGCGTCGGCGAAATCAGGATCGGCCACCAGGCTATTGGCGTCGGTGAACGAGGCGGAACGCCAAGCGGTCAGGTTGGCCCGGTCTATGCCCTGCCATTGGCCGAATACGCCGGAACTGCGCGGCAGGAACAGGTTGTAATCGGCCTGGAAACCGACCTGGCTGTTGGAAGCCACGCTGATCGTGTAACCGGTGTCCGCACCGATGATGTTGTTGAACAAACCGGTATTGCTGGCGTCACTGACCCGCACGGCATCGCCCAAAGGTTGCACCACAGTGTTGTTGATGAAGGTAAAGCGGTCGCCGCTGAGCAAGGCCCCGGCCTGGGTATTGGCGTAAATCAGGTTGTTGCGTCCGCTGCGCGGCGTGTTGTAGTTCTGGCTGACGCGCAGCCCGACCGCGTTCGAATAAATCACGTTGCCGACCACATCGGAATTTTCGGTCCGGACGCCGTCGGCGTTGTTGGCATAGACTCGGTTGGTTTCTACGCTACCGAACCAGGCGTAAATACCCTGGGTATTGCCGTAGACCACGTTCGAGCGGCTGGTGACGTTGCTATAGCCATAAATGCCCCAGGCGCTGCTGGTCAGATGGCCGTAGACGGTATTGCCGGCCACCAAGGCGCCGTAGTAGGCATAGATACCGCCGTCGCGGTTGCTGTAGACCAGGTTGCCGTTACCGGCCGCCAGATCGTCGTCGCCGATCCGGGCGATGCCGGCGCTGCTGTTGCTGACGTAGATACCGGCCCGGTTATTGTAGGACTGGTTGCGTATGATCGCCGCCGCACCGGGTTGGCTGAACTCGAAGCCCCAATCGCTGTTGTTGTAGGCCACGTTGTCTCTGGCCAGTTCGATGCCGCCGCTGACGTTAAAACCGTCGCCGGTATTGGCGTAAGCCACCGAATTGGTCAGCGAGCGGATGTTGCCGCTGACCACGACGCCGCCAGCCTGATTATTGAAGCTGGTCAGATGGTCCAGATCGCCGAACTGCGAGGCGGTCGCGATCGAGATACCCTGCTGGGCGTGGCCGCTGGCGGTCAGGTAACTGGCGCTGAAGCTGTCGGACCCGTCGTGGACGTACAGGCCGCGCTGGGCATTCTGCAAGGTCAGATGGTTGACGCTGACGAAGTCGGCATCGTTCAGGTCGATCAACGCCCGGCTGCGGTCGCCCGGAATCGCCGGGAACAATTTGGCGATCAGGCTGGTATCGGCCGGACCGGTGATGGTAAAGCCCTCATCGCGGCCCATGCCCGGGCCCGCCACCAGACTGACGTCGGCGGTGCCGGACACGGCGATCGGATCGATCATCGGATAATCGCCGGTGTCGATATACAGCGTGTCGCCGGCTTTCAGATCGTAAGCGCGGAACACGTTGACCGGGTTCGGCTTAGGTGTGGCGGCGGTCTTGCCGGTGTTGCGGTTGTCGCCGACTGCGCCCGGCGTATAGGCGTCGCCGACGTTGCTTTGGTCGTCGACGTAATAATTTTGGCCGTCTTCCGGTACGCTGAAGGTTTCCTGGCTACGGTCGATCACCGCCGGCGCATTGACCAGCGAGACCTGAATCCGCAGGCCTTTGGTGCCGAAATCGATACCACTGTTGGCCGGAATCCAGATGAAATTGCCGTCGTCCGGAGTCGAAGCGATGATGTTGGTCAGCAAACGCGGACCGTCCGCGGTATCTTGCAACAAGTCGATCCGCACCGACGAGTTGGCCAGATTGTTCAGGGTTTCCCAACGGATCGCCACCGGCTCGTTTTTCTCCCAATCGGTGTACATATCCGGGAAGCGCAATTCGATGCGCGGCGCCGTCGTGGTCGCCGCTTCGTGGGTGCCGGCGCCGTATGCGCCGAGATTGGCGACATAGCTGTCCGCCACCCGGTAAACGAAGCCGGTATCGAACCAGACGTCGGCGCTACTGCCGCTGTTGCGATCGGCGGCGAAACGTAACACCGCGAACCGGGCACCGACCGGCGCCGTGACGCGGGCGCCGACCAATTCCCAGCGATCGGCGGTGTTTTGCGCCTCGACATCCTGCCGGCGCAGTTCGTTGCCGGCGGCGTCGAGGAAGATCAAGGACACGCTGCCGGCGTCGCGCGGCGCCTCGGCCGCGGCTCGGACCCGGCCGCCGAAGGCCAGATCCAGCAATCCGGAATCGATCTGTTGCACCGTGAAGCCTGCATTGAGCAAATTGATGCTTTGTTCGGCAAAACCTTGCTCGATATTGCCGGCATTAAAGTACTGGTTGCCTTCGTAGGCTGCCGGCGAGCCGGTTTTGACAGCACCGCCGTTGTTGACGGTCCAGCCGGTCAACCCGGCTTCGAAGCCGCTGTTGTTGATCAGGTTCAGGTAGTGCGGCGGCACGGCCTGGTCGATCAGCACGTTGGAGGCGTCGACGTCGGGGCTGGTGAAGCGCAAGCCGGCCACCACGTCGTATAAGCGGTAATCGTCGGCCGCCCGGTCGACGAAACGCGGTTCGGCCCATTTCGGATTGACCACGGTGGCGCCGATCGAATGCAGGTCGTAGCGGGCCACGTCGGCCTGCCAATCCAGCACGTCGCTGAAATCCTTGGTCCAATACACCAGCTTGCCGGTGCCGGTTTTATACAGATTGTTGTAATCGCTGTAGAAACCGGCTTGCGAATCGTTGGCGACGTAAATGTCGTAACCGGACTCGGCCCACAGGATATTGCCCTGAATCTCTATGTTGGCGCTGGCACCCTGGATGCGGATATTGTCGCCGCTGGGCGCATAGAAGGTGTTGTGGTAAATGCGGATGTCGTTGGCGCCGGTGATCCGCAATGCCGCGGTGGCATTACGGTAGATCAGGTTGTGCCAGACTTTCAAACCGCTCATCGTTGCGGTGACGTCGATACCGACGCCGTTGCCGCTGATCCGGCTGTACTGCACGGTACCGTTGAAATTGGCGATGCCGGTGGTTGCGCCTTCGATCAGGTTAGCCAAATCCAGCGAGGTGCCGCCGATAATGCCGGAACCGGTCACGCCGACGTTGCCGCCGCGCACGTGCTGTTGCTGGAACTGGGCGGCCACGGCCTGAATGCCGGTGGCGTTGCCAAGCAAGTCGTTGACGCCGGAACCGGCGACAAAGCCCAAGCCCTCGGCGGTTCCGGCCACCGTGGTCCTGATGCCGACCGTGTTGTTGCTGATGGTATTGCCGGCCAATGCTGCGGCGGCATCGTAGCGCACGCCGACGCCGGCATTGGCGATACGGTTGCCGTCGATCAGGCCGCTGAACGTCGCAGCGATATTCAGGCCGGTCGCGCTGGCGCTGATGCTGTTGTCGCGGATGCGGCCGCTGGCGGCGGCGTTCAACGCGATGCCGGTGGTACCTTGGAAGCTATTGCGGCTGACCGCCAGGTTAGAAACTGTGGCGCCGGCCTGGATATCCAAGCCGACGCTGGCATTGACCCGGTTGGAATCGATCAACGCATTGTTGACCGCGCCTTGCAATGTCAGGTTACCGCCGATTTGGTTGGCGGTGATTTGGGCATTGGCGCCGCCTTGCAGCGTCACCGCGCCGGCTTTGGATTCGGTCAAGGTAAAGCCGTTGGCGCCTTGTACCGTCACCGCGCCGGAAATGTCCAAACCTTGCAGCAAGACGTTATTGGCTCCCGCCGCGACCGTCACCGCACCGACGATGCGCGAACCGGGCGCGCCGACGATCGCGACGCCGGCATCGGCAGCAGCAATCGCCACGTCGCCGGTCACGACGCCGTTGACGACGATGAAATCGCCGGCGCCCAAAGCGTTGCCGTCCAGAATCGCCTGGATACCGCTGACGCTGTTGGCATAGAAGGTGCGGTTTACCGTCGCGCTCATGCCGCGGGCATGAATTTCCGGTTGGCCGCTGCTGGCATCCAGCCAGGCCACGCTGGTGCGGCCGAGCGCATCGGTCGCGGCCGCCAGTTGCGTCGCGATACCGCCGCTGCGGCTGATACCGCCGGGGCTGGCTTCGCCCGGCAACTCGGCGACGAAATGGCTGCCGTTATAGCGCATCGCATACAAATCGGTCGGCTGATTATCCAGCGGTTGCCGCACCCACAACAAGCGCAAGGCGTCGCCGCCGGCGCTGAGCGACGGCGAGGTCGGCAATTCCGGCGCAGCAATGGTGTCGACTATTGCCAGAGTGCGGGCCGGGGTGGTAGCAAACGCCGCCACCGCAACGGCTGCGCCTTGATCGGAATGGGTCTGCCAGGCAGCGAACAATTGGCCATTGAAATAGCTCAGGCTCGGCATCGCGTTGTGGCTGATGCTGCCGGCCAGGTCCGGATCGGCGATGCCGCTGACGCCGCTGCCGCTGGCCGAACCGGACAACGCATTCCAGGCACCGCCGCTCAGTTCGCGCAGATAAATTTGGCGCACGCCGGACACCATCTCGCTCCAGGCCACAGCCACGCGGGTACCGTCGCTGGCCAGGGCCAGATCGCGCACATCGGCACTCAGCGTGCCGCCGGCGATGCCGTTGCCGCTGGCGGAACCCGCCGCGCTCTCCTGCCAGACGCCACCGACAAAAGTGCGCGCATACAGGCGCTGAGCGCCGGGGCTGCCGTCCAGCCAGGCCACCACGGGGCCGTTCGCCGTAGAGACCAGTTTGGCCGCGCCGGCGCTGCCGGTCGCGGAAATACCGGCCTCTGCCAGCGAGTTGCCCAAGGCTTCCCAGGCGCCGCTGGCCGAATTCCAACGGGCGACGCGAATATCGCGCTGGCCGTTGTGCTCGGCGGTCCAGGCCACGACGGGCGCGCCGCTGCCATCGATGGCAATGCTGGGTCGCGCCGCCTCGGCGACGGTTTTGGAAACGCCGGCGCCGAGGGCGTCGCCGCTGGCGCTGCCGCCCAGTTGGACCCAGGCGCCGCCGACCAATTGCGCGACCAGGATTTGCGGATTGCCGCTGCGGGTGTCGGTCCAGGCGATGAACTGCGCACCGGACGCCGCTACCGCAATCGCCGGATCGGTAGACAATCCGCCGCTGCCGGACAGACCGTCTTCGCCGGCCGCGCCGGCCAGGTCGGCCCAGCGGCCGCGTTGTACGGCGTAATCCGGCAGGCTGGCCGCCGCCCGGATATTGCTGTAATCGACTGTTTTCAAGACCGGCGCCGCCGTTGTCGCGGGGGCCGCGAAGCCGGCGTTGTCGCCGGCGTTGCCGAAATCGATCAGGTTGCCGGCGCCGCCGGAGGTTTCGCTTTGGTTGAATCCGGCCGACCCTTCGATCAGGTCGTCGTTGCCCTCCCCGTACAACAGGTCGTTGCCGCCCTGGCCGAACAAACGATCGCGGCCGGAGCCGGCCTCGTTGCCGCCGGTGCCGAAATCGCCGTACAGCCAGTCGACCGCATTGTCGTCGCCGGCACCGCTCAGGCTATGGCCGTACAAGGTGTCGTGGTCGGCACCGCCCAGCAACACGTCGCTGCCGGCACCGCCAAAGATCAAGTCGTCGCCGTCGCCGCCGTCGACCATGTCTTCGCCGCTGCCGGCGTCGATAGTGTCGTTGCCGGCATAGCCCCAGATCCGGTCGTCGCCGGCGTTACCGTTCAAGTTGTCGGCGCCGTCATCGGAACCGTACAACAAATCGTTGCCGTCGCCGCCGTTCAGCGTATTCAAGCCGTAGCCGGCCAACAGCCGGTCGTTGCCGGCATTGCCGGTTAAGACATCGTTACCGTAGCCGCCGTCGATGTAATCGTCGCCGCCGCCGCCGACGACTTGGTCGTCGCCCCATTCGCCGTAGAGTTGGTCCAGCGCGTTATCGTCGCCGTCGCTGACCGTGGCGAAGCCGTAAATCAGGTCGTTGCCGAGATGGCCGTAGATCAGGTCGGCACCCGCGCCGCCCTGTACCCGGTCGCCGCCGGCGCCGGCATCGATCCAATCTGCGCCGTCGCCGCCCAGAATGTCGTCGGCGCCGCCTAGAGCATAAATGCGGTCGGCACCGGCGCCACCGTCGATGTAGTCGCCGAAGCGCACCGCGTCGGCGAAATTAGGGTCGCTGTCGGAGCCGTCAGGAGAACCGTAAATCAAATCGTCGCCGCTGCCGCCGAGCAATACGTCGCCGATACCGCCGCCGGCCACGATCAAATCGTCGCCGTTGCCGCCGCTGATGTAATCGGCTCCGTCGCCGCCATATAAATCGTCGGCCAGCACGCCGCCGTAGATTTGGTCGGCGCCGGCGTAACCGTAAGCCACGACTGCGATCGCGACGCCGTCGGCATCGAGCAGATCGTCGTCTTCGTCGCCGCGCAAGCGCAATGCGCTGCCGGCCAAAGTGGCGTTGCGCAGGCTGACGTTGCCGCCCACGCCGCGGTCGGCGTTGCGGTGATCGACGTTGAACAACAGATTGGTCAGCGCCAACACGCCGCCGTTCAGTAACAGCGAATCGCCGGATTGCAGCGTAACCGAGCCCGCCAGCGCCGACACCAGCTTGCCGGCGGCGACGATGATGTCTTCGCCGGTCGCAGCACCGTCCTTGGTGGTCAGGCGCAGATCGCCCGCCGTCGCGACCGCTTGGTTGACTACCAAACTGCCGCTCATTTCCTGAATGTAGACATCGGATGTGGCGTGGGCGGTCAGTTCGCCGGCGGCCGAATAGGCGGTATCCAGTTCCAGATCGTTCAGGAACGAACCGATCGCACCGGCTTGCGCGGTCAGCGTGATGTTGTTGCCGAGCACGTCGGCGCCGGCATCGCCCTGGGCGTCGACGATGCCCGCGGCAGCGGTCAATACCACGTCGTGTTGGGTCGAAGTGATCGTACCGGCGCGCAGATTGCCCTCGGTTTCGGTCAAAATCACGTTACCGTTGGTAAAGACGTCGATCCGGCCCAGGCCGGTCAGATTGGTATTGGCGGTAATGTCGATGCGGGTGGCGCCGTAATTGGCGACGACGTTGATGTTGCCGCCGGCTTTCATCAGGCCTACGCGCAGATGGGTATCGACTTGGGTATTGCCGGTGCCGAAGATATTGACCGGCGCGACGAAATCCGGGCCGCTGCCGTCGGGTTTGTAGTGGTCGACGTAGGCGGTGGTCGTCGTGGCGAACGGCGCGGTATCCGGATCGGAATTACCGTAAACCTGGTCGTAAGTCGGCTGGTACTCGGAAACGTCGACCAAATAACCCGCAGGCGCGTTGGCGACGACCAGTTGTTCCAAGGTCGGCAGTACCAACAGATCGATATCGGACCCGGCTTGCAGCGTACCCAGGTTCAATTCGAACAAGCCGCCGGCCGGATCGCGGTCCAGGCCGCGCAGGCGCAGGCTTTGGTAGCCGCCGCTTTGAGTGTTCAAATCGGTGGCGCGGCCCGCGCTTTGCACCAGTTCCAGATCCAATCGGCCGAACGAGGTCGAACCCAGCACGACCGGCGGATTTTGGCCGATGTTGCCGGCGGCCTGGAGCTCGGTTTTATTGCTGCGAATTTTGCCGGTATTGCTGCCCAACACGTCGCCGCGGGTATTGACCACGCGCGTGACGCCGATCGGGTTGTCGATCAGACCGTTCAATACGATAGCCGGCGCCCCGGCCAGGCCCAGGTTGGCGATGTCGATCACGGTCGGTGCGAATTCGTGGGCGATGTCGAAGCGGTACTGGTTGTCGTCGGCGTTGATCGCGACTTTGGCGCGGCCGCTGCGGTCGACCGGGTCGATCGCGTTGACCCACAAATCCTTGGACGACAGATTGGTCAGTTGTACCGTTTCCCAGGTATGGCGCACGCGCACGGTGCCTTGGTTACCGTCGATGGTGCCGAAGATCGGGTTACCGTTGACATTCATCGGCGCCACGTCGAACACGGCTTTGCCGGCGTTACCGTTGTTGCTCAAATTATTGACGACGATGCGGCTGCCCTCGTCTACCGCATTGACGCCCTCGGCCACGGCGATATTGCCGTTGGCGTCGACCAGCAGTTCCGGCGTCGGCGCCGACAACAGGATCACGTCGCCGTTAAAGGTGATGTGGCGGTTGAAGCTGTATTCCGGATGTACATCGCCGCGGTCGTCGAATACGTTCAACGAGAAACCCGGCGCCGCTTGGTAGACCTGGTTGCGCGGGCTGTAAATGCTGGCCTCGACCTTGAGGTCCTTGCTGCCGAAAGCCGAGCCGGCGTCGGTGATGATACGCGACAGGTTGCGCTGGATACCCCAGGCGTCGGCATCCGGCGCACCGAAGGCGCTACCGCCTTCGGCATAGGCGCGGGTATACATGCCGACGTTGTGGTGGCGGGCCACGGCGTCGAAATTATTGACGCCGATGGCCTGGGCGCCGGCCTTGGCCGTGATCAACGCGATCGAATTGATCAGAGTGCGCGATTCGGCATCCGGGTCGGAGTAAAATATCGATCCCGCCGATGATTCGGTACGGGTGGCGATATCGACGTCGGCCACCAGCGCGTACAAAGTCAAATCTTTATCGGCACGGATATTGGAATTGGGGTCCAGATTGACCGTGGTGTTGATCGGCGCCGAACTGAAATCGTTGGCCGCGCCGCCGATGGACCAGAACGATTCGGCCGAACCGCCGGAACCCAGTCCGGCATAGGCATAGGAGTCGGCCTTGATCGCGCCTTTCGCGCCCATCCGCGAGCTGATGTCGATATTGCCTTTGGCGTGCAGATTGGCGCCGCTGCCGATATTGGCCAGCGTCACCGGCAAGGCTTCGACCACCGCCTTGGCGCCGGTCACCGAGATACCGGCCGCGCCGCCGCCGGCGAACGAGGTACCGAACGCGGTATGCTGGTTCTCGGCCCAGACCGCGATGTTGCCGCCAGCTTCGATCGCCGATCCGGCGCCGACGTTGGCCAGCGTGTTTTGCTGCAGATTCATCCGCACCCCGGAGAAACCGAGGCTGCCGAGGAAGGCGCCGGTGGTGGCGCCGGCATAACTCTCGGTGTTGCCGTAGGCCAAGCCTTTGATATTGACGTCGCCGCTGGCGGTGATGCGCGCACCGTCGCCGGTACCGGCATCGACATCCGGTTTCACGTCCACGCCGGCGTGGGCGCCGACGCCGGAAATCAACAGCGCGAACGACGGACCTATGCCGTTGGCGTAGGAAATACCGTTGATACCGTATTGATCCGGCGTCGCGATCAAGCCGCCGGCGCCGGCCAGGCGTTGGTTGCCGCTCAAACCGCCGCTCAAATCGATCGCCAGATAGTGCTGGCCTTGCACACCGCCGCCGGACAGGTCGATACCCTCGACACCGATATACTGCACGCCGGCGACGCCAGTGGTATTGACATCGATGGCCGCGCCGCCGGCCGAAGCGGCCAATTGGAATTGGTTGGCGTCTATGGTTTTGACGTAGTAGGTACGGCCGTCCTCCAGGCCGGTAATGGCTTTCTCGCCGAACCGGGTCAATTTGTGCAAGGATTGGTCGGCGCCGCTACTGCGGGTCAAATTGATAAATACGTCGGTGCCGTCGTTTTTGATCGCCGCTGCCGACAACTTCACCGTCTCGGCATCGACCCGGTATACGTAATAGCTGCCGCCGTTGCCGAGCCCGCCGATTGCCACCGGAGCGCGGCCGTCGACGCCGGACACCGTGTAAGTCACGCGGTCGCCGGTCTGGAAGTCGTTACCGTTCGGCGCCGGCCCGATGGCGATTTTCTCGGCCGCGTCGTCGACTGCGTAACCGTTGAAGCTGGCCGTGCGCGGCGCGCGGTAGGTTACCGCCTGGTTGTTGCTGAAACCGTGGTTGGCCAGCGCGAAGACGTTGCTGGCCGCATCCACCGCCGAAACCTGGAACGATTTCAGGCCCTGAGTGACCTGGGCTAACGATGTGCCCAATTTGACCGTCAGCGAGTCGATCACCCGTACGTAATAGCTGCTGCCGTTGTTCAGACCGCCGATCGCAGTGGCGCCGCCGCCGAACAAATGGCCGTATTCCAGCCGGTCGCCGGTTTGCAGGCCGTGCTGGGTGCTGAAACGGATCGTATCGAAGGCGTCGTTGACGTTTTCCGCGACGAACGGATTACCGAGTTTGACGACGGTATCGTTCAACACGATCACGCCGTAACTGCGGTCGGCGACCAAGCCGCCGATGGCCGGATTGCCGTTGGTGGTGTAGGTGATGCGGTCGCCGGTTTTCAGGCCGTGCGGTGCCGAGGTGGTCAGCAAATCCGCGTTGGTGTCGACGCTAGCCAGCGTGCCGTCGGACATCGCCACCGGCGAACCGTGGGTGGCTTGAATGTCGACCGCTCCGGCCTTGACCAGGGTCGGATTGGCAGCGCTGGAATCGATCATCGCCGCCACATCCGGCGTGACGGTTGCGTTACCTTTGATCATGCCGAAATCGCCGCCGAACGACAAACCGGTACGGCGCGCGGTGGCGTCGCCGTCGGTCACTGCCGCGGCGCGCAGCGTCAAATTGCCGGTAATATCGAGATTGGCGCCCTCGCCGACCCGGGCGCCGACCGACGGATCGACCGTGGCGCTGGCGATACTGAAACCGATGTTGCCCAATCCGGAAATGTCGGTCGAATCGTTATCGGCGTCGGCATGGTCGATGCCGTTGGCCTGCAGCGCCAGGCTGCCGGCCTTGATCCGGGCGCCGCCGCCGACCGTAGCCTTGTCGTCGCCGGACGCAGTTGCGGTGGCGTTCAACAAACCCATACCGACCAAACTGACGCTAATGGAACGGCCTTTGGCTTTGGCCTGGTTGACGCCGTCGGCGCGGACGCTGACCGAACCGGCGATATTGAACACCGCACCGGCGCCGATTGCGGCGCTGACGTCGGCGGTGGCCAAAGCATTGGCCAACGAAGCCTGGGCGGTAGCGATACCCACGGCCGGCGCTTCGGCGGTGGCATAGGCGCCGCGCACGCCGCCGCCCGCTACTTGGTGTATGGCTTGCATCGAAGCCGGATCGACGTTGTGGCCGGCACCGACCGCCAGGCTGTCGGCCGTGATCTCGCCGCTGGCGCGGGCGGCAACGCTGGCGTCCAGATTGGCCCGAGCTAGGCTCAGGCCGCCGGCCAATCCGCCGACGCTGAGGCCGAACACTTCGACTTTGGCGTTGTGGTCGGTGCCGGCCAGCACTTTAATGCCGGCGTTGCTGTTGATCTTGCTGCCGTCGCCTATCGTTGCGCGCACGTCGGGCGTGACGTCGGCAAAGGCGAAGTTGAAGGTCAGGCCGACCACGCCACCGGACATGGCAAAGGTATTCTGGGTGACGTGTATCCGCGAGGCGGCCTGGACGTTGATTGCGCCGACGCTGCCGCTACCCTGGCCGATGCGCGTATTGGCGCCGATGCCGGCATAGGTGTCGGTGGCGTTGTCGTTACCGACCGCGACCTTGCTGAACGAAGCGCCGACCGCGACCGCGCCGACCGTGGCGCCGTCGGTATCGATATCGAAACTTTGGTTGGTCGAAGCCAGGATGTTGATCGCGGCAGCGTTGTCGACCGTGGCGCCGTCGGCGATGAAGGCGTGGTTGGTGCTCTTGTCGGTGATCACCGAGACCGACGCGCCCAGACCGACGAAACCGCCGCCGAACGCGAACGAAGTCTGGCCCACGTCTTCGACCAACTCGCCGTTGACCCGAATCTGGCCGCCGGCGCGGAGCGTACCGCCGGCCGAAGCACGGGCGTTGTTGGCGATATTCAACACGCCGATCGCCGCGCCGATACCGACGAAACCGCCGCCGCCGCCGCCGACCAGGAAACTGGCGTCGGTAACGTCTTTGGCTTCGACGACGATATTGCCGTCGGCAGTCACCGCGGCACCGTTCTCGATGTAGGCCTGGGTGCCGGACGGTACGGCGTTGCTGGCGATTAGATTGCGCAGCGAAGTCCCGCTGGGTCCGCGGCTGGACAAGGTAGTCTGCGCCGATTTGCCGATGCCGGCCATGCGTTCGTTGGCGCTGGTGCGGCCGTCGTTGACGTTGCCTTGCGAGAAACCGCCGACGGTATTGCCGACATCGCCGGTCCGGGCGCCGCCCTGGTCCGCGGCCTGGTTTTGCGGATTGCTGCCATTGGCGCTGAAGGCGCTGCCGGTCTGGCCCTGGCTGTTTTGGTAGTTGGCCGAGAGCGGGGTGCCCAACGACCAGACCGAGACTGCAGCCGCACCGCCGACGAAGCCGCCGGCCGCCGAAATGGTAAAACCGTCGTTTTCGTCCAGATGGTGGGCGCCGACCACGACGTGGTTGCGGGCATTGACCTGGGCGCCGCCGCGGATAAAGGCCGCCGTATCGTTCTTGATGCTGCCGACGTCGACCGCACCGGCGATCCCTACCAGACCGCCGGCCAAACCGCCGGCAAACGAGAAGGTATCGACCCGGTTGCCGGCTCTGACCGTAACGCCTTGTGCCGAGGACGTGGTTAACGGGTTGTTGTGGCCGTTGACCAGCGCATTATTGTCGATCCAGGCTCGGGTATCGCTGTCGATCAGCGTCACGGCGACGCCGCCGGCCACGCCGACCACGCCGCCGCCGGCGGCGATCGCGATATGGGTGACGTTTTCGTTGGATAAGGCTTGCACCACCACGCCGCGGGCGGTGCCGGTATTGAAGCTTGCGGTACCGTTGGCGCTGCCGTCCAGGATACCGGACACGCCGCTGCCGAAGGCGTTGGCCTGGACGTCAGCGCCGTTGCCGATCCAGGCATTGGTGGATTTAGTCATCGACATCACGCCGACCGACGCGCCGACCCCGGCCAAACCGAAGCCGCCGGCTCCGGACACGGCCAGAATCTTGGTATCGTCGCGGGAAGTGACCGCAACATCGCCGCCGGCAACGACCGTCGCACCGTTGCCTATATAGGCGTTGGTGGTATCGTTGATCACCGGCACCGTTACCGCACCGCCGATGCCGGCGATGCCGCCGCCAACCGCGACGCCGATCAGCAGATAATTCTCGGCCGCGCGGGCATCCACCAGCACGTCGTCAGCGGCTTTGACCGTGGCGCCGGCGCCGATGAAGGCTTCGGTGGTCAAGTTGTTGACCGAGACGCCGACCGCCGGCGCAATGCCGGCGTACGGCGCAATCGCCAAAGCCCCGGCCACTTGCAGATGGTAGAAATCGTTGCCGGCGCCGACTTTGACTTGTTGGCCGGCAACGGCGCCGCTTTGGTCGGCATTGACCGCGGCACCGTTGCCGATATAGGCCCGCGCCGTCGAATCGAATACGTTGACCGCGGCGCCGACCGCCACCGACACGCCGCCGGAAATGCCGCCGACCATGACGAAGTTACTGACGCTGTCGCGGTTGGTGGCCGTCACCGATACGCCGCTGAAACCGCTCTGTTTTTCCAGACCGGCTACCCGCAAACCGCTGTACATCGGATCGCCGGCGCGGTCGTCGACACCGTCGCCGTTGCTGTCCAGCATGCCGTCCGGATTGTCGTCCTGATTGGCGTCGACCATGTTGCCCAAATCGGGCGGCGCAAAGCGGGCATCGTTGCGGGTCGGTTTACGGCCGCCCTGCACGTCGACGTTGCCGGGCTTGTCGCCCAATCCGGTTTCGTAGCCGATGGCGAAGCCGCCGGTATCGACGGTCAGTGCGCTTTGGCCGTCGCCGGTGACATTGGCACCGGCGCCGATGAAGGCTTCGACCCGTTTGCTGACCACCGGCACGCCGACCGCAGCGCCGATACCGGCCGAACCGCCGGCGCTCAACGCGCCGGCGACATTGATATTGTCCAGAATATCGTTGGCGGCAACCTGGATGCTGCCGCGCGCGTGCAGATTGCCGGCGCCGAAGCTGGCGACCGCGTCGTCCGGATCGTCGCCGATGAAGGCCCGGGTCGTGACGTTGGCGACCAAGACACCGACCGAACCGCCGATGCCGGCGCCGCTGCCGACGCCCATCGACGCCGCCACCGAGACCAGATTCTCGGCACTGTCGGACAAAACCTGAATATCGCCGCGCACGTCGCCGCTGGCCGCCGAGCCGATCAAGGCTTCGGTGTTCTTCGCCAGTTTATTGACGACGACGCCGGCGGTAACGCCGGCCGAACCGCCGTAACCGGCCGCGCCGCCGACCGCAACGATGTCGGTATTGGCGTCGGCTTCCACCCGCACATCCGGCGTAGCCAGCGATAAACCGGGCGGCGTCACGTCGAACACGACGCCGTTGCCGATGCGGGCAAAGGTGTTTTCGGTCAGCACGTTGACGGCGACCGAACCGGCGATGCCGGCGCTACTGCCGCCGGAACCGGCGGCCGCTATCGTCACCAAGTCTTCGTACGAATTGGCTACCACTTCGGCGCCACCGCCGGCGCGCAACGTTGCCCGATCGCCGATTCTGGCTTCGACCGTATCGTTGTGCACGACCGTGGTGTTGGAGATACCGACCCCGGCGCTACCGGTGCCTATCGCCAAGGTGCCGGCGACCGGCACGAAATCCAGCGTACCCTCGGCGCGGACGGCAACTTTGCCGCCGGCGTCCAGCGTGGTGCCGGGTTGCAGAATGCTGGCGCCGTTCTCGGTCTCGGCTCGGGTCGTGGTGTTGACCACATAGACCGACACCGACGGCGAAGCGGCGACGTTACTGCTGACCGCGACCGAAGCGGCGACGGAAATGATGTCTTCGCCGTCGTTGGCATGCACGGTGATGTCGTTGCGCGCCTTGAGCTGGGAACCCCGACCTACCGTGGCGCGGGTGGTTTTGGTCAATACGCCGACATCGACGCCGGCGCCGACCGCGGCGCTGCTGGAATCGAATGAGGCCGCCAGACCGCCGGCAACCGAAACGATGCGGGTCAAATCCTGAGCTTCGACGGTAATGTCCTGGCCGGCCTGCGGTGCGGCGACGTTTTGATTGATCAGCACGTTACGGCCGACGCTGGCGGTGGTGTTGTCGGTAAACACGTTGACCACAATCGAGCCGGCGACACCCGGCCCGCTGTCGCTGCCGCCGACGCCGGCGGCTACCGAAGTGGCGTCGATCGAGTCCGGTAACAGCGGAATATCCTCGCCCAGCGGAATCGCCAACGGATTGATCGCGCCGCGGGCGCGGATCGTGGTGTCGCCGGCGGCGTCTATGTGCGCGCCGTCGCCGACGCTGGCCGTCGTGGTCGGATTGACAATAGACACGGCGACGCTGATGCCGACGCCGGCTTTCTTGCCGTAGCCGGCGCTGCCGGCCAAGCCTTGCAGGCCGATTTCGTTGTAGGCCAGCACATTGGCGTTATTGCTGGCGGTGAGCGTGGCGCCGGCACCGACCGCCGCCTCGGTGACGTAACTGACCCGGTTCACGGCCACAGAGCCGGCCACACCGTAGTCTTTACCGCCGCCGGCGGCCAGGGCCCAGGTCTTGAATTCCGCGCGCTGGCCGTCGGCGTGGCGCGCTTCGACGGTAACGTTGCTGCCGGACAGTACGGCATTGCTGCCGGTGCGGGCACGGCTTTCCACGTCGGCGACGTTGACGCCGACCGCGGCGCCGACGTTGGTCTGGGTTTGCAGGTCCACCGCGGTGCCGGTCGCCAATACCGTGCCGTCGACGTCGGCAAACGCCGAAACCCTTACCGCACCGCCGCTGGAAACCAGCGATACGCCGCTGCCGACTTCGGCCAGGTTGTCGACCACCGCATAGGACACCCCAATTGCCGCGGCCACGCCGACATCGGCCGATTTGTTGCTGGATTCGCTGTCGCTTTTCTGGTTGCCTTCGCTGACCCCGTCCTGGGCTTTCGGCACCGACTTGTCGCCGCCGTTGTTCGGGTTGTTATTGACCTGGTGGTTGGCTTCGTCGTCGGCTTTGCGGCCTTCGGATTTGTTGCCCTGGGCGCTGGCGGTGACGGTATTGACGTTGCCGGCCGCGATCTGGCTTTCCACGCTGATCGCGCCGCCGGCAGCAACCGAACGCAACGCCTGGGCCCGGATGTCGTCGGACAGGATGTTGATACCCACCGAGGCGCCGACGCCGACGCTGCCGCCGGCACCGTCGCCGCCGGCTTCGGTTTGGGCCGCCGAGGCGTGCGCGCTGCGAATCGTTACACTGCCGTTGGCGTTGAGTGTGTCGGTAGTCAGATTGCCGGCCCCCAGATAAGCTATCTTATCGTGGTCGACGATAGCCAAGGCCACGCCGGCGCCGACACCGACGCCATCGCCGCTGCCGGAAGCGCCGGCACCTGCGCCGTTTTTACCGACCGTTTTGACGTTATGGGCGCCGACGGCTTCGATCAGCACGTTGCCGGCGGTGCCGTTCAAACCGGCGCCGTCGGCGATGCTGGCTTCGGTTTTGGTGTTGACCACGTTCAACGCCACCGAGGCGCCGACACCGACGCTGCCGCCCTGGGCGCCATTATTTTCGGGTAGCGCTTGGCCGTCAGTGCGTGTGGTGTTTTCTGCGCGCACCCGCAACTCGCCACCGTTCAGCGTAGCCGAGGCGAAACCGGGCATGTGGGCGACGGTATTGATATTCGCCACGTTCAATGCGAACGAACCGGCGACGCCGACTTTATCGGAACCGGCGCCGGAAGTAGCCTTGGCGGTTAATGTGTGTTCCGGCGTTGCTTCGTTGCCGCCGGTTTTAGCCTCCAGCGTCAGACCGCCGGCTGTGATATTGCCGCCGGAGCCGATGCGGGCTTCGTTGTTGACGGTGCCGACGTTAATTGCCACCGCCGCGCCGACGCCGACACTGCCGCTGTCGGAAACCGCCGAACCGTCGGCTATGGCGCCGGCATCCAGATTGGCCGTGGCGGTGATCGCGACCGAGCCCGTGGCATTGATGATGCGATTGACGCCAGTGCTGGCTTGCACGGTGCTGCCGGCGATATTCAGCGCTACCGCGCCGGCCACTGAAATGGAATCGGAGCTGGATTGACCGGTGGAATCGGTGTTGGCGGTTTCGGCTTTCGGATTGGCGGCGGCGCTGCTACTGTTGCGCGCACCTTTGCCGGCGGCGACGCTATCGCCGACGCCGCGCTGGGCGCCGGTTTGTTGGTCGACTTTGCCGTCCTGGGTGCCGTCGTCTTCCTTACCACCCTTGACGCTGGCCTTGGCGGTGGAGGTCGAGGCCTGTTTGCTCTTGGCGCTGACGGTCACCGCGCCGCCCAGCGTGGCCGAGCGATCCAGCAAGGCGCGGGTGGTATCGACCGCCGAGGCGAAAGACAAGGCCATGCCGACGCCAACGTTGCTGCCTTTGGCGGCGCCTTCCGCCGTGGTCGTGGCGTTACCGGTATGGTCGGCGTTGATAATCAGACTTTGCGCGGCCAGGTTTTGGCTGGCGCTGCGCACTTCGGCAAGCGTGTCGCTGGTCGCCACGGTAATCGCGGCGGCCGGGGAAATAGCGTTACCGCCGGCAGCACCGCCCTTGACTTCGGTCGTGACGGTATTGTTGGATTTGGCATCGAAAACCAGGTTACCGGCCCCGGCCAGCCGCGATGAGGTGTCGGCGATGGAGCGGGAAATCGTATCGGAGACGTTGATCGCGACCGAGGCGCCGACACCGACGCTATTGTCGCCGGCGTCGGTTTTGGAATAGGCCTTGGCGATGTCGGTGGTCGTGGTTTGCGATTTCAATGACAGCGAGGTGTTGCCGCTCAAGGTCAAATTAGCCGTTGCGCCCAGTACGGCCTCCGCTTTGGTGACGCCGACATTGATCGCCAGCGCGCCGGCTACGCCGACGCCGGAAGCGCCGGCGCCGGCCGTGGCTTGGGCACCGAAACCGCTGCTGACCAGGGTGGCTTGGGCGTTTACTCCGCCCGGCGCATTCAGCGTCGTCGCGCCGGAGAACCGTACCCGGCTGGTAACGTTGGCGGTATTGATCGCCGCGGCAGCTCCGATGCCGGTACCGTTATCCGACGTGTTGGAGCCGTCGGCCAATGTGGTGATGCCGCCGTTCGGTGCGGCCAGCGTCGAGCCGGCATTGAAAGCCATCGCCGAACCGGCGCTCAACGTCCCGCTGGTGGAAATCTCGATCGAACTGTCGCCGGTGACGTTGGTCACCGCTACCGCGGCCGCCAGACCCAACGAGCCGTCGCTGGTTTTGGCGTCTTGCTGTTGCAAGGTTTGTTGGCCGGTGGTTTGCGTCGAACCGCTGGTAGCGCCGCCCTGGGTCGATTTGGCCTGGGTGTCTATCGTGCGCAATGCGTTGGCGGTCAAATTGAGGCTGCTGCCGCTCAACGAGGCGCTGTCGGCGATGTCGGCTTTGGTGTCGCCGCCGATCACGGCTACCGCGACGGTACCGCCCAGTGCGGTACCGGAGGAACCGCCGGCGCCGCCGTCGGCATGGGTAAGCGCATTGACGCTGTTATTGGCGGCGATATTCAACGCGCCGGTCGCGGTCAACACCGAGCTGCCGCCGATTCTGATGCTGGCGCTGCTGTTGACGTGGCTAATAGCGACGGCGGCGTCTTTGTCCGACTGGTTGCTGCTGCTGTCCGGTGCCGCGGCCAATTTGCTGGTAACGCTGCTGGATGCGTCCAAGTTCAGCGTGCCGGTGGCGGTCAGGGTATTGGCGCCGGAAAAGGCGATACCGGCGCTGGCGTTGGCATCGACCGCGCCGATCTTGACCTGGCCGCCGAACAGTTCGGTATCTTCGCTGTCGAGCGTGACGGTGGACTGCGCGTCGATGCCGATATTGCGGCCGGAGAGCGTGGCGCCGAACAGATTGACGCCGGTATTGGCGTTGGCCTGGATATCGGTGCCGAGTATGCCGCCGGTGCTGCTGGCGACTGCTGCCAGGCGCAGGTCGCGCGCGTTCAAATTGGCTCCGGCCAATACGTCGATTTTTTCCGCAGATTGCAAATCGATGTCGCCGACCGAGCGCAGTACGCCGCCGACCTGAATATCGTCGGTACTGCTAACGAACAAACCGCCGCTTTGGTAGGTATGCGGCCCGGATGACTGAATCAGCAGTTGGTCGTCGCTCAGCGCCGGAATATCGGTACCGCCGTCGAAGTCGATCTTGATCGCAAACGGGCTGAAAGCCGGATTGCCGTCGCTGTCGGTGTAGTTCAGGTTGACGGTGAGTTTGTCGTTGAAGGCCGAGCCGGTAAAAGCGACGCGAATATTTTCGTCCAGTAACTCCTGGCCGACCACCGAACCGCCGTTCAAAAGTTGCAAGGTCAGATTCGGCCCGCCGGTATCGACGATTTGCAGAACCGCATCGGTGGGGCCGGTCGGTAACGCGGTGTAACTGAGTGTGGTGTTGAAAGCGGGTTGCGGTAGCGGCGAGGTCGACAGCAACAGGCGCTGTTCCAAGGTTTCGACGACGGGGCGTTTGCGAGGCAGCGTGTCCGCTGGCGCAGGCCGGAAATAATTCAACAAGCGCGCCAGAGGCGACGCCGCCAATTGATCGGGTTGCTGCGGATTGTTGACGGGAGGTTGCTGATCAACCTGGTTGCTAGGTTTTTTTTTCGTTTTTTTGGCCATCGCTCCACCTCAACCTTCAATTCCCGCTTTTAATAGATTTCAATCCCGATACTTTCTGATGCCAACGATGCTCAGCAATTCCGTTTCCGCGGAGTGTCACAGTACAACGTTAAAAACTCGGATAAAGTTCACATTCCCTTCTAATAGTTTGCCAAGGCTATCTCAATTTTTTGCCATTTACAATTGTCCGGAATAACGCGATCGCCGGCAGCGGCACGGCTGGAATTACAGCCGGATTCAGGCTTGAACAGTCAAGTGAAGCATTACAACAAAGGCTTGTGGATTGATGCACAGCAACACCTGTGCGAGATCGGCGGACCGGGAGCAAGCGCGCAGCCTCGGCCCGCGACTTTCCGATTCCGAAGCTATTACCGAACGGGTTGCCGCTATCCCGCTTATTAACTTGGTTCGGCGCTTTATCGGCGGGTTGTGCCGCATTCGATTTCCCAATCGGCTACGGCGGCTAGGCAAACAGCAGCGAATCAGGACCGCGGCGCGCCGGCTGAACATGAAGAATATCCGATAACTTATTGTTATTTAGAACCTACTGATTGTACGCAGGAATCTCAGGCGAACTTTGTAGGCGTAGTGCGGCGCCAGGTTTGTTATCTGTATCGAATAAACGTCATCAATTTCCCAGCGCTCCGGTGTTGCAGCTGACTGAAGACGCGGTGCCGACACCCGCGCAAGGCAAGCTTGACGGGAAATCGTCGGCCGCCATTAAATGTATCTAATAAACAATATATTGAAATATATTACTAATAAATTACTTTAACTGTAACGCATGAAAGGTCCGCCGCCGAGGCCCTGGCAAGATTTGACGCCAGCTCGGCACTGTTGGCAGCGATTTGG
The DNA here is from genome assembly GCF_024505045.1 of Methylomonas aurea. Lineage (GTDB taxonomy): Bacteria > Pseudomonadota > Gammaproteobacteria > Methylococcales > Methylomonadaceae > Methylomonas > Methylomonas aurea. The sequence goes on along the minus strand of NZ_JANIBM010000002.1, from coordinate 324,448 downwards.
CGACGCTGCCCGCCTTGGCCTGGCACATTTCGCCGACGATGGTCTGGCCGGAGATTGCGATTGGCAACGCATGCCGGCATCAACAGTAACCGCGTATCGGGACAAAACCCGTACGCTAGCTAAGCCGTTTTGATGGGTTTAAGTTTCACGGGAAACTCGTAACAAAGCACTTTAGCCAACATTAAGTTTATCCCGTAACCCACTTTAATAATATTTCACAACATATTGATATGAATAGATTTATCATTTTTTTGCACGGAAATATCGGCCCAGGGATATTGGCGGCAGAGAAAATCCGAATTTCTGAGGCACGATCCGGCCGATTCCGCGCCGATGGCGGCACCGGCCGGTTAGGACAGTGTAAATAATTAATATCCATAGAGTTTTCGTGCGACTTTAAGATAAACTGCAGCCAGGCGAACCCAAACCGGAACCGAATACCTTGAAGCACGTTTCGCGGGAGTATGTTTATGCGCACACTGTATTACAGCCATCCGGATTTTCTGGCCCACGATACCGGGCTGGCCCATCCGGAATGTCCCGAGCGGTTGCGAGCCATCGCCGAAGCGCTCGCGGCGCCGAAATTCGCCGCACTGGCGCACGTGCAAGCGGCATTGCCGGACGACATTCAAGACAAAATCGCGTTGGTTCACGGTCGGGCCATGATCGCCAAACTGCTGGCCGATATTCCGGAACACGGCCTGGCCAACCTGGATGCCGACACAGTGGTTTCTCCCGGCTCGCGCCAGGCGGCGCTGCTGGCCGTCGCGGCGGTATGCGATGCAGTGGATAAGGTCTGCGGCGGCGCAGCCGACAACGCCTTCTGTGCGGTGCGCCCGCCCGGACACCATGCCATGCCCGACTATCCGATGGGTTTTTGTCTGTTCAACAACGTAGCGATAGCTGCCGAGTATGCGCGCAAGGGCTACGGCCTGGAGCGGATCGCGATCGTCGATTTCGACGTCCACCACGGCAACGGCACCCAGGCCGCGTTTTACGACCAGCCGCAAGTGCTCTACATATCCAGCCACCAATGGCCGCATTACCCCGGCAGCGGCCATCCTGCGGAACACGGCGCCGGCAATATTCTCAATCTGGCGCTGGCGACCGGCAGCGACGGCGAAGTAATTCGGGCAAAATATTGCGATACGGTATTTCCGGCCTTGCGCAAATTCGCACCGCAGTTGGTTTTGGTTTCGGCCGGATTCGACGCGCACAAAGACGACCCACTCGCCTCGTTGCGCTTGACGGAGGCGGATTACCATTGGCTGACCGCACAATTGCGAGCGATTGCCGAGGAGTATTGTCAAGGGCGCCTGATTTCGGTGCTGGAAGGCGGCTACAATTTGCGGGCGCTGGCAAACAGCGCCGCCGCGCATGTGGCGGCTTTGATGGGCTTGGTCAACGAGGGCGGTTGACCGCCCTCCTTCGATCCGTTGTTATTGCAGATTCGGCAGGGTGTAGACGTAATCGGCGTCCTTCATCGGCGCGTGGCAAGCGAAGCAAGGCGCTGATTGCTCCTTGTCGTACATTTTTAAAGTCTTGCCTTCCCAGATACCGAAGCCCCAACCGCCGGTCTCCGCGTATTTCTTGCTGTCTTTGACCATCGCTTCGGCGGCGGTGAATTCGCCGGGCACCGAGGCTTGTTCCCAATTCGGATGCTTGCGCTCGGCCCATTTGATCTTGGCGATGATGCTGCCATCCGGCCAAGGCTTGGTCTTGCCGGCCCGCGCGGCATTGATGGCAACGTCGTTGCCGACGATCGCCCGCATGCTGTTCTTTTCGTGGCGCAGCGACACGCCCAACAGCCGCCAATCCCGATATTCGCCGTGCTCCGGTTTCGCGGCCGGCACGGTTTCGGCGGCAACGCCGTTGGCAACCAAAATCAAAGCGGCGGCGAGCAGCCGGCCGCCGGAAATCGTTTTGTACATACACCCTCCGTTAATAGTCATATAAAACAGCGGCACGGATTGTAACGGCTCCATAGGGCGGCAACCAATACAAAACCGCTGAGCCCAGCCTGATATTTCACCAACGTGATTCCGGATTCGCTACGCGCTCAAGCGCTGCGGCAATGCCTGCCCCAGCGATCGGCTAATTCAAAGGCATCGTCGCTACCTGTCGCCCCCAATTGGCCCGCAGGAATGGTTTTGTTGGCTTATGCAACTTGCGCCATTCCTTAACGGCTGTTTAGAATGTGAAGTTTATCTCAAACTTCATAATCTCGACCATGCGCGATTTTTTCCTTTCCTCAAGCCCGGCGTTTTCGCAAGCCAATAAACGTCGGCTATGGGTGCTGGTCCTGCTGATTGCGCTGGCTGGCTGGCTGGTTTTTATTGGCGAATGTCGAACGCGGCGGTTTGAGCAGCGGTTTCGCCCATCCGTTTGCCGGCAACGATCATTTGGTCACGATGTTGGCGGTCGGCATCTGGGCCGCACAATTGCGCGGGCATGCGATTTGGATGCTGCCGGTCACATTCGTCGGCGTGATGAGCCTGGGCGGTCTGGCCGGAGCGCTCGGCTGCTACCTGCCGCAGATCGAAACTATTGTTCTGCTGTCATGCGCCGTATTCGGCGTATTGATCGTGCGCAACCTGCGTTTCAGCACCAATACCAACTTAGCGATCGTTGCATTGTTCGGTTTTTGCCACGGCTTTGCCCACGGCCAGGAGATTTCGGCCTCCGCCGGTTTGATTTCGTACGTGTGCGGTTTCGTATCGGCAACCTTGCTATTGCACGGCGTCGGGATCGTCTTCACCAAAGGCGTGATATTGGCGGTCGGCTGTTTTTTTTCGATGACGCTGGCGCAACAACCTGCAATCGGTGCGGTAAAGGTGAATATTCCGGACGCGCTGCTCGCCGTTTCCAAGCGGATGCAGACCGAAGCCGTGGAGCGGGTTCAAGCGCGGTTCAGGCAAACGCCCCCTGCCGACGCCGGATGCTTCCCGCCCCAAATCGAATCGGCGCCGCCGGCCGCGGTTGCTTACCGATTCAGACGGCTATTTCCTGAGATTAACCACTCGCCGGGTTTGAGCATGGCCAGTAACGGCGTCGGTCGCACCTCGCCACCGCGATTGCCTGCCATTACCGTATCGCCAGCCTCGTCCGCCATACCGCTCGCGCCCCAGCCCTCGACGGCATGGGCCCCCTGCTTCATCTCCCGCTTTCAGCCTTCCCGGCTTTCAGTGCGTTTGCACCAGTTTCTCCGCTGCCGCGCAACGGCAACTTCCGGCGATATCGCCAACGCTACCCGCCGCTAGTGGGTACTTTCCCGATTTTATTCAGCAATCAAGGCTCGCATACCCATGAAAATTCCAGTGCAACTCGCCAAAACCGTATTGGCGTTTACCATCGCTTCCGTCGTCGGACCGAGCGTTAAAGCAGACCCGCGCGCTACTACCGCGCCCGCTAAAGACAAAGCCCAGGATTCGGCGCAAACGTTGAGCGAAGTGGTCGTCGATTCCGAAACAGGCAAACCCAAGTTTCCCAACACCACCAAAGCCACGCCAAGTTTGACGGTAAACCGGGCGGACATCGAAACTAAAGTCAACGAAGTTACCATCGAGGATGCTTTGCGCTACCTTCCCGGCGTCAACGTCCGTCGTCGCTACCCGGGGGATGCGAACGCACCGATCGCGATGCGCGGTTCGAATATCACCCAGTCTGCCCATACCATGGTATTCGCGGACGGCATGCCGATTTACAACATGGTTAACGCCGGCCACACCGCCGCACCGCGCTGGTCGATGGTCGCGCCGAACGAAATCGAATCGGTCGACGTGCTGTTCGGGCCATTTTCCAGCCAGTACGACGGCCACTCGTTCGGCGGCGTGGTCAATTTCAACACCCGCATGCCGGATAAATTCGAAGCGGAAATGAGCGCCACCGGCATCTTTCAGGACATGCGCCGCGGCGGCCGCGATCAGGTATTGCAGGGGTTTCGTACCTTCGTTTCCGGCGGCGACCGTATCGATAAATTTCGGGTGTACCTCTCATACAACCACATGGAAAACCAAGGCCAACCGATGGACCCGATCGGCACATCAGTCGCCTCGCGCGGTTTACCGAGCAATCTGGCCGTCGGCGCCACAGCCATCCCGGTCACCGGGGCACAACTGATTCCGAGCCCGACCGGCGGCCGGAATTTTATTTTCGGCGACTCGGGCATCGATCGGGCCGAAACCGATTTGTTTAAACTGAAAACCTCTTACGACCTGACGGATGACTTGCAGGCCCGATTTACTATCGCCTACGAAGAGCGCAACAAATACAACAACGATCCGCTGGCCCTGTCCAAAAATCCTGCCAGCGGGCAAACCTTGTTTAGCAATAGCACCAATAACGCCGGGCGTTTTACCAATTACTATACGCAAGACGGCTACAACTTCACGGTGCCGTTGAATGGCTTCCGTTTGCAGGAACAGAACCGCCAAGCCTTGAATTACGGCTTGAGCCTCAAAGGCAAGATCAGCGAGCGTTGGCACATCGACACCACGGCCAGCTTTTACGACGCCTTTAAGGATACCAGCCTGCAATCCAGGGGCGCTCAACTGGACCCCAACGCCCTGGTCAACGGCCAACTGCCCGGACAAATTACCGATGTCAGTAACTGGTGGGCGACTTACGACCTGAAACTCGCCACCGACCAGTTATTCGGCCGCGACGATTTATCCTTTATGGGCGGCTACCAGTTGGTACACGGCAACAATAATAATCGGGTCTATGACAGCAGCGTTTACGCGAGCGGCATGCGCGGTAACGAAATCAGCGACTCGGGCGGGCAAACCCAGACCAACAGCTTGTTTTCGCAGCTCGAATGGCGTTTCCTGCCGGATTGGAGCGTAATGGCGGGCTTGCGCTATGATCATTTTCAGACGATAGGCGGCCATTTTTACAACTACAACCGTAGCGCTACCGACGCCAGGCGCATCCAGAACTACGAGGACCGCAGCCAGGACCGCATTTCGCCTAAAGCCGCGATCGAGTATTCGCCGGATAATTGGACTTTGCGTTATTCGTTCTCCAAAGCCTATCGTTTTCCGGTGGCTGAAGAATTATTTGCCAGCAAGAATACCGTCGCCGGAACCACATTCGCCGATCCTAACCTGGGGCCGGAAAATGGTTATTTTCATAACTTCATGGTTCAGTACGACCTGCATCAGGGCTTGGTCAGGGCCAACTTTTTTTACGACCAAATCAACGATGAAATATTTTCCTATAATCCGCTACTGGCCGGCGGCAACGGGCCGAACACCTATCTGGCGATCGGGCAAACCGAATCGATCGGTGTCGACTTGACGTATCAGCAATACGGTTTGTTCGGCCTGCCGCTGGATTTTGCAGCCAATACCATTTTCCTGAACAAGCAAATCGTCAAGAATCCTCAGGCGCCGGGGCTGGCCGGTAACGAGTGGCCGCGGACGCCTCGTTTGCAGGCCAATGTTCAAGCGACTTACCATATACTGCCGGAATGGGATGTCACGCCATCGGTCCGCTACCGTAGCGACATGTTCCACCAAATTACCAACGTCGATACGGAAGCCAACGTATTTAACGGCTCCGACGAATACACGCTGGTGGACTTCAAAACCAACTACAGGCTGCCGACATACCACAATCTGAAAAGCACAATGTCGGCCGGTATCGATAATATTCTGGACCAGGATGTCTACGAAAATAATCCGCTGGCGCAACGCACCTACTATGTCAGCTTATCCGTTAAGTACTAACCCCAACTGTTCACCCATGACGACAACCCACATTCTCGAAACCCGCAATTTGGTGGTGGAATACCAACAACACCGGGCGATCGACCAACTGAATTTAGCGGTACCCGCCGGCTGCGTTTACGCCTTGCTGGGCGGCAACGGTGCCGGCAAAACCACTACCATCAGCACCTTTTTGGGATTTAACCGTCCCAGCAGCGGCCAGGTCTTGATCGGCGGCCGCTCGCTGCAGGACCAACCGGAGCTGGTCAAGTCCGAGCTGGCCTATCTGCCGGAAAACGTGGCCTTGTACGACCTGCTCAGCGGCGCGGAAAACCTGCGGTTTTTCTGTGCGCTGGCCGGAATCGAATTGGGCCGGGAGCAGACCGGCCGCTTGTTGAGCGACAGCGGCTTGCAGGCGGATGCTCACGACAAGCGGGTCGGCCAGTATTCCAAAGGCATGCGGCAAAAAGTCGGTCTGGCGATCGCCAGCGCCAAGCACGCCAAAGCCATGTTGCTGGACGAACCCACCTCCGGCCTGGACCCGAGCGCGGCCAACGATTTTGCCCAACGCATCCGCGCCGCGGCGGACGGCGGCATGGCGGTATTGATGGCGACCCACGATTTGTTCAACGCCAAGCAAGTCGCGGACCGCATCGGCATCATGAAGCAAGGCCGGCTGGTCGAGGAGTTCGATGCCCACAGCGTGCAACACGACGAACTGGAAAGCAAATATCTGGCGCATGCCCGGGGGTTGGCATGATCGCCATTGTCATGCGCAAGGAACTGGCCACCACGTTGCGCGACGGCCGCTTGCTGGTGCTGGGCCTGTCGCTGTTTGTTTTGTTCGCCGGCTTTTTTCTGTTTTCCAGTTACCAGTTGCAGGCACAGCGCCTGGAAAAACAGCGCGTCGGCGCGACGGCCAAGGAACAGTGGAATTCGCAGAGCGTCAAGAATCCCCATGCCGCCGCGCACTACGGTATTTACGTGTTCAAGCCGGATTTGCCCAGCGCGGCGATAGATCCGGGCTTGACGCCGTTTACCGGCCAGTCGCTGTGGCTGGAGCCGCACAAACGTAACTTGACCCGTTTCAATCCGAGTGCCGACGACGTATTGGCCAATCGCTTCGGACAGGCCAGCAGCAGCTTCGTGCTTTATGCCTTGTTGCCGCTGTTGATCGTCGCGCTCAGTTTCAATTCGGTGTCGCAAGAGCGCGAACGCGGCACCTTGCGCATGTTGCATAGTTTAGGAGTGGCGCCGCGGGCGTTGTTGTTCGGCAAGTTGCTCGGGCTGCTGACGGCGTTCTGGCTGGTGATGTCGCCCGCCGTGTTACTGGCGGCGCTGACGCTGGCCGGCCAATTCGAGCTGGCGATCGACGACCTGCTGCGCTTGAGCCTGCTACTGGCCGGCCTGCTGGCGTATTACACGGTGTTCGCCGCCTTATCGATTGGCGCCTCCGCCTACTTTCGCACCAGCCGCAACACCTTGTTTTGCCTGCTGGGGTTCTGGATGGGCAGCGTGTTCGTCGCCCCACGGCTGGGCGCCGCGATCGGCGATGTGCTTGCGCCCAACCCCAGTGCCAGCCAATTTTGGGATGCGATCAAGACCGATATCGCCCAAGGTCTGCCCGGCGACGGCTCCAAGCAACAACGCGAAACGGCCTTCGAAGCCCAAGTGCTAGCCCAATACGGCGTTGCCAGCAAAGAGCAGCTACCGGTGGGTTTTGTCTCGCTGAATCGGCAATATAACGACGTTTACTCCAGCAAAGTCCACCAGTTGCATTTCGATCGCCTGCGCGCCAACTTCGCCACCCAACAGCAACTGGCGCATCTGGCCGGTTGGCTGGGGCCTAGTCTGGCGCTGCGTTCGTTGTCGATGGCCATAGCCGGCACCGATTTGGCGCACCAACGCGATTTCGAAGACGCCGCGGAGGAATATCGGCGTTATTTCATCGATTTGACCGAAGACTGGGACCGCGAACGCAGCCACGGCACCGAACGCTCCGCCAAAGGCGCGGAAACCGATTGGCGCAGCGTGCGAGACTTTGCTTACACCGTTCCCACGGTCGGATTTTCGCTAAAAGCCAGCCTGCTGCCGCTAGCGGTGCTCGGCGCCTGGTTGGGGGCGGCACTGTGGCTGTTGGCTCATTCAGCACGGAGGTTGGCGCCATGATGGCTATCGTCAAAGTAGAATGGATCAGAATCCGGCGCAATCCGCTGAACGCGGCGATATTGCTGATTTTTGCGGTCTTGATGGGGCTGAGTGCCGTCTGGTCCGGACTCAGGGCCAGCGAGATTCGCGCTGCCGCGGCGGCGCCGCAAATTGCGGCGTCGGCCGCCAATGCCGCGGAGATGCACGACGCGCCGAAGGCGGACGCGCATGACGGCGGCGATGGGGCCTATGCCGCCAGCAATGACCGGGCGCCACTGCAATTGCCGCTGCTGGGCGGTTTGGTGCTGAACGTCAGCCAAGCCGATTTGGTCGGCACGTCCATTAAAGTCTCCAGTCGCAGCCGCCATACCGACGGCCGCAACAGCGACCAATTATTCAATCCGTTGAGTTACGAATTCGGGTTGCTGGACTTTGCCAGCGTGTTCGCCCTGTTGACGCCGCTGGTCGTCATCGCTTTGAGCTACGGCTTGGTGCAGGAGGAACGCGAAAGCGGGGTCTGGCGCCTGGTCTGCACCCAAACCGCGCGGCCGTGGCAATTGGTGTTGTGCAGCCTGGGCTGGCGTTTGCTGTTGGTGGCACTGGTCGCCTGCGCCAGTTCGCTGCTGGCGTTTTTGCTGGATAGCGGCTCGGCGCTGTCGGCGCTGGCTTACTGGTGCTTGATCAGCCTGAGCTACGTGCTGTTCTGGTTCAGTCTGGCCGGCTTGTTCCTGTTGCTGCCGATTTCTTCGGGTGCGGCGGCGATAGGCTTGCTCGGCAGTTGGCTGATCTTGACCTTCGGCGTGCCGGCGGCGCTGCATTGGGCCGCCGACCAGACCCGACCCAAGCCGTCGCGCATGGCCGCCATTATCGAAATCCGCCGGTTGCAGGAACTCTCCAACCAGCAGCGGCAAAATTTGCTGGCGGACTGGTTCAAGGCCCATCCCGAGCTGCTGGGCGACACGCCGCTTGCCAAACTGCCGCGGGAAGTCGCCGGCTTGCCGGCCGCCCTGCAACTGGACAGCCAGATTCGCCCGCTGATGCTGCAATTCGAAACCCACCGCGCCGAGCAATTCGGATTCATGCAGCGCTGGTCCTGGACTTCGCCGGCCTTGGCCGTGGCGTTGATGGCGGATCGTTTATCCGGGCTGGACGCGCCCCGGCACGCCAGCTTCGTCGCCGCCGTCAACGATTTCGAAGACCGCTGGCGAGCGTACTTCGTGCCGTCCATCATGGCCCGCGCCGCCTGGAACGAAGCGCAGCAAGCGGCGTTGCCGCAATTCGATTTCGATCAGTCCTTCGACGTTGCCGAACTCAACGGCCTTATCGGCTTGCAGGCGCTCTCGGCGGCATCGATGCTGGCCGTTCTGCTCGCGCTACGGCGGCGCTTCTCGCAATTTTAGCGTTGGCGGCTCCGGTCCCGGTCGATACACAACACCGCGATCTTGCCGACCGGCAAGCGCGATGCGGCCGGACCGGCTGCACTTGGTAGCGAACGGCAGGGTCTTAGGGATAAAGCGCCTGCCGCGAACGCCGGCGGCGTGCTACCATTTTGCGAAATCCATCGCATCCCAATCCGACTTTCAGACAGGAATCGTCATGTCAGGCAACAAGCACTCGCTTCCCATCAACCTATTCTGGGGCCTCGTCGCTCTGGCCGCGGCCGGGGCCATCGCCGGTATTGCCTTGCAGCGCGGCGAAACCATCAGCAGCATGTGGCTGATCGTCGCCGCGGTCTGCGTTTACGCGCTCGGCTACCGCTTTTACAGCGCCTTCGTCGCCGCCAAAGTTCTGGTGCTTGATGCCAGCCGGGCCACGCCGGCCGAACGCTTCGACGATGGCCGCGACTTCATGCCCACTCACAAATGGGTGGTGTTCGGCCACCATTTCGCTGCCATCGCCGGTCCCGGCCCGTTGATCGGGCCGACGCTGGCCGCGCAGTTCGGCTATCTGCCGGGCACCTTGTGGATCCTGATCGGCGCGGTGCTGGGCGGCTGCGTGCAGGACTTCGTGACCCTGTTTTTCTCGGTCAGGCGCGACGGCCGCTCGCTGGGGCAGATGGCCAAGGACGAATTGGGCAACATTGGCGGCGGCGCCGCGATGCTGGGCGTGATGACGATTATGGTGATCCTGATCGCGGTACTGGGCCTGGTCGTGGTCAATGCGATGAAACACAGCCCCTGGGCGACCGCCACCGTCGCCGCGACGATACCGATCGCGATGTTGATGGGCATGTATCTGAACCATTTGCGGCCGGGGCGGGTGCTGGAAGCGACGCTGATTGGCGTGTCCTTACTGGTATTTGCCGTGGTCGGCGGCGGCTGGATCGACGAAAATCCCGCCATCCGCGGCTGGTTCGATTACGACGCGCCGGAACTGGCGTTGATGGTGATCGGTTACGGCTTCGCCGCCGCGGTGTTGCCGGTCTGGCTGCTGCTGGCGCCGCGCGACTACCTGTCAACCTTCATGAAACTGGGCACGATTGCCGCGCTGGCCGTGGCGATTCTGATCTTGCGACCCGAGCTGAAAATGCCGGCCTTGACCCAGTTTATCGACGGCAGCGGCCCGATCTTCGGCGGCAAATTGTTTCCGTTCGTGTTCATCACCATCGCCTGCGGCGCGATATCCGGTTTTCATGCGCTGATTTCGTCGGGCACCACGCCCAAGTTGCTGGCTAACGAAACCGACGCCCGTTTTATCGGCTACGGCGCGATGATGATGGAATCCTTTGTCGCGATCATGGCGATGATCGCGGCGTCGGTGTTGGAGCCGGGAGTTTATTTCGCCATCAACAGCCCGGCCGGCGTGGTCGGCAAGGAAGCGGCGGAAGCGGTGGCGAAAATCAGCAGTTGGGGCTTTCCGGTGGCCGTCGAGCAAATGCAGCAACTGGCGCAGACCATGGGCGAATCGACCTTGTTCGCCCGCACCGGCGGCGCGCCGTCGCTGGCGGTCGGCATGGCCAGTTTGTTCGCCCAAGTGTTCGGCCAACATCTGCTGGCCGCCTGGTACCATTTCGCGATCATGTTCGAAGCCTTGTTCATCCTGACCACGCTGGACGCCGGCACCCGCGTCGCCCGCTTCATGCTGCAGGACATCCTCGGCAACTTCAATATCGGCCGCGGCAGCAGCGGCGGTTACGCCAGCATCTTACTGACCAGCGCCGCCGTGGTCGGCGCCTGGGGCTATTTCCTGTATATGGGGGCGATCGATCCGTTAGGCGGCATCAACAGCCTGTGGCCCCTGTTCGGCATCGCCAACCAAATGCTGGCGGCGATAGCGCTGTGCGTGGCGACGACGATTCTGGTCAAATCCGGCAAGCTGAAGTACGCCTGGGTGACCGCCCTGCCGCTGTCCTGGCTGATTATCGTCACCAGCAGCGCGGCCTGGCAGAAATTGTTCGCCGAGGATTTACGCATCGGTTTTCTGGCGCACGCCGCCGATTTGTCGGCGAAAATCGCCAGCGGTTCGCTGCCGGCCGCGCAACTGAAAAGCGCGCCGCAATTGATTTTCAACGACTACCTGAACGCCGGCCTGACCTGCCTGTTCATGCTGATCACCTGGCTGCTGCTGGCCGACATGCTGCGCGTGATCTACCGGGTGACCAGCGGCCAGCCCTACCCGCAATCCAGCGAATCGCCGCATATACCGAGCCGGTTGGTGGAGAATTGGGTTAGGGATTAGCAAAGCGCGGCGAACTTTAGACTAACCATTCCAAAATTTCACGAATACCTGATGCTGATTACCCATCTTAGATTAAAAAACTGGCGTAATTTTCAAACGCTCGATGTTCCATTGCGCGATACAGCCTATTTGCTGGGACCGAATGCATCCGGCAAATCCAATTTACTTGATACATTCCGGTTTTTAAGAGACATCAGTAAATCTAAAGGCGGTGGATTGCAGACCGCCGTCGCCGACCGCGGTGGTATCAGTAAATTACGTTGCCTACATGCTCGTCGAGACCCGGAAGTTAAAATCGATGTGGAGCTGGCGGACAGTGCCGATATGTCGGCAAATTGGCGTTACATTCTGGCATTTAAACCGGAAGGCAAAGGGGCTCAAAGGCTATTAATTTCTCAGGAGCAGGTTTGGAAAGGCAATGAATTAATTTTGAGCCGTCCAAACTCCGATGATAGAAAAGACAGCATGCTGTTGACTCAAACCCATTTAGAACAAATTCAGGCAAACGGCAGTTTCCGAGAATTGGTTGATTTCTTTGGGGCAACGACTTACCTGCATCTGGTGCCCCAACTTCTCAAATATGCTGACAAGATCGGCGGGCAACGTCTGGAAGACGATCCGTTCGGTCAAGGCTTTTTGGAACGTCTCGCCAGAACCAACGAAAAGACGCGTAACTCCCGCCTCGCCAAAATTAATGTTGCGCTTACTCAAGCCGTACCACAATTTAAAGAACTTCGGTTTGAAAAGGATGACCTTGGGCATCCACATCTTCATGCGCTATATGCGCACCATAGGCCGAACGCCGGCTGGCAATCCGAAGAACATTTTTCGGACGGGACATTGCGGTTACTAGGTCTGTTATGGGCTTTGTTGGACGGCAATTCCTTACTATTGCTAGAGGAGCCGGAAATCTCGTTGAACGATGCGATAGTAAAAGAAATACCGTTAATTCTGCACCGCCTCCAGCGAAATAAAAAAGTAAAACGGCAAATTATTTTAAGTACACATAGCGAAGCATTATTGAGTAATCCGGGTATCGATGGGCGGGGAGTTTTGTTACTGGAGAGCAGTGCGGAAGGCACAAAGGCCAGAACGCTGCAAGACACAGAAATGAATGCTCTTGATTCGGGATTTTCAGTTGCCGAAGTCGTGTTACCCAAAACTCGGCCAGCGTCAGTTAATCAACTTGGCTTATGGTAATACTCCGCCCCATAGCACTTGCAACCGAAGATGCTTTGAGTGAAGCCGTGGGCCAACGGCTTATCAATGAACTGTCGTTGCCCGTTCAAATTGAACCATTACTCCGCAAAAATGGTTTCGGCTATTTACAGTCGAAAATGTCGAATTGGTGTCAGTTAGCCCAACAACAACCAGTCGTAATTATTACGGACCTTGATAAACTGGCATGTCCAAAAACATTACTCGATGCATGGTACGGCAAACTAGCCAGACCCGAAAATTTGATCATACGAATCGCGGTCCGAGAAGTCGAGTCGTGGCTACTCGCTGACCATAAAGCCATGCGTAACCTGCTCGGCGAAAAAGGCAAGCTACCTGCGGAACCCGACACTTTGTTCGACCCCAAACAGCAATTGTTAAAGCTGGCCTTATCCGCCAAGCGCGATATCCGCGCAGATTTAGTCAAAAAAACCGGATCAGTGGCGAGCCAAGGTATCGGTTACAACGCCCGTCTGACGGAAATGGTAGCTAATGATTGGAGCCCTGAACGAGCAGCGCAACTTTCACCCAGTTTGAGGAAAGCCAGGTGCCGCCTAAATCAACTTGGTATTCGTTTGCGGCAGAATAATTAACGCTGGAAAATCCGCGGCGATGTTTATATCACCTTTGAAAACTGCTGCTGTTTTTGCGCCAGGTATTTATCGAATACCATGCAGATGTTGCGGATCAGCAGGCGGCCGGCGCTGGATACTTGAATGCCGGCGGCTGTTAAATCCAACAAACCGTCCGTTTTCATCGGCTGCAGGTTTGCCAATTCCGCGGCGAAATAGTCGTTAAAGACGATACCGAATTCCCGTTCGATGTGTTCGAAGCTCAGTTCGAAATGGCAAATCAGTTGGGTAATCACGGCCCGGCGCAGTTTGTCGTCGTCGTCCAGATCCACGCCGCGAAACACCGGCAATTTACCTTGCGCGATGGCTGCGTCGTATTCGTCCAGTTCCTTGTAATTTTGCATGTAGGCGTCGCCGACCCGGCCGATCGAGGTCACGCCCAAGCCGACCAAATCGCAGTCGGAATGGGTGGAGTAACCCTGGAAGTTGCGGTACAGCTTGCCCTCGCGTTGGGCCACGGCCAATTCGTCGTCCGGCTTGGCGAAATGGTCCATGCCGATGTAGACATAACCGGCATCGGTCAGCTTTTGGCCGACCATTTGCAAAATCTCCAGTTTCGCCGCCGGCGACGGCAAGGCCGCTTCGTCGATTTGGCGCTGCGTTTTGAAACGGCTGGGCATGTGGGCGTAATTGAAAATCGAAAACCGGGCCGGGGCATAGGCCAACACCTGATCCAGGGTATCGGCAAAGCTGTGCACGGTTTGTAACGGCAAGCCGTAAATCAAATCGATATTGGTGGAGCGGAAGCCTTCCTTGCGCGCCGCTTCAAGCACCGCGAAGGTTTGTTCCTTGCTCTGCAGCCGGTTGACGGCTTTTTGCACGTCCGGATCGAAGTCCTGCAAACCGAGGCTGATGCGATTGAACCCCAAGGCTCTTAGCTCGGCAATGGTGCGGTCGTCGGTTTCGCGCGGGTCGACTTCGATCGAATACTCGCCGCTGTCGTCGCTGTGCAGATTGAAATTGGCCCGAGTCGTGTCCATCAGCCGCCGCATTTGCTCGGCGTTCAAAAAGGTCGGCGTACCGCCGCCCCAATGCAATTGGTTGACCGGCCGGCTCCGGTCGAACAGAGCCCCCTGCATCTCGATCTCCCGGCACAGATTGTCCAGATACGGCACGGCATGGGCGCGGTTCTTGGTGACGATCTTGTTGCAGGCGCAATAGAAACAGACGGTGTCGCAGAACGGAATATGGAAGTACAGCGACAGCGGCCCGCCGGCGGCATTGGATTTTTCGATGTGCCGACGGTACTCGGCCTCGCCGAAGCCTTCGTGCAACTCCAACGCGGTCGGATACGAGGTATAGCGCGGGCCTGACTTGTCGTAGCGTTTGATCAAGTCCAGATCGAATTTTATCGATTGATCCATCATTTCAGTTCCTGATCGATGGTCACGCTTACGGCCGCCGTCTGCGATCCGTCCAGATTGACTTCGGCACTGCCGAGCAGATCGCCCGGTTGCGGCATCGCGTTACCGGATTTGGATATGCGGGCGACGATACGCAGCTGTTTGAAATCGGCCAGATGGGTTTGCGGCTGCATGGCCATGCTGTCGTTGAGTACGGCTTGCAGCGGTAGGTCTTTTACCTGTTGCTTGACGATGGCTAACGGCATTTTCGGACCGGTCAACGCTTGGGCATAAACGAATAGCGTGTCGTCCGGTTTTGCCTTGGTTTTCAGCTCGTCAGCGAGGGCGGCATCGACTTTGATTTCGACCGGAGCCGCGGCAGACGTACTGGAAGTGCCTTGCTGGCTTTCGGCTTCCGCCATCGCAATCATTTTCTGCAATTGCTGCCGGGTTTCGTCTTGCTCCGGCAACATGGCCGACAGTTTTTGCCAATAGGCGATGGCTTGGGCAAAGTCGCCTTCCTCGGCCTTGGCCATACCGCCCAGCCATAGCGCGGTGTGGTCTTCCGGCACCAGTTTCAATGCCTGATAGACCAGTGCGGCCGGTTCGCCGCGCATCTGGCCGTTACGCGCCATCGACAACGCGTCGGCATAGTGCAGCATTACTGCCGGATCGTTCGGTTTACGCCGGTTCAATTCGGCAAACGCTTGCGCGGCGCTATCGTATTGTTGCATGTACAAATAGGCCCGACCCAACATCATCCAGCCCTCAAGATCGTCCGGTTGTTGTTGCAGGCGCTGCGCCAACGCGGCGACCAGATTCTGCACATTATCGGCTGCTTTAGCCTGATTTTGCGCCAGTTCAGCCTTGGCAAGGGCTTGCGGCTCGCCCAGCGTCAGGTAGAGAAACAAGCTCAATACAGGCACCGCCAGGCCAAGCAGCGGAATCACCCAGCGCCCGGTTCCGGGCCTGAGCGCAGCCTGAGCCGGTGCGTCTTGCTGGATTTCATCCAATAAAGCCAGTTGCAATTCCTGGTACTGAGCATCGAACTGGCTTTGGGTCAGTACGCCGTCTTGCAGTTGCTGTTTCAGTTCGGCCAATTGTTGCCGGGCGATGGCTTTATTGCGGGTTTCGCCGTCGGCGTCATGCAAGGGCGCAGTTTTAAATAAGGGCGGCAACAAAATGGCCAAAGCCACGGCCACTAATCCGGCTATCGCCAGCCAAAACTCGATAGTCACGCGTCGTCACCCTGTTCCAGAATTTTTTTCAATTTCTCCCGCTCCGCGGCCGACAATTCCTTATCCGCACTGGCGCCTTTGGCGCGCAAGGTCCAAACCACGGCCAGACCGACGAACAGGAACAGCACCGGCCCCAGCCAGAGCAAAAATGTTTTCAGTTTGAACGCCGGTTTATACATGACGAAATCGCCGTAACGCTCGGTCATGAAATTGACCACGTCCTGGCGCGATTTGCCTTGTTGCAGCATTTCGTAGACTTGACGGCGCAGATCCTTGGCCAGGTCGGCGTTGGAGTCGGCGATGGTCTGGTTTTGGCAGACCAGGCAGCGCAGCTCGTTGATCAGGCTCTGGTAGGCCTGCTCCTGTTCCGGTTGCTTAAAGTCGCGGTATTCGATTTCGGCCCTGGCCTGGACCAGGTGCAACGACAACAACATCAGGATAAACCAATATTTCATGCGCTTTCCGCCTCCAACTGTTGAATCAGCGGTAAAAACAGTTTTTCCAGATCGCCGGGTTGAATCGGTCCGGTATGTTTGTAACGCACCACACCGCGCTTATCGATAACAAAAGTCTCCGGCACGCCGTAAACGCCGTAATCGATGCCGGTACGACCTTCGCTATCCATGACGCTGACGGTGTACGGGTTGCCCTGCTTTGCCAGCCAGCCCTGGGCAGCGTCGGCCTGGTCTTTATAATTCAGACCGACCAGCGTGACCTTGTTCAGTCTGGCCAACTGGTTCAACAGCGGATGTTCTTCCCGGCACGACACGCACCAGGAGGCCCAGACGTTGAGCAGCCAGACTTTGCCTTTCATGTCGGTTTGGCTCAGACTCCTGTCCGGCGTTGCCAGAATCGGCAACGTGAAAGCCGGCGCCGGTTTGTCGATCAACGGCGACGGGATTTCGCGCGGGTTCAATTTCAAACCGATCGCCAGAAATACCGACAAGGCGATAAACAGTAGTAACGGCAATAAATATTTCATCGATTTTCAGCGGTTTGTTTACTCGGCAACCGATAGCGGCGATCGCAGGCAGCCAGCAACCCGCCCAATGCCATCAACACGCCGCCCAGCCAGATCCAGCGGATGAAGGCTTTATAATAGACTCGCAAACTCCAGGCGCCCTGCTCGCCCAACGGTTCGCCGAGGGCCACGAACAAATCCCGAAACAGGCCGGCGTCGATCGCCGCTTCGGTCATCGGCATGGTTTGCACCCGGTACACGCGTTTTTGCGGCGCCAACTCGGCGACGGTTTCTCCGTTATGGCTGACGCTCAAATGGCCTTGTTCGGCGCGGTAGTTCGGGCCGTCGCTCGCGGTGACGCCGTGAAACTGGAACACGTAACCGAATAGATCCAGCGTTTCCTCCGGCGCCAGACGCACGTCGCGTTCGATGCTGTAGACCGACGTGAAGCTGATGCCGATTACGAACACCGCAATCCCGATATGCGCCAAGGTCATGCCGTAAAAACCGGCCGGAATTTGCTTCAAGCGTTGCCAGGACCAGCTTTGCAGGCGTTGTTTAAAGGCAAAAGCACTGACCGCCAGAGTCCACAAGGCCAAGGCCACACCCAACGCGGCGCCCCACGAATAAAACGGCATCGCCAACGGTGCCAGCAACGCGATGCCGATGCAGCCGGCAATCAAACCGCGCAGGCGCGCGCCCAACGTTTTGATATCGTCGCTCTTCCAGCGTAGCAACACGCCGATCCCGACCACCAACGCCAGCGGCGCCATCAACGGGATGAACACCGCATTGAAATACGGCGGACCGACCGACAATTTACCCAGACCCAAGGCATCGACCACCAGCGGATACAGCGTGCCGAGCAGAATGCTGGCGGCGGTTACGACCAGCAAAACGTTATTGACCAGCAATACCGACTCTTTCGAAACCAGTTCGAAGCGGGCGTAGCTTTTCACTTGCGGCGCGCGGATCGCGTACAACAGCAACGAACCGCCGACCACCACGCCCAGAAAAATCAGGATGAACAAACCGCGGGCAGGATCGCTGGCGAAGGCATGCACCGAGGTCAACACGCCGGAGCGTACCAAAAAGGTACCGAGCAGACTCAACGAGAAGGCGAAAATCGCCAGCAGCACGGTCCAGGTCTTAAATGCTCCGCGTTTTTCAGTGGCGGCCAAGGAATGGATCAATGCAGTACCGACCAACCAGGGCATGAACGAGGCGTTCTCGACCGGATCCCAAAACCACCAGCCGCCCCAGCCCAGTTCGTAGTAAGCCCACCAACTGCCTAGCGTGATACCCAGCGTCAAAAACATCCATGCCACATTGGTCCAGGGCCGCGACCAGCGCGCCCAGGCCGAATCCAGGCGTCCCTCCAGCAGCGCGGCAATGGAAAAAGCGAAGGCTACCGAAAAGCCGACATAGCCCATGTAGAGCATCGGCGGATGAATCGCCAAGCCGGGATCCTGCAACAACGGATTCAGGTCGCGACCTTCGGCCGGTGCCGGAAACAGGCGTTCGAACGGATTGGAAGTCAACAGCAAAAACAAAATGAAGCCGACGCTGACCAAGCCCATCACGCCCAGCACCCGGGCCCGGGTCGGATCGGGAATCCGGGCGCTGAAGGCGGCGACCAAGCCGGTCCAGATCGACAAGGCCAATGCCCACAGCAGCAAGGAGCCTTCGTGTGCGCCCCATACGCCGGAGATCAGGTACAAAAACGGCAGTTCGGTATTGGAGTTTTGGGCGACATAGGCCACCGAAAAGTCGTGGCTGATGAAGGCATAGGTCAGACAGCCGTAGGCCAGCGCCATGAACGCCAACTGGCCGAATGCGGCCGGCCGGGCGACGTGGACCCAGCCGCTAACCGCCTTGCCGGCCCCGACGATGGGCAGCGTGCCTTGAACCAACGCCATGCATAGCGCCAGGATCAGCGCGAAATGGCCGATTTCCGGGATCATGGCTGCTCCGCCGGTTTTTTCAGACTACCGGCCACTTCCGGCGGCATGTAATTCTCGTCGTGTTTGGCCAGGACTTCCTCGGCGACGAATACGCCGCGGCCATCCAGCCGGCCTTTGGCGACGATGCCCTGCCCCTCGCGGAACAAGTCCGGCAAGATGCCGGAATATTCCACCGCGACCTCCTGGCTGAAATCGCTCAGTTTGAAACGCACCAGCAAGTCGGCGTTGGGCCGCTGCACGCTACCTTTGACGACCATGCCGCCCAGCCGGAATACCGTATTGTTTGGCGCCTTACCGGCGACGACGTCGCTGGTCGAGAAGAAATACATCAGATTTTCGTTGAATGCCTTCAACGCAAAAAAAGCCGCCAAGCTCAGGCCGGCCAACATTAACAGGATTAACAGCAGGCGCTGTTTGCGGATCGGTTTCATTTGGACTGCGCGCGTTTTTGTTTGATGGCCAGTTGCCGGAATAGTTGTTTGCGTTGCCAGACCGGCCACACCAAATTCGCTGCCAACACCAGCGCCGTGACGCCGTATGCCGGCCAGACATAAGCGGCGTAACCGCCCATGTACCAAAAGCTTTCCCAACTCATGCCTGTTTCTCCAACATGTTTTTCACCCATTGCGACGACGTTTCCCGTTTCAGCAATTCCAGCTTGGCCGCCTGCAATACGGCAATCAGGTAGTAAAACTTGAACGCGATCGCCATCAGCAACAGCGGCACCAGCATCGTAATGTGAATCGACGGTTTATCCAGTTTGCTGACCGTCGCCGGCTGGTGCAGCGTATTCCACCATTCCACCGAATAGTGGATGATCGGAATATTGACCACGCCGACCAAAGCCAGGATAGACACCGCTCGGGCGGCGCTGCGTTTGTCCTCGATCGCGCCGTACAAACTGATCACGCCCAGATACAGGAATAGCAGAATCAGCTCCGAGGTCAGACGGGCATCCCAAACCCACCAGGTGCCCCACATCGGCTTGCCCCACAGCGATCCGGTGACCAGCGCGACGAAGGTAAAGCCGGCGCCGATCGGGGCGCTGCTGATCAGCATTACCTCGGCCAGTTTCATCCGCCAAACCAGGGCAATGCCGCCCATTATTGCCATCATCACGTAGACGAACAATGACATCCAGGCCGCCGGCACATGGATATAAATGATCCGGTAGCTGTCGCCCTGTTGGTAGTCGGTGGGCGCCAGATACAAGCCGCCGTAAAGGCCGGCGCCGAGCAACAGCAGAAAAATGGCCGTCAGCCAAGGGATGAAACGGTCGGCCAGCGCATAAAAATGCGGCGGCGAGGAAGTACGGTGAAAAAACCGGCTGACCGGCGCGGGTATCCAGGACATCAATTAACACTCATTTTTAACGCAATGGAGGTCGGCAACGGCGCCAGGGCCAGCGCCGCCAGCAACATCGCCAACAAAATATTCAATTGGGCGCCGACCGGCAATCCGCCGGCGGCACGATCGACCGCGCCGCTGGCGAAAATCAGCACCGGCACGTATAACGGCAACACCAGCAAAGACAACAACATACCGCCGCGGCGCAGACCGACCGTCAAGGCCACGCCGATAGCACCGATCAGGCTCAATAACGGAGTAGCTAAGATCAATGTCAGCCATAAAGTTCCCATCGCCTGCTCGGGAAGCCCCAAGAACAAGGCCAGCAGCGGCGCGACCAGCAACAGCGGCAGCCCGCTGACCAGCCAATGGGCGACGATTTTGCCCAACACCAACACCGACAAGGCATGCGGGCTAAGCAGCATTTGCTCCAACGAGCCGTCTTCGAAATCGCTGCGGAACAGGCTATCCAGCGACAGCAAGGTCGCGAGTAACGCCGACACCCAGATTACGCCCGGCGCCATGGCTTGCAACAGATTGGGTTGGGCACCGATTGCCAGCGGAAACAAGGTGACCACCAGCACAAAGAAAAACAACGGATTGGCCATTTCGGCGCGGCGCCGGAACGCCAGCAGCAAATCGCGGCGAATGATGGCCAGAAAGGCGCGTATCAGTGGCATGCTTGCAGATGGATACGTTTCAGATTCAGGTCCGCCATGCGCAGATCGTGGTGCGAGGTCAGTACCGCCATGCCGCCGTGGCTGATGTGGTCGGTGATCAGCGACTCGATCAAGGCGATACCCTGTTTATCCAGCGAAGTGAAAGGTTCGTCGAGTATCCATAACACGTTTTGGGTGATCAACAAGCGAGCCAAAGACAGGCGCCGTTTTTGCCCGGCGGACAGCGTGTGCACCGGATTGTCGTCGAAACCGGCCAGTTTGACCTTGTCCAAGGCCTGGTCGATTTGATACTTGCCCGGTACGCCCAGGGCCAGGGCGAATTTTAGATTTTCCAATACCGTCAATTCCTTTTTGGTGCCGTCGGCATGACCGACGTAGGCCATATCCCGGTAATAATTGCTAGCCTCGGCCGGCTGGCCACACCAGATGATCCGGCCGGAATCGGCTTCGCGCAATCCGCACAGGATGCGCAGCAGCGTGGTCTTGCCGCTGCCGTTGGCACCTTCCAGTAACAACGATTGCCCGGCCTCTACCTCGAAGTTCAATGCCGAAAACAACAAGCGTTCGTCGCGAAAGCAGGATAAATCCCTGACTTCCAGCGTCGCATGTTGCACGTTTTCCATTCTACTGTCCCTAGGTTCGGTGGTTCGAGTCATAAGAGGGGCGCTATCTTAACACTAACAACGGCCGGCTTCCCAACTTGGCGACCGAGAAAATCCCGCTAATTATGCGATAATCGCCCGGATACGATTTATGGCAAACACCGGAGATTTTGCATGACCGCATTGATAGGCATCATCATGGGTTCCACGTCCGACTGGGAAACCATGCAGCATGCTGCGCAGACCCTGGAACATCTGGATATTCCGCATGAAGTGGAAGTGGTATCGGCGCACCGGACTCCCGACAAACTGTTCCGCTACGCCGAAGCAGCCGAAAGCAAAGGCCTCGAAGTCATCATCGCCGGCGCCGGCGGCGCCGCACATTTGCCGGGCATGACCGCGGCAAAAACGGCATTGCCGGTGCTGGGCGTCCCGGTCCAATCGAAAGCCTTGAACGGCATGGATTCGCTGTTGTCCATCGTGCAGATGCCAGCCGGGATTCCGGTCGGTACCCTGGCAATCGGCAAAGCCGGCGCCATCAATGCCGCGTTGCTGGCCGCTGCCATTATCAGCAACAAGCACCCGCAATACCGGGCCGCGTTGGATGCCTACCGCCAACAACAAACCGACAGCGTTATCGCTACTCCCGACCCGCGGCAGGTGGCCGGATGAAGGTCGGTATTCTGGGTGGCGGCCAACTCGCCAGAATGATCGCACTGGCGGGATATCCGCTAGGCCTGAAGTTCATCGTCCTCGACCCGGATACCAACGCCGGCGCCGGCGGCTTAAGCGAGCATTTGCTTGGCGCTTACGACGACCCTGCCCTGTTGGCCGAATTGGCCGAAAAAGCCGATGTGGTGACCTACGAATTCGAGAACGTGCCGGCCCACGTTGCCGAATTTTTATCCAGCCACACGCTAGTCTATCCACCGGCCGGCGCCTTGGCGGTGGCGCAAGACCGTTTGCTGGAAAAAAACTTCTTCCGCGAATTGGGTATCGGTACCGCGCCGTTTGCCGCGATCGATAGCCTAACCGATTTGCAAGCGGCGATGGCGGATATCGGCTACCCCGCTATTTTGAAAAGCCGGCGCATGGGCTACGACGGCAAAGGCCAGGCCGTGTTGCGGTCGGAAGCCGATCTGGCCGCTGCCTGGGACAGCATGCAAGGCGCGGCTGCTATCGTCGAAGGCTTCGTCAATTTCAGCCGCGAAATATCGATTATCGCCGCCCGCAGCCCCTCCGGCGAAATCGCCTATTATCCTATTTCTGAAAACCAGCACCGCGGCGGGATTCTGCGCATCGCCGAATGCCGCGACAAGGATCCGTCACAAACCCTCGCTGAAGACTACGTCAGGCGCCTGCTGGAGAAACTCGATTATGTCGGCGTCGTCGCGTTGGAGTTGTTCGATACCGGCGGCGCATTGCTGGCTAACGAATTCGCACCCAGGGTGCACAATTCCGGCCATTGGACCATCGAAGGCAGCGAAACCAGCCAGTTCGAAAACCACTTGCGCGCGATTTTAAACCTGCCGCTGGGCTCGACTGCACCGCGCGGTTACGCCGCCATGGTGAATTTCATCGGCGGCCTTGCCGACAACGCCGAATTGCTGGGCATTGCCAACGCTCATCTGCATTTGTACGACAAGGCGCCGCGCAAGGGCCGCAAAGTGGCGCACGCAACCATACGCACCGACTCGGAAGCAGCTTATCTTGCCGGCTTGCAACAGTTAGCCCATCTGGCCGCTGCCGCCGACGATTCCTAATTTTGGCGCCCGCGACACCGCTCGGCCGTTAGCCGAAACGGGTACCTTTGGCAACCGAATTGGCGGCGATGGCGCCATTTGAGTCGAAATTTCGGAACGAGAGCCGCCCGAAGATCACAGATATAGCGGC
This sequence comes from Methylomonas aurea, assembly GCF_024505045.1. Lineage (GTDB taxonomy): Bacteria > Pseudomonadota > Gammaproteobacteria > Methylococcales > Methylomonadaceae > Methylomonas > Methylomonas aurea. The sequence continues at coordinate 301,036 of NZ_JANIBM010000002.1, read as the reverse complement.
GCCATGCGCCGCCAATAGTGCCCTTGGTGTGCCCGTCCTTCCCACTCGTATAACGCATGCGGCACGCCTTTGTCGGCCAAAACACGGCTCAATGCGTGATTGTTCGCCAGAAACGGGTCCTGTTTGCCGATTACCAACGTAATATCCATGCGCCGGATGGCCGACAATTGCGCCTCGCAGACCAGATTCGGCAAAAAATGGCTCGGCGTATGGAAATAGATGTTTTCGTCGTAATAGCCGTCAAACAGATTTTTGAAACATTCGACTTCCAGGGTCAAATCGAAGCGGCCGGAAAACGCCACCAATTTTCTGAACAAATGCGGATGGCGAAAGGCGATGTTGGCGGCATGAAAAGCTCCCAAACTGCAACCGTGGGCGATCACGCAAGGATGCGGGTTTTTCAGCGCCATAAAAGGCATGATTTCATTCAGCACATAATCTTCGAAATACATGTGCCGTTGAATCCGGTCCTCCGGTTTCCGCCAAAAACAGTAAAAGGTTTCGTGGTCGATACTGTCGATACAGTAAAGTTGCAGGTAACCAGCTTCTATCTTATTGCGCAGCCGCTCGACGATACCGAGATTTTCGTATTCGAAGAAACGGCCGTCGCGAGTCGGGAAAATCAGCACTTTGGCACCGGCGTGGCCGAATACCAGAAACTCCATGTCTCTGCCCAATCGCGGGCTGTACCAGTGGTGGTATTCGCGGTTCATAACCTATTCGGGCAATACTCCGAAAAACTGCTGCAATTCGGCAACCAGTTGCCGATCCTGTTCGTGTTGACGCGGGTATTCGAAATGCCCGGCTTCAAGTACGAACAATTGCTTCTCGCCGGACCAGGCGTTGTAAATTGCAAATTGTCCGGGGGGGGCGACGACCGGATCGAATAATGCGACTGCCGCGTGTAACGGCTGCACGGCATGGCGCGCCGCAATCGCGGCATCGTAATAGGCTAATGTGTCAAAAATGCGAGGGTGATATTGGCTATGCGCCTTCAGCGCGGCGGCGCTGCCGCTGCTGGGCAGGCTCAGGCGCAAAGGCTGGTTGCCGAACGTGGGTACGTTCAAATGCAGCCGTTTGATTCTTTGATCCCACGGCGCGGCCAACGCGCCGAGCCCGCCGCCGAAGCTGATTCCCATATAGCCGATACTTTCCGCGCATTGCGGGTAAATAGCGGCCAAAACTGTCACGGCCAGCCAGATATCCTCGACGCAACCGCCGATCACGTACTGGTGCGGATCGTCTATCGCATGCAATACGTGCTGGTTCGGCTGTTCCGGCAAACGGCCGTTGCGGCTGCGCGAGATACCGCGCATGCACGGAAACAACAAAGCGGCTCCGCCAATTTGCAGATGGTAATCCGGTTGGTCTCTGCCGCCATAACCGTGGCCGACGACGATGGCCTGCGTTACGGCTTGATTCTCAGGCTCCAACAGCCAACCGCCAATCGCGAAATCCCCGGTGGAGCGGTAACTCAGATCGTAGACCCGGTAACCGGCCCGCGAGCACTGGTAGGCCAGCGAATAATCCGCTGAGCTTTTAACGGCTTGTTGGTATTTGTCGCGCCAGAACCGGCAAAAATCCGGAATTTCTTCCGGTGCCGGAATTGCCAACAAATCGCTGAGGCTACAGCCGTATCCAGGATCGTAGTTGTAGTTATGGTGGAATAAACTCACTGACGATATCTGTAAACGGATTGGCGACCCAAGACCGGGATCAGTTCAGGCGATGCAGTGCCGGTGGTATTGCCTTGCGTTGTGCATAAGCCCTGGTGTGGGAGGAACGAAGCCAAGCGCCCCGTTCCGGATAAAGGATTAATCGACGATTTTGTATTTTTCCCTGGAAGCATCGACCATGTCCCGCAATTCCTTTCCGGGTTTGAAATGGGGTACGTGCTTCTCCGTCAACGAGACCGAGTCTCCGGTTTTCGGATTCCGGCCCAAGCGGGCGGAGCGGTGGTGCAATGAAAAACTGCCAAAACCTCTAATTTCGATTCGTTCGCCACTGGCCAATGTATCGCTCAAGTGATCGACAACACATCTGACCGCCAATTCCACATCTTTAAGCGCGAGATGCGGCTGTTTTCTCGCCAGCATCTCTATCAATTCTGATTTCGTCACATCCAGCCCTGAATAATCAAAAAAGGGTGGCATGGGTTAAGCCCATGCCACCCTTGTAGATGGTTTTATTACTTATCCATTTGTTTGAAGATATCGCCCAATGTTGCAGTGCCTGCATTTTGTTGCGAGTAATCTTTAATCGCGTTGGACTCTTCTTCAGCATCCTTCGCTTTGATGGACAAAGAAATAGACTTGGTTTTCTTATCGACACCGACGAATTTAGCTTCGATCTCGTCGCCTGCTTTCAGCAATTTGCTGGCATCTTCGACGCGGTCGCGCTGGATTTCGGAAGCACGCAAGTAGCCTTCGACATTGTCCGCCAAGGTGACGACAGCGCCTTTGGCATCGACTTCCTTGACCGTGCCTTTGACCAAGCTACCTTTTTCATGCAGCGCGATGTAGTTTTGGAAAGGGTCTTGTTCCAGCTGTTTGATGCCGAGAGAGATACGCTCGCGCTCGGAATCCACTGCCAAGATAACGGTTTCGACTTCGTCGCCTTTCTTGTAGTTGCGAATCGCTTCTTCGTCGTTCTCGTTCCAGGAAATGTCGGACATATGCACCAAACCGTCGATGCCGCCTTCCAGGCCGATGAAAATACCGAAATCGGTGATCGATTTGATTTTGCCGGTGATTTTGTCGCCTTTGTTATGAGTCGCTGCAAATTCGTCCCAGGGGTTGGATTTGCATTGTTTCATGCCCAGCGAAATACGACGGCGTTCTTCGTCGATCTCCAGAACCATGACTTCGACTTCGTCGCCCAACTGAACTACTTTGGAAGGGTTGACGTTTTTGTTGGTCCAATCCATTTCGGAAACGTGCACCAAACCTTCGACGCCTTCTTCGATTTCCACGAAGCAACCGTAGTCGGTCAGGTTGTTGACTTTACCGAACACGCGGGTGCCGGCTGGGTAGCGGCGAGCAATGTTTTGCCATGGATCTTCATCCATTTGTTTCATGCCCAACGAGACGCGGGTTTTGTCTTTGTCGAATTTCAGGACTTTAACTTTGACTTCCTGACCGATCTCTACGCACTCGGACGGGTGACGCACGCGGCGCCATGCCATATCGGTGATGTGCAACAGGCCGTCAACGCCGCCCAGGTCGATAAACGCACCGTAATCGGTGAGGTTTTTAACGATACCGGTAACGATCGCGCCATCTTGCAAGGTTTTGACCAACTCTTCGCGCTCTGCACTGTATTCGCTTTCGACGACAGCGCGGCGTGACAAGACGACGTTGTTACGTTTTTGGTCGATTTTGATGACTTTGAATTCCAGGTCGCGGTTTTCCAGGAATGCGGTATCACGAATCGGACGCACGTCAACGAGTGAACCCGGCAGGAACGCGCGCAATGCGCCAACCGCCACAGTGAAGCCGCCGCGAACTTTGCCGTTGATACGGCCGATAACAGTTTCTTGAGTTTCGAAGGCTTTTTCCAGTTCAGCCCACGCCTTGCTTTTCTTGGCTTTGTCACGGGAAAGAAGCGTGGCGCCCAGGCCGTCTTCAAACAGATCGAGAGCAACTTCGATCTCGTCACCGATATTGACTTCCAAGTCGCCGTCGGCATTCAGGAATTGCCATTTCGGAATGACACCTTCTGATTTCGCCTGTGTACTGACGATGACAAATTCGTTTTCGATGTCGACAACGGTACCAATCAACATCGCGCCAGGACGCATTTCGGTCTTGGCATAACTCTCTTCAAACAACTCTGCAAAGCTTTCGCCCATCTTTACTTTCCCAAACTTGCCCAAACACCAGCAAGTTTTAACAATTATCAAAAAATTAATAAAAGCTACCGGCTAGCGCCGATAACTGCCAAAAGTCTCATTCGACTAGATTTACTACCTGATCAATCACCTGTTGAATAGACAAGCTCGACGAATCGATAAAATGCGCACCTTCCGGCACGGTGAGCGGCGCTGAAGCCCGCTGAGTATCGCGACGATCGCGCTCCTCTATCTCCCGAGTGATTTGCGGAAGGTTAGCATCAATTCCCTTTTCAATCAACTGTTTATATCTGCGCAACGCCCTTTCTTCGGCACTGGCGGTTAAGTAAACCTTGAACTGGGCGTCCGGAAACACCACGCTACCCATGTCGCGCCCGTCCGCGACCAGCCCCGGAAGTTGTTGAAAATCCTTTTGTTTTTGCAGCAAGACTGCTCTAACTTCCGGATAAGCCGCGACAATCGAGGCGGCATTGCCGGTGGTTTCGGTCGCCAAACGGCCGGAAATGTCGCCGCCGTTGAGCCGAACAACCAATTCGTCGCCGCACTCGAATTCTAACGACATCGCTTCAGCGACAGCGCAAATCTTGGTAACGTCGTTCAAGTCCAGACCAGCGTCCAAAACCGCAACCGCCAGCGAACGGTATATCGATCCGCTATCCAGATAATGCCAACCCAAAATTTTGGAAACCGCTCGGCTGACAGTGCCTTTACCGGCCCCGCTAGGACCGTCTATCGTTAAAACCGGAATCGACATAAGTTACAGAGTGGCTAATTTCAAACCCAATTGCGTCGCCAGAGCCGGAAACTCTTTAAACGAGGTATTGACGTTGGCGCAATCGTTAATTGTGATCGGGCCGCTGGCGCGCAGGCCGGCAATCGAAAACGACATGGCGATGCGGTGATCGCCGTGAGAATCGACTTCGCCGCTACCCAATTGGCCGCCATTGATGACCATGCCGTCTTTGGTCGGTTGCGCGTCTATGCCCAAAATTTGCAAGCCGTCCGCCATGACTTGGATGCGGTCGGATTCCTTGACGCGCAATTCTTCGGCACCGGTCAACACAGTTTGGCCCTCGGCACAGGATGCGGCGACGAACAACACCGGAAACTCGTCTATCGCCAGCGGCACCAGATGTTCCGGAATGTTGATGCCTTTCAGTTGCGCTGATCGCACACGCAAATCGGCGACCGGCTCGCCGCCGACTTCGCGCTCATTCAAGACTTCAATGTTGGCGCCCATCAAACGCAGAATGTCAATCACCCCAGTGCGGGTCGGATTGATGCCGACGTGCTTCAAAGTCACGTCGGAATTCGGCGCAATGCTGGCGCCGACCAGAAAAAATGCCGCCGAGGAAATGTCGCTCGGTACGTCGATATTGGTCGCGGTCAACTTGCCTTCGCTGCTGATTTTCGCCGTAGCGCCGTCGCGGGTGACCGGATAACCGAAACCCGCCAGCATGCGCTCGGTATGGTCGCGGGTCGGCGCCGGTTCGGTGACGCTGGTTTCGCCTTCGGCGTACATACCAGCCAGTAACAAACAGGATTTTACCTGAGCGCTGGCAATCGGCATGTCATAATGCATGCCTTTCAGCTTGCCAGCCTTACCTTTGATGTGCAGCGGTGCAGTACCGTTGGGTTGGGTTTCAATTTCCGCCCCCATTTCAGCCAGCGGCACGGTGACGCGTTTCATCGGCCGCGACTCCAGCGACTTATCGCCGGTCAACACGGTGTCAAACGCTTGGCCGGCCAGTAAGCCGGACAACAATCGCATCGAGGTACCGGAATTACCCAGATACAGCGGCTTGTCCGGCGCTTTCAGACCGTGTTTGCCGACGCCGTGGATCGTCACTTCGCCGTTGACCGGACCTTCGATCTTAACGCCCATGGCCCGAAACGCTTCCAAAGTGGAAATCGCGTCTTCGGCGTTCAAAAAACCGGTGACGTGGGTGACGCCCTCGGCCAGCGAACCGAGCATGATCGAGCGGTGCGACATGGATTTATCGCCGGGTACGCGGATTTCGCCGTTCAGGCTGCCGCCGGGTTGGACTTGGAAAATGACGTTAATGGATGAAGACATAGTGGTTAAGTTGGATCGTCAAAAGTTTCGAGAAAACGTTGCCGGGCTTGCTTGGCGTAACTGAAGGCGTCGAACAATCCTGACGCGTTGTCGCGCAGCAGCAATTGTTCGATACGGCCAAGTTCGGCTTGAAATTGTTGAATCAGCGGAATGATTTCCTGCTTGTTGGCCAGACAAATATCCTGCCACATGGTCGGGTCGCTGGAAGCGATTCGGCTAAAGTCCTTGAAGCCGCCGGCGGCATATTTGAAGATTTCGCGCTGCTCGTCCTTGCGCCCGAGCATACCGACCAACGCAAAAGCCAGGATGTGGGGCAAATGGCTGGTCGCCGCCAACACGGTATCGTGATGCTCGACCGTCATCACCGATACGCTGGAACCGATACGCCGCCAGAACTCACCAAGTTTATCGACGGCTCCGGCGTCGGTTGAAGACAAAGGTGTCATAATCAAGCGGCGATTCTTGTATAAATCCACTTTCGCCGCTTCGACGCCGCTACGCTCGGCACCGGCAATCGGATGTGCCGGTACGAAATTGCTCGGTACATCGCCGAACACTGCCCGCGCCGCCTCGACCACACTGCCCTTGGTGCTGCCGGCATCGCTATACAGGGTTTGCGGATTCCAGTAGGGTTTCAGTTGCGTAAAGATGGCCTGCATGCTGCCGACCGGCGTGCAAATAATCACACAATCCGTTCCGGCCATGGCCCGCGCGGTGTCGGTATAAACCGCATCGACCACACCCAATTCCAGAGCGCGTTGCATATTGGGTAGATTCTTTTCCCGACCCAATGCCACCACCTGCTGGCACAAACCTTCGGCACGGGCAGCCTTGGCGATCGACCCGCCGATCAGACCGATGCCGATGATGCACAGGCGTTCAAACACTTTGCAGCACCTGGGCTAATGCATCGATGAAAATTTGGTTTTCCCGCTCGGTACCGATACTGACCCGCAAGTGATTAGGCATTTCGTAATTGGCGACCGGGCGAACGATGACGCCTTTTTGCAGCAGGGCTTGGTAAACCGGCAACGCCGGTTGTTTCATATCGACCGACACGAAATTGCCGGACGAAGGGATCCAAGGCAAATCCAGGGCTGTGAACGCTGCCGTCAATTGCGCCATGCCGGCGTTGTTGACTGAAACGGTCTCGGCCAAGTATTCAGCGTCGGTCATCGCCGCTTCCGCCGCCGCCAAGGCCAACATATTGCCGTTGAACGGTTGCCGCACCCGATTCAGCAAATCCGCCACTTCCGGCGACGACACACCGAAGCCGATCCGCAAGCCGGCCAAGCCGTAAGCCTTGGAAAAAGTGCGGGCAATCACCAGATTCGGATATTGGATCGGCCATTGCATCGACTCGGTGCGAACGGCCGGATCGACGAACTCGTAATAGGCTTCGTCCAGCACGCACAACACGGATTTGGGCAACGAGGCGATAAAATCTTCCACGGCTTGCGAAGCCAGCAAAGTACCGGTCGGATTGTTCGGATTGGCGATGAATACCACTCGAGTTTTATCGGTAACCGCTGCGCGCATTGCGTCCAGATCATGGCTGTAATTCTTGGCTGGCACCACCACGGCCTTGGCCCCAACCGCTTGGGTCAGAATCGGATATAAGGCAAAAGCATGTTGGGCAAATACGACTTCGTGTTCTGGTGCGACGAAGGTGCGCATGACCAGTTCCAGAATCTCACTGGAACCGTTACCCAGCGTGATCTGTGCTAAATCCACACCCCAGCGGGCTGAAATCGCGGTTTTCAAGTTGTATCCGCTACCGTCAGGATAACGGGCAATTTCCGGCAAGGTATTTTGGATCGCTTCGGCTACCTTGCGGCCGGTACCGAGCGGGTTTTCGTTAGACGCCAATTTGATGACTTCGCTCAAACCCAGCTCGCGCTGCAATTCTTCAGCCGGTTTACCCGGCACGTAAGGCATCAATTGCTGAACGCCTTCCAAGGCAAGTTGTAAAAATTGATTCATGAAGCAAACGGTTTAAATGACGGCTTTAGGATAGGAACCCAGTACTTTCAGCATCTTGACGTTTTGTTCCAATGTTTTTAGCGCCTTGGCCACATCTTCGTCTTCGCGATGGCCTTCGATGTCGATAAAAAACACGTATTCCCACAAGCCTTGCCGCGACGGTCGCGACTCGATGTGGGTCATGCTGATGCCGTACTGGGCGAACGGCTGCAGAATACGGTGCAAGGCGCCTGGCTGGTTGCCGGTGGAAACCAGAATGGAAGTCTTGTCCAGACCAGTCGAAACCGGTTGCAAGCGGCCGATTACAATGAAACGGGTGGTGTTGTTGGCTTCGTCCTCGATATGCTTTTCGATGACGTTCAAATCGTACAATTCGGCGGCGGTTAGACCGGCAATCGCCGCTTTACTGTGGTCCAGCGAAGCCAAGCGGGCGGCCTCGGCGTTGCTGCTCACCGCAGTACAGGGCACGCCGGGCAGATTCGCGGTCAGCCATTGCCGGCACTGGGCCAACGATTGCTGATGCGAGAACACTTCGCTAATGCCGACCAAGCTATCCATCTTGCCCAGCAGATTTTGGTGTACCCGAATCTCGACTTCGCCGCAAATCTGTAGCGGGCTATCCATGAAGCGGTCGAGAGTGTGGGCAATCACGCCTTCGGTGGAATTTTCCACCGGCACCACGCCAAACTGGCAATGGCCGGTCTCGACCGCCTGAAAGATTTCGTGAATGGTCGGTACCGGAATATCTTTGACCGCGTGACCGAAATGCTTGAACGTCGCCTGTTGGGAAAAGGTGCCGGCAGGGCCTAGAAACGCCACTTCCAGCGGTTTTTCCAAAGCCAGGCAAGCCGACATCAGCTCGCGAAACAAATGCGCGGCGGCGGCGTCGCCTAATGGTCCGGGATTGAGTTCCTTGATCCGCCGCAATACCTGCGCTTCCCGATCCGGACGGTAAAAACTGCCGGTCTCGCCTTCAGCCTGCTTGGTACGCGCGACTTCAATCGCGCATTCCGCGCGCCGGTTCACCAGTTCCAGAATCTGTTGGTCTATCGCGTCGATACGATCGCGCAGTTCGGACAAGGGAATGATCGGTGTCATAAAGCCTTAGTGGGTACGCTCGAATTCGGCCATGAAGGCTATCAACGCATCGACGCCGGCTTCCGGCATCGCATTGTAAATGCTGGCGCGCATGCCGCCGACCGACCGGTGGCCGGCCAAAGTGCTCAAACCGTTGCGCTCGGCAAGTGCCAAAAACTCTTTGTCCAGCGCCGGGTCGCTCAACACGAACGGCACATTCATCCGCGAACGGTAGGCCTTGTCCACCGGGTTTCGATATAAGCTGGAATTGTCGATCGCATCATACAGTTTCCCGGCTTTGCGGATGTTGCGTTGCTCGATCGCGCCGACGCCGCCCTCGCCTTTCAGCCATTGCAGAGTCAAGCCCAACAAGTACCAGTTGTAGGTGGCGGGCGTGTTCAGCATCGAATCGGCTTTGGCCTGTTGCGCGTAGCTGAATACCGCCGGCGTATTTTTCGTTTCCAGCCCGACCAGGTCGTCGCGAACGATAACGACGGTTACGCCGGACGGCCCCATGTTTTTCTGAGTGCCGGCGTAAATGATGCCATAACGGCTAACGTCTACCGGCCGCGACAAAATATTCGACGACATGTCGCAAACCAGCGGCAGCTCACCTACCTGGGGCACATCGTTGAATTCGACGCCGTGTATGGTTTCGTTCGAGGTGTAATGCAAATAGGCGGCGCCGGAATCGATCTGCCAATCGGCGTAAGCCGGAATCGTGGTAAAGGAGGCCGCTTCGGCGCTGGCGGCGATTTGCACTTCGCAATACTTGCCGGCTTCCTTGATCGCAGCAGTAGACCAAGCGCCGGTATTGACGTAACAGGCCTTGGTTTTTCCGTTCAGTATGTTTTGCGGAATCATCGCAAACTGGGCGGTGGCGCCGCCTTGCAGAAACAACACCTGGTAACCGGCAGGAACCGCGAGCAATTCGATCAGGTCGGCCTTCATTTGCTCAGCAATCGCCATGAAATGTTTGCCGCGATGGCTCATCTCCATCACCGACATGCCGCTACCCTGCCAATCCAGCATTTCCCGCTGGGCTTGCAACAGCACCGCTTCCGGCAACATCGACGGGCCGGCGCTAAAGTTGTAAATTCTTGCCATTATTCTTCCTCTCCCGCAGCGGACGGGGTGCCGTCCTCCAATTCCTGGTCGCCGATTTCGTCGCCGTCTTCGTCGCCCAAACCCTCTATGCGATCTACTCCTACCACTTTCTCACCCTTGTCCAGTCGAATCACGGTCACACCCTGGGTATTCCTGCCAACGACCGAAATCTCTTTGACCCGGGTCCGCACCAGCGTACCGCCGTCGGTGATCAGCATGATTTCGTCGCTATCGTTGACCAAGACCGCACCCACTACTGCGCCGTTACGTTCCGAGGTTTGAATTGCGATCAAGCCCTGGCCGCCGCGCCGATGTTGAGTGAATTCTTCTAGGCGGGTGCGCTTGCCGTAGCCGTTTTCGGTGATGTTCAGGACCGTACCTTCGCTGGCGACGATCAACGAAATGACTTTTTGGCCGTCCTGCAACCGAATGCCGCGCACGCCGGCCGCGGTTCTACCCATAGAGCGCACGTCGGTTTCGTTGAAACAAACCGCCTTGCCGTCGCTGCTGAATAACAGCACGTTCTGCTGGCCGTCGGTAATCGCGACGCCGACTAAAGTATCGTTTTCGCTCAAGTCGATCGCAATCTTGCCGTTGCTGCGTTGGCGTTCGAATTCGGGTAACGGCGTCTTCTTGACGGTACCGGACGAAGTAGCCATGAAAATGTATTTATCGGCACTGTATTCGCGCACAGGCAACATCGCGTTGATTTTTTCGCCTTCTTCCAATGGCAATAGATTGACGAAGGGTTTGCCGCGCGAGGCCCGGCTGGCGACCGGCAAGTTGAATACCCGCAGCCAGTAGACTTTACCGGCCGACGAGAAACACAGAATCGTGTCGTGGGTATTAGCGATGATCAATTTCTCGACGAAGTCGTTTTCCTTGGTCGCGGTCGCCGATTTGCCGCGGCCGCCGCGGCGCTGAGCCTTGTAATCGTTGAGCGGTTGGGTCTTGACGTAGCCTTCGTGCGACATCGTCACCACCATATCTTCTTCGGTGATCAGATCCTCTGCCGACAGGTCGGAGTAATCCTGCACGATTTCGGTGCGACGTTGGTCGGCATACTGGTTACGGATCTCTTCCAATTCCTCGCGGATCACTTCCATCAAGCGCACGTCGCTGCCGAGGATATGCAGATACTCGTCGATCAGTGCCAGCAATTCCCGGTACTCATTGACGATTTTTTCCTGTTCCAATCCGGTCAAGCGGTGCAGGCGCAAATCCAGAATCGCTTGGGCTTGGTTCTCAGACAAGCGGTAAACGCCGTCCGCCAAACCGAATTCGGCGCCTAAATCCTCAGGACGAGAACGGTCGGCATCGGCCCGGTCCAGCAACGAGGCTACCAGCCCGGCATTCCAGGTCCTGGCTAACAAGCCGGCTTTGGCTTCCTGCGGATTCGGCGAGGTTTTGATCAGTTCGATCATCTCGTCGATGTTGGCCAGAGCTACCGCCAAGCCTTCCAAGATATGCGCCCGTTCGCGCGCCTTGCGCAGGTTGTAAATGGTTCTGCGGGTAACAATCTCGCGCCGGTGGTCGATGAAGGCCAGCAAAATGTCCTTCAAGTTCATGCAATGCGGCCGACCGTCGTACAACGCCACCATATTGATGCCGAACACAGTTTGCAGTTGGGTCTGTTTGTACAGGTTGTTCAGGACTACATCCGGCACTTCGCCGCGGCGCAATTCGATGACCATGCGCATGCCGTCCTTATCGGACTCGTCGCGCAGTCCCGAGATGCCTTCCAACTTGCCTTCCTTGACCAACTCGGCGATTTTTTCCAACAGCCGCGCTTTGTTGACTTGGTAAGGCAATTCGGTGGCGATGATGGCCTGACGACCGCTGTCGCCAATATCTTCGAAATGGCAGCGCGCGCGCAGATAGATCCGGCCGCGACCGGTGGCATAGGCCTCGTAAATACCGGATGCGCCGTTAATGATGCCGGCAGTCGGAAAATCCGGACCGGGCACGATTTGCATTAATTCGGAAATCGATAAATCGGAATTTTCGATTAAGGCTAGACAGGCGCTGACGATTTCACCCAGGTTATGCGGCGGAATATTAGTGGCCATACCGACCGCAATGCCGGCGGAGCCGTTGACCAGCAGGTTCGGCACCCGGGTCGGCAGCACTCTGGGTTCGGATTCGGATTCGTCGTAGTTGGGGACGAAATCGACGGTTTCCTTGTCCAGATCGGCCAGAAGTTCATGGGCGATTTTGGCCATACGGACTTCGGTGTAGCGCATCGCCGCCGGCGAATCGCCGTCGACTGAACCGAAGTTGCCCTGACCGTCGATCAGCATGTAGCGTAACGAGAACGGCTGCGCCATCCGGACGATGGTATCGTAAACCGCAGTATCGCCGTGCGGGTGGTATTTACCGATCACGTCACCGACCACGCGGGCCGATTTTTTGTAGGGTTTATTCCAATCGTTACCGAGTTCGCTCATCGCGTACAACACGCGGCGATGAACCGGTTTCAGACCGTCCCGCACGTCGGGAAGCGCTCTACCGACAATCACGCTCATGGCGTAATCGAGGTAGGATTGTTTCATCTCGTCTTCGAGATTGACAGGGATAATTTCTTTAGCGAAGTCTGACATGGATCCGTGATTCTGGTGCAGTCGACGGTTTACCCGTTGACAGGTCAGCCCGATGCATCAATTCCATTTACTCGGTGCTGGCCGGATTATAAAGCGGCGGATTATAGCAAACGCCGCCCTTTACCGTCAGGCAAAAATCTCGGCCAAAAAGTTTTGCATAGCCTGCCAGGAGCGATGATCGGCCAACGGTTGGTAAACCGTGCCGAAGCCTGGATTGTTGGCAACCGGATTGGTAAACGCGTGCATCGTGTTGCCGTAACTATGGACTTGCCAATCGGCACCGGCTCGGGTCAATTCGGCTTGCAATGCCTGCACCTGAGCCGGCGGCGCCATCGGATCGTCGTGACCGTGCAACACCAATACTTTGGCTTTGATCTGCGGATTCGAAATATTGCCCGGCGGCACCAGCAAGCCGTGAAACGACACCACGCCACGAAGATCGGCTCCGGAACGGGCCAAATCCAGCGCGCATAATCCGCCGAAACAAAAGCCGATCGCAGCGATTTTGCCATTATCGGCCCAAGGCAGCAATTTCGCGGCGGCTAATGCGGCATGTAAGCGTTGCTGCAATTGCGCCCGGTCGGCCATAAAAGGTTGCATCAGGCCGGCATTTTCTTCCGGAGTCTTACCAAGAACGCCACGACCGTATGTGTCGGCAGCAAAACCCAAATAACCCAATTCGGCCAAACACTTTGCCTTTTCGGCGACAAAACCGTCACGACCGCCCCAAGCATGGTGAATCAAAACCAGCGGGCGCGGACCGTCAATCGCATCGTCATACGCGAATAAGCCCTCCAGAGCCACGTCGCCGTCCAAATAACCGACCGTGTTCGAAACTATTGCCATACTAATCAACGCCTTCCAAATTCCGAGTTACAAATCGCCTCTGGTTTGCAATGCCTGCAAAAAACCTTCCGAGGCCTGTTCGACCAGATCCAAGACCCGCTCGAAGCCGTAGCTGCCGCCGTAGTAAGGGTCCGGAACTTCGCGCTGGTTCAAATGAGGAGCGTACTCAAGAAAGCGCCGGATCTTATGCGCATGATCTTCCGGGCATACTTCGCTCAATATTGCATGGTTATCGTCATCCATCGCCAAAATATGGTCGAAATTCTCGAAGTCCTCGGCCACCACTTTGCGCGCCCGAATATGTTTCAGCTCGATACCACGTTCCCTGGCAGCCTTTTGGGCGCGCAGGTCCGGCGCATCGCCGACATGGTACGCATGGGTGCCGGCCGAATCGATATGAAAGCGCTCCGCCAGGTTCCTTTCCGCCACCATATTGGAAAAAACCCCTTCAGCTGTCGGAGATCTGCAAATATTGCCCATGCAAACAAACAAAACCTTGATTTTCCGCATAAGTTATAAAGTTTTCCGAGTCGTAGACGCTAAATTGTAAGCTATACTCACCGCTTCTGTCTTGTAGGCCAAGCCACCATATACAAGCTAACTTAATAAAAAATACAACATGTTTTAGGAGCTTTAGGATGTTAATGATGAACTGGCATTCTGTGGGGGTAAAAGTGGTATCGATCACGATGTCCGTACTCACACTCGTCGGCGTGGCAATATTGATCGTGTATTCGAGTGCCGAAAAACAAAAACTGATCGATCGAGAGATAGCCTCTTCCCGCCAGCTATTGATGCTATCCGAATCCATTCGCGACAACGTCGTCAAAAAATGGGAAACCGGCGTCTACTCGCCGGAACTGTTGATGAGTCTGATCGAACAGCACGGCCAAGCCAAAGCCCGGGAATTGGTGGTTGCGACCGTACCTACCGCAAACGCTTGGGACGTGGTCGAATCTGAAGCCAAAGACCACGGCTTCCGTTTCAAAGCGCCGAGCCTGAATCCGCGCAATCCACGCAATACCGCTGACGAGATCGAACGCAAAGCCCTGGATTATTTCAGAACCAACCCGAGCGCCAGCGATTACAGCTATATCGATGAAGAGAAAGAAGAAATTCGCTATCTGCGCCCGGTAAAAATGGTTAAACAATGCGAGTTGTGCCACGGCGACCCGAAAACATCGCAAGCGTTATGGAGAAACGACAAAGGCGTCGATTTACTCGGTTATCCGATGGAAAACCGTCGCGCCGGCGAATTACACGGCGCATTCGAAATAATCACGCCGTTCAGCATCGCGTTGAACGAGTTGAAACAGCACGTCTATTACGCCATCGGCTTTTTGTTCATCACTTTGGTCATCATCGGCTCCACCGGTTATTTCATGATGAATAAAATCATCATTGCGCCGTTGACGGCACTGGCTCTGAAACTGCAAGACATCGGTAGCGGGGACGGCGATTTACGTGCCCGCTTGGACGCCAGCGGTAAGTCCGAATTCGCCTGGATCGCCTCCAGCTTCAACTCCTTCGTCCGTAAGATAGCCAAAACTATCGACCAAATCAGCGTGACCAGCGAAAAACTCGCCAGCGCTTCGCACAAATTCGCCAATATCACCCAATCCACCCAATCCGGCGTCAAGCGCCAATTGCACGAAACCACGCTGGTAGCCAACGCGATGAAACAAATGACGGCCACGGTTCAGGAAGTTGCCCGCAACGCTGTACGCGCTTCCGAGGCCGCGGAAATCGCCGACAAAGAGGCATCTTCCGGGAAAAACATCGTCAAAAACGCCGTAAACGGCATCAACAATTTGGCGTCGGAAGTGGAAAACGCCGCTAACGTGATTCACGAACTGGAAAACGACAGCAATAGCATCGGCGAGGTATTGGGCGTGATTCAAGGTATCGCCGAACAAACCAATCTGTTGGCGCTGAATGCCGCGATCGAAGCGGCCCGAGCCGGGGAACAAGGCCGCGGTTTCGCAGTGGTCGCCGACGAAGTCAGGACCCTGGCGAGCCGTACCCAAAACTCCACACTGGAAATCCAAAAAACCATAGAACGCTTGCAAGACCGAGCCAAACAAGCGGTGGCCGTAATGGAAAACGGCAGAAGCCGCGCCACCTCCAGTGTCGAACAAGCCGCGTCGGCCGGCGGCTCGATTACCTCAATCAGCGAACGCATCGACACGATCAACGACATGAACAACCAGATCGCCAGCGCCGCCGAGGAACAGACCGCAGTCGCGGAAGAGATCAACCGCAACATCAGCAATATCAGCCGGGTTTCCGAGGAAACCTCGATCGGCGCGAAAAATACTGCCGAAGCCTGTCACGAATTGCTGGCCCTGGCCGACCAATTGCGTTCCATGGTGGGCAACTTCAAAACCTAGCCCCGGCCTGGTTTCCCTACGCCGGGTTCGCCTCAAACCCGGCTTACGGAACCCGAAAAATCCGGCAACTGCGGGCTATACTTTAGAGTGCACATTCCATTAAAGCACTCTAAGGATTTAGGACATGCCCACTTCGATAAACCAGTTGTTCGATCAACTTCACAAGATACCTCAGGTTCCCGAGGTCGTCAGATCCATCATCAACCAACTCAACGATCCGCATGCGGATATGCTCAACATCGCCAAGGATGTCGAGAAAGAACAGGTCATCGCTCTGAGAATTCTGCGCTTGGTCAATTCGGCGCACTTCGGTTTGTCGCGAAAAATCGGCTCGATCAGCGAAGCCGTGGCAATGCTGGGACTCAACCAACTGAAAACCTTGGTCATTGCATCCGGAATCGTCGGCGCCACGCCCGAGATAAAAAATTTCGACATAAAACGCAGTTGGCAAAACAGCTTTCGTACCGCCGCCTATAGCAAATGGCTGGCGGAGCAAGCCGGAGTAGCCGGCGATATCGCTTATACCGCAGGCCTGCTCGCCAATTTGGGCAACGTTTTGATACATATCGGTTGTCCGAGCGAAGCCAACGAAATCGATCAACACGTCAAAGCCGGCGCTTCCCGCCCGGACATCGAGAAAAATCGCCTGGGTTTTACCAGCCAGCAGGTTTGCGCCGAACTCTGCCGGCGCTGGCGATTCGCCGATATTTTGATCGAGACGCTTGAACAATCCGGCGAACCCTGGCTGGCGGAACCGCCGAACAAATTGAGCGGTGCGGTATATCTGGCTGGCTGGATCAGCGGCCTGCAAGATCGAGGCATGGTCCATGAAGAGATACTTTCCGGCCTGCCTGCCAACGTCACTGCCCTACTGGGATTAGACCCCGGTCTACTCGCCGACAAAATGCCCGCCGTTATGGCGCAAAAATCGGAACTCGACGGACTGCTGGATTGAAATGCTCCGGGCTCGGCTGAGGCCTTAGCGCAGAGTCAAGCCCAGATTGACGGCAATATGCGCCAATTCCGTCGTGGTATCGACCTGCAATTTTTTCTTGATTTGCGTGGCGTAGTTCGCAACGGTTTTATGGCCGAGACAGAGTTGGTCGGCAATTTTATGCACCGTCATGCCCTGAGCTAACAAACTGAAAACATCGAACTCCCGCGGCGAAAAACCGGCAATTGCCGTCTGGTGATCCGTACGCGGGGAATCGTTCAGATGCTGGCTTTTGATTAAACCCTGTTCGACGTAACAGCCCCCTTCCATAATCACGGCAATCGCCTCCGCGAGGATGCCGGGTGCACTGTTTTTAGTAATGTAGCCTTGCGCACCGGCATTCAGCGCCCGGCCAACGTAGACCTGTTCGTGGTGAACGCTGAATACCAGAATTTTTGCAGTTGGATCGCGCTGGCAAATTCGGCGGATGGTTTCCAGGCCGCCAATGCCCGGCATCGACAAATCCATTACCAACATATCGGGTTTCAGTTCCTGGTAAAGCTGAATCGCCTGCTCGCCGCGTTCGGCTTCGCCTATCACTTCGATCGCGTCGCCGGCGGCCAAAAGCATCTTGAATCCCGCTCGCACCACCAAATGGTCATCGACCAACAATATCTTGATTTTAGTATTCATCACAACGGAATCCTGGCATCTACGATCATACCGGCACCTGGACTGGATATGACCTTGAGTTCACCATCCAACGATTTGATACGCTCTTTTATCCCCAACAATCCGAACCCCCGCTTTACTGCCTGCAAGTCGCAGCCTTGACCGTCATCCTGAACTCGAAGATGCAAACAGGATGTCGGCGCTTCCGAACGCTCAAGATCGATGACGACCCGGTGGGCGCCGGCATGGCGAACCACATTGGTCAGGCATTCTTGAATCACTCTGAATATCTGAACCGTTAAATTTTTATCCAGACCGTCGACCTCGTCGCTACAACGGATGTTCAACTGTAAGTTAGCGTTCCGCTCGGACCAGTGATTCACCATTTCTTCCAATGTCGCTTTCAGTCCTAACTCGCTCAGCACCAAAGGATGCAGTTGCTGCATCATCGAGCGCACTACGGTCATCAAATGATCGCAAATTTCGCTGATCGATGCGCTGATCTTGCCGGTATCAGCTTTCTGGTGACTGGCGGTTACCGCCATTACTTTGATTGCCGTCAACGACTGGCCGAATTCGTCGTGCAGTTCCTGGGACAAGCGCCGGCGCTCTTCTTCCTGGATTGCCAACGAATGCTGGGTCAGCGCCCGGTTTTCCTGGCGGGCTTTTTCCAACTCGGTGGTCATATGATTGATCGCATTGGCGATATCGTCGAATTCCTGGGTGGAAAACGGCGGCAGCTTGTTACGGTATTGGCCCGTTTCTATGACGCGCAAGGCGTCGACTATGACTGCAATCGACTGCAGTGATTTGTTGAATACCAGATTAACGGCCAAAAAAGTCAACAAGGTCAGTAACGAAATCGACGCTAAAAACCCCACACTTTCGCCCCATACTTCTGTAATCTCGTCCAAAGGTTGGGCTTGAATGATGAGCTTCAACAGCTGGCCGTCTTCGGTTTTCAACTGGTGCTCGACTTGCGGATAATCGCTTTTCACGAGACCGATGAACCAGGCCGGCGGCATTTCCTCCGGATTGCTGGGCACGGTTTCGCCGGCAAAGTGGATCAATTGCCCGTCCGGTTTTTGCAATTGGATCGTCAAATGGCGGGTTTCGCGTAATGCACTGAAGCGCGATAAAGCATTGCTTTGTTGTAATACCGGTGTGTCGGCAATCCCCAAAGTGATCAGTTGTAGCGCCAAATGTATCGAAGCGTCGACTTCTTTTGCCACTGCCTGCCGAGCCTGCCATATCGCAATCGCCCCACCCAACAGTAAAATGCAGATCGACGACAACAACACGCGAAAGATAATCTGGTAGCGAAGACTCATTGCACCGTAACGCTCAAAACAGGATATTATCCGGCGTGGCTGGAGTTGCAGCCACAGGAAAATTTCACTTTCTAGATCGCATCTGGCAAGCGACCTATTCGCCATTCGCCGGTTCGCCAATAATCGGCAACCGGAGGCAAAATCGACATGAACATCCGCGCTTACCGCCCTGAAGATCAAGCGGCTGTCATAAGTTTATGGCAGGCATGCGGACTGCTGCGCCCGTGGAACGACCCGTACCTGGATATCGAACGCAAACTAACGGTGCAGCCGGAATTGTTTCTGGTGGGCATCGATGCCGAGGACAGCCTGATCGGCAGTGTAATGGCCGGGTACGATGGCCACCGCGGCTGGGTCAACTACCTTGCCGTTACGCCGGACAGGCGTCGTTCGTCATTGGGCAGGCAGTTGGTGCACGCCGCAGAAGCCGAACTGACAAAACGCGGCTGCCCCAAACTGAATCTGCAAGTTCGCTTCGGTAACGATGCCGCCCTGGCGTTTTACCAAAGCCTAGGTTATGTGCAAGACGATGTGGTCAGTCTGGGGAAAAGGCTCATTTCGGACTTCGATCCAAAATAAGCGCGCTTCCCGCGAAGCCTTAGCCTACCCAGGCTCTAGCATTTCTGAACATCCGCAGCCAGGCGCCGTCTTCCTGCCATTCCGCCGGATGCCAGGAGTTTTGCACCGTCCTGAAACAGCGTTCCGGATGCGGCATCATAATCGTGAAACGACCATCGACAGTGGTCAAGCCGGTAATGCCGTTTGGCGAACCGTTGGGATTGGCGGGAAAAACTTCGGTTTCCTGGCCGTAATTGTCTACATAACTGACCGCCACCTGCGCCTGCACCGGAATGGCCGAGCCGAATTCCGCCCGGCCCTCGCCATGGGCGACCACCACCGGCAGCAGCGAGCCCTCCATACCGGTAAAGAAAATAGACGGCGAGGCCTGTATTTTGACCATCGCCACCCGCGCCTCGAACTGCTCGGACAGGTTGCGTTTGAATGCCGGCCAGTGTTCGGCGCCTGGAATGATTTCCTTCAAGCCGGACATCATCTGACAACCGTTGCAAACGCCCAGACCGAAGGTATCCGGGCGGGCGAAAAAGGCGGCGAACTCGTCGCGGGCCTTGGCATTGAACAATATCGACTTGGCCCAGCCGCCGCCGGCGCCCAGCACGTCGCCGTAGGAAAAACCGCCACAGGCCACCAGGCCCTTGAATGCGCTCAAGCTGACCCGGCCGGCGATGATGTCGGTCATATGCACGTCGATGGCGTCGAAGCCGGCACGGTCGAAAGCCGCCGCCATTTCGACGTGGCCGTTGACGCCCTGCTCGCGCAGAATGGCGACTTTCGGCCTTACCAGCCCGGCAAAACCGGCGGCGATGTCGTCGTTCGGATCAAAAGTCGGCTGCGCCGTAAGACCGGGATCGTTATCGTCGGCGATGCGTTCGAATTGCTGTTTGGCGCAATCGGGATTGTCGCGCAAGGCCTGCATCCGGTAACTGACCTCCGACCAGGTTTGCTGCAATTCGGTGCGCGAGGCGCTATAGAGCTGCTGCCCTGCCTTGAAGATACGCAGTTGCTGGCCCTCCACTACGCGACCGATGACATAGCTGTCATCGTCCAGGCCGACCTGATCCAACAGCCGGGCGACTCGATTCAAGTCGCTGTTTTTGATCTGCAACACCGCTCCCAATTCCTCGTTGAACAGGGCCGAAAGCGTATCGCCGGGTAAATCTGACAAATCCAGATCGACGCCCTTACGGCCGGCGAACAGCATTTCCGCAACCGTTGCCAGCAAGCCGCCGTCGGCGCGGTCGTGGTAAGCCAGAATCAGACCTTGCCGGTTCAGGGCTTGGACAGTGTCGAAGAAACGTTTGAACAGGCCGGCATCGTCCAGGTCGGGCGCCTGGCTGCCGAGTTGGTTATAAACCTGAGCCAGTACCGAACCGCCGAGGCGGTTTTTGCCTAGTCCCAAGTCGATCAGCAACAAGACGCTGTCCTCATCGCGCAATTCCGGCGTCAATGTTTTACGCACATCGTGCACCGGCGCGAAGGCGGTGATGATCAACGACAGCGGCGAGGTCATCACCTTGTGCTTGTCGCCATCCTGCCACACCGTTTTCATCGACAACGAGTCCTTGCCGACCGGTATCGCGATGCCCAATTCCGGGCAGAGTTCCATACCAACCGCTTTGACGGTATCGAACAAGGCCGCGTCTTCGCCGGGGCTGCCGCAGGCCGCCATCCAGTTGGCGGACAGCTTGACGTCGTTCAACTTGCCGATGCGGGCGGCGGCCAAATTAGTCAAAGCCTCGCCGATAGCCATCCGCCCCGAGGCCGGCGCGTCGATCAACGCCAGCGGCGTGCGCTCGCCCATCGCCATCGCTTCGCCGGTGTAGGCGTAAAAGCCGGACGCGGTGACCGCGACGTCGGCCACCGGCACTTGCCAAGGGCCGACCATCTGATCACGGGCGACCAGACCGGTGACGGAACGGTCGCCGATGTGGATCAAGAAACTCTTGTCGGCGACGGCCGGAAACGCCAATACCCGCTTAATTGCTTCGGCCAGCTCGACTTGATCTAAAGCCAAATCCGGCAAGGCTTTGTGCAGTCGTTGCACGTCGCGGTGCATTTTCGGCGGCTTGCCGAACAACACCGACATCGGTAAATCGATGGGCGCCGAGTGGCCGAACCATTCGTCGCTCAGGGTCAAATGCTCTTCATCGGTGGCGTGGCCAATCACCGCGTACAGGCAGTGCTCGCGCTCGCAAAAGCTTTGGAACAATTCCAGCGACTCGGGCTTGATCGCCACCACGTAGCGCTCCTGGGCCTCGTTGCACCAGATTTGCATCGGCGACATGCTTTTGTCGGCGTTCTGCACCCTGCGCAGTTCGAAGCGGCCGCCTTTGCCGGCGTCGTGAATGATTTCCGGCACCGCGTTGGACAAGCCGCCGGCGCCGATGTCGTGGATCGACACGATCGGCGAGTTTTCGCCTAGCGAGTTGCAGTGGTTGATCACTTCCTGACAGCGGCGCTGCATTTCCGGATTTTCCCTTTGCACCGAAGCGAAATCGAGCTCCGCCGCGCTGGCGCCGGAAGTTTGCGACGAGGCCGCGCCGCCGCCCAGACCGATCAGCATGGCCGGCCCGCCCAAAATCACAATCAACGCCCCGGCCGGTATCGGCTGTTTTTCCACCAGCATTGGCCGGATGTTGCCCATGCCGCCGGCGATCATGATCGGCTTGTGGTAGCCGCGGTACTGGTTGGCCTCGCCGTTTTCCGCCGGTTGTTCGAAGCTGCGGAAATAGCCGGCCAGATTGGGCCGGCCGAATTCGTTGTTGAAGGCCGCGCCGCCGATCGGCCCTTCCAGCATGATGTCCAACGCCGAGGCGATACGTTCCGGCTTGCCGTTGTCGGCCTCCCAGGGTTGTTCGAAACCGGGAACTCTCAGATGCGACACGCTGAAACCGGTCAGGCCGGCCTTGGTCTGCGAGCCGCGACCGGTGGCGCCTTCGTCGCGAATCTCGCCGCCGGAGCCGGTCGCCGCGCCGGGGTGCGGCGAAATCGCGGTCGGATGATTGTGGGTTTCCACCTTCATCAAGATATGCGCGGCTTCCTCGACGTAGCCGTATCGGTGGCTATCGGCGTCGCGGATGAACACCTGTGCGGTCGGACCTTGCAGTACCGAGGCGTTGTCCTTGTAAGCCGACAGCACGCCGTCGGGATGCAGGCTGTGGGTGTTGCGGATCATCGCGAACAGCGATTTGGCCTGTTCCTCGCCGTCGATGGTCCAACTGGCGTTGAAGATTTTGTGGCGGCAATGCTCCGAGTTGGCCTGGGCGAACATCATCAATTCGACGTCGGTCGGGTTGCGGCCCAGTTGAGTAAAGTTGTCGGTCAGGTAGTCGATTTCGTCGCCGGACAAGGCCAGGCCCAGTTCACCGTTGGCTTGCTCTAGCGCGACGCGGCCGCGTTCGATGATGGCAACGGTCTGTAACGGTTTCGGTGCGTGGCTGACGAACAAATCCAGTTCGGACTGATCGAACACCACCTGCTGTGTCATCCGATCGTGCAGAACGGTTGCCAACCGTTGTTTAACCGCATCAGTCAGATCAGCTTCCGAAAAGAAACGGTATTCGATGCCACGCTCAATCCGCTTCACCGCAGTCAAGCCGCAACGTTCGGCGATTTCCGACGCCTTGCTCGACCATGGAGAAATGGTGCCCAGACGCGGCACCACCCACAGCGTTCCGGCCGAGTGCTGGCCGACGCCGGTAGTTGCCGCGTGGTGGTCGGCGGCGTCGCCGTAGCCGAGTAAGCGTGTCAGCATGGCCTGTTCCGCCGCACTCAGGTCGCCTTCGACCTGCACGAAATGTTGAAAGCGGGCATCGAAGCCGACGATGCCGGCGTCGATAGCCTGTAAATCGCCGAGCAATTTTTCGATACGGAAACGGGACAGTGCGGAGGTGCCGGGGAGGATCAACATAGTAAATTCGAAGGTCTGTAACGCAAAAGGGATGTGCTTGCCGTGTCGACTTGATCGTCGGCCACGAGCTTAACGCAGACGGTTATTTCTCCGCCGGCGCTTCCGTGGGTTCCGCCGACAAATCCTGTTTGATGCCGTCGGTGATTAATCTGAGCAAAGAGGTGGCAACGTCGTTGGACAGGGTGGTGCCTGCTTCGTCTTGGACGGTAACTTCCGCCGACTGGGCATCCAGCTCGCTGACGCTTATTCTGTATTCTAGTTCGCGGCTGGGGTCGTCGCCGAACAGGAAATTGATTTCGTCCAAAAACGATCCATCTTCGGGTTTCATCGCGTTCGGATCGTATTTAACGAAGAAATAGCGTTTGTCGACGTTGCGCTCGACCACCTCCAATTTTTGCCGACTCAAGGCCTTGCCGACCAACCACCAAGCTTGTTGCGCGGATTGATCGATTTGCAGACTGCTGACGCCAGGAGTACCGGCCGGGCGTTGATTCGGAGCCGGAGCCGCGGCTTCAGCAGAAGCTACCGCATTTGACGAACTACGGCTTTGGCTAACTTGATCCTCGGTTTTGGCAGGGGCCGGTTCCACATTTGCCGCGGCCGCCGCTTCGGCCGTAGTAGTCGGAGCCGACTTAGCCGCCGGTCGTGTTGCCAGTGTCTTTTGTTTCAGATCTTCGGGGATTACCAATTCCGGGATTTCGTTAGTAAATTGGTAATCTCGTTCTTTGTCCGGAAACCAGCTTTTAACGTAACTGCACGCGGGCAAACCGCAGGCCAAGGCGCCTGCCAACGCCAACCGCGGAAATTTCGCTGATTTCATGAGGGCAAAACGCCGGCTTGCCGCATTGCCGCCCGCACGTTATCGAAACACTCTTCGCTGAGCCAAGTCAGCGGCAGGCGGATTCCCTTGCCGATCAAGCCCATTTCCGCGACGGCCCATTTCACCGGAATCGGATTGGATTGGACGAACAAAGCGCTATGCAAACCGGCCAGGCGGGCGTCTATCGCTTCGGCTTCGGCGCGATCGCCGCGCAGCGCGGCAGCCAACATCTGATGCACAAGTCGCGGTGCCACGTTGCCGGTCACGGTGATACTGCCGTTGCCGCCCATCAAGCAAAATTCGCAACTGGTGGCATCGTCTCCGGTGTAAAGCGCAAACGATTCGTCCGTTAAATCTCGGATTTGCTTGACCCTTTCCAGTTTGCCGGTGGCCTCTTTTACGCCAACGATATTGTCGATCTTGGCTAGCCGACCTACTGTTTCCGGCAACAAATCGCAACCGGTGCGGCCGGGGACGTTGTACAGAATTTGCGGAATATCGACCGCCTCGGCGACAGCCTTGTAATGCAGGTACAAGCCTTCCTGAGTCGGCTTGTTGTAATAAGGCGTGACCAAAAGACAGGCGTCGGCACCCGCTTGTTTGGCGCGCTCGGTCAAATGGATCGCTTCGCGGGTGCAGTTGGCGCCGGTGCCGGCGATAACCGGTATCCGGCCCGCTACGCAATCGACGACGGATTTGATCACGGCGCAATGTTCGTCTTCGTCGAGAGTTGCCGATTCGCCGGTGGTGCCGACAGCCACCAGTGCGTCGCTGCCCTGTTCTATATGAAATTCCACCAGTTTTTTTAAGCTGGCTTCGTCCACCGCACCGTCTTCCATCATCGGGGTAATCAGCGCAACGATACTACCTTGAATCATGCAAATCTCTCGTTAAGATGAGTTAAAACCTATCCATTATACCAAGCCGGCCTCGAAAACTCAGCCTGTTAATACAGGCCGCTCGGCCAAGCGCAGCGGCCAGCGCCAGGCGGAAACCGACGCGGGCTAAATGCAACCGGCCTCAATGCTTGGAACCGAAATGCAACTTCGCCGCCCGCACGTACCAGCCGTAATACAGTAGGTAAGCCACCAGAAACACCAAGTAACCGGACCATAAGATATCCGAAACAAAGTGGCCACCCGAGGTCATTCGGGTAAAGCCCATGGTCCAGGCCAGCGTCAAGGTCAACCCGAAATAAAACAGTTTATGGCTTTGCGATAAAAAATAGAGCACAAAAAAGGTATAGCCGACCGAACAATGGCCGCAGACAAAGGATTTGTCTGGGGTATGGCCGAGTTGCAACGGCGGGGTATATTGGTGTTCACCGCCGAATTGGGTGACATGCACCGGTCGGGCGCGGCCCCAATGGTCTTTGACAATCAAATTGACCACCAAGCCCGGACCAATGGCAATCACCAGCAGGATGTATAGCGCTCGCAAACGAAAGCGCCGGGTATAGGCATGAAAATGGCCGATTATATAGACTGCCAGCGCAACGATACCTGACCAGACGGTAAACGGAAAAGCGTAATCGTAAAGAAATTGCCACACACCCCAATGCTGGTAAGGCCAGACGTCGCCGGCACAGTCGGGACGGTAAAACAAGGCGGCCAGGCGCAAGTCCAGATCACTAACCCAAAACGGCAGCGTAGTCAGGCTGGCCAGGATCAACCATATCGCCAACTCGCGTTTGGCGCGCCTAATTGTCCGATGCAACATAGCCTTCCTTGTTCGCTCTCCGCTTAATTGGGTCGGGCCAGTATTTCAGGTTTTCGCCCAGATACAAATAATATTTGGCTCCCTGCCGTTCGGGATTGGCGATTTCCGCCAAAAACCGAAAGCGTTCGAAAGCCGTCGTCAACGCGACCGGCAATGCGTCTGCAGTCTGCTCGGCAATAACAAAGCCATTCTTCCCGACGTATTCCAGCGGTCCCGGCCAGACTTCATATTGGCTACTCACCTCGCCGCTGGTTTCGTAACGGAAAGTGCGCGGATGGTCCGGCAAATAAAACGCTAGTTCGCTCGCAAGGTAACGGTGGCCTAGAGCTAGCAAAAACGTGTCATCAACATTCGGCACACTAATCAACCGCTCGAAATGGACATCGATCGCCAATTCTCGCCAGCTTTTGAAGCGTTTGGTCGGATCCAGCGCCGTGTTTTGCAGATTGAACGCCTGTAGCAGGATCGGTAAGGCATAGGTCGTAACGACCATCAAAAAGCCGAAAGCCAGCGCATATTTGAAACTGCGTCTCCAGTAACCGGCGACACGATCGCCGGCTAATAATATCAGACCGGTAAAGTAAAACGGCATCGGCCAATTGCCCTGAGCTTTCTGCAGGAAACTCAACAGCAACACTCCTAATAGCAAGGCCGGCCCCATCAGCAACAGAAAGCGCTGCTCGGCGCCAAGTTTGCCGAACTTGAATGCGGCCCGCAGGCTGCTGAGCAGCAGCAAAGCGAAACCCCCCGGAGATATCAACAGGATTTGATAAAGCAGAAAATCCCGCGCCCATTGCAGGTGCTTACCAATTGTGACTGGCTCATGATTGCCGAAATGGCTGCGGCTGTGGCCGAACATCACCCAATCGTGTTGCTGGTTCCACCACAGAATCGGCACCGCAGCGATTAAAATCGGCAACAAATACAGCGGAAATTCTTTTTTCAACAGATGGCGGCGCTGGCTATCGGTGACGAGAAAGATCAGCAACATCGCCGGCAAGGCCAGTGCCGCCTGCTTACTGAGCAAAGCCGCAGCGCTGGCGCATCCGGCCCATAACCAGGCCCGCGCTTGACCATCGAACAGTGCGCGGCGCAGATAGTAAATCGCGATGATCCAAAAGCAGTACAGCGGCGGATCGATCGTCATCAGAAAATTGGCCAGCACATTGATCGGCGTCGCCAAAATCAACAACAGCGCCAAGGCCCCGCCGCGAGCACCGTAGAAAGCACGTGCCGTCGTATAAAAAAACCAGAGAAATACCGTCCCCAACACCAGAGTCGGCATTCGCACGGCAACCGTGTAATCGCCCAGTAACCAAGTGGAGAGGCCGATCAGCCAGGCCACCATTGGCGGCTTGCTGTAGTAACACCAATCCGGCCGCCGCGACCACTCCCAATAGTAAGCTTCGTCGCCGATCAGATCCAGACCGTTTGTCAGTAAAAATCCTCCGCGCAACGCCATAGCCGCCAGCATCACGGCAACCGGATAGGTCTCGATCCAACCCAGAACTTTCTCCGCCAACGGCCGATTCACTCCAATTTCTCCAAGTAATGCAACAACAATTGCAGGCTGCGCTGGCCGCGAAACTCGTTGATGTCCAGCTTATACGCCGCATTGATTTTGCGGCAACCGAGCCATTTTTCCGGATGATCGGCGAAAAAGGCAATCGCATCCAGCAATTGCCCGCTGAACGGTAACCGCAGCACAAATTTCAGGTGTTGCTGGCCGACGATGCGGCATTGGATGACGTCGAACACGCCGTTGAATTCGGGCTCGGGAAACGCCTGGCCCCACACTGCGGCCTGGCGCAAGGTTTCGGCGAATTCCAACGTCAAATGGCGTTCGTCGAGCTCGCCGTCGGAATAAACTTTCTGCTGCAAGTCGACGTTTGCCAGCTTGCCCGCAACCGTTTCGGCAAAGGCCAACGCAAAATGCGGATAATCATGCAGTTTTATGGTCAAGCCGGCCGCCATCGCGTGGCCGCCGAATTTGGTCAAAATCTGCGGGTGCCGGGCGGCGATATCGCTGAGTACATCCCGCACATGTACGCCGGCAATCGACCGGGCCGAGCCTTTGATATCGCCGTTCTCCGCCGGAGCGAACGCGATGACCGGCCGGTGTACGCGGTCCTTGATCCGCGCCGCCAGAATACCGATCACACCCTGGTGCCAATTGGCGTCGAACAGGCAAACGCCGGCCGGAACATGCTGCTCGTCCAAAGCCTTCATTTCGGCCAATAACGCCATCGCTTCGGTTTTCATCTGGCCTTCCACTTCCTTGCGGTCCTGATTCAACGCATGCAATTGCTCGGCGATATCCCGCGCCAAGCCGGCGTCGTTGGTCAACAGGCACTGGATACCCAGGGTCATGTCGTCCATCCGCCCGGCTGCGTTGAGGCGCGGCGCGACGGCAAAACCCAAATCGCTGGCGTGTATGGCTGACAGCGTCTTGCCGGCCACTTCCACTAAGGCCTTGATACCGGGCTGGCATTGGCCGGAACGAATCCGCAAAAGGCCTTGGTGCACCAGTATCCGGTTGACCTGATCCAGCGCAACCACGTCGGCCACCGTACCCAAGGCTGCGTAATCCAATAACTGGGCCAAATTGGGTTCGGCGATTCGGCGCTTTTCGAACCAGTGGGTCTCGCGCAGGCGGATGCGCAACGCCATTAGAATATAAAACATAACGCCGACGCCGGCGATATTCCGGCTCGGAAACTTGTCGTCAGGCAGATTCGGATTGACGATGGCATCGGCCGCCGGCAGCTCCGCGCCGGGCAAATGGTGGTCGGTGATCAGTACCGTGAAACCGGCGGCTTTCGCGGCTTTGACGCCGTCGATGCTGGAAATGCCGTTATCGACGGTAAGTATGACTTCCGGATTCTGCCGTTTTACCAGCTCGACGATTTCCGGAGTCAAACCGTAACCGTACTCGAAGCGGTTGGGGACCACGAAATCGATATTTTCCGCCCCCAACAAGGCCAAGCCTTTCAGTGCCAATGCGCAACTGGTGGCGCCGTCGGCATCAAAGTCGGCTACCACAGTGATTTTACTTTGCCGCTCCAAGGCCGCAAGCAAGTGTTCGGCCATGGCTTTCATCCCTGACAACAACCACGGCGACGGCAAACGCGCCAAGCCGCGGTCGAGTTGTTCGGCATTTTGAATGCCGCGACTGTTGAAAATCCGTTGCAACACCGGGTCCATCTCACCGAAATGCGGATTTTTCACCAGCTCCGGACGGGGAACGATGACTTTTTTAACGCTTTGCAGATACATATCAGCCAATAAAAAAGCCGGCGGCAGCCGGCTTTAGCGGGAACAATGCCAGGATCACATATTATCCAGAATGGCTCTTTTCACCGCATCCAGAGAGGCTTCGACCGTGACCGGCTGGTCGTCCCGGCATTGCGCGATCGCAGTATCAGGGTCCTTGATGCCGTTGCCGGTCAGGGTGCAGACGATCGTGCTACCTTCCGGGATGTTGCCGTTGCCGATGTCGAACAAAGCCCCGGCCAGCGAAGTCGCCGAAGCCGGTTCACAGAAGATGCCTTCGTAAGCGGACAGCATTTTTTGCGCTGCCAGGATTTGTTCGTCGCTGAAAGAGGCAAACCAGCCGCCGGATTGTTTCTGTGCGGTCCAGGCGCCATCCCAGGATTGCGGATTGCCGATCCGGATCGCGGTGGCGATGGTCTCGGGGTGTTCGATCGGGTGGCCGGCCAGAAACGGTGCGGCGCCGGCGGCTTGATAACCGCACATTACCGGCCGTTTTTTGGTCACGGCTTTATGCGTCGCGCTATCGCTAGAATATTCCTTGTAACCCTTCCAATACGCGGTGATGTTACCGGCGTTACCCACCGGTAGGCAATGGAAATCCGGCGCATCGCCCAAGGCGTCGACGATTTCGAACGCCGCGGTTTTTTGGCCTTCCAGCCGATAAGGATTAATCGAATTGACGATCGTCACCGGCGCGTGGTCGGCAATTTCCTTGACTATCGCCATGCCGGCGTCGAAGTTACCTTTGATCTGAATGATCTTGGCGCCGTACATCATGGTCTGCGCCAATTTGCCCAACGCAATCTTGCCTTCCGGAATCAGAACAAAGGCGCGGATACCGGCGCGCACGGCATAGGCCGCGGCGGCGGCCGAGGTATTGCCGGTCGAGGCGCAGATAATGGCTTGGCTCCCCTCTTCCACCGCTTTGGTCACGGCCATGGTCATGCCGCGGTCCTTGAAGGAGCCGGTCGGATTTAGGCCTTCGAACTTGACGTAAATGTCGACATCCTTGCCTATCAGGCGCGGAATGTTTTGCAGTTGGATCAGCGGAGTGTCGCCTTCGCAAAGACTAATGATCCGGGTATCGTCCGAGACCGGCAAACGGTCGCGGTAACGATCAATCAGGCCGGTGTAGCGTGTGGGATTTGCCATTATTTATCCTAAGGTTTCCAGGCGAATGCGCGCGACTTTGCCGCTGACGGTGGCCAGGGCTTCGATGTCGGCGATCGCCGCGTTCATTTCTTGTTCCAGAGTCTGTTGGGTCAGCATGATGATCGGGACCGAAGTTTCGCCTGCGGGCGGCTCCTTTTGTATCAGGGCTTCGATGCTGATGTTGTGCGCCGCCAGAATGCGGCTGACGTCGGCCAGAACGCCGGGTTTATCCTCGGCGGTCAACCGCAGGTAGTAGGCGGTTTTGATCGCGTCGGCCGGCAACACCGGAATGTCTGCGATCGCGTCCGCTTGAAATGCCAGATGCGGCACCCGGTTTTCCGGGTCGCTGGTCATCGCTCTGACTACGTCGACCAGGTCGGCGACGACTGCCGAGGCGGTCGGTTCTGCGCCGGCGCCGGCACCGTAATACAAAGTCGGGCCGACCGCATCGCCACAAACCAGCACGGCGTTCATGACGCCGTCGACATTGGCGATCAGGCGCCGCTTCGGAATCAGGGTCGGATGCACGCGCAACTCGATGCCGTCGTCGGTTTTGCGGGCGATACCCAGGTTTTTGATCCGGTAGCCCAGCGCCTCGGCATATTCCACGTCGAGCCGGGTGATCTTGGTAATGCCTTCGGTGAAGACTTTGTCGAATTGCAGCGGAATGCCGAACGCAATCGAGGCCAGAATCGTTAGCTTGTGGCCGGCGTCGATGCCTTCGACGTCGAAAGTCGGGTCGGCTTCGGCGTAACCCAGGGCTTGCGCCTCTCTCAATACGTCGTCGAAATCGCGGCCTTTGTCGCGCATTTCGGTGAGGATGAAGTTGCCGGTGCCGTTGATGATGCCCGCCAGCCATTTTATCCGGTTGCCGGCCAAGCCTTCGCGGATGGCTTTGATGATCGGGATACCGCCGGCCACGGCCGCTTCGAACAACACCATCACGCCTTTTTTGCTGGCTTCGGCGAACACCTCGTTGCCGTGCAACGCGATCAGCGCCTTGTTAGCAGTGACGACGTGTTTGCCGTTGGCGATCGCGGTCAAAACCAGTTGTTTCGCCAGGTCGTAGCCGCCGATCAACTCGACGACGATGTCGATATCCGGGTCGTTGACGATTTCGAACGGATCGTCCGTCAAGGCAATGCCCTGGGTGTCGCAGATGCGGGCACGATTCAAGTCGCGCGCCGACGCCCGCGTCACGACGATTTCGCGGCCGGCGCGGCGGGCGATTTCTTCGGCATTGCGTTTCAACACGTTGACGGTACCGCCGCCGACGGTGCCCAGCCCCAATACTCCAACTCTAACCGGCTTCAAATCCGACTCCTTTTGTTTACCCAAAACGGCGGGCGATTATACAACGTTGTCTTTTTTCAGCATATTGCGGATGCTGCGCAACGCCTGGCGGGTGCGTTGCTCGTTTTCGATCAGGCTGAAACGGATGTGGTCGTCGCCGAATTGGCCGAAGCCGACGCCTGGCGATACCGCGACCTTGGCGTCGATGATCAGCTTTTTGGCAAATTCGATCGAGCCCATCTCGCGGTAAGCTTCCGGGATCTTGGCCCAGACGAACATGGTTGCTTTTGGTTTGTCGACCTGCCAGCCCATCGCATTCAGGCCGTCGCACAGCACGTCACGGCGGGATTTGTACATGTCGCAGATTTCCTGCACGCAATCCTGCGGGCCTTCCAGCGCGGTGATCGCCGCGACCTGAATCGGCGTGAATGCGCCGTAATCCATATACGACTTGATCCGGGTCAATGCCGCGACCAGGGTCGGATTGCCGCACATGAAACCGATTCGCCAGCCCGGCATGTTGTAGCTTTTGGACAAGGTGAAAAACTCGACGGCAATATCCTTCGCACCCGGCACCTGCAGGATCGACGGCGCGACATAGCCGTCGAACACGATATCGGCATAGGCGATGTCGTGTACGATCCAGATATTGTGTTCCTTACAGATCGCGACGACTTTTTCGAAAAAGTCCAATTCCACGCATTGGCAGGTCGGGTTGCCCGGAAAATTCAGAATCAGCATCTTCGGCTTCGGCCAGCACTCGTCGATGCCTTTTTGCAATTCGGCGAAGAAATCGACACCGGGGGTCAGCGGCACGTGACGAATGTCGGCACCGGCGATCACCACACCGTAGGGATGGATCGGATAGGCCGGATTCGGCACCAATACCACGTCGCCGGGCCCCAGGGTTGCCAAGGCCAGATGCGACAAACCTTCTTTCGAGCCGATCGTGACGATGGCTTCGCTGTTGTGGTCCAGATCGACGTCGAAACGCTTTTTGTACCAGCCGCAAATGGCCTTGCGTAAGCGCGGAATGCCCTTCGAGACCGAGTAACGGTGGGTGTCTCCGCGTTGCGCCACCTCCACCATCTTGTCCAGGATGTGCTTCGGCGTCGGTTGGTCGGGATTGCCCATGCCGAAGTCGATGATGTCGTCGCCCGCGGCGCGCGCTTTGGCTTTCAGTTCGTTGACGATGTTGAATACGTAAGGCGGCAGACGGCTGATGCGGTGAAATTCTTCCATTAACGGCTCTTGTTGGTCAGATTTTGCGAACGGCTTTTTTGAGAAAGCCGGCTAAGTTACTGTTGTTGCCTGGCGATGTCAATTCGCCGGGCAATATCCGGGATTCAGGGTTTATTGCGGCTGAGGTTTCGCCGCAAGTTCCGGACTAGCGTCCGCCGTTTCCGTGCGTTGCTGTTGCAGATAGGAACCGCCGACCAGAAACCCTAGCACCAACAGATAAACAATGGCGGCAATGTTCTTCACTTTTTTCTGTTCGTCTCGATCGGAGGGATTCATTTCGGTGTCGGCTCCACTAGCTGAAAATCGGCTATTTTAGCCTTTGCCGCGCCGGAAGAGAATGCGCTGCAAATCGCTTGCCTCGCAAATCAACGCCTTTCAGCGGGCTTTGACAATTACCGCCGTGCGCAAACGGCTCTTGCCGAAACAGCACATCCGGTCGAAATCCTCGCGCGCGACCGGAATGAATTGGCAGTCCAGCTCGCTTTGCCGACCTTCTTCCGGGTCGGGATCGTGCATGTACAGGCAGTCTTTATCGAAACCGCTCATGACCACCCAATGCGGGGTTTTCTTACGATCCATCGCGAAGGTGCTGATCAAAATCAACGGAATCGCTCCGGCCTCGAAGGCGGCGGTCAAATCGTTCTGGGTGATATTGGCGTAAACCACGGCGACCCCCTGCTCGGCCGCCAGTTGTTTGAAACGGTTGTCGACCAATTCGACGACCTGTTTCTTATCCTCGCTGCGCACGCTGTCGATAAACAACGGGCCGCTTTGGTTAATCCAAACCTCGACGGCGAATTGCCGGCGTTTTGCGGCCAACGCCAAACCCAGCGGATGGCAGCCGCCGTGGCCGGAGGTCATGAAGATCGTCGTCGCTTCGCGCCAGATTTCGATTTCCTCTTCCCGCGACGGCAAATACTGCTTGTTCAACGCGTGCAACGCCATCATCAGCGAGGCCGGTCCGCAAGTAAACGGCGTGGTTTGCCGAAGCCAGTGTACCGGCCGCTGCTGCGGCTGGTCGTGGTAACGGCGAATGCGCTTTTGGTAGCGCAAGGCGTCTTTGTGATCCTGGTAATAGTCGCGGTACAGGCCGAATTTTTTGTATCCCAAGGTTTCGTAAAGTCCGATTGCCGGTAAATTATCGACGCTGACTTCCAGCCGTAAATAAAGGCGGCCGTCGGCTTCGGCCGCTTGCTCGCCGGCCTGCATCAATGCCTTGGCAATGCCGTTACCGCGCAACTGCGGCGCGACCGC
Source organism: Methylomonas aurea (assembly GCF_024505045.1). Taxonomy (GTDB): domain Bacteria; phylum Pseudomonadota; class Gammaproteobacteria; order Methylococcales; family Methylomonadaceae; genus Methylomonas; species Methylomonas aurea. Next base: position 266,927 of record NZ_JANIBM010000002.1, on the reverse strand, counting down.
CAACGAATAAATCCGCGCCAACCGGGTACCTGGATGGTAAATGATCAGGATATAGCCGGCCACCCGACCCTCGAATTCGGCCAGCAACAATGCCCGGTGATCGCTGACCAACCAGTGCTTGAAGCTGCGCCGGCTCAATTTATCGGTATTGAAACTGGCGTTTTCCAGTGCAACCAAGGCCGCCAAATCGGAGTTTTGCGCCGGCCGCAATAGGATGTTCAAACCGATACTCCCTGCAAAGCCTGACCTATCACTTGACGGATGCGGAACAACACCATTTCTCTCCAGGCCGTTGCCGCCGGGCAAAAATGCGCCAGCATGATTTGGGCGTGCGCCTGCCGTTCGGTGCTGTTCCCGCCCTGGGCCCAGATCAGGTGGTCGCGCAGCAGGGTTTCGAACAAACGGTCGGTGCTGAAGGTGCCGAACTCCAAAGTGACATAGCAGCTCTCCGGTGTCATCGCCGCGTGCCACAGATAATCCAACAGGCCCAGCTTCGGCACCGAACTCGAGGTGCCGGCCAGCGGCAAGGTCACCGAATCGCCATACCAGCGCTTGGCCACTGCCGCACCGGGACTGTCCGGCGCGTGGTCGCAAATGATTTCGCCGTAACCGTAGGGCCCCAATCCGCTGTGCAGATCGATGACCGCCAACCGCCGCTGCTGCAGGGCATATTTATTGATCAACGCTTCGCACACCAGGTGGCCATGTGCCGGAGCTCGGCCGCCGTAGAACGGGCCTTCCGGATCGGCGTATTGACCGCCGCTGATGCCCTGCTCCAACGCCACTCGGCCATGTTGGGCCTCGTATTCGGCGAAGGCCTGACGGCGTTGCTCGGCATCTGGTTGAAATATGGCTTCTCGAAGCCGGTTGTAATCAGGGTTTTCCGGCAACGGCGCCGAAAAGTCCAGCGCGTTCCGATTCAAATCCACGCCGTCCCGGTCGCAACGCCGCAACCAAGCGTAACCCCAGGGCGTCAATGCGTGTACCAATAAAACCGCGCTTGTCTGCGGCATGACTACCCGACCGGCCCGCAACGATTCGAGCAAATCGATTTGGCCGGCACTACCGACGAAACCTTCGATACCGTGAGTGGCACCCAGTACCACCACGAGGTTGGCGGCATCGGCATCGCCCAACCAGACGCTATCGGTTACCAGCGCCTCGCCGTCCGGCCCAAAGCCGGAACACGGAAACGCTTGCAATTGCATCGGGCAATCGAGTGCCGCCACGCGTTGCAACCACTGTTGCCTGGCTTCGGCGTAGTTGGCGGGAAAAACGCTGGCATCGATATCGGCGTAGGAATAGGGCATTTCGCAGCAAGCAGCCTCGATCGGGTAAATGAAGAAATATTACTCCTTGTTTAAAAACCTGTCTGGTTTCAAAATTCAGCCTCCCCAACCCACCGAGTTTGAGCAACATGGCAAGTACGCTGCTGGTCGTCGACAATCTTTCCGACTGGAACCCTTATTACCCCAGCGAGCAAGTCGTCAGTTTCGAAACCTACCTCGCCATGGAACAGACCGACCCCGACCAGCGGGTGCGGGTCATCAATCTGTGCAGCAGTTACAGCTATCTGTCCGACGGTTACTACTGTTCGCTGCTGGCGGAAGCCCGTAGCCACCACGTGATTCCTTCGGTGAAGATCATCAACGACCTGGGCAAAAATGCGCTGTATCGGCTGCAGTTGGAAGATTTGAACCAGCCGTTGGCCCGCGCCTTCAAACACCAGCACAAGGACGGCGAATACCGGCTGTACAGTTATTTCGGCACGACGCCGGAACCGGCGTTTCAGGAACTGGCCCGCTTGCTGTTCGAACGTTTCGCCTGCCCGATTCTGGAAATCACGTTGCGCTTGGAGCAGCAGTGGCAAATCACCGATCTGAAAGCGGTTTCGCCCGGACAACTGGACGACGCCATGCAAACCCTGTTTGCCGAGGCTCTGGACCGCTTCAGCAAGAAAGTCTGGCGCAAAAGCCGGGCCCGCAAGAATGCGCGTTTCGATCTGGCGATCTTGATCAATCCGGCGGAGGCCCTGCCGCCCAGCAACCGCGGCGCGCTAAAGAAGTTCATTGCGGTGGGCCGGCAAATGGGCGTCGATGTGGAATTGATCACCCAGAATCATTACGGCCGCCTGCCCGAGTTCGATGGCCTGTTCATCCGCGAAACCACGGCGATCGACCACCATACCTACCGTTTCGCAAAAAAGGCCGAAGCGGAGGGCTTGGTGGTGATCGACGATCCGACCTCGATTCTGCGCTGCGCCAACAAGGTGTATCTGGCCGATCTATTCCGTACCCATAAAGTGCCGTCGCCGAAAACCTGGATTCTGCATAAAGGCAACACCGAACACCTGGACAAGCTGGAAGCCATTGCCGGCTTTCCGGTCGTCATCAAAGTCCCGGACGGCTCTTTTTCGCGCGGCATCGTCAAAGTCAATAACCGGGCCGAACTGGAAACCAAGGTCGCCGAATTGTTCGAACAATCGGCTTTATTGCTGGCACAGGAGTTTCTCTACACCGATTTCGATTGGCGGATCGGCATCTTCAACCATAAAGCCCTGTATGCCTGTCGCTATTTCATGGTGAAAAACCATTGGCAGATTTACCGCCACGGCGCCAATCGCACCGACAGCGGCAATTTCGCCACGCTGCCGACCTTCGAAGTACCGAAGCCGGTGCTGGACGCGGCATTGAAAGCCACCCAGCCGATCGGCAACGGCCTGTACGGCGTCGACGTCAAGGAAATCAACGGCAAGGGCTACGTGATCGAAGTCAACGACAACCCCAGCATCGACAGCGGCGTCGAAGACAAATATTTGGGCGAAGAATTGTACCGAGCCATCATCGGCGAATTGTTGCGGCGCATGGAGAACCGCAGCAAAGGCCTGGATTGACATCGATAACCAAAATTCAATATGGAAAACACAGCGATTCATTTGGATGTACTCTGCGTCGGCCATGCCAGCTACGACTTGGTGTTCAGCGTGCCGCACCATCCCGCAGCCGACGAAAAAACCGTGGCCGACGCTTTGCTCGGCTGCGGCGGCGGCCCGGCGGCAAACGCCGCGGTTACCGTGGCGAAACTGGGCTACCGCGCCGGATTCAGCGGCTATTTGGGCAACGACGTCTACGGCGACAGCCATTTAAGCGAATTGCATCGCTTTGGGATCGATACCCGCTGCATCGTCCGCGGCGAATCGCCGACGCCGTTGTCGGCGGTACTGGTCAAGCCCGACGGCAAGCGCGCGTTGATCAACTACAAAGGCGACACGCGGGCGCTGCCGGCAGACAGCTTGGACTTCGGCGCGGTTCGGCCCAGAGTGGTATTGTGCGACGGCCACGAGCCGCATATTTCAGCGCGTTTGCTGGAACGCCGCGCCGCGGCAAAGATTCCGACCGTTCTGGATGCCGGATCGTTACACTCCGGCACCGAAGCCTTGCTGGACAAAATGGACTACTTGGTGTGTTCGGAAAAATTTGCGCTTCAGCATTCCGGAGGCGTTGACGCGGCGCTGTCGGCATTGGCCGCAATCGCGCCATGGGTAGTAATCACGCTGGGCGAACGCGGCTTGGTTTGGCGTACAGGCCAGGAAACGGGCCGCTTGAACGCGCCGCCAGTCACGGCGATCGATACCACCGGAGCCGGAGACGCGTTTCACGGCGCCTTCGCCGCCGGTTTGGCGGCCGGTCTGGCCTGGCCCGAGTTGCTGCGTTATGCCAGTGCCGCCGGCGCGTTATGTTGCACCCGCTTGGGCGCCCGCCCCGGCTTACCCGATAAGGCAGCCCACCGCGCGCTGTTGCAACGGTGGCAAAGCGAACCGATGCCTTAGCGCGAGCGCTTGTCCCGCTCCGGTTCCAGGTATTTGTGGCGTAAGTCGACGTAATTGCCGCCTATCCATTGCCAAAAGGTCGCGGCCGCTTCCGGGTCGGTACTGAGCAATTTGACCGCAATCGCGCCGTTGCCGCTGATATCGGTGATTTGGGCGTCGATATCGATCGAATTCCTGTTTTTGACGACGCGCTTGTCGGTTTCCACCCGAAACGTCACCGGCTCACCGACCTTGAACACGATATCGCGTTTCAACCCGCCCAGAAATTGCAGCCGGTACTCCGGTACCGACTGGAACGGCAATACAAATTCCGCATGCCAGCGAAACGGCGGGCAATGGATAGGTCCGCTGTTCTTCGGAAAATGCACGGTGTAGCCGTCGTCGACTTTGGCCTTGATTTCGCCTTTGGTGTAAATGTCGCGGCAATTGGTCAGCACCGCATCGCCCGGTTCCAAATTGTATTTGGCGGCAAAAGCGGTTTCGCTCAGCAGGCCGATAGCGACGGCCAATCCGTATCGGCAAAGGTTCGATCTGTTCATGGCGAGCTCCTGACTGTGATTATTGTGTTTTACCGCGGCGGCAGCGGTGCGGCGGCCGGGAGCGGCCCCAATATACTGTGCGCCAACGGATCGGTTTCGTCGATATCCACCGTCACCATATGGCCCGTATTGGCGCCAATATAGCCTTGCATCGCGGCAGCCATGTAAGGAAACACCAAGCGCAAATCGTTACTGGCGCCGCTGCTCTGCACGCTGGTTTTCCACAATTGTTTGCGTTGCTGCTGCGTCAAATAAGGCCCGGTTTCGCAGGCTTCCAAGGTCAGATAGCGGCGAAAAGTGGTGTATGTGTCGATACGTTGGGTATATCCGGCGCCGGCAAACCCCGGATAAAATCCACGGTTATAAAAGGATCTTCTATACGGGTAATAGTAGCCCCAATCGTTCCAGACCGGCACGTCATAAGCATATTGGTGTACTTCCGGCAGGCCGACGCCGTAGCCGAGAAAAACCACCAGATCGCTATCCTGAGCAGTCGCCGCTTTGACGAAGCCGCGATTGGCCAGTACCTTTTCGATATAGCCTTTGAATTCGATGAATTGCAAATCCTGCTCGTTACCGCCCGGATTGCCGGGCAATACTAGAAAACGGTTGCCGATCGTTGCGCCGGGCGCGGCAATCGCATCGATTTCGGTACGGAACTGTAGCGTCGAATTAACACTACAACCACTCAACATTGCCATCAATACGCCGAATACGACGATCAATAGCGTCGAATTAAGCTTCTCCATGCTCGCCTCCTGTTGGCTCTGCCAAATCGTGTTCCTGCATCAAAATTTGCGCCCGCTGCTGCATACGAAGTTCGGCCAAGACTTCTTGCTCATGCAATACCGCCCGGTGTGCCAATTGGTCGGTCAATTGCCGGCTCTCTGCGCTACGTTGCCGGGCCTGGCGTTTTTCCTGGCTGAGCAGTTCGGCTTCGAAGCGCATTTCCTGTAACTCGGTATCGTGCCGCAGTTGTTCGGCATGCAGCCGTTTTTCGATTGCCAGTTGCTGAGTCAACTGCTCGAATTTGTCCTCCGCCAAACGCCGCTGCTTTTCGGCCTCGAGCGCCTGCATCTGTTGTTCCAGATCGATCATCCGCCGCAAATGTTCCAATTGCTGGCGTTTTTCGTGAATTTCCTCTTCTTCGATCAAACGTTGTTGACGCGACAATTCCAGATTTTTGGTCTGGTTCAATTCGAAGGTTTTTTTCAGCACGTTAACGTAAACGGCGTCGCGGCCCAACTGGACATCGGGAAACTCAGCAAAACTGGCGCTCAACGTGCAAACCGCCAAAGACTGGATCTGCTGTTGCGCCAGCAACTCGTTGATGCGCTGGGCAATGCGTTTTTCGGCCTCAGCCAGACCGGTATTGACCCAGGCACCGTCGGCCAGGTCCTGCAATTCCAGATTGACGGCATCGTCGACTAAGGCGGTGTAGACATTGCGGATATGGGCGTTGATATCCGGCAACAATTCGGAGTTTTTCAGCGCGTAATCAAATGTTGCCTGAAACCGCAAATCCAGCGCCAAGTCCAGCGTGCAAAATCCTTCGAACAGCGTTATCTGCCGGCGGTAGGGCCAGGACTCGACCGGCAGTGGATAAACGGTGTGGTAAAAGCGCTTGGTGAATTGCTTGGGCCGCAAATACAGCTTTTGGTAGGGCCCCAACTTAACCAGCACCACCTGGCGGTCGGCATCGAAGCCGGCCAACCAGTAACTGTCATCGGCACCTACATCATCCTGCAGATCGCTGCCGGTGAGCCAGGCGTCCAGTTCCGACAGCGGGTTATTCATGGCCGGCCGGCGCGGCGAGCGCCTTTTGTTTCAGAGCCGCGATTTTATCGGACATTTTTTCGGCGACCAACGGATATAGATTTGGCGCGAATTCAACGGTGCGGTGGTCCACCTTGCGCAAAAATCCCCGGCTCAATAACAGGCCGACCACAAACATTCGCGACCAATCCGAATAGCGCCGGGCTTTTTCCAGATCAGACTTCTCGATCACCATTTCCAGCTCATCGTTTTGGTTGATGCGGAATTCGGTAAACTGGCGCAGACATTCGAACACCAATTCTTCCTCCTGCACCGTCAACGGCCCGGGCGCGGTGAACTCCAGCCGGTACGACAGCAACACGGTAAAAAAATCCACCATGGCCGCGCAGACGAAGGCGAACCAGGAAAAGCCGCGCCACATTGCAAAAGACGGTTTCACGTCCTCGACGAATTGCTTGTAGGTCATCGGCAACGGCGCATCCGGCGGGCTCACTCCCATACTGCTGGCCAACTGGTTCACTCCCAGTTGGATATCCTGGTAATGTTTCAAAAATTGAGCGTAGCTAGCTTCGTCGCTGCTGACATCCAACTGATTCAAATTAATCTGCAACTGTCGTATATGCTCGTCCAACTCGCGGAACGCTTGCTCTTGCTGTTGCACCGCCTGCTTTTTTTCCTGATAAATCTGATTGTAATGCCGCCAGAACGGGCCTTCGCCGACCTGGTTCTTGTAGCCTGGGGCGATCTGGTTATGGGTACCGAAATAGGCTTGACTGGCGTCGAGCGAGGCCTTGTCCAAATCCTGCTTTTGCTGCAGCGAGACTCGACTCTTGATCTGCAGCACGGCGTCTAGATATCCTTTGCTCTGCTGACGCAGTTGGTTCAGCCGGTTTATATGCAGGGTTTCTCGCTCGGATATTTCGTAAAACTTGAAATAGGAAAACGTGATCGAAGCGGCAATCGCCACGGCCAACGAAGCCACTACCGAAAAGTAACGGACCCGGTTGGCTTTCCAGTGGATACCGGCCATTTCCAGCGAACAAATCACAATGATGGATTGGATCGCCACGGTAATCACCAGCGCAATCCATGGTGTGATGAAATGCGACAGACCGTAATAGGTGGTAAAACCGGAGGAAACGCTCAGCATCAGAACGATGGGTATCGTCCAGATGCGCAGCATGCTGACGAATAGGGTCTGAATCCGATTCAGAAAATAGCCGGGCCCGCCGGGCGGGTGTTTGCTGCTGGTGTCGTTCATAATTATTGTTCTAATGCCCAGCGAGGAACGAAATGAGGGTTTAACCCATGCTGAGATAACGTTCGCCGGTGTCGTGGACGATGGTGACAACGGTTTTCCCGGGGCCCAGTTGCGCCGCCACTCTGACGGCACCGCAGACGCTGGCGCCTGAAGAGATGCCGGCCATGATACCCTCCTCCTCGATCAGGCGCTTGCGCATCGCAAAGGCCTGATCGGTACTGACCAGTTCGATGCCGTCCAACAAATCCACTTCCAAGTTCTTCGGCACGAAACCGGCTCCGATACCTTGAATCTTATGCGGCGAATGGTTGCCGCCGGAAATGACCGGCGACTCGGCCGGTTCCACTGCAATAGCCTTGAACTGCGGATTGCGGTTTTTAATCACGTCGGCCACGCCGGAAATGGTGCCGCCGGTACCGACTCCGCAGACGAAAGCATCGACTTGACCATCAGTAGAAGACCAAATTTCCTGCGCCGTGGTTTGCCGGTGCACCTCGGGATTGGCCGGATTTTCGAACTGGTGCGGCATGTAAGAACCGGGATGATTGGCGACGATTTCCTGGGCCTTGGCAATTGCTCCCTTCATACCGTCCGCTCCCGGAGTCAGCACGATTTCCGCTCCGTACAACGCCAATAGTTGGCGCCGTTCGACCGACATGGTTTCCGGCATCGTCAAAATACAACGGTAGCCGCGCGCTGCGGCCACCATCGCCAAGGCAATACCGGTGTTACCCGACGTCGGCTCGACGATGATGCCACCGCCGCGCAACTGCCCGCTTTTTTCCGCTGCCTGCACCATCGCCAGGCCGATACGGTCCTTGACCGAACCGCCAGGGTTGCGTGACTCCAATTTGACCAATACCGTCGCCGAGTTTTCCTCCACGACTTTATGCAATTTAACCAATGGGGTGTTGCCGATCAATTGGGTTACATTACTGGCGGCAGGCATTGAGTCACCTCAATCATTTTTCGATTTTGAAAGCCAAAAACACCGGGCTGCCGTTACGTTGTACCAAAACCGCAATGGATTTTTCAACCGGTAATTTGGCAACGATGCTGTTGAATTCAGCGGCATCGCGTACCACGGTATTTTGAATCCGCAAAATCACATCGCCCGGCTGAATACCGGCATCCAACGCGATGCCTTTGCCGACTTTCTGCACCAAAACGCCATTTTTTTCGACCTGTAATTGCTGGCGTTGCTCAGCAGTCAGGTCGGCAACGGCCAACCCAAGACGGTTAACGGCAGTTTCCGAAGCAGTTGAGGGTCCCGCAGCCGCAATGTTCTGCTGCGCCGGCAACAAGCCGATTTTTACCGTTACGTCTTGTTTATCGCCCTGGCGAATGATTTTGACTTTGGCTTTCTCGTCGACCGGCGTCATGCCCACCCGCGGCGGCAATTCGCCTGAAGTTTCGATGACTTGGCCGTTGAATTCGACGATGATGTCGCCGATCTGGATGCCTGCTTTCTCGGCCGGCCCGCCGGGAATCACTTTCGATACCAACGCGCCGTGCGGACGGTCCATGCCAAACGACTCTGCCAATTGCCGGGTGACGTCCTGAATTTGTACGCCGAGCCAGCCGCGCGAGACTTTGCCCTTGGTTTTGATTTGTTCGACGACGTTCATTGCCACGTCTATCGGGATGGCAAACGACAATCCCATGTAGCCGCCGGAGCGGCTATAAATCTGCGAGTTGATGCCGACCACTTTGCCCTGCATGTTGAACAGCGGGCCGCCCGAGTTGCCGGGGTTAATCGCGACATCGGTCTGGATGAACGGCACATAGTTGCCGTCCGGCAAGCTGCGGCCCTTGGCACTGACGATACCGGCGGTGACCGACTGGTCGAAACCGAACGGCGTCCCGATCGCCAGCACCCATTCGCCGACTTGTAGTTGGTCCGGCACGCCGATTTCCACCACCGGCAGGTCTTTAGCTTCGACTTTCAATAAAGCCACATCGGTACTTTCGTCGGAACCGATCAATTTGGCGATCAATTCGCGGCGGTCTTTCAGCTTGACCACGATCTCAGACGCATTGTTGACGACATGATGGTTGGTCAGAATATAGCCGTCGCGGGAGATGACGAACCCCGAACCCAGCGAGTTGGTTTCCCGCGGCGTAAAGCCTCGGCCCGGCCCCTGGAAAAAATGGCGGAAGAATTCCTCCATCTCCGGCGGCATGTCTTGCGGCATTTGCTGCGGATCGGCACCGGCTTGCGGATCGGGCGATTTTTGCGTGGTGCTGATATTTACCACGGCATCGCCGTTGGTTTTTACCATTTCGGTAAAATCGGGCAATTGGGCATAACCCGGGTTGACTGCCAACAACACGAGAAAAAATCCATAAAACAGCCTGTTAAGCATGTAATCTCCAAACAAACGAATTGAAATTTAAAAAACAGTTAATGGCGCAAAGCGATGCCGTCGGCTATTAATTCGACAGTTTTCGCCGGCACTTCGCCGAGCACGGTGATTTGCGTGTCGTCTATCACTTTGCTGAAAGAATTTACCGATCCCAGGCTGTGCAGACCCTCGATGCCTTCCGACTCTTTGGACTCCAGATACACCGAAACGGTTGAAAAGCCATCGCTCATGAGCAGGTGATCTACGGCTTTTTGCGATTGCTGGATCGAGTTTTTGATAAAAAACACCGGCTCGAAGCCTTCCGGCCAGCGCTTCACTAAAAAAGTGGCTCGGTCCAAAGGCTCGGCCTGAGCGCTATGGATATGTTTGGTGTGGAACTTATCGCTGGCGTCGTTGCCCGCCGACGCGTCGGCAACGGTTTGCGTGCTTAGTTCGGTGAACATCACCTGTTCGAGGGCATGCCCTTCCAGAGCGTAAACTTCTATTTTCAACGGCAGAAAGTTTTGCGTGTTTATCCAGATTTTTCTGGGGTAGCGCAGTCCGTCTCTAGGTTGCGCCGCGACGATTTGCGCCGGCAACATCGCTACAGATTCTTGTCCGGCCAGTTCCAAGTTGTAAGACTTTTCCAAAGATGCCGGGTTATTCGGCATGTTGATAATGAACGAACTGTCCAGCGGATGGTGGTTGATCACCTTTTCGCTGGTTTCCTTAAATACGCACGTCACTTCGTTGGATTTGCGCGTGACTTCCCGCATCGGCGAGTTTAAGGAAGATAAGCGCTCCTGCTCGACACCATGGTCGACGCTATGACGGTATTTCATGGTTTCTATCTGGCCGTTCTTCATGAAAATCACGGTACCCTGGTAATTGAGGGTCTTCATCGCCAGATTCATCTTGTCCAACCATTGCACCGCGGTAAGACTTTCGGCCGCAGCGGCTTCGCTGATCAAGCCGATAAAAATTGCCAGTAATACTCTCACGTCCCTATTCCTGCGGATAACCGACCACCCGCGCATAAGGTTGCGCCGCCTGCACTGTGTTTACATACAGCGTATTGTCGTGAGCTTGCAGATAGTCCTTGAAACGGGCGTGTATGTCGTTGGCCGAGGCACCGCTGTGAGCTACGACACCGACCGAGTTGAAAGGATTGTTTTGTCTCGGCTCGACTTTACTGGCCAGCCAGACCACTGCAAGCACGATGGAAGCCGCAACCGCGAGCCCGGCCTTCTGCCAATTGACCGGATGCGTTTTCGGCCGCGGCATGAAATAAATCGGCTCCTGACGGAGTTGTTGATGGATTTTATCGGCAAATTCGGGGTTTACTGCCGAGTATTCGTTACTCTTCAATACTTGGCTGACGATTTGGTAGCGCCTCAGTTTATCCTGCAGTGCTTCGTCTTCGCGAATCGCTGCCAATAACTCCAGAGACTGCGCAGCATCTAATTCGTCGTCTATGAATTGCGATAGTTTTTGGTTAATTTGTTCCTGCATCGATACACCTTTAGTCGAGCAACGGGTTTAATTTTTGGTCAATGGCTTCGCGCGCTCTGAAAATCCGCGAACGCACGGTGCCGATGGGGCAATCCATCGCCTCCGCAATTTCTTCATAGCTCATCCCTTCGAATTCTCGGAGCGTGATTGCAATCCGCATTTCTTCCGGTAAATTTTCGATTGCGGATTTAATCACCGCAACGATTTGCTCGTTCATCAACTGATGCTCGGGCGTTTCAATATCTTTTAGCTGCGGAGCGTTTTCCACTTGCTCCGCATCCTGAACGTCGATCTCGTAATCAAAGTGGCGGCGGGAACGCGATAAAAGGTAGTTCTTCGCGGTATTGATCGCGATCCGGTACAACCAAGTATAAAACGCGCTTTCACCGCGGAAATCGCCCAAAGCCCGATATGCCTTTATGAAAGTATCCTGCGCCACGTCCTGCGCTTCACTGGGATCTTTGACATATCGGTTCACCAAGTGGACGATCTTATGCTGGTACTTTAAAACCAGCAGATCGAAGGCTGCTTTATCACCTTGCTGTACCCTCTGCACAAGGCTTTGATCGACATCTTCGGTGGTGCTTATTTGTTCGTTCACTGCTCTATTTTTCTACTGAAGTGGACAGAATTAAACCTTATTAGTTCTGGCAATACAAAAAAAATTACCGGGCCGGTAAAACGAGATATTATTCGCGGCCGGGTTAAACTTTCACTCTCGCCGACCGACTTGACCACCTTGACTAACAGCGAAACCGCCTTAAACACCAACCCCTATTACGACGTGCTGATTGCAGGTAGCGGTGGCGCCGGACTCAGCTTGGCACTGCACTTGGCAGACCGGTACAAGGTCGGAGTACTTGCCAAATTCGCTTTGACCGAATGCAGCACCTATTATGCCCAAGGTGGGATTTCGGCAGTGTTCGACGACCGCTACGATTCGATCGAATCACATATCGAAGACACCTTAATTGCGGGCGCCGGTTTGTGCGATCCGGACATTGTTCGCCTGACCGTCGCTCAAGGTCGAAGAAGCATCGAATGGCTGCGCTCCCAGGGCGTCAACTTTACCGAAGAACGCGACGCCCACGGCGTCAAACAGTTACATCTGAATCGAGAAGGCGGCCATTCCCACCGGCGTATCGTACACAGCGACGATGCTACCGGCAAAGCCGTATCGCTATCGCTGATCGAACGCGCCCAGACCCACCCCAATATCAGTCTGCTGGAGCACCATAATGTAGTGGAACTGATCACGGCAGCCAAATTGGGCGCCGACCGGCAACGCATATGCGGCGCCTATGTTTTGGATAACATATCCGGAAAAATCAAGACGATCGCTGCCAAAGTTGTGGTACTGGCCACGGGAGGCGCGAACAAAGTCTACCTATATTCAACCAATCCGCATATTTCCACCGGCGACGGTATCGCCTTAGCTTGGCGAGCAGGATGCAAAGTAGCGAACATGGAATTCATGCAATTTCATCCGACTTGCCTGTACCATCCCACCGCCCGCTCGTTTTTGATAAGCGAAGCGGTACGCGGCGAGGGTGGCCATCTGATTTTACCCGATGGGGAGCGCTTCATGCGCCGCTACGACGCCCGCATGGAGCTGGCACCCCGCGACATCGTCGCCCGCGCTATAGACAGCGAAATCAAGAAACACGGTATCGAATGCGTGTATCTGGATATCAGCCATAAATCTCGGGAATTCATACAAAAGCACTTCCCGACCATCTACATGCAGTGTCTGGAACTGGACATCGACATCAGCCAACAACCGATTCCGGTGGTTCCTGCCGCCCATTACACTTGCGGCGGCGTCGTTACCGACGCCAACGCCCGCACCGATATTCCGGGCTTATACGCCATCGGCGAAGTCGCCTGCACCGGCCTGCACGGCGCCAACCGCATGGCCAGCAACTCGTTGTTGGAATGCTTGGTTTTCGCCGAACAAGCCAACCGAGACATCCGCCGGATTTTCGACCAACTGCCGGAACCGATGGCGCTGCCCGGCTGGGATGAATCCAAAGTCAGCGACTCGGACGAGGAAGTGGTGATAGCCCACAACTGGGACGAATTGCGCCGCTTCATGTGGGACTATGTGGGCATCGTCCGCACCAACAAGCGCCTGGAGCGAGCCATGAATCGGCTGGTACTGCTGAAAGAGGAAATCGCGGAATATTACGGTCAGTTTCGCATCACCAGCGATCTATTGGAACTACGTAATCTGGTAATCGTCGCCGAACTCATCATTCGTTGCGCCCAACAGCGCAAGGAAAGCCGTGGCCTGCACTACACGAAAGATTATCCCGAACCGGACAACAGCCACACGCCGACCAATACCGTTCTAATCCCTGAGCACTTTATCGCCAATCGATGACTGAGCAATTATCCGCTGATCGCTGTTTAGAACGGTCGGCGCCATAGATAGAGTCGTCACCGGATTGCAAGCTGTAAATTGCAGAGTCGTTGTTTTTAAGGAACGATTTTTTCCGATTCCAGTGCCGGATGAGTAATCATGATTTTTTAGAGATTCCCACATGCCGAACCTTGTAGCGTTATGCGAGGCGGCTTAGAAACCGGATTCGCACATACCCACCGCCCCCATTGCCTGGCCATCTCGTCGACAAAATTGACTGGTTAAACTTTTTTTGAAGCGCCCAACGGACATAAAAAAAGCACTTGGCTTTTGGCCTAAGTGCTTGTTTTAAATGGTGGCGACACCGGGAATCGAACCTGGAACCTCGGGGTTATGAATCCCGCGCTCTAACCGGTTGAGCTATGTCGCCACAAATCTTGCGTAACAAAACAAGACGCCATTATAACGGCGCGCCAAAACCTTGTCAAACGTTGAACCTAAAATGCATGACATCGCCGTCCTGCACTTTATATTCCTTGCCTTCCAGACGCCATTTGCCAGCGTCTTTCGCACCTTGCTCGCCTTTGTAGTTGACAAAGTCCTGGTAAGAAACCACTTCGGCACGTATGAATCCCTTTTCGAAATCGGAATGAATCACGCCGGCAGCCTGAGGAGCCAATGCATTGACCGGGATCGTCCAAGCTCTGACTTCTTTGACCCCTGCCGTGAAATAGGTCGACAGATTCAATAACTGGTAAGCCGCTCGAACCACCCTGTTCAACCCGGGCTCTTCCAACCCCAAATCCGCGAGAAATTCAACCTTCTCGGCGTCGTCCAATTGCACGATTTCCGCCTCTATCGCGGCGCATACCGGCACCACTTTAGAGCCTTCGCGTTCGGCAAAACTTTTGACATTGTCCAGCAACGGATTATTTTCAAACCCGTCGTCCTGCACGTTGGCCACATACAAGGTAGGCTTGATCGTGATCAAACACAATTCCTTGATCAATTTGGCTTCGTCTTCGCTCAGCCCCAAGGTGCGGACCGGCTCGCCGGCATTCAGGTGTTCCAGGACCCGTTCCAATACCTGCTTTCTGGCCAACTCGTCTTTATTGCCCGATTTGGAAGCTTTAGCCGATTTCTGCAACGCCTTTTCCACCGACGCCATGTCGGCCAGAGCCAATTCGGTATTGATGACTTCGATATCGTTGATCGGATCGACCTTGCCGGCAACGTGAATCACGTTATCGTCGTGAAAACAGCGCACCACATGCACGATGGCATCGGTCTCTCTGATATTACCGAGAAACTGGTTTCCCAAACCTTCGCCTTTAGATGCGCCGGCGACCAGGCCGGCAATGTCGACAAACTCGATGGTGGTGGGCAAAACCCGCTCCGGGTTGACGATTTCGGCCAATTTATCCATCCGCGGATCGGGTACCGGCACCACCCCGACATTGGGGTCGATGGTGCAAAAAGGATAGTTCTCGGCGGCGATAGTCGCTTTGGTCAGCGCGTTGAACAGGGTTGATTTGCCGACGTTGGGCAGGCCGACGATTCCGCAATGAAGTGCCATAGCAATAGTTTCGAAATTTGACAGGGACGTCCGGCACAAGGCGGCCGGGTTGAAGAGGCGCCGGATTATACAGCGATTTTAAGAATTGAGAACCGATACCCTCGCCTCGGCAGTTGCCGCAGCAAAGGCATCGGATAACGCAAAAACGGTTTAGAACAAACCGGAGATCGATCTGACCAGACCGGAAGTCAAGCTAGGAGCCGCCTCTTCATATTCCAAATTGGCCTGGTTGGCGGTACTGACGATACGCGTGCGGTATTTTTTCCGATCGCTGACCTCTGACGATGTCTGCCGGCGCGAACCACCGATACCTTGCTTGGCGTCCTGTTGGCTGTCCTGTCTGATGACGACACCGCTTTTGGCTTTTTCGGCGATTTCGATGTCGGTGACCACCATATAAGTCACGTCTTTGACGGCGGCATCGGCAATAGTTTCGATTGCACCGCCGACCGCCGCGCCGGCCAAACCGCCGATTCCTGCGCCGGACCAACCACCCAAGCCGCCGCCGATCGCGGCGCCGGCTGCCGCGCCGGCCAACGAGCCGCCATATCCGGAATGCAGCGCGGATTCCGCCGCCGTCGGGCTGGCTTTATCGACGCTGAGCACGTTGGCTCTCAGCCAATAATGCGAGGCTTCCGGATCGCTGGAGATGATGTAGCCTTTAGACTGCAATGCCTGTTTTACCGGCAACATCACGTCGAAATTGGCTTTGTCCGAGGTATTGCGCACATCGAGAAAAATAGTGCGCTGTTCCGGCCCGACCGGGTCGAGAAATATCGTGTCGCTCATCTTAGTTTGGACGTCCAGGTCCTTTTTGGCAATCGACGTGTGTACGGCAGCACACCCGCCCAACATTGCGGCCACAGCCGCCGCACCGGCAAGTTTCAGGAATGTGTTTCGAGCAATAGCCATCTATATCTCCAAATGAAATGATCCAAAAATAAAACTGCAAATCAGTAAGGCCAATAATAGCCGTAATAGCGGTAGTAATAGCTGCAATCCCTATAATCGTTCCAGGAGTAACGCCGCAAATCGTTGCAGGTGTAACCGCGTCGCCAGTACTTACTGGGCTCTGATCTGGGCGGCGTTCCCCTCTTCGTCGCTTCTTCGATGTAGCTGTTCAGTTTCGCTTCGTCCTCGACGCTAAACGGCTTGGCCATAACCTGATCGTTGAGCATTTTTTGCATATCGCTGGCCTGGTCGGCTTGCGCCATCCAACTTGCCAAGACCAATGCCAACGAAAAAACGCAATGCGGTAACACTTGTTTCATTCGATCTTCTCCCAGAAACCAACGGAACGTAACGCCGTTCCTTGTTTTGATGACAGTCTTGCCGATTTTAGAATCGATAATTTCCCAGAACAACCGCTTTAAGCCGACAACGTTAATCGCTGCGCACTCTCAAGTCCTCGAAGACGACCAATTGGTCGCGGCCATTCGCTTTGGCTTGATAAAGCGCCGCGTCGGCACAATTGATCATTTCGTCGATGTCAGGAGCCCGATTATCTGGATAGCAGTCTGCACTCAGACAAAAAAGGCCGATACTCAAAGTCACGTTGACCGTTTCGCCACCTAGGCTCCATTCGAGTTTACCGATTTCCTGCCGAATCCGCTCTCCGAACGCTTTACCGTTGCTGCATGAGGTATTGGTAAAAATCAACACAAACTCCTCGCCGCCGAAACGCACCAAAATGTCGGTGCTTCTGACTTGCCGCTTCAACGCCGAAGCGACGCCGACCAAAACCTGGTCGCCGAACAAATGGCCGAAACGGTCGTTGATGACTTTGAAATGATCGATATCAAGCACCAGTAAGCAGAGGCTGGT
This sequence comes from Methylomonas aurea, assembly GCF_024505045.1. Classification (GTDB taxonomy): domain Bacteria; phylum Pseudomonadota; class Gammaproteobacteria; order Methylococcales; family Methylomonadaceae; genus Methylomonas; species Methylomonas aurea. The sequence goes on along the minus strand of NZ_JANIBM010000002.1, from coordinate 249,903 downwards.
ACGGTACCGTGTGTGCTGGGCAATCGCAATTTCGACTTGGTCGTAGAAAAAACGCCGGTTGTGCAAGCCTGTCAATTGATCGTGCATCGACATGCTGGCGAAATGCTCTTTGAGCTGGTTGGTTTCGGCCACCAGCGTTTCCAGCTCCGCCGTCCGCGAGGCGATTTGTCGCTCCATTTGCCGTACCAACCGTCGCGTGGTGATCAGTTGGCCGAGGATGTTTTTATAGACTTCCAGCAACCGGATATGCCAATCGGTGAAGTAAAACGGTTGCGGGTGCGATACGTTCAATACACCGATCAGATGCCGGTTTAGGGTAAAAACCGGCACGCTGATCAGCGATCCGGGCAAAGCCACAGCCGACGATTTTTCAAAACGCGCATCTTCCGCGCAATTGCGGCAATGCTGCAACTCGCCGCTGGCAGCCGCCATACCGATCACCCCCTCTCCGACTTTGAACGTCAACGGCTTACCGCGGACCGCAGGCGCTTGCAGCGATTCTTCCACGCTAATTCCGGTCAAATTGGTCAACATCCCGGCATCATCCAACATGAAAAACGAACAACGCTCCATATCTTGGTATTGAATCAAACTGGCCAGTGCCTGTTTTACCAATTTTGTCTCGTCGTCAATCTGGCAATCGAGTTCCGACAATTGTTTTATCGCCGACAAGGCATTGAACAAGTCGATTACCAGATCATGCACGCCGCCGGGTTGTTCGGCGCTTGTATCGGCGGCTTGCGGGCTCATCGCTCCCCCATGATGCCGGCCAAACTGTCCACAGCTTGTTTGTTTTGCCCCAGCCATTCGATCACTTTCTCAATGGCTTCTGTGGACAATTCCAACTCATGGCAAGCCACATCGACAACGTCTTGGCCAATCGCCGTTCCGGAACAGATATTACTGCTCAATTGGCGCGATAATCTGAGCAAAACCAACAGAGCTCGCTCGTGGCCGACAAAATCGAGCTGTCCGTAATTAAACAGTAACGATTGGTACACCGTCGGCAGTTGCCACTTGTTCAACAGGACATAACCAAGCTGGTGATGGCTATGCCCGAGTTGCCGGGCTATCTCCTCGCCGACCGCTAAGCCCGAGGCACTGCACTTGACCAGTATGCTATTTAGTTGGTCTGGCAACAGAAACGCCAGAGCCAACATGCCGATATTCAACAACAGGCCGCCAGTGTAAACCGTGGATGAGGAGAAACCTTGCAGTTGCCGGCGGCCAACCGCCAGTTTTTGTGCGGAAACGGCGGTCAACAAGGATTCGCTCCAAAACCGTTCGCTATCGAATTGCTGGCATTTGCTAGTGTCGAACTGCACGTTAAGCACGATACCCAACGCCAGAGATTTGACCAAATCCAAACCCAGCACCTGGAAAATGGCCGTACGCAAATCGCTGACAACGGCGCCGCGGGCAAAATAAGCGGAATTTGCCAAACCCAGTAGCCTAGCAACCAAACCCGGCGATAGCGCCAGAATGGAGGTCAATTTGTCGATCGATATGTCGGGGGTATTGACGGCGGCCAGTATCCGCATACTCGCCTCGGGTAGCGCCGGCAGATTCTTCAATGAACCAACCTGCAAAGGGATGCTCTGGGCGTTTCCATTCATGCGTCGTAGCCAATATCAGTAATTTTCAAACAAACCAACAATCTGCGAAATTCGTCGGGCTTCAGCATATCTGGGAACACTACCCGCGCGCCCCGGATATCGCTTTCGCCGATCCAATGAAGTGCCACCAGCATCCGGGTAACTACGCACGTATTCCGCAAACGAATCGGCTGAGAATCGTGGCGGCCTTCTTGAACCGACCATCCGCGCTGCTGACTGTAACGTAAAACCATGTTAGACCTGTTTTCGGCCCAGACCGCCGCAAACCAACTCAAAAAAACCACAACGGTCAATCCGAGCCGGCAAACCAGTGGGAGCGAATTCAGCCAGCATGCAGCCAGCGCCGCAAGGTGCGAGAAACTAACACACAATCGGCGTTGCCTGGAAACGCCTAAACGAAAATCTACGCTCTGCTCGATATTTTTGTACACAATCCCGTCGCCTTGTTCCGCCTGGGGTAAACTAGCCGGACCGATAATGATTTAGACAGTGACATGATTGTAGACCCTATGCCGGCATCGGCAGCAGAACAAGCGACAATTCCCCAAAAAATATATGGCGACACCGGACTCACCGCCATCGAAGTCGCCGGCGCCGACGCTGCCGGCTTTTTGCAAGGCCAACTGACCTGCGACATTCATGAGCTCACCGAGTGTCGAGCCAGCATAGCCGCTTTTTGCAACGCCAAAGGCCGAGTAATCAGTACATTGTTGGTCGTAAAAACACCGCAAGGTTTTGTGTTAGTGCTCCCGGCCGGACTGCGCGACACCGTTTTCACTAAATTGCACCGGTATGTATTGCGCGCTAAAGTGCAATTGGAGCGGGATAACCGGTTGACGATTTACGGAATGTCAGGGGCTGCGAGCCTAGCGGCCGGCCTCAACCCGCCTGAAACCGATTTTGCCGTAACGTTGTCTCCCGAGCCACTGGTCAAACTACCCGCAAACAGCCGGTTTTTATGGCTTTTACCGGAAAACCGGGCAACGGAAAGAATCGCGGAATTGACCGCGAAACCGGGGGTTGTATTCGGTTCTTCGGACGAATGGCGCTACCACGACATCACCTCCGGTTTACCTTGGTTCGGTCCGGAACAGTCGGAACAGCATATTCCGCAGATGTTGAACATTGACCAACTTGGCGGCATCAGTTTTAGCAAAGGTTGCTATACCGGCCAGGAAATTGTCGCCCGCACCCACTACCTGGGCAAAGTGAAACGCGCGTTATTTCTCGCCGGCTTCTCGGGCACCGACCTTCCGCAACCGGGCTCGGCAGTAGTTGACGACAGCAACCGAACCCTCGGCTCCGTGCTAACCGCAGCGTCCTATGACGGCGAAACACGTCTTTTGCTAGTCCTGCAAATAGTTGATGGCATGCCAAAAAACCTTATACTTGACGGCGATAACCACGCGCAATTGACGCTGGTTTCAGCTCAATAACGGAAATTCATTCATGCAATTCAAATCGGTTCAAGACTTTCTGGTTCACGTACAAGAGGAATTGGACGCCAATCGCCTGGTATTGCCTACGCTGCCGGATGTGGCAATTAAAGTCAGAGACGCGGTCAGCAAGGGTGACGCCACTGCACAGAGCCTGGCAGAAATCATCGCCACCGATGCGGCAATCTCTGCGCGTTTGATTCAGGTTTCCAACAGCCCGTTATATCGCGGCGCGGTTGAAATCAAAAACATTCACATGGCGGTGACCCGGCTCGGTAACAATACCATCCGTACTTTGATCACCAGTTTGATCATGCAGCAAATGTTCAAACCAACCAGCGCATTACTGGAAGCCTACTTTCGCAGTACTTGGGAACAAGGGGTCAACGTTTCTGCAATTGCGCGGGCGTTGAGCGCCTTTGTACCGCACCTGAATGCCGACGAAGCAATGCTGGCGGGTCTTATCCACCAAATCGGCAAACTGCCCATATTGACCTTGGTCGAAAAGATTCCCGAGTTCCGCGACAGCCCTTCCCGTCTAGACAAATTGTTGGAAAAAGCCCACCCGCACGTTGGCAAAATCATCATGAATACCTGGAATTTTCCGGAAGAATTGAAATTGGTTCCCTCGGAATACGTAAATTTTCAACGCGACGCCGGTCCGCAAGCCGATTATGTGGATCTGGTGCAGGTTGCCTTTCTGCAAAGTATCGCCGGCACCGACCACCCCGCCTGCCGAGTCGATTGGAGCACGGTCCCGGCCTTTGCCAAACTGGGCCTGCAAACCGATGCCGAGATATTGGAAATCGAAGGCGTATCCGAAGAAATCGAACTCGCTCAATCCATGTTTCTATAAGTTTTACCGCTATGATAGACGATCAGGCTGCCGCCCGTTTTCGCCGCTTAGGTGCGCTGACAATCTTTGCCGTTTATTTTGTGATTCTGGTCGGTGGCATCGTCCGCGCCTCCGGCGCCGGCATGGGTTGTCCGGACTGGCCAACCTGCTTCGGCCAATGGGTGCCGCCCACCGACGAATCGCAACTACCGGCCAATTACCACGAAATTTATGCCGCGCGCGGTTACGAAAATACCGCCTTCAATCCGGTGAAAACCTGGACCGAATATACCAACCGACTGGTCGGCGTGACGATCGGTTTCTTGATTTTCCTGACGGCCTGGTCTTCGCGCATCTATTTGCAGGCCGACAAGACTATTTTTTATCTGGCGCTGTCGGTGTTCTTTTTGGTCGGTTTTCAAGGCTGGCTCGGCTCGGCCGTCGTAGCCAGCAACTTGAAACCGCTGATGATTACGCTACACATGCTGCTGGCCCTGGGCATCGTCGCGCTGCTGATTTATGCCATCGCCCGCTCGCAGAAACCCCTGCTTCAGGCGATAGACACATATTGGCTGACGCCGCGTTTTGCGACAGTTTTGAAAGTGGCGATGGGCATGACCTTACTGCAAATTGCGATGGGTACCCAGGTGCGGGAAGCGGTCGACTACATCGCTCACGAGCACAGCTATATCGAACGCCAATACTGGCGCGACAGTTTTCCGATCATCTTCTACGTCCACCGCTCGTTTTCGTCGATCATTCTGTTTACCAACCTGTGGCTGGTTTGGAAAATCCGCGAGCAAGCCGCCGCCGGCAGCCTGTTGTTGCGACTGGGCTATGTCCTGGCCGGTTTGATCGTGACGGCCATCCTGGCCGGAGTCAGCCTGGATCGCTTAGGTTTTCCGGCCTTCGCCCAACCGGTGCATTTATTGATGGCCAACCTAATTTTCGGCGCCCAATTTTTCCTGTTTATCTGCCTGACTTATTCGGCAAACCGGGCTACATAGCGCACCGATTTTTTTCTGTAATTATCAATAAGTTAAGCAATATTCGACCGAACTGCGTTACAATGCCGGCCATGGCTCGCTTACCGGCCGGCCGATCTCTTTTCATCTACAGGTATTTTTAATGTCCGATACGCCCACCGTAACCACGCCTAGCTTTAAAGATCTCAATCTTGCCGATCCGATACTAAAAGCGCTGGAAAGCGTCGGTTACGAAACCCCCTCGCCGATTCAAGCTCAAATCATCCCGTTCGTAATGGCCGGCCGCGACGTGTTGGGCCAGGCCCAAACCGGCACCGGGAAAACCGCCGCCTTCGCCCTGCCCATCCTGAACCGCATCGACATCAAGCAAAAAGACCCGCAAGCGCTGGTGCTGGCACCAACCCGCGAGTTGGCCATCCAGGTGGCCGAGGCCTTTCAATGCTACGCCGCCCACATCAAAGGCTTTCACGTCCTGCCGATATACGGCGGCCAGGATTACACCAGCCAATTGCGCCAACTGAACCGGGGCGCGCATGTCATCGTCGGCACACCGGGCCGGGTCATGGATCACATGCGCCGCGGCACCTTGAAGTTGGACCAATTGCAAACCTTAGTGCTGGACGAAGCCGACGAAATGCTGCGGATGGGCTTCATCGACGACGTGGAATGGATTCTGGAACAAACTCCGCCGACCCGGCAAACCGCGCTGTTCTCGGCGACGATGCCAAGCGAGATCCGCAAAATCGCCCAGCAATATCTGAACAACCCGGAACAGGTCACGATCAAGGTCAAAACCGCCACGGCGGCCAATATTCGCCAGCGTTACTGGTTCGTCAGCGGCCTGCATAAAATGGACGCTTTGACCCGGATCCTGGAAGCGGAAAATTTCGACGGCATGATCATTTTCGTCCGCACCAAAACCGCGACCATCGAAGTGGCCGAGAAACTGGAAGCACGCGGCTTTTCCGCGTCGGCGATCAACGGCGACATGTCGCAAGCGCTGCGCGAACGCGCGATCGACAACCTGAAAAGCGGCAAGCTGGATATTCTGATCGCGACCGATGTCGCCGCCCGCGGCCTGGATGTGGACCGCATCACCCACGTCGTCAACTACGACATTCCTTACGATACCGAATCCTATATCCACCGTATCGGACGTACCGGCCGTGCCGGCCGTACCGGCGACGCCATCCTGTTCGTGTCGCCGCGGGAAAAACGCCTGTTGGCCAATATCGAACAGGCCACCAAACAGAAAGTCGAGGAGATGCAGCTGCCGTCGACCGAGTTCATCAACAACGCCAGGATCAACAAGTTCAAACAGCGCATCACCGACACGCTGGCCGGCGAAGAGCTGAGTTTTTATACGCAATTGATCAACCAATACCAGGTGGAACATAACGTCCCGGCGATGGACATCGCCGCGGCACTGGCCAGACTGTTGCAAGGCGACACGCCGTTATTGTTGAAAGACAGCGGCAAAAAACCGCGCAAAGATGCCGACAACAAACCGCAAACCGAGCGCGGCGAACGTGGCCCGCGCCGGGAAAAAGGCCGCGTCGGCGCGGTGGAAATGGAAATGTTCCGCATCGAAGTCGGCCGCGCCGACGGCGTCAAACCCGGCAACATCGTCGGTGCGATCGCCAACGAGACCGGCATCGACGGCGACCATATCGCCCGGATTAAAATCGAGGAAAACTACAGTACCGTGGAACTGCCTGCCGGCATGCCCAAGGATTTGTTTCAGGCGCTGAAGAAAGTGCGCGTCGCCGGCAAGCCGTTGAACATTTCCCGTTTCGACGCGGCTTTGGTCAAGAAAGACAAAAGCAAAAAGCGTGTCGGCTCAACCTCGAAACGCAGTAAAACCCGGGAATAAGCCGGCAAATGCAGCCGGCGCGCGCATCGCGCCGGCCTGTAATGCGCCGGTTCAATCCGGCAGATCGATAATACCTTCGGCAAATATCGCCGCCTGGCCGCCGACCCGGACCGTCAGATATTCCTGCTGCTTGTTATCCATTTCCAATTGAATCAAACTGCGGCGGCCGGCATGGTGGCCGCGCTCGACCGCGAACACATGGGTACCTTTGCGCGTGTGCTCAAAGGAACACAGGTAACTGCAAAATGCCGGCGTTGCACTGCCGACCGGCGGATCTTCATGCATGCCGATGTTCGGGCCTAACAGCCGCAACGTGAAATCGGCTTCCGGATTCGGCGATTTCGGCGCAAACAATAAAATTTCCTGTGCCGCGGTTTGCGGCGCGCTGGACTGGCTCCAGGCCGCGTAATTGAAACGGGCCTTGCGTACCGATTCGTAATTCCACACCGGTACTACCAGATACGGAAATCCGCAGGAAACCAGGCGAGGCGTATATTTCTTGTGGTCCAGATCGGCGATCTGCAGTCCGAGGAACTGCGCCAGTTCCTCATCGCGCGGCGCGAAACGGTCGACCACGGCGCTGACCCGGCGGCTGAATTGCACCAAGGTCGGTTTGCCGCCGACGCTGGAAACATTGGCTTCGATCACGCCGACGTTTTGCTCCAACAACAACGGCGTCACCGGGTCGGCCAGCGCGATATCGCCGCACTCGGCCAACACGTACGCCGCGGCGACGATGGCATGGCCGCCGAACTGGATCTCGCCCAACGGCGAAAAAATCCGCATGCGCCGGCCGTTTGCGCTACCCAGATTCGGAAACAGAAATACCGTTTCCGGCAAGTTCAATTCCTTGGCGATGGCCGCCATCGTTTCGCTATTGAGGCCGTTGCTCTGCGGTAGCACGGCAATCTGGGCGCCATTGAAGATTTGCCGGGTGAACACGTCGGCAATGTAATAGCGGAATTTCATTTTTTTACTCCGGCAATTGCACCGCTACCCTGCCGCGGTCGATTCGGACCCGGTATGCAGGCGTTGCGACGCTGGGATCTTCGAAACACACGCCGGTATGTAAATGAAAATGCTGCTTATACATCGGCGACGCCACCATCGGCTCACCGCCGATGTCGCCTATCATGCCACGCGACAACACGTTTGCGCGACTGAACGGGTCGAAATTGCCGAGCGCATAAACCGCTTGCCGCCGCGGCAGGAAAAATATCGCCACCTGCCGCCCGCCAACCAGCGCGCAAATACCGGAATCCGGTTGCAAATCGTCGACACTGCAGACATCGATCCAACTGCTCATTAGGCGGCCTCCTCTACCAATTTAAAATGTTTGCGTTCGAAGTCGTTGGCCGGCCGAATTTGGCCGCGCTCCTCGACGAACACCACGTTGTCGTCGGCTTGGTCGCTATTGACGAAATGGCGGAACCGTTTCAGGCGTTGTTCGTCCTGCAAGGTGGTTTTCCATTCGCATTGATAGGTGTCGATGACATGCTGCATTTGCTGCTCCAGATCGGCGCCAATCCCGAGCTTGTCGTCGATCACCACCGACTTCAAATACTCCAGGCCGCCTTCCATGTTTTCCATCCAGACCGAAGTGCGTTGCAGGCGGGCCGCAGTGCGCACGTAAAAGATCAATACCCGGTCGATGTATTTGATCAGGGTTTCCTTGTCCAGGTTGGTGGCGAACAAATCGGCGTGACGCGGTTTCATGCCGCCGTTGCCGCAAACATATAGATTCCAGCCGTTCTCGGTGGCGATGACGCCGATATCCTTGCCCTGGGCCTCGGCGCATTCCCGGGTGCAACCCGACACGGCGAATTTGATTTTGTGCGGCGCCCGCAAACCTTTGTAGCGGTTTTCCAGTTCGATCGCCAGGCCGACGCTATCGTCGACGCCGTAGCGGCACCAGGTGCTGCCGACGCAGGATTTGACCGTGCGCAGCGACTTGCCGTAAGCGTGGCCGGATTCGAAGCCGGCATCGGTCAGTTCTTTCCAGATCGCCGGCAATTGCTCCAGCCGGGCGCCGAAAAAGTCGACGCGCTGACCGCCGGTGATTTTGGTGTACAGATTGTATTTTTTGCCGACCTGTCCCAGTACGATCAACATATCCGGCGTGATTTCGCCGCCGGCGATCCGCGGCACCACCGAATAAGTGCCGTCTTTCTGCATATTGGCCAGAAAGGTGTCGTTGGTATCCTGCAGGCCGATATGCGGTTTTTCCAAGATGTAGTCGTTCCAGTAAGAGGCCAGAATCGAGCCTACGGCTTGCTTACAGACATCGCAGCCCAAACCTTTGCCGTGTTTGTCCAGCAATTCGTCGAACGTTTTGATTTGGCCGACCATGACCAGGTTGTACAAATCCTGGCGGGTGTAGGCAAAGTGTTCGCACAGGTCGGTGCTGACCGCGACGCCCATCTTGCTCAATTCGCAGTCCAATACCGACTTCAACAGCGCCGAACAACCGCCGCAACCGGTGGCAGCCTTGGTCTGCGCCTTTAAATCGCCCAGCGTCAGGCAACCGGCTTCGATCGCCCCGCAGACCTGGCCTTTGCTGACATCGTGGCATGAGCAGATTTGCGCAGACGCCGGCAGCGCGTCGGGCCCCAGGCCCACCGATTGGTCGGAGCGCTGCGGCAAAATCAACGAATCCGGATTTTCCGGCAACTCGATACCGTTCAGGCAATATTGCAACAAGGTGCCGTAGCCGGCGGCATCGCCGACCAATACTGCGCCGAGCAGGTGTTTTTGATCCTGGCTGACCACCAAGCGTTTGTAGATTTCGGCCGAACCGTTCTGGTAGGTGTAAACCAATGCCCCCGGCGTTCTGGCGTGCGCGTCGCCGATGCTGGCGACATCGACGCCCATCAGCTTCAGTTTGGTGCTCATGTCGGCGCCGGTAAAGCTGGCCGCCTCGCCGCTCAATCCGGCGACGACGGTTCTGGCCATCGTGTAACCCGGCGCGACCAGACCGAAGATCTGGCCATTCCACAGTGCACATTCACCGATGGCGTAAATGTCCGGATCGGATGTCCGGCATTGGTTGTCGATGACAATGCCGCCGCGTGGGCCGACTTCCAAACCTGATTGGCGGGCGATCTCGTCGCGCGGGCGAATGCCGGCCGAGAACAACACGATGTCGGTTTCCAAGACCTGGCCGTCGGCGAAATTCATTTTGTGCCGGCACTGCATGCCGTCGTCTATCAATGTGGTGTTCTTGTTCAAATGAACGTTGACGCCCAGCGCTTCGATTTTATGTTTCAGCATCGCGCCGCCGCCTTCGTCCAACTGCACCGCCATCAAGCGCGGTGCGAATTCGACCACGTGAGTTTCCAATCCCAAGTCTTTCAAGGCTTTAGCGGCTTCCAACCCCAGCAAGCCGCCGCCGACCACGGCACCGACCGTGGATTGCGCCGCCGCCGCTTGTATCGCTTCCAGATCTTCTATGGTGCGGTATACCAGACACTGCGGCCGCTCGTGGCCGGGAACCGGCGGCACGAACGGGTAGGAACCGGTCGCCAACACCAGTTTGTCGTAGGCAATTGTCAAGCCTTTAGCCGACGTGACTTGCTTGGCGGCACGATCGATCGCAACCGCTTTGTCTCCCAGATGGATTTCGATGCCATGCTCGGCAAAAAAGCCGGCCTCGACCAGAGACAGATCCGCCGCGGTTTTGCCGGCGAAATATTCCGATAAATGCACGCGGTCATATGCAGGGCGCGGCTCTTCGCAAAACGTGACCACCCGGTAGTCGGCCATTGCCGCACTGCCCGCCAAACTGCTCAAAAAATGCTGGCCAACCATGCCGTTGCCAATCACAACCAGGGTTTGTTTGTTACTCATATCAAGCCTCTGTCGATTCAGATTAATCCGCAAACGCCGACCCGGCCCGCAATGCGCCGGCGAAGGCAAATGATTCCAAGCTTGTCCGGCCACCCTTTTTTCGGCCAAAAAAAAAGGCGTCCTGATCGAATGAGCACACTCATTCAAGCAGGACGCCTTTGTCCAATTCAACACGGGGGGTAAGTCTGCAGACAAGACTTGGATTATGCCAAACAAAATACATGCCAATTCTTAAAATATTGATAAATAGGCATTAGCGCCAGCCGGGCCGCGAATCCGGCGCCACCGCGCACTCAAATAATGCAATTTCCGCGGCGTTTTGCACCAGATTGATGCAGCAATTCGGCACCAGCCCCGGCCAGCCGAACGAATCGCGATGGCATACAAGCTGCTTGGCAAATGCCGAATCGATAACTCCGGAATCCGCATGTCATTTACCCCGTTTAAGTTGCTCAGCATGCAAGGCAAAGCCAAAGTACTGCATATGAGCTGGATCGCTTTTTTCATCAGTTTCGTCATCTGGTTCAACCATGCGTCTTTATTGGTACTGATCCAGCAGGATCTGGGCATCAGCGAGGCCGAGGTCGACATTCTGTTGTTGTTGAACGTGGCTCTGACCATACCGGCCCGGGTCATAACCGGCATGCTGGTGGACCGCTTCGGCGCCAAGATCAGCTATAGCGTGTTACTGGCGGTGTGCAGCATCCCCTGCTTCATGTTCGCCAGCGCCGAAAATTTCGCCGAGTTGGCTTGGTCGCGCTTCTTGCTCGGCTTCATCGGCGCCGGCTTCGTGGTCGGGGTGCGGATCATCGGCGACTGGTTTCCGGCCAGCCAGGTCGGTACCGCCGAGGGTATCTACGCCGGCTGGGGCAATTTCGGTTCGGCCTTCGCGGCGATATTCCTGCCCGGCCTGGCCTTTTACTTCGGTGCCGAACACGGCTGGCGCTCCGCCATCGCCTTGACCGGCTGCATCGCACTGGCCTATTCGGTGGTTTATTACTTCAGTGTCGAGAACTTTCCGCCGGAAATCGCCGCACTGAAAAGCCGGCGCCCGGCGACGATGGAAGTCACCAGCATTCGCGACCTGTTCCTGTATATGCTGAGCCTGGCGCCGCTGTATGCGACGATGTCACTGTTGGCCTGGAAATTGTCGACTCCGGAAACCATGGTCCTCAGCCCCGGTTGTACTTTGCTGTTGCACAGCGTGGTCTGGTTGCTGTTTCTGATCCACTGTTACCAACTGGTCACCAGCAACGCCGACCGCCTGAGCCAACCCATCGCCAGCATTCACCACTACCGCTACAAGCAGGTCTTCATCCTCGCCATCGCCTATTTGGTGACCTTCGGCTCCAAACTGGCGGTACTGTCGATGCTGCCGATATTTTTTTACAAAACTTTCAACCAAACCCAAGGTTTGGGCATGCTGGATGCCGGCCTGCTGGCTTCCAGTTTCGTCGTGACCAATGTCATCGCCCGGCCGGCCGGCGGTTGGCTCAGCGACAAGATCGGCCGCAAACTGTCGTTAACGCTGTTTTCGGCCGGCTTGGCCGGCGGCTATTTGCTGATGGCTTTGATTTCGCCGCAATGGTCGATTGTGCTGACCGTGGTCGTGACCTTGGTCTGCTCGATCTTCATGCAGGCCGCCGAAGGCGCCATTTTCGCCTTCGTGCCGCTGGTGAAACGCGCCATTACCGGCGAGGTGGCGGGCATCGTCGGCGCCTACGGCAATGCCGGCGCCATCGTGTTCTTGATTTTGCTGACCTTCGTCTCCGCGACCGCCTTCTTCCTGATTTTGAGCGCCTGTTGCCTGCTACTGCTGGGGCTGATCTATTACCTGGAAGAACCGAAAAACTACATTACCGAAATCATGCCTGACGGCTCGCTGTTGAAAATCGCATTGGATTGACCATGGCCGGATTGAATGTTTTGGTAGTCGACGAATTCGATAGCGAGCGCCTGCTCGAAGCGGCTTTACGCCAACACGGCTGCGAGGTAGTGACGCTCCGGCTGAAAGAGCTGAACATGCTGCAGATCGTGCAAACCCTGCATCCCGACGTAGTCGTGCTGAACCTGTACACACCGACCGACGCGGTGTTGCAAACCATCGTCGAAATCAACCAGAGTTTTTCGCTGCCGGTGGTGATGTTCGCCGAAGACCAGCAAACCGAAACCATCAACAAAGTCATCAAAGCCGGCGTCAGCGCCTATATCGTCGACGGCCTGGAGCCGAAACGGATCAAGGCCATAGTCGATATCGCCATCGCCCGCTTCAAGGAGCAGCATGCCTTGAAAGAAGAACTGAAAAAAACCAAAACCCAACTCGAAGACCGCAAATTGGTGGACAGGGCCAAAGCCATTTTGATCAAATCGCAAGGCTATACCGAGGATCAGGCCTACCACGCCCTGCGCAAATTGGCGATGGACCGCAACATGCCGATCGGCGAAATGGCGAAAAACGTGATCTCGATGGCGGAGTTGTTCAGCAAATAGACGCCCGGGCTGATCGCGAATTTGCGACCCGCGCGGACCGCACCGCCCAATACAATTGTGCCGATGCCAACTGACGCCTTAACGCCCCCGGTAAAACGCCGTTGAAATCGATTGAGAACCGGACGCTTGCCGGGTTAGCGATTGGCCATATTCGGTCAACGCTAATCTTGTTTCCCACATCGTAGGATCTATAACGTAGTCATGTGCATGGCTCCGTTGCGCGAGCGGCCGGCAAGTCGATCACCGAATTCAATGTGGCTGGGCTTTTTTCCGCCCGCGCGGTACCCAGGTGAGACGTTCGCTCCCTAATCCCGCAGATGGCCGTCCCCCACAGCTACCCATTTGTAGGTAGTGAGCCCCTCCGGCCCGACCGGACCGCGGACGTGGAGTTTATCGGTGCTGATGCCGACTACCGAGCCCAGTCCATAATCGCCGCCGCCGGATAGCCGGGTCGAGGCGTTGACCATCACCGAGGCCGAATCGACTTGTTCTTCGAATTGCCTTACCAGGCTCAGGCTTTGGGTGACGATGCCGTCGGTGTGGCCGGAGCCGTAGTGGTTGATGTGATCGATGGCTTGCTGGATGCCGGCGACGATTTTCACCGACAGAATCGGCGCCAGGTATTCGCTGGACCAGTCCTCTTCGGTGGCTGCGGCAATGCCGGGCAATATTTTCAGGGTTTCCTCACAGCCGCGCAGTTCGATGCCATTTTCAGTAAAGGCTTCGTCCAATAACGGCAACAAACGTTCGGCACATTCGGCATCAACCAGCAAGGTCTCCAACGCGTTGCAGACCTGCACGCTCTGGCATTTGGAATTGACTGCCAGCGCCACGGCTTTGTCCGGTTCGGCGTCGGCGGCCAGATACAAATGGCAAATGCCGTCGTAATGTTTGATCACCGGAATCCGCGTGCCTTCGGCGATACGTTTGATCAGGCTTTTGCCGCCGCGCGGGATCAGTACGTCGATGTACTGGTCTTGTTGCAATAATTCGCCGACCGCTTCGTGGCCTGGCCTGCGAACGATCTGGATGGCGTGTTGCGGCAAGCCGGCGACCACCGCGCCAGCTACCATCGCATCGGTCAATACCGCGTTGGTTTGCAACGCCTCCGAGCCGCCGCGCAGAATCACGGCGTTGCCGCTTTTGATGCAGACGCCGGCGGCGTCGGTGGTGACGTTGGGCCGCGATTCGTAAATCATGCCGATCACGCCGAGCGGTACCGACTTCTTATACACCCGCAACCCGGCCGGATTGGTATGGCCGGTCAGGATACGGTTCAGCGGATCGGGCAATTGCGCGACTTTTTTCAAGCGCGACAGCATGTAATCGAACATTTTGTCGTCGATGGTCAGCCGTTTGACCATCGCCTCGGTCTGGCCGGCCGCGCGGGCTTTCGCGACTTCTTCGGCGTTGGTTGCCAGCACCTGCGCTCTAACGGCCTGCAGCGCTTCGGCCATTTTTGCCAGAGCCAAATTACGTTGCGCATCCGAAGCCGGCGCCAGTTGGCGCGCAGCCAAACGGCTTTGCCGGGCGATCTCGGTTATGGAAGATGAATTCATGAGCTAAAGAATGACTTTCGGTTAAAGGATGTCCAAGAAATAAGCCGGCGCGGATTAATTTGCCGGCCAAAGATAAGTGGCGACGCTCTTGGCCGGGATTTCGACGCGGGCCGTAAGCGCCCGGTAGCGGATGTCGAAGCCGACGGCCGCGTCGCCGTCGTTCAACACGATCAGCACCAGATTGCCTTCCGGAGTCGAAAACGCTACATTCGGTAACGCATCGTCGCTGGAATGGATTGTTACCGAGCCGGGCCTTACCGTTTTCGCGGCATGGCCGATGATGTAGTACGCCACGTTACGCTCGACCCGATCGCCGTCGATGGTCAAAGCGCCGACACAGCGCGCCTCGCCGCCCGGCGTGTGCGGGCAGCAGAACGGGTCGGCGGCCAGATTCCACTCCAGTACCGCATTACTCCAATTGCGGCAGGCGCCGATCAACACATGGCGGATGTGCCACATCAGATCGCCGCCGAATTCGCCGTCCGATCCGACCCATTGTTCGGTGAAATACAACTTCATGTCCGGATAGGCGGCGTGCATTTCCGACAGTACCGAAATATCGCCGCCATATAGATGCCAAGCGGAGCCGCGCAAATATTTGCGGGCGCCGGCGTCGGCAAACACCGCCAACGGATATTGTTTGACGTCGCAATTGTGGTCCCAACAAAAGATTTCGACTTCGGCCAAACCCGCCTCCGCCAACGCCGGACCCAGGTAAGTTTTCACGAACTCGGCTTGCTCGGCCGCATCCATCACCATGCTCGGGTCGTTTTTGAAGTTTTGCGGCTCGTTTTGCGGCGTGATGGCGTGAATCGCGATACCCCGTTCGCGCATTGCCAACAGGTATTTGACGAAATATTGAGCGTAAACAGAGTAACACTCCGGCCTTAACTTGCCGCCGACGGCAGCTTGGTTGGTTTTCATCCAGCGCGGCGCCGACCAGGGCGTGGCGATGATTTTGATTTCAGGATTCAATGCCAGGATTTCCCGCAGCAACGGCACCACCTCCCGGTCGCCGGCATCTAGGTCGAAATGGGCCAACTCGAAGTCGGTTTGCCCTGCCGGCAAGTCGTCGTAGGAGTAACTGCGCTCGCTCAAATCCGACGCGCCGATACTCAACCGCAAAAAACTGACGCCGATACCGTCGGCGTCGGCCAAAAACAATTCATTCAACAAGTTTTGTTTGGTGGCTGTCGGCAAGCGGCTGATCAGCATGGCGCTACCGCCGGTCAACGAAAAACCGAATCCCTCGATCGTTTGCCGGACTTGTTCCGGGTCCAGCGTAATTGCAGGGCCGTCGCCTTCGCCCGCTTGAAAAAACAGCACATCCTGCGACTTTTCGAACAAGCGGCTGCGGTCGGCGCTGGTCAGCCAAACTGAGATGGCCTGGGTCGGCTCGGGACTGGAAATCTGGGTCATGATGGATCTCGAATGATCGTTGAACGGGAATTCGGCGGCGGTCTTGGCAGGTGCTTTAGGCTTCATTCGCTCATGCCCCGCTGCTCGACGCAGCAACATGATAATGAAATCCGCCGAAAAAATGCGAAATGCGTGGCTACGGCTACTGTCCGCTAACGACGGTCGGATTTGGCAATGCAAAATCTAGGCTGTAAAATTGAATTGAACATTGTTTAATTTGATTTTATAGTAGCCGCGGTCTTTATCGCTACTGTCTGCTAAACTGCGCCGGGGAGGAAATTTATGTTGAAAATCGTATTGCGCTGGCTGTTAAGCCTGTTGTACCGGGTTAAGGTCAACGGTCTGGAGAATTACGCCGCAGCCGGCAACCGGGTGCTGATCGTCGCCAACCACACCTCGTTTCTCGATCCGTTGCTATTGGGTGTGTTTTTACCGGACGATATCACGTTCGCGATCAATACCCACATCTCCGAACGCTGGTGGCTGAAACCGTTCTTGAAGCTGTCGAAAGTGTTCCCGATGGACCCAACCCATCCGTTGTCATTGAAAGCCCTGATCCATCACATGCAACAGGACACCAAAACCGTGATTTTTCCGGAAGGGCGAATCACGACCACCGGCAGTTTGATGAAGATATACGATGGCACGGGCATGGTCGCCGACAAATCCGGTGCCACGTTATTGCCAGTGCGGATTGACGG
This sequence comes from Methylomonas aurea, assembly GCF_024505045.1. Taxonomy (GTDB): domain Bacteria; phylum Pseudomonadota; class Gammaproteobacteria; order Methylococcales; family Methylomonadaceae; genus Methylomonas; species Methylomonas aurea. The sequence continues at coordinate 233,142 of NZ_JANIBM010000002.1, read as the reverse complement.
CGCCGAGTTCAGTCGCTTCTCCAAATTGGGCGACAAAGTCAGACAACGTTGGTTTCCGCGCATCACCATCCACATCCTGCCCCCAACCCGAATCGAAACCCACGGCGACGTGACCGGCAAAGCCCGCCGCAAACATAGCGGCCATATTTTGTCCGACATCATGACGGAAATGATGTTTGCCACCAGTCATTACCGACAAACCATTTTTGCCGCGTTACTGGAAGCCCGCACCATTTTCGGCGGCAACTATGCCATTGCCGAAGATCTGGAACGCAAACCGGTCAGTTACGACGCCTTGATCGCGCGCAGCATTGCGGTCGGCAAATTGGTGAAATCGATTAGCAAATCCGGCGAAAACGTCGGCGTGTTGCTGCCGAATAGTTGCAAAACCTTGAATGTGATATTGGGCCTGCAACTTTACCGGTGCACGCCGGCCATGCTGAATTACTCGCTGGGCGCGGCCGGGATGGCTGCAGCCTGCCGTACCGGCCGGGTCAAAACCGTACTGACCTCGCGCAAATTCATCGAAGCCGCGCATTTGCAAACCGAAGCGGATGCGCTGGCTGAGCAAGTGAACTTGGTCTATCTGGAGGACCTGGCGGCGGCGCTGACCGGCTTCGACAAAGCGGCGGCGTGGCTGCAGGGCAAGACCGCCCGACTCTGGTACAAAAGCCGGGAATACGATGCCGACGACGCGGCCGTAGTACTGTTCACTTCCGGCTCTGAGGGATTGCCGAAAGGTGTCGTGCTGTCGCATGCCAACATTCTGGCCAACCATAAACAGATTCGCGCCCGCATCGATTTCGGCCCGGGCGACGTGGTGTTGAATTTCCTGCCGATGTTCCATTCCTTCGGTTTCACCGTCGGCACGATGATGTCGGTGTTGAACGGCATGGTCAGCTTTTTCTACCCTTCCCCGCTGCATTACGCGGTGATTCCGGAAATGGCCTACGAGGTCGGCGCCACGATCATGTTCGGTACCAACACCTTCCTGGCGGCATACGCAAAAAAAGCCCACCCTTACGATTTTTACAAGATGCGTTATGTCGTGGCCGGCGCCGAAAAATTGCAGGAAACCACCCGCGCCCTGTGGCTGAACAAATTCGGCATCCGGATTCTGGAAGGTTACGGCGCGACCGAAACGGCTCCGGTCACGTCGGTCAACACGCCGATGGATTACAAAGCCGGCAGCGTCGGCCGCTTCATGCCCGACATGCTGCACCACCTGGAGCCGGTACCGGGCATCGAAGGCGCCGGCCGACTGCACGTCGCCGGCCCCAACATCATGAAAGGCTATTTGTTGCCGGACAATCCCGGCGTGTTGACACCGCCCAGTTCGCCCCTCTACGGCGAGGGTTGGTACGATACCGGCGACATTGTCCACGTCGACGAGGAGGGCTTCATCCATATCCGCGGCCGCAGCAAGCGCTTTGCCAAGGTCGGCGGCGAAATGGTATCGCTGACGGCGGTCGAGCAATTGGCAATCCAGGCCTGGCCGGAGGCGCAACACGCCGCGGTCAGCCTGCCCGACCCGCGCAAGGGCGAGCAAATCATCCTGCTGACGACGCAGCGCAACGCAACGTTGAAGCACCTAGCCGAGGCCGCACCGGGCGTCGCGGCCATCAATCTGCCGAAAAAATTGTTCGTGCTGGAAAAACTGCCGGTGTTGGCGACCGGTAAAACCGACTATCCGGGTTCGACAGCGTTGGCGGAAAAGCTGACCCAAACCCATAGTGCAGACGAAAACCAATAATCCATTCCGCAACCGATTCAGACCGATGCCCCTGCCATGAACAAATCCATTTACCCGTTGCTGGTTGCGCAATTTCTCTCGGCCTTTGCCGATAACGCCATTTTGTTCACGGTCATTGCAATGGTGATGCAACAAGCGGAGCCGGCCAGTTGGTACGTGCCGGCATTGCAGAGTGTGTTTTTGGTGGCTTTCGTAGCTTTGGCGCCTTGGGCGGGCGGCTTTGCCGACAGCCAACCTAAGTCGCGGGTATTGATCATCGCGAATCTGATCAAAGCCGGCGGCGCCGGGTTATTGCTGATCAAAGTCGAACCTTTGCTGGCTTATTGCCTGGTCGGCGTCGGCGCCACGCTCTACAGCCCGGCCAAATATGGCATATTGCCGGAATTGGCCGGACATGATGCCTTAGTCAAAGCCAATAGCTGGGTCGAGGGCTCGACGATTTTAGCGATCCTGACCGGCATGCTGGTCGGCGCCAAACTGGCCGACCAATCTGTGACTTGGGCATTGCTGGCCACGATCGGCCTGTACTCGGTGTCTGCCGCCACAACGCTGTTTTTGCCGACGGGAATGCGCAAAACGATCGGCGGCGGTTCGAAAATCCTGCTGTTCTACCGCGAGGTCAAAGATTTTCTGTCGGTGCCGCGCTCGCGTTTCGCGGTGTTGGGCGCTTCCCTGTTTTGGGCGGCGGCGGCTAGCGTCCGGGTCATCATCATCGCTTGGGCGCCGTTGGTGTTAATGCTGCACAATGCCAGCGACATCGCCAACCTAACGCTATTCCTGGCATTGGGCATCATCGCCGGCTCTGCACTGGCACCGCATTTGATTCCGCTGGAACACTTGCGCCGGGCACGGATACCGGCCTATGCAATGAGCGCGCTGATTGTTTCATTAAGCTTTACCGACGCGATTTGGCCGGCGCGCGGCGTATTGTTTTTGATGGGAACCGCCGGCGGATTATTTATCGTGCCGATCAACGCCGCCTTGCAGGAAATCGGCCAGCAAAGCATAGGTAGCGGCGGTGCGGTGGCGATGCAGAACTTCTTTCAGAATGCGGCAATGTTGCTGGCGGTCGGTTGCTATACCCTGGCCGCAGCGGAACAGGTGACTCCGGTCGCCGCCCTGGTCGGATTGGGCGTGATATTGTTTACGGCAACTACTCTGGTGGTATGGCATTTGCCCGATTCGGCGCAATCTTCCAGCCCTGAATAAAAGTCCAGACCAACAACTCCACCGCCTTTTTCGCGGCTTCGACTTCGCCGGCTTGCTGCTCGCCGGTCAGGGACAGGATGCAGATGCCGTGTACGCCGCTCCACAACGCACGCGATGCCAGCCGGCTCCGCTCGGCGGAGACGTCCTGGCCTAATTGTCCGAACAAGGCTTCGGCAATCGCGAACATTTGTTCGACCTTGGCTTGGTACCAATCAGGCAACGGCGCGTCGCTCTGAGCATCGAAAATCATCCGCCAGCGGTTGAAATGGCGGGCCGCGAATTGCAAGTAGGTATCAGCCAGCGCCATCAATTGCCGTTCGGCGCCGCCGTCGCAGACGCTTTGTTGCAGGTGTTCGGCAAGTTGATCCAAAGTCCGCGCCTTAACGTGGGTTGCCAGGTCGCTCATATTGGCGAACACCATGTAGATGCTGCCGACCGTGTAACCGATCTCCAATGCGATCTTTCTGACCGTCAAAGCGTTGAAACCGTCCTCTATGACAATGGTTTCCGCCGCCTTCAGCACCATTTCCCGGATCTGCTCCTGACTATGCTCGCTTCTTCTTGCCATATTCGTTCGATAAACCGCAAAAATACAGCTACGATACACGACCTTGCCATAGGAATCGATAGCTGACATGCCAAACGAACTGCTCGACGTAGTCGACGAACTCGACTGCATCCTGGAACAGCGCCCGCGCCGCGAAATCCACGCTACCGGCCTGCGTCACCGCGCAGTGCATATACTAGTGTTTAACGACCGCGGCCAGTTGTTCCTGCAAAAACGCTCGATGCTGAAAGATCTGAACAAAGGCCTGTGGGACACGTCTGCCGCCGGCCATGTCGACGCCGGCGAGACTTACGATGCTTCCGCACCGCGCGAGTTGGAAGAAGAGTTGAGAATAGCCGCGACGGACTTGAGAAGTCTATTTAAACTGCAGGCTTGCCCGGAATTGGGCATGGAGTTTATTCAAGTCTACCAAGCCCAACATAACGGGCCGTTCCAATTGGCAGCCGACGAAATAGACGAAGGCGGCTGGTTCGAGCAAGATGTGATCGACGATCGGGTCGCCAAAGACGACCCGATCATGACCGAAACTTTCAAGATAATTTGGCGGCGTTACCGCCAGATTGTGCCGCCGGCAAGCGGTTAATCGATGCTCAAACGCTGGCCGCCTTTGCTTTGCGCTTTGACCAGATTCAAGGTCAGGATGCCGTTGTCGTAGCGGGCTTTGCTAGCGCCTTGATCGATGTCTACCGGCAACTGAAAACTGCGCGAGACCTGACCAAAATAGCGCTCGCTGCGTAACGGTTTGTCGTCCTTGTTCTGGGTGTCGATCTGGCTGATTTCGGCGCGGATACTGACCACATTGCCTTCGATCTGCACGTGGATGTTTTCCTTACCGGCGCCGGGCAATTCGGCGTGAACGACATATTCGTTCGGATTTTCTTTGATATCGACTTTAATTTGCGCCGGCAACGGATCGCCGTGTAAAGGGCGGACCAAATAGCCCGGACTGATATCCCGAAACAACTCGTCGAACAGATTACCGCCGACAAATGGACTCAAGCTGCTCATGACATTTCTCCTTATAGTTTCTGCGGGAAATGCGATGATACAAAATTGGGCCAGCATTTCAACCCAGGAAAATTCCAGGGAATTCTTGTGGCTTCGAGGATGAAAGGAGAGAAAAAAAAGATTGGCGGAGCGGACGGGGCTCGAACCCGCGACCCCCGGCGTGACAGGCCGGTATTCTAACCAACTGAACTACCGCTCCGCGTTGGTGAGCCGCCCATTATACAAGGAGATTAAACTTGGTCAAGTAAATTAGGTATACGCCAAAGCGCTGACCCCTAAATGCGCTTGCGAACAAGGCGAATGCTTGATTTGTTTGATGGTCAAATATGAATTGGCCGAACGCCGGTTTCCGGCGGCTTTTTTATAAAACCTCCGTTGGAATTCGAAAAAACGGCGATCCTAATAACAAGCCGGATGATCGACCGCAGTCAGTTTTGCCCCATCCTGTATGTCAAGCCCCCATTATTGAGTTGTTTGCACTTCCAGCTGCAAAAAAATAGCTAAGCGGACCGAACGTATTTCAGCCGTTGGACGCAGAAAGCTTGATCGTCAATCGCAAACGACGTTTGCCCGCAAAAAACCGGCGAATTGGTCAGCCGGCATCGGTTTTGCGATCAAATAGCCTTGGGCGTAGTCGCAGTCCATTTCCATCAGCAATTGCCGTTGTTGTTCGGTTTCGACGCCCTCGGCAATGACTTTCAGCCCCAACTGGTGGGCCATGATCACGATGGCTTTGGTCAAGGCCAGATCGTCGGAATCGGCCGCCAAATGGAAGATGAAAGACTTGTCGACTTTCAGATAGTCGATATCGAACTTCTTCAGATAGGACAAGGAGGAGTAGCCGGTACCGAAATCGTCTATCGCAATCTGCATGTTATTTCTGGCGAAATGCAGCAATTGTTCCGCCACCTTGTCGTTGGCTTCCAGCAGCAGGCCTTCGGTAATCTCGATGATGACGTTGTCTTGGCAAACGCCGTTTTTCTCCAAATAAACCGGCCAATGCGCCAAATAATTGTCCAGGCCCTGGAATTGCAGTGGCGACACGTTTACCGAGATCTGGAACCGGGTTTGGTGTTCGGCCTGTAGCGACTGGAGTTGGCTGGCCACCTGGCGGAATACCCATTCGCCGATCTCCTGGATCAGGCCGTGTTCCTCGGCGATCGGAATGAATTCGGCGGGGTTGATCAGACCGCGCTGCGGGTGCCGCCAGCGGATCAGCGCTTCCGCCTTGTAGATGCGGCCGGTTTGCAGATTGAGGATGGGCTGATAGTAGACCTGCAGCTCGCCGCGCTGAATCGCCGAATGCAGGTCGGTCAAAATCAGCATGCGTTTTTGCGAAGCTTCCTGCATGCTGGGCGTGAAATAACAAAATCCATTGCGGCCCTTGTTTTTGGCTGCATACATGGCCTGATCGGCATAACGCACCAGATCGTCGGCGTCCTCGGCATCGGACGGGTAGACGGCAATACCGATGCTCGCCGACACGTAAACGTGGCGGTTATCGAAAAAATACGGCTGGCTGAGCACATCGATGACAGCCTGGGCGATACGGTCGACGTCGCCGACGTCAGCCAATTCACTGACGATCACGGTGAATTCGTCGCCGCCCAAACGAGCGACGGTATCGGTCTCGCGGATGCAACCGCGGATACGCTTGGCGGCATCGACCAGCAAGGCGTCGCCCATCCGGTGGCCGAAGGTGTCGTTGACTTCCTTGAACCGGTCCAAATCCAGAAAAAACAGCACCAGATACTGTTTTTCCCGCTTAACCTTGCGGATTTCATGCTGCAAGCGGTCGGCGAACAGGCGCCGGTTAGGCAGGTTGGTCAATGGGTCGTAATTGGCCTGAAACCAGATCTGTTCCTCGGTTTTCTTCTTTTCGGTAATATCGTAGAACAGCGCGACGCGGCGAATGACGCGGCCGTCGTCGTCGTAGACGTTGTTCAAAGTCAGCCACTGCACATAGGTTTCGCCATTTTTATGGCGTATCTGAACCTCGCCTTGCCAATAGCCGGTGCGCTCCAGTTGCAGCCAGACGTTTTGGTAGAACTCGGCATCGTGCTTGCCGGAATCCAACAAGTTCGGGCTTTTTCCGACGACCTCGTCCGGGCCGTAACCGGTAATGGTGGAAAACGCCGGATTCACGGACAGAATATTGTTTTCCGGATCGGCGACGACCATCGCCTCGCTGCTGTTCTGGTACACCGAACTGGCTAGGCGCAAATGCTCCTCCGCCCGTTTGTGATCGGTGATATCGCGCGCCGCCGCATATATCACACCATCCTTGGGGATACAGGACCACTCGATCCAACGGAAAGATCCGTCCAGATGCCGATAGCGGTTGACAAAATCTCTCAGCGGGTTGTGTTCGGTTAGAAATCGCATCGCTTCCTGCGTTTTGCCCCAATCGTCCGGATGCACAAACTGCATAAACGGCCGACCTTCCATTTCGGCCGTCGCATATCCCAGGAGCTCCTGCCACTGCGGATTGATCTTGCGGATAATGCCGCCGAAATCGGCAATCAAAAATAAATCCAGGGCGTAATTGAAATAATTGTCCAACTCTTCCGATTTTGCCCGTAGTTGCTCGGTACGTTGGCCTATTTTGATTTCAAGCTCACTATTGAAACGCAGAATCTCGGCTTCCCGTTGTTGTACCCGTTGCATTAGCAAATTGAATGCTTCGTACAATCGGCTGATTTCGTCGTTGGTTTGCGGTCCCGGTAGTAGAAGGTCGCCGCAGTGAGCTTTATCGGCACTCTGCCGAGTGTGCTGTTCCAACCGTGTAATCGGCGCCATGATGAAGCGGCGCAAACTTAAGGCCAGACTGTAACTGCAAACCATAGCAATGCCCAGCACCAGCAGCATAAAGCGCAATTCCTGCAATTGCTGTGTTATCAGTTCGTCGAGGCGAAAGGCACCTTGTAAAATCCCCAGTTGCCGGTCGTTTTGCATGATCGGCACTTTGAAATAAAAATGTCGGGCACCCCAGACCCATTCCCGATTTTCCAATCCGGCCGGTAGAGTTTCATCCAATGCAAACGGGTCGTACTTGGAGACCACCTCGTTGCCTTTCTGCAGGCGCAAATAGACGACGCGGGGGTCTTTGAACAACGGGCTCAATTGTTCCTCGACGCCGGACTTATCGTCGAAAACCAGCGGAAAAACTGTAAACTCCGATACCAGCTTGGCTAACGCCAAATTGGCATGAACGAAATCCTCTCGCTGTTGGATATTTTTTTTCCAGTACAAAAACAACAAGGTGCTGGTAATCGTGGTCAATACCACAAACATGACCACCCACAGCAATCGGCGCCGTAACGGTTGCCTGCTCAGCCGGCGTTTAATTAGGGCCAACAAGGTTTGCCACCTTCAATAAATGGTAACTGGCGCTGAGGCCGCTGTTGTTCAGCGCGGTGCGGTTGACTTCCAAATTGATTTTATTGTTGTCGATGAAAAAGTCGATGTGGGCTCCCTGCTCGGCGGCGTTCTTGTTTTCCACGACCAGCAGTACCGGTTGGTTCTGCACGGTCTCGACGATAGCGGCCAACTGGTCTTTCAACTCGACGTTGACGTAAACGATCTGGCAACCGGTAACTTCAGCGGCCTTCTCGAAAATCGACAGTTTGACAGGCTTATTCGCCAAGGTTTCATTGGCGTAATAATTTTGGATAGCGGGAAGCAATGGCGCTTTGGCCGATACGCACAAAGTGAACTGTTCTCCGCTCCATTCCGGCCAAGTAATGAAGCGGGCAATCTTTTCGATTATCGACGCCCGGATCAACTCGCTGGCCTCGACTGCCCGCGCAGCGTTCGCGCCGGCAAAGGTCGGGCCGAATAACGCCGGCAACAGCAGCACTATCCGCGCATAAATCCGCCAGCGTTTGTTTCGGAATCCCATTGCGGACACAACCTTAGAATTCGAGTGCGATTTCGCCAAACAGCATGCGGCCCGGAGCAGCCGGAATGGTGTTGATGTTTTTACGGTTGAACTCCGGATAATAAAAATTCTCGTCGAGCAAATTATCCAGATACAAGGTAAAGGTCATGTGCTTGTTCTTGGCAACGCCCAACCAATTGTTCAATTTGTAATTGGCGTTGACGCTGACGTTGTGGTAGCCGCCGGCAGGCGGATTAACCAAAAGCGCATTCGGCGCGGTTTTGGCGGCGCTGAAATAGGTGTCGAACGCACCGATTTGCAGACTGGGGCTGAACTCGTAACTCAAGCCCAATTTCGCCATGTGATTGGGCAATAAGGTCTTGTTGTTCCGTTGGTTTTCGTCGCGATTGGTTTGAAAAGTGTAAGAACCTTTCCAGGACAAGCCGGGCAACAGTTTGGCCTCGGTTTCCAGCTCCAGGCCTTCGAAGGTGGCGCTGCCACCGTTGACGTATAGCAACCGGGTCGGCACCGTGTTCGGGATCGGACTGCGCACGATCAAGTTGGTGACCCGACTTTCGAACGCAGTCAACGATACTTGGTAATCGGCATCGTGATAAAAAACCTGGGCGTCTGCCGTTTCGACTTTTTCCGGCTCTACGCTACGGTTTCCCAGTACTACCGCCGAATTGGCGCCCAGTTCGCCGGCACTCGGCGCCCGATAAGCCTGGGCGAATAACAACTTGGCGCCCCAGTTGGCCGTCATTTCGTAAACCAGGCCGGCGCGCCCGACCAGGCCGTCGATTGCGCTGTCGCTTTCCGCGACGCCGCTCGGCGCCGCTTTCAGATGGTCGAAGCGGTGCCACTGCCCGCCCAGATTCAGTTTCAGATTATCCAGCAAGGCATAGCCAACATTGGCATAGATACTCGACTTCAACTGCTCGTAAGGGGCCAGCGTATTCGGCTGTGACACCTGAGTCACCTGCCCCTGTTGCCACTCCACCAATCCGCCGAACAACAGATTCAATTTGTCGTCGAAAAACGATAAAAAATGGCTTTGTTCCAGCAACAGGTTGTTTTCCCACAAATCGGTCATGTAGGGCACACCGGAAACCGGAAGATTGTAGTTTTGCGAGAACTTGTTCAGTGTCAGATTCCATTTGCTACGCCAAAAATCATTGATTTGGTGGTTATAACCGGCATCGAAAAACAGGCGGTTGTTCTCGACTTGTTGGCCGAAGCCGATCGGCACCGCTCCCCAATGCTGTTTCTGGCTGTTGACGATGTACAAATTGAAATCGAATTCTTTCCAGCCGCCCCAGATGCTGGCGCTGACATCGCCGTCGTCGTTGCGGAAATTGACGTTTTGCCGGGTTTCATCGACCGCCGACGCCGTCCAGCCGTCGCTGGCCCGATATCTCACCGCGCCGCTGATCGCCGCGTCGCCGTTGTTCCAGCCGAACTCGGTTTCGGCCTGGCCGGTATTGTAGCTGCCGTAGCGGCCGCGCACGGTAAGCCTGTTGTCCTGTTTCTTTTTGGTGACGATATTGATCACGCCGGTAAAGGCATTGCTGCCGTACAAGACCGAACCGGAGCCGCGCACGACTTCGATTTGTTCGATATGGTGGATTGGAAAGTCGCGGAACATGGTCTCGTTCAAGCCGCCGTACGCGCTGTCGCGAAACGGCCGGCCGTTGACCAGCACCAGGGTATGGTTGTTGACGTGGGTCAGCGCGTCGCCGCGCACCGCCGCGGTACTGTTGGACCAAATGTAGGTGCTGAGCATGTAAACGCTGGTGACCCGGTTCAGTACGTCGGCCAGGGTATTGGCGCCGTAGCGTTCGATGTCGTCGCGGGTGACAATGCTAACGATGCCGGCTGCCGAATATTGGCTTTCGGTTTTCTTCGATACCACTTCTACATTCAAAATGTCCTCGAGCGACATCTTTTTCAATAGTTCGATATCGCCCGCGGCCTGATGGGCGGCAACAGTGCGACAGCAACTAAACGCCAACGCGATCGAGAGAGTGTGTAAATTCAGTCTTTGCATAAAATCGGTTGTTACCGGTGCCCTGGTGCCTGGGCCGCCGAAAAGCGGGCTTGATCTGGATACGACCAGTCTAGCGTAAATCGTACAAATATCGATTCCGAACGCGCGACGGAATGCGAACATGTCACAGTTCTTCTAACGGCTTCTATGCCCCTTTCTTGGAAGTAAGCACCTTTTCGCCAGGTCCTCAGCAACTCGGTAGGGTCAACGGCACAGAGCGGCAACCACTCGTCGATGACACTGACTGATGGCAAGTGGGGCGTTTTTCAACGGTATATTTCAACCAGGCGATCGATTCAATGCCACTGTACTCGGCGGTGCAGAACCAGAGATTGGATGACGGCAGCGCGTTACCCGGTTACGAGCCTGCGTGGCGAGCCAACCAACGGGAAGTTCAGCCCTTAGTGCCCACAGCCTCTAAGCTGGCAGCCCGCCTCGATCACTCTCAGTCGCCGCCGGTTTTTGATTCTCGTGGGCAATGAAACCAGCCTTTCACTTTCTCGGCAGAGCGGGTCTTTGCTCGGTTTTCTGCTCGAAACACCGATGCCTGCGTCGCACCATTCTAAGACTCTGGAGTGAAAGATTCGCCACACGTGATAGCTGAAACTTCGATACCGAAATTTGCCATACCAAGACGTTGCGCTCAGCCTTGGACACACGCTTAACCAGATGGTCCCGGCTTGAACTTGAAACCAAGGGTAAGTGTGGGGATGGCTCAGTATGTATTCGTGCGATGGCAGGCCAAGGCGACAGTCGAGGGGCGCCGCGCTGTTCTGGGAAGCTGAATTTTTTTCGGCGCGGGGTCGCGAAGACATCGCTAAAAGCAAGTCCGGTAAATTCGCCGTAGCCGATAACGCCGTCCGATGGCCGGCGCCACTTCGCTTTAGTTTGTTGCTTATCGCTGTAAAACCCCTAACAGATGACTGGCAGCGGCGCCCCGCAAAAGCCGGACCAAGGCCAATACCTGACTTAGCCGCAGCTTTCCGAACCTGCCATTCTGCAATCAGGGCATCTCGCCGCTTGGCAAGCGGGTAGTCGCACGGACGCCAGACGGTGTCCGTAAATTCCGGTACCGGTCGCAACCGGGCTTGCCAGCCGCATCGGACGCTACCAACAAAGCCTTATCGCAGCGAGCCTTGGCGATCTGAGGAATTAAGGGCATCCCGAATCAGCGAAGGAAAAAGCGCCGATTAACTGTGATGAATCCTTTCCGGCACAATCATCCCATCCTCCATATACAACACATGATCCATCCGCGCCGCCAAGTCAGGATCGTGGGTAACCACCAGAAAACTGACCTGTAACTCCCGATTCAACTCCAGCATCAGTTGGTAAATCTGCTCGGCGGTTTTACTGTCCAGGTTGCCGGTCGGTTCGTCGGCCAGAACGCATTTGGGTTTGTTGATCAAAGCACGAGCCACTGCGGCGCGCTGGCGCTCGCCGCCAGACAGTTCGCCGGGTTTATGCTGCATTCTGTGACCCAAACCGACCCGTTTCAGTAATTCGGCAGCTTGTTGTTGCGCGGATTTAACCGACTGGTTACCGATCAATAGTGGCATCGCCACGTTTTCCAGGATCGTGAATTCGCCGAGCAAATGATGGAACTGGTAAATGAAGCCGAGCGAACGATTACGCAATTGGCTTAATTTTGCGGCCCCAATTTGGTTTAAATCCGCCCCGTCCAACAGCACCGTACCGGAACTGGGCTTATCCAGACCTCCCAAGAGGTGCAACAAGGTACTTTTGCCTGAGCCGGAAGCGCCCATGATGGCGACGCGCTGACCGGCGTGAATTGTTAAATCGACGCCTTTCAAAACTTCGACATTCAAATCGCCTTGTTCGTAACGCTTGGTCAGCCGTTGGCATTGCAGCACGACGGGATTATTCATAGCGCAGCACCTCGGCCGGATTGACTCTTGCCGCTTGCCAAGCAGGATACAGCGTAGCCAACAGAGACAACAGGAAAGCCACGCCGGCAATCCAGTAGACGTCGTTCCAAATCAATTTGGACGGCACTTCGCTGATGTAATAGACGTCGGCAGACATGAACTGTACGCCAAAAGCCTTTTCGATGGCCGGAACGATGGTTTCCACATTCAGCGCCAACAACACCCCACCAACTGTACCCAATAAGGTACCGATGCTACCGATGATACAGCCCAAAACGATGAAAATACCCATCACCGAACCGTTAGTCAGCCCCTGGGTTTTCAGGATCGCGATGTCGCCGCGTTTGTCGGTAACCACCATCACCAGCGTCGAGACGATATTGAACGCCGCCACGGCGACGATCAGCAACAAAATGATGAACATCGCCCGTTTTTCGGTTTGAACTGCGCGGAAGAAATTGCTGTGGGCTTTGGTCCAGTCGCTGACGCGGTAATCATCGCCCAAGGCGTCGGCCAGGCTTTGCGTGATCATCGGCGCATTGAACAAGTCGTCCAGTTTAAGCCGCAAGCCGGATACCGCCTGCTCCAGACGGAACAGCTTAGCGGCATCGTCGAGGTGCATCAGCGCCATGTTGCGATCGTATTCGTACATACCTACCTTAAACACACCCACCACGGTAAAGCGTTTCATGCGGGGCAAGATGCCGGCCGGCGTGGAGTTGATTTGCGGGGTGATGATCGTGACCTTATCGCCGATCATCACCCCCAGATAACTGGCCAATTCAGCACCCAACACGATGCCAAACTCGCCCGGTACCAGATCGTTGAGACTACCGAATACCATTTTTTCCGCGACTTCCGAGACTTTCGCTTCCTGCTCCGGCAGGATACCCTGCAACAGCGTGCCGCTGACCTGGCGATCGGCATTGATCATGACCTGGCCGTGGATGAAGGGCGCCCCGCCCAGCACGTGCGACATCTCTCGAGTGCGTTGTTCCAACGCCCGCCAGTCGTCCAACTGGCCGTAGCGGCCGGTCACGGTACTGTGCGCTGTCATGCCCAAAATCCGCTCTCGAAGTTCGGCCTCGAAACCGTTCATGACCGATAACACGGTGATTAAGGCGGTAACGCCAAGGGCAATCCCCAGCACTGAAGTTAGTGTGATAAAAGATATGAATTGGGTGCGCTTTTTGGCACGGGTATAGCGCAACCCGATATACAGGATGAGAGGTTTGAACATGCTGGAGATTTAGGGACTTTTACAGGCGGCGCAGTAGCCGTATAGATACAAGCTGTGATCGGTCAAGGTGTAACCCAACCGGTTGGCGATTTCCGCTTGGCGCTTTTCGATGATTTCGTCGGTGAATTCGTCCACCCTGCCGCACTTCATGCATACCACGTGGTCGTGATGGCCACCGCTGTTCAGCTCGAAAATCGAGTTACCGCCTTCGAAGTGGTGGCGATTGACCAGACCTGCAGCTTCGAATTGGGTCAGAACACGGTACACGGTCGCCAAGCCGATTTCCTCGCCTTCGGCCAACAGGATTTTGTAGACCTTTTCCGCAGACAGGTGCCTGTCGTCCTGTTGTTTTTCCAGAATCTCCAAGATTTTGACCCTGGGCAAAGTGACTTTTAAGCCAGCGTTACGCAAATCCTGAGTTTCCATCACCATTCCCCTTAAATCCGACCATCGGGCCATTGTATCGTTTTTTGCGCCGAGCCGCAGGCAGAATTGTGGGATAATGCTCGTCCGTTTGTCGCAGGACCTCCAACAATCGTCATGAAAAAATCGTCTTTTCTGCTCGCGGCTGCCACCGGATTGGGCTTATGCGGCTGCAGCACTATCCTGAATAATCTGCCGGGCGTTTACACATTGGACATCGAGCAAGGCAATATCATCGACCAAAGCATGGTGAACCAGCTCAGACCGAACATGACCAAACGCCAAGTGCTGTACATTATGGGTTCGCCAATGCTGACCGATGCCTTTCACGAAAAGCGCTGGGATTATCTTTATTCGGAACAGCCCGGTGGCGACAGCCGGATGCAAAAACGGATCTCGTTATTTTTCGAAGGCGACAACTTGATCGGCGTACAGGGCGATTTCCGGCCCAGTTCGTTGCCGGTGGTCAAGGAATCCACCGAAACCAGCGTCGACGTACCGAAACGCGATTTGGACCGCTCGATGTGGGAAAAAATTACCGGCCTGTTTGGAGACGAGCCCGATCCGCTGGCGCAGCGGACGGGCAAAAATAACAAAGATCCCAGTTCCTCGGCCGAGAAAGGCAAGGAATTGGTCGAAGAAGGCAACGAACAGAAATAAGCGCCGGCCTATACAAGAATCTAGAGCAAAAGCGCCTCGGCGATTGCGACAAAATTGTCGGCAGCATCGATCAAAGTCGGCGCTGTCAGGCTGCGCACACCATATACATCGCAGGCCACGCCGAAGTCCTGTTTCACTTTCCGTAGCAAAATGGCGAAATCGCCGTCGCCGGATACCAACACCACTCTATCTACCTGGCGCACAACATCCAGCACGTCTATGGTAATGCCAACATCCCAATCGCCTTTGGCGCTGCCGTCGCGGCGCTGGATGTAGGGCTTCAACTTTACCGTGAAACCAATCGTTTTCAGAATATTCTGAAAACCTTGCTGCTTGCTGTCGCCGCGATCTATCGCATAGGCGAAAGCCGCCACTACCTGTCTGTTGGCAGTGGCATGGCGCCAAAAAGCGGTGTAGTCGAAATGTTTTTGGTAGCGCTCTCGCGTCGTGTAATAGATATTTTGCACGTCGGCAAAAATCGCCACCCGCTCCATCGGCTTATTTCAAAAACGAACAGCAATAGTCGCTGGCGGTTTTGACTTTCATCGTGAATGCGGCATTGCCCGGTACATTGAACGATTCGCCACCTTTCACCGCTTGCCAAGCGTCGCTTCCAGGCAATTTCACGTCCAACTCGCCGGACAGTATCTCCATCAACTCGGGGTCGGCGGTATTAAAGGTATACTCGCCGGGCTGCATGAAACCCAGGGTTTTTGTCGAACCATCGGCAAAGCGAATGGTACGGCTATTGACCTTGCCGTCGAAGTATACGTTGGCATGTTTGACGATGGTGACGTTATTGAACTCTGACATTTTCCTGCTTTGACTGGTTAAAAAAGGAGCGCAATCATAGCAGATCGGCCAGTTTGCGCAGAATAAAAAGCCGGGGGGCGCCGGGCTTGTCGACCCGGCTCAGCACCAGCTCCGTTTTGAACTGATCCGGATCGAGTCTACGCATCCATTCCGCCAACCGCTCGGTTTCATCATCGCCGCCGGCATGGCCAGGATAGGCCAATACCGTAATGATTCCGGATTTGGCGAGCAACCGGCAGGCAGCAGCCAATGCTTTCAGGGTGGAATCCGTCCGAGTGATTAAAGTTTTGTCGCCGCCGGGTAAATAACCCAGGTTGAACATGACCGCTGCCACCTTGCCCAGAACACGTTCGGGCAATACCTCGAGCAGTTCGGCGTGACTGGACAAAAACAACGTCACCCGCCGTTGCAAGTCGCGAGCCAGCAACTTTTGGTAACTACTGGCCAAAGCCTGCCGCTGTACGTCGAAACCGAAAACATGACCGGTGGGACCGACCGCTTCGGCCAAAAACAGCGTATCGTAGCCATTGCCCAGCGTGGCATCGATCGCGATATCGCCCTGCCGCAAATGAGCTTTGACGGCAACTTTGGCTGCATCAACCAGAGAAATGCGAGGCATAGTATCGTTTTATGTCGCAAGTCGGCGGCAACGGTAAGCATTGCTGCAAAAAATCGGCGAAACGTTCCGCGTACCAGGGGATCAACAAACCGCCCTTGGCGCCGAAGCCGTTGAAGATGTGCAGACAGGAATGCTGCGGATGCCGACCTATCAGCGGCTCCTTGTCCAGCGTCGCCGGCCGTATCCCTACTTGGTGGCGGATCACCCGAATTCCGGCAATCTCCGGCACAACTGCCTGCAAATCTGCCAATAAGGCCACTTCGGAGGCAGGCTCCGGCTCCGGATTCAAATTTAGCGGATCGAAGGTTGCTCCGGTTTTGAAGGTATCGTTGGTCAGCGGCAACAACCAATGTCCGTAATTCAAGATCTGGCTGGGCAATGGCGTTTGACTGCTACAACTCAGAATCACCCCTTTCGCGGGCTGAAACGGCAAGCGGCCGAACCAGGGATTGGCGCGCGCCAAATGGCCTTCGCAGAATACGATATGCCTGGGCTGGAGGTCGCGCCAGCGCAAATCCGGCGCCAGTTGAATATCGGCGTAGTCGAACTCAGCCTGCCGGTAACTGCCGCGTGCGATCAACCAAGTCCGCATGGCATCCAGCAAGGATTCGGTTTTAACATACCCGGTCTGCAACTGACGCAGTATACCGAACGGAGCCAATATCCCTGGGCCGCCGGCACTGGTCGCCTGCAAGTATCCAGCATATTCGGTTTGCCGCAGCCGGCGTTCGGCTTGATGCATCTGCGTCGGGCCGGACAAAATTTTCCACATCGGCAGTTCGACAAAAAAATCGTTGCCGAAGAAACGGGCCAATTGACAGTAGCGAGCCTTGGCTAACGGCAACAATTCGGCGATGTTGAGTTGCAACACCAGTCGCCGACCGCTGACCGGATTGACCAAGCCCGCCGCAACCCGCGACGCATTGCATTGCCCGTTGTCGACCACAGACACAGCCAAGCCTCTGCTAGCCAACTCCCAAGCCAGCAGACTGCCGGCAAGGCCTTGGCCGATGATTAGAACATCGACTACCATCGACTATTTGGCTTGCAACGCTTCCCCGTCGAACTGAATGCCGGCCCAGCCGTCGCGGATGAAATTGCGGATGTTTTGATGGTCGCTGCCGTCCGGATTGCCAAGCACGTCTTTCCGGTAATAGTCGCCAAACAAAGCTAAAGTTTGTTCCGCAGACAGGTTGTGTATCCTGGCAAATGCGAATATTCGGCAGGAGCCTTCATTCTGCCCGGCCTCGTTTATCAGACAGGGTTCCAAGCCATTTCTGAACCGGGTTGGCCGATAATCGTAATGCTCGGCAATCACGGATATCGCCTCTTTAAAATCAATGGTTTGGTTATTTTTCAACTTTTCGAGGAAATAATTCAACAATATTGGTTTATTCATAAAATTCCCATATTATTCGCCCTGTTACAGCCAAAACCGCACAAAACGACTCAATTAGAGGTTATAATTCGAATCGAGGCCTTGTTGCTCGGCACCATCCTTAAGCAACAGTCAGGATTGTCTTATTATTGTTATATTCCGTGCCTACCATCTGGCCAGTCTGAACAACCGATCGACCCGTACGGATTTCAACCTCAATAACATCATAAAGGGATACATTTTGAAACAGATAATTACGCTTTTATCTTTCTGCCTGTTTTTCCCGGTCGCTACGCTAGCCGAGCCCGATCCAATATCCCAGCCCCCGCAAGCGGAACCTAACCAATCGCCCACCTTCCCGGCACCGGGCGTCACCATCGAACAAACCAATTACGCCTCGTACCAGTTGTCGCCGGGCGACGCATTGGAAATCACGGTTTGGAAGGAAGAAGGCCTGCAACAGTTGCAGATTTTGATCTCGCCGGACGGCACCATCATCTTCCCACTGATCGGCACAGTTGGCGCGGCCGGTAAAACCATCACCGAACTAAAAGACAATCTGACTACCCGGCTGTCCGACTACATCGCCGATCCATCGGTCAGCGTTAAGTTACTCAACAACCAAGGCAACTCCGTATTCGTGATCGGCAAGGTCAACAAACCCGGCCAAGTATTTTCCGGCCGGCGGCTCGACGTATTGCAAGCCCTGAGTTTGGCCGGCGGCTTGACGGTCTTCGCCAATGAAGGATCGATCAATATCATCCGCCGCACCGGTGACCAGGTTAAAGTCTTTCCGTTCGATTACGACGATGTGATTAATGGAGAGGACTTAGAGCAGAATATTCTTCTGGAGCCAGGGGATACGGTAACCGTACCCTAAATGGAACTAGATAGGCGTTACTATCTATGAAGATTAAAACGGATTTTTGGTTAACGGCATTGGCCTTTGCCAGCCAGGACATTTTCGCGCTGGATTTTTTACTAGAGCCGGATTTCGCACTCAAAGAACGTTACGACGATAATGTTAGAATGCAGATCCGTTCCACAGGTAGCAACTTGGTCAGCACTATCTCGCCGGGTTTAATGTTTGGGTATCTGGCCGACGACAACGAATTTAAAACAAATTTCAAGTGGAATGAAATATTTTATTCCAAAGATGCCGATCTGGATTTTTCAGAAAAAATTCTAAACTCCAATCATGTGTTCCGAACTGATTTTTTTAAAACCGAAATATCAGGAAAGTATGCGGAAGAATCGTCAATCAATAATCAACTTGATTTAGCTAATGATCCAACATTAATTACTGAGTCCGGTGGAATACAAAGATTGATTCCACGTTACACCAAATCAATCTCTCCGTCGGTAACATTTATTTTAAGCGAAAGAAACTCATTGCAATTTGGCTACAATTATACCGATGTTTCCTTCGACCGGAACACGAGTCAAACCGCTCCACTAAACTATTCGGATTACAACTTTCAGCAAATTTCTGCCACTGCCACTCATACATACACAGAGAAACTTTCATTTAATCTGTCTGGTGCTTATTCGGTATACGATTCAGCAAACGAGAGGGCCGAAACAGTCTCATTTACTCGGGGCTTTCAACAAAACTCGAAAACTCTGAATTACCAGGCCGGCTTACAATACCTATTCGACGAACAGACTCAGGTATCGGTTTCAGCGGGTATTCGCGACACTGAGACACAGGCTAGGCAATATTTAAAACATAACAATTTAGGCCTGTACTTATCCGATTTCACAAATTCCTCGAATAATTTTGGTCACATATTTTCAGCAAGCCTAAATCGAAAACAACAATGGGGTAACTTTAGCATTAACGCAGGACAACAACTCAATCCTGCCAGTACCGGTAACCAACAAACATCAACGACATTCTCTGCACGCGCACTCTATAACCTCGACGAGAGATGGAGTGCAGGATTTAGCGCTAGCTACTTACTTTCCGAATCGATATCGACCTTTAACAATAACAATACGTCAAATAACAGAACATACATTACCCTATCGCCAAATATCCGATGGTTCTGGAGTCCGGAAGCCAATTTCGACCTATCTTACTCGTACCGAGAGCAAGATTATCAATCTAATCAAATTGCAATCGGGAACAGCGTGCAATTACAGTTTTCATATCAACCGCAAATCAATCGTCAGGTGAAATAGCGTGGAAAATCAAGCAATTGATATTAAAGATTATCTCAAAATCATCAAACGGCGGAAAAGATTTTTATTATTCCCATTTTTGACAATTTCGCTGGTGAGTATTTTGTTAGCTGTACTGTTGCCAGCCAAATATAGATCAACTGCCACTATCTTGATCGAAGCGCAAGAAATCCCAGCAGACTTGGTTCATTCCACGGTCACTACATTTGCCGACCAACGCATCCAGATGATCAGTCAGAGGATCATGACCCGTCCAAATCTAACCGAAATAATTAAAAAATATAACTTATATGCCGACGATAGACAGAAAAAATCGGAAGAAGTAATATTGGAAAAAATGCGACAGCTTATTAAAGTTGAAACCATTAGTGCCGATGTGGCCGACCAGAAAAATAAAGCTAATCAAGCCACAATCGCATTTACTCTGACATTCGACGATAAATCACCCAGTTTAGCCCAAAAAGTCGCCAACGAGTTAACATCGCTTTTTCTGAAAGAAAATATTAAATCGCGCACTGAGTCGGCCGAAAACGCCGCGCTATTTTTAAGCGAAGAATCCAAACGTTTGAAAGCCAAAATACAGGAAATTCAGGACAAACTCGCCACTTTCAAAGAAAAAAACCTCAACCAATTACCTCAAATCAGCGCTCTTAATCAACAGGAGTTGACCTCATTAAGTAACCAGCTATTATCGCTAGACAGTCAGGAACGCTCGCTACAGGATAGGCGCTTCTACTTAGAAGGTGAATTGGCGCAAATCGATCCGAACGCTATGGCAACCAACGCCGTAGGCAATCGGGTATTCGACATGAAAGACCGTTTAAAGGAACTGCAGTCGCAATACCCCTCTTTAATTGCCAGTTTCTCCGCAAGCCATCCCGATGTTATAAAAGTAAAACGCGAGATCGAATCACTACAAAAAGAGATTGGTTCGAATGCGGACATCAATAATTTGAATGCCGAACTTACCCAGAAAAAAGCCGAATTAGCTCTTTTGTTAAAACAATATTCCGAAAAACATCCAGACGTCGTCAAACTACAAAAACAAATTACCGCTCTGCAAAAAAGCCTGGTTGATGCAAAAACCAACGAATATACCAATTCGTCGATAAAACCCGACAATCCGGCCTACATAACACTGAAATCGCAACTCGATTCTGTCAATACTGAAATAGAATCATTAAACTACACCCGCGGCCGCATCCAAAGCAAAATGGAAGAATTGCGCAATAACCTGCGCCAGTCGCCATTGGTAGAGAAAGAGTATTCCGACCTGATACAGGACCTGGACAATACCAATCTGCGCTACCGAGAAGTAAGTGCGCGCGAAATGGAAGCCCAAATTTCCCAACAACTGGAAATCGAGAGAAAAGGCGAACGCTTTACTCTGATCGACCCTCCGCAAGAACCTCTGGAACCCGTCAGCCCTAATCGAGTGGCTATCTTGCTGCTGGGAGTAGTACTGGCGACCGCTAGCGGATTCGGTTCGGTGGCGTTGGCGGAGATGCTGGACCCGACTATTAACAGCACCAGAGCGGTTGGATTGGTCCTGGGATTCGAACCGTTAGCCGCCATCCCTTATTTGGAGAGCCAAATTGAATTTCAAAAACGTGCTAATGAACGAAAAGCATTGTTCGGTGGACTTGTGGCCGCCCTACTCCTGGGTATGGCTTTGTTCCACTTCATCGTCATGCCGCTGGACGTATTCTGGTACAAACTATTGCGCGTGATAGGCAACTAAAAGGGCCAAGGAACTAGCTATGAACTCAATCCAAAATACTGTGGAAAACGCTGCCGGAAACGTCAGATACGACGACAAAGTTAACGTCGCCTATACCCAAACCCGTGTCCATAAACCCGATCAAAGT
Source organism: Methylomonas aurea (assembly GCF_024505045.1). Classification (GTDB taxonomy): domain Bacteria; phylum Pseudomonadota; class Gammaproteobacteria; order Methylococcales; family Methylomonadaceae; genus Methylomonas; species Methylomonas aurea. Next base: position 211,603 of record NZ_JANIBM010000002.1, on the reverse strand, counting down.
TTGCTTAAGCAAAACCGGATCCTTTGTGCCGATTCGCCAAGCAAATGGCTGGAATCTTACCGGATGTTGCGTACCCGCTGCCTGCAGCAAATGGATGCTATGGAATGGAAAACCGTTGCCATCACCAGCACCAGCGGCGGCTCCGGCAACAGTTTGACCGCCGTCAACTTGGCGATCAGCGTAGCAATGGAACTTGACAGGACCGCTTTATTGGTCGACGCCAATCTGCGCAATCCGAGCATAGACCGGTTATTCGGCATCAAAACCGATGCCGGCCTCAGCGACTATTTGTTGAACGACAAGGAAATCAGCTCGATGCTGGTCAACCCCGGCGTGGAGCGACTGGTGCTACTCCCCGCCGGCAAGCCGCTGTTCAATGCCACCGAGATGTTGCGCTCGCCGAAAATGGTCCGGCTGGTCAACGAATTGAAAAGCCGTTATCCGTCGCGGATTATCATTTTCGATATGCCGCCGATCCTGTCGCACGACGACACGCTGGGATTCTCGCCTTACGTAGACTGCGTACTGTTAGTAGTGGAAGAAGGCCACACCAAAACCGACGAATTGAAAAACGCCGCGTCGTTATTGAAAGACACCAACGTTTTGGGGGCGGTATTCAACAAAGCCACCGACAATAAAATCGGCTTTGACGAAGCGATCTGAAGGCCGTTTGACCTTGCCGTAAAGTTTCCCTGCCCGTAATAAACATAAAAGCCGGACTGCCTGCAACAGGGGCAGTCCGGCTTTTTATTGGCTCATCAAGCGACTTGTTTGGCCTTATCTTGATAACTGTCGATTTGGTCGAAGTTCAGGTAGCGGTAGGTATCGGCACTGGATTGTTCGATTGTCGCCGCATACTGCATATATTCATCTACGGTCGGAATTCTACCCAACAAAGAGCAGACTGCTGCCAGCTCCGCCGACGACAGGAACACATTGGTGTTATTGCCCAGCCGATTGGGGAAGTTACGCGTCGAAGTCGATACCACCGTCGCCCCATCCGCCACCCGCGCCTGGTTGCCCATGCACAGCGAGCAGCCCGGCATTTCGGTGCGAGCACCGGCCTTGCCGAAAGTGCCGTAGTAGCCCTCTTCCACCAATTGGTTTTGGTCCATTTTGGTGGGCGGCGCCACCCATAAGCGGGTCGGCAGCGCAGCGGCTTTTTCCAGCAATTTACCGGCAGCGCGGAAGTGGCCGATGTTGGTCATGCAAGAACCGATAAACACCTCATCGATCTTGGTGCCGGCCACCGCGGACAACGGCTTGATGTCGTCCGGGTCGTTCGGGCAAGCCAGCAACGGCTCGGTGATTTGGTTCATGTCGATTTCAATGATTTCGGCATATTCGGCATCCTGGTCCGCCTCCATCAACACCGGATTATCCAGCCAATCCTGCATCGCCTTGATCCGGCGCTGAATGGTCCTGGTATCGCCGTAACCTTCGGCGATCATCCATTTCAGCAGGGTGATGTTGGAGTTCAGATATTCGCGGATTGGTGCTTCATTGAGCTTGATGGTGCAACCACCCGCCGACCGTTCCGCCGAAGCGTCGGACAATTCAAAGGCCTGCTCAACTTTCAGATCCGGCAAACCTTCGATTTCCAGAATCCGCCCGGAAAACACGTTCTTCTTGCCCTGCTTGGCCACGGTCAGCAAGCCGCGCTGAATCGCCGCGTACGGAATCGCGTTGACCAAATCGCGCAAAGTAATGCCGGGCTGCATGGTGCCTTTAAAGCGCACCAGCACCGATTCCGGCATGTCCAGCGGCATCACACCGGTGGCGGCGGCAAACGCCACTAAGCCGGAACCGGCCGGAAAGGAAATACCGATCGGGAAACGGGTGTGCGAGTCGCCACCGGTACCGACGGTATCCGGCAACAGCATGCGGTTCAGCCAGGAGTGAATCACGCCATCGCCGGGACGCAACGACACGCCACCGCGGGTCATGATGAAATCCGGCAGAGTGTGCTGCATTTGCACATCGACCGGCTTTGGATACGCGGCGGTGTGGCAGAACGACTGCATCACCAAATCGGCCGAGAAACCCAGGCAAGCCAGGTCTTTCAATTCGTCGCGGGTCATCGGTCCGGTGGTGTCTTGTGAGCCGACCGTGGTCATTTTCGGTTCGCAGTAGCTGCCCGGCCTCACACCGGCCACGCCGCACGCTTTGCCGACAATTTTTTGCGCCAGCGTATAGCCTTTGCCGGTATCGGCAGCGGCGCCCAAGCGGCGGAATACCATTGAAGCCGGCAAGCCCAAAGCCTGTCTGGCTTTGTCGGTCAAACCACGGCCGATAATCAACGGAATCCGGCCGCCGGCGCGGACTTCGTCGAGAATCACATCGGTTTTCAGTTTAAACTCGCACACCACGTCATTGGTGCCGTGACGCTTGACGACGCCCTGATAAGGATAAATATCGATCACGTCGCCCATCGCCATGCCGGTCACATCGCATTCGATCGGCAACGCGCCGGAATCTTCCATGGTATTGAAGAAAATCGGCGCAATCTTGCCGCCGATGCAGACCCCGCCGGCACGCTTGTTAGGAATGAACGGGATGTCCTCGCCCATAAACCACAACACCGAGTTGGTCGCCGATTTGCGCGAAGAGCCGGTACCGACCACGTCGCCAACGTAAGCCACCGGAAATCCTTTGGCTTTCAGTTCGGTAATTTGCTGCTCGGCATTGGTGATGCCGTCGCGCGGCATTTTCAGCATAGCCTTGGCGTGCAACGGGATATCCGGTCGCGACCAGGCGTCCGGCGCCGGCGACAAATCGTCGGTGTTGGTTTCGCCGGTGACTTTGAACACGGTAACGGTCAATTTCTGCGGAACCTCCGGCCGGCTGGTAAACCATTCGGCGTCGGCCCAGGACTGCAGTACCTGCTTGGCGTAGACGTTGCCGCTCTCGGCTTTTTCCTGGACGTCGTGGAAGGCGTCGAAAATCAGCAAAATTTGCGACAAGGATTTGGCGGCAATCGGCGCCAGCGCGGCGTGTTCAAGCAAGTCGATCAGCGGTGCGACGTTGTATCCGCCGAGCATGGTGCCGAGCAATTCGGTGGCTTTTTCCGCGGTAATCAGCGGGGACGACGCTTCGCCTTTGGCGATCGCAGTCAAAAAGCCGGCCTTGACATAAGCCGCTTCATCGACGCCGGCCGGAATTCGGTTTTCCAGCAAATCGACCAAAAACGCTTCTTCCCCGGCAGGCGGGTTTTTCAACAGTTCGACCAGCGCCGCGACTTGCTCGGCGTCCAGCGGTTTGGGAACGATGCCCTCGGCAGCGCGTTCGGCAACGTGATTTCGGTATTGTTCTAGCATGATGGCTTCCGGTGAAAAATATTAGGTTTGGGGCGTCCCTGCTTCGACGGCGGTCTGCGCGACCGCTTGCTCGGCGATGTACGTCCGCATGTCTTCGTTGTCGACGCGGGCATAAATGTCGGCGACACCGAGAGTCAATCCGACCGATTCGAACGTCACGTCGTCGCCGAGGAAATAATGATCGGAAACCCAACCCTCGCTACGGCGACAGACTTCGACATCAACGATGTCTTGTTCGATCAGCACGTATTCCTGCAACGTAGGAACGGTTTGATATAGGCGGCGCTTGAGGGTTTCGTCACGGCGGCGGGTGGATTTTGACAACACTTCAACAACGAGTGCCGGGGTTTCGACATAATATTCGTGCGTCGAAGTGTCCTCGCAAACCACCATCGTATCGGGATAGAACAGGTATTGGCCAATTTTGATTTTCAAATCTGAGGAGAACGCTTCGCAGGGCTTGCCTCGCAAATGTACGTGCAAAGCCGCCGCAATATTGCCTTTGATGCGCTCGTGATTTCTGCTGGCACCTGACATCGCTACGACGTCTCCGCCGTCATACTCATGCTTGGTATCGCTCAGCAATTCCGCCGCCAGATAATCCTCGATGGATACCCATGGCTTTTCAAAACTTGGTTGCGCACTCATACCCGCCTCCGCCGCTGATCAATCACTCCATCGCATCGACGATGGCCTGCCCCATTTCTTTAGTGCCGTATTGGCTGGCCGGATTCAAATCCGGCGTCACATAAACGCCTGCGTTGACCACCTTCTGGATAGCATTCAGCATCCGAGTTGCCGCTTCATGTTCGCCCAAGTGGTTCAGCATCATCACGCCGGCCATCATCACCGCTGTTGGATTGGCGATGTTTTTACCGGCGATGTCCGGTGCGCTGCCGTGTACTGCTTCGAACAATGCCGCATCGGCGCCGATGTTCGCGCCAGGTATCAAACCCAAACCGCCCACCAGACCGGCGGTCAGATCGGACAAAATGTCGCCAAACATGTTGGTGGTAACGACCACATCGAATTGCTCCGGTTTCATCACCATGTGCATGCAGGCGGCATCGACGATTTTCTCGTCAAATTCGATATCCGGATATTTGGCGGCGACTTCGCGAGCGGTTTTCAGGAACAGGCCCTGAGTGTATTTCAGGATATTGGCCTTATGGCAAACCGTGACTTTTTTACGGCCGTTGTCGATCGCGTATTTGAAGGCATAATCGACGATGCGCTCGGAACCGGCCTTGGTCACAACCGCCAAGCTTTCGGCAATATCCTTGGCCGGGGTTAAATAGTGTTCCAGACCGACGTACAAACCTTCCGTGTTCTCGCGGACGATGACAATGTCGACATCGTCGTAACGGGTTTTCACGCCGTTCCAGCTTTTCGCCGGACGCACGTTGGCATAAAGATCGTATTGCTTGCGCAGTTCCACGTTGATACTTCTGAAGCCCTCGCCGACCATCGTGGTCAACGGACCCTTGAACGCCACTCGGGTCTGGGCGATCGATTCCATCGTCGCATCGGGCAATGGCGTACCGGTTCGCTCGTAAGCCGACATGCCGGCGTCGGCTTCGTGCCAGTGGATTTTCGCACCGGAGGCGTTAATCACCGCGACTGCGGCTTCCATAATCGAAGGACCGATACCATCACCTTTGATCAACGTGACGTTGTGCATTCATATCTCCTGCTTTTGTTTAAAAATGGTGCTCATGATACACCGTTTCGGTGCGCCGGCCCATGTGGGCGGCGCGCCTGCCAAGGGCCGGCTGCGCTGGGTTGCAGATCGAAACCCTATACTTAGCCGTCCTCAAATTTTCTCCAAGCAAATCTTGTACCGACAACCATTTTGGCCTGCACACTGTTCCGGCCAAGCTTTTAGCCGAAATTACCGGTATTATCCGGTTTAACTCCACGCAAGGTCTTGCCGATGATTACAGTCGATGATCTGATTTTCGAATATCCCGGCGTGCGCGCGTTGGACCGGGCGAGTTTTACCATCCCGCAAGGCCGTATCGCGGCTTTGGTCGGCCCGAACGGCGCCGGCAAGACCACCTTAATGCGCTGTATGGCGGCGCTGGAACAGCCCGTCAGCGGCCGCGTTGAAATCGGCGGGATCGACGTACTGGAACAACCGCGCGCCTGCCACCGCATCATCGGCTACTTGTCCGATTTTTTCGGGCTTTACCAACGCCTCACTGTGCGCCAATGCCTGCACTACGTGGCCCGCGCCCAGGGCATCGCCGCAGCCGATTGCGCCGCAGCAATCGCCGATGTGTCGCACGGCCTGCAAATCAAAGATCGGCTGGACCAATACCCCAGCGCATTGTCGCGCGGTCTGCGGCAGCGGGTTGCCATCGCCCAGGCCATCATCCACAAACCGGCGGTGGTGCTGTTGGACGAACCGGCCTCTGGCCTGGATCCGGAAGCCCGCCATCAACTGGCCGAGCTGTTCCTGCAGTTGCAGCGCCAAGGCATGACCTTGATGGTGTCGTCGCATATCCTGGCCGAACTGGAGGCATACAGCACCGACATGTTGGTACTACGCCAGGGCCGAATCGTCGAGCATGCCGTGATCAACGCGCCGGCGCTACGCAAACCGTTCCGCCTGGTATTAGCTGGCGCATACCCGCAATTGGCCGAGACCCTGCAAAAACTGCAGGGAGTGGAGCTGGTACGCACCGATCAGGACCGCATGGCGATCGTCAATCTGGAAAACGACGGCGACCGCCAACATCAGGTGCTGAAAGCATTGCTCGATACCGGCATGCCGGTGTGCGAATTCGGCCCTGCAACGGTCAATCTGCAAGACGCCTATCTGCAAACCCTGCATAAACAGCCATGACCACCAATCCCGAATTCGAACGCCAATTGCTGCTGGAATGCCCGCCGGCCCGCCTCAGCTCGGCCACTGCGGTGCTCGGCACCGTTTTCGCGTTTTGCTATTTTCTGGACGACTACCGCTTCGGCTCGATCAGCAGCGCCGCCGCGCTGGGCCTGTTCTGGCTGATTACGCTGCTGTGGGGCGCCCGCCAAAGCCTGGACAGCATCGTCGACGAATACCGCGACCGCACGTGGGACACGCAACGCTTATCGGCGTTGGACCCTTGGCAAATGGCCTGGGGCAAATTGCTGGGAAGCACCAGCATGGTCTGGTACTGCGCCGGTTTTTGCCTGTTGGTGTACACCCTCGCCGCCGGCCAGAGCACCGACCTGCTCCGCTTTTACTTTTATGCCATCGCCGGCGGCTTGCTGGTGCAAAGTGCGGCGTTGTTATTGGGATTATTGGCGGTTGGGCGCGGCCAAACCAAGACCGGCTCGATTCTGCTGCCGGCACTGATCGGCTTTGCCGTGGTCGCACCGCAACTCGGCGACTTATCGGAAATCGCCGGCCTGGGTTCCGCCGGATTTCGCTGGCAACCGTGGTACGGTTGGCAATTTGCCCAACAGGATTTCCACCGATTCAGCCTGTTATGCGCCGTGTTCTGGTGCATGGTCGCCAATTACCGTCTGCTGGCGCAAGCGTTAGGACTACGCAAGCCGCCAACGGCCTGGCTCGGCTTCATCGTATTTTTGGTGGTTTATCTGGGCGGACTGATACCGTCCGGCAATTTTGCCTTGGCGATGGCCGGATTCGGCGTTTGCGGCGGCTTGACATACCTAAGTGTCGTCGCCGAACCCCAGCAACCGATGCAAATCAAGCGCTTGCTGGATTATTACCGGCAACACAACTGGCGCCGGGTAATAGAAGAGTTCCCGCTAAGCTGGCTGAGCTTCGCACTGGCCGTGCCGTTTGCGCTATACCTCAGCGCCAATCGAGCCCATATCGCCTGGTTCGAGTTGTCCTTGCACAGCTACCCGTTGGCGGCACTACTGCTGATCTTGCGCGACTGCGCGATTTACGTGTACTTCTGCTACGGCAAAAACCCGCAACGGGCGTTGAATTTGAGTCTGTTGGCCGCCGTACTGTTGTACGGCGTGCTACCCGGCCTGTTCGGCGCCCTGGGCTTGAGCGGCCTGTCGGCATTATTTTTTCCGCTCTGGGCCGATTCCGCCTCAGGCGCCGTACTCTACGCCGTCCTGCAATGCGCCGCCGTTTTGCGATTACTATACCGGCGTTGGCAAAACGCGATTTGCTAAAAAGGCTCGCTATATCAGGTAGTTACTAACGCGCCCAGCCTCTTAAAGAGTCCTGAAAAACACGCCTATCCAACACATCAGAGCTACGCCGCTGCCGACACGAAACGGAAAATTTGCCGCGAACGTTACCCCATGTTGGTTGTTGCCGCTGAAATGGCCGCTGGTCCCAGGAGCCAACGCTTTAATTTGACCGTTTTTTTGAGTTCTTCCGCTCCGCTTCTGTTTCCTAGCGGATTTTCAAAGCTGCTAAGTTTGCCGCTAAATCGGTCGTTCGATTTTTCGGCGCCAGCCCTGTTTCCTTAAGGCCAGCCCGGTTCAATCGATTTTTAGCCGCACCTGGCGGGCGCAGCGGCTGCCGTAATAGGCGATGTACAGGTAGCATAGCAAAGGCACGAAAAACGCGTGCTGGATGCCAATACGGTCGGCAAACAGGCCCTGCAACAACGGAATCAACGCGCCGCCGACGATGGCCGAGCACAGGATACCGGAGCCTTGGCCGGTGTGAGGCCCGAGGCCGGTTAAGGCCAGGGAAAAGATGGTCGGAAACATGATCGAATTGCACAAGCCGACCGCGAGAATGGCGACCGCCGCGACGCGACCGCCGGCAAACATCGCCAGACCGACCAATCCCGCCGCGCACAAAGCGTTAAAGATTAATGCCTTGCCAGGGTGAACCTTGCGCATCGCCACCGCGCCGATAAAACGCCCCACCATCGCCCCGCCCCAATAGAACGACACCAGTTTGCCGGCGTCCTGTTCGGCTATGCCGGCGATATGAGGCTGCCCCAGAAAGTTAACCAGAAAGCTGCCGATGGCGACTTCGCCGCCGACGTACACGAAAATCGCCAGCGCACCCAACACCAGCAACGGAAACTGCCAGGCGCTGGCTGCGGCCTGCGGCTCAGGCATAGCGCCTGGTGAAGCGGCAGCCGCCGTTGCCGTTACGGTTGGTAATTTCAGAAACGCAAACACGGCCGCCAAGCCGAACAACACGGCCGCCAGCCACAAATACGGCTGTTGCACCGCCGCTGCTTCGGCCGCCTGGTAAACCGACAATTGTTCGGCGTTCAATAATGCCAGCTCGTCGGAGGTTTTCACCGCCGTCGCTAGAATCAGCAGGGAGCCGAAATAGGGCCCGATGGTCGTGCCCAAGGAATTGAAGGCCTGGGTCAAAGTCAGCCGGCTCGCGGCCGTGTCCGGATTGCCCAATACCGTAACATACGGATTGGCGGCAACCTGCAGCAAGGTGATGCCGGACGCCAATACAAAAAACGCGGTCAAAAACAAAGGGTAGGAATGCAAGCCGGCTGCCGGATAAAACATCAGACAACCGCCGCCTGCCACCGCCAGGCCGACGATGATCCCGGGCTTGTAACCGACTCTGTCCACCAGAAAACCGCAAGGCACCGACATCACGAAATAGGCCGCAAAGAAGCAAAACTGCACCAGCATGGCCTGGGTGTAATTCAGCGTGAAGACGGCTTTCAAATGCGGAATCAGGATATCGTTCAGGCTGGTCAAGAACCCCCAGATGAAGAACAACGAGGTCAGTACCGCCAAAGCGCCGGTGTACTTGTTATGCTGATCGGCCATGGTTCGCTCCGCAGCAGTTGCTAGTTCAGCAATTGAAACGAAGCCGTTTCGTTACCGACCGTGACGTGAAATTCGCCCGGCTCCACTACCCGTTTCATGTCGAGGCCGATGAATGACAGGTCGCGCGGCGTCAATTCGAACTGCAGAGTGCGCTGCTCGCCCGGCTGCAATTCCACTTTCTTGAACGCTTTCAGTTGCTTGACCGGGCGGGTGACTGAGGCGGCAACGTCGTGCAGGTACACCATCACGGTTTCCTTGCCGGCCAGACCGCCGGTGTTTTTGACGTTGACGCTCAACTGCAGATTTTCCCCGGCCGTGATCGCCGGCGTCACCAGTCGCAAGCCGCTGGTTTCGAAGCTGGTATAGCTCAGGCCGTGGCCGAACGGATACAAGGGCCGGTATTGGTTACTCTCGTAGGCTTCGATCGGTTTATGGTCGTAAGGCGTGATGTCGTTGGTATCGCGCGGATAGGAAATCGGCAATTTACCGCTGGGATTGACATCGCCGAACAGGATGTCGGCTGCGGCCGCGCCGCCTTCCATTCCCGGCAAAAAGCCGAGCACAACCGCTCGGGACTGGTTGGCGATTTCGGTGATGATACGCGGCCGCCCGCCGAAGGTAACCAACACCACCGGTTTGCCGGTCTGGAAGATCGCCCGCGCCAATTGCAATTGCACCGGGTCCAGTTGCAACGAGTCGATGTTGCCTTCGGTTTCGGTGTAGGTTTTTTCGCCTAGCGCCAACACCACGACATCGTGGTGCCGGGCTTCGCTGACGGCATGTTCGATGTTGATCTCGTCGCTGAACTGCTTGCCGCCGACATAAGTCACCTTACCGTCGGTTTTTTGCCGAATCGCCGCCAGCAAGGTCAGCTTGTCTTGCGGATAAAGTTCTTCCTTATTGCCTTGCCAGGTAATGGTCCAGCCGCCGTTCATCACGCTAAGCAGGTTTGCAGTCGGGCCGGTTACCAAGACGCTGGCATGTTTGCTCAAAGGCAGCATACCTGCATCGTTCTTGGCCAACACGATAGCCTCGCTTGCCGCCTGGCGGTTGACCGCGGCCGCCTCTACGGTGGCAAAATTGCCGTCCGCCGGCAATGCCGGCTCGCGCCGCTCGAACAGCCCGCTGCGGTATTTGACGCGCAGAATACGGGCGACCGCTTCGTCGATCCGTGCCATCGGCAATTCGCCGGCTTGAGCCAAATCCAGCAACAGGTAATAGAACGAATAATCGAACGGCACCATGCTCATGTCGACACCGGCCATCACGGCGATTTTCACCGCTTCCCGCGGCGAATCGGCCAGTTTGTCGCGGCTGTACAAGCGGATGATGTCTTCCCAATCCGATACGGTAAAACCGTCGAAGCCCATTTCGCCGCGCAGAATGTCGGTCAGGTAATGACGATTGGCATGCCCCGGCACGCCGTCGACTTCCGCCGAATTGACCATGACCGTCGGTGCGCCGGCCAAAATCCCGGCTTCGAACGGCGGTAGAAACCACTCGCGCAACGCGCGTTCGCCGATCCAGGCCGGCGTGCGGTCCTTACCGTTTAACGGGTAGCTATAACCGAGGTAGTGCTTCAAGCAGGTCGGCGCCTTATCGGCCGCAGCCATATCCTGGCCCTGGTGGCCGCGGATGTACGCACTACCCATCGCGCTGGCCAGATGCACGTCCTCGCCGTAGGTTTCCCACAACCGCGGCCACAGCGGCTGGCGGCCGATATCCATGACCGGCGCAAAATTCCAGTCCAAGCCCGACGCTTTGACTTCGCGGGCCGTAATTTCGCCTTCTTTGTAAGACAATTCCGTATTGAAGGTCGCCGCCATACTGATCGCTTGCGGGAACAACACCGCGTTTTTAGTGTAGGTGGCGCCGTGAATCGCATCGATACCGTACATCACCGGAATTTTCAGCCGGGTGCGGGCCGCCGCATCGCGGATCTGCTGAGTCAGCCGGCGCCATTTGTCGATCGGCTGCGCCTTGTTGTTCGGCGTACTCGGCGCATTCAGAATCGAGCCGACGTGATACTGCATCACGGCCTCTTCCAGCTTGGCCGGGTCGATCGGATTTTCGGCGTCCTGGCCGTCGGCGACAGAAATCACGCTGAAGTCGATTTGCGTCATCTGCCCGACCTTCTCTTCCAAGGTCATTTGCTCCAGCAGCGCGCGGACTTGGTCTTCGACGGCCTGGTTTGCTTCTTGTGCACTCACAGCGGACTCCATTACGGCTGACAGAATTAAAAGGGTGATATAGTTTTTTATTTTCAAGGCCTTAAATACTCATTAACGCCGACCGGACACGCAAAGAACGCCAACCGGCGGCAGGTTGAAACAAGTCTGCACCGACGCCAAAACCGTCAGCGCGCGAGTGGGATTTTAGCTCGATATCGACAGATGCGCATCGCACGAACGGCGGCTGGTCCTACACCATCCGATCAAAAGATGCCACGCTCGGCCGGCCAAGGCTTTGGCAGCAAGCGCATTAGCCCTGTAACGCATCCAGCTCGTCCCAGCGGCTGTAAGCCGCTGCCAGTTCGGTTTCGACCGCCTGCAACTCGGCCATGGTGCCGGCCACGGCGTCTTGGCCTTGCTTATAGAATTCGGCGTTGCTCATCGTCGCAGTCAACTCGGCCTGGCGCATCTCCAGTTGTTCGATACGCTCCGGCATCTGTTCCAGTTCGCGTTGCTCCTTGTAGCTGAGTTTTTTGCCGGCAGCGGGTTTGGGCTTTTCCTTTTTTACAGACATTTCGGCGCTTTTCGCCGTTTCCACTTGCTGCTGTTTGTTGCGCTCCGATAAGGCGAACCAATCGGCATAGCCGCCGATGTACTCTTCGACCCTGCCCTCGCCTTCGAACACCAGCACGCTGGTGACGACGTTATCCAAAAACTCGCGGTCGTGGCTGACCAACAGCAAGGTGCCCTGGTACTGCACCAGCTTTTCTTCCAGAATTTCCAGGGTTTCCAGATCCAGATCGTTGGTCGGTTCGTCCATCACGATCAAGTTGGCCGGTTTGGTGAACAGCCGTGCCAGCAACAACCGGTTTTTCTCGCCGCCGGACAAACTCCGCACCGGCGAACGCGCCCGCGCCGGCGCGAATAAAAAGTCGGCCAGATAGGACATGACGTGGCGCTTGCCGTCCGGAGTATCGACGAACTCGCCGCCATCCAGCACGCTGTCGGCCACCGACAGTTCCGGATCGAGCTGTTCGCGCAACTGGTCGAAATAGGCGATTTGCAGATTGGTGCCCAACTCGACGCTGCCGGTAGTCGGCTGCAACTGGCCTAATAACAGCTTCAGCAAGGTCGATTTACCGGCGCCGTTGTTGCCGAGCAGGCCGATTTTGTCGCCGCGCTCGATCAGCAAGGAAAAATCCCTGATGATGGTTTTATCCTGATATCCGAAGCTGACGTTAACCGCCTCGATCACTTTCTTGCCCGAGCTCTCGCCCTTATTCAACGCCAATTTGGCCGAACCTTGGGCTGTGCGGCGCTCGGCGCGCTCGGCGCGCAATTTCTTCAAGGCCCTGACCCGGCCTTCGTTACGGGTACGGCGGGCCTTGATGCCTTGCCGGATCCAGGCTTCTTCCTTGGCCAATTTCTTGTCGAATTCGGCATTCTGGTTGGCTTCATCTTCCAGCGCCGCGGCCTTGCGCACCAGGTAATCCTGGTAATTGCCGGCCCAGGAGGTCAATTGGCCGCGGTCCAGATCGATGATCCGCGTCGCCAACTTTTGCAGGAACGCCCGGTCGTGGGTGACGAACATCACTGCGCCCGGAAACGCCAGAATCTGTTCTTCCAGCCAGGCGATACTCTCGAAATCCAGATGGTTGGTCGGTTCGTCCAGCAGCAACACTTCCGGATCGATCACCAGCGCCCGCGCCAACGCCACCCGCCGTTTCCAGCCGCCGGACAGGCTGCCGACCTTGACATCGGCCGGCAATTGCAGCCGGCTCAGTATCGCTTCGACCCGGGTTTGAAACTCCCAACCGTTGTCGGCTTCGAGTTTATGTTGCACCTCGCCCAGCGCCTGCAAAGACTGTTCGCTGCCGTCCATCTGGGTCAACAATTCGTGGTAACGGGCGATCAGGCGCCCCAGTTCGCCCAAGCCGCCGGCTACCGCTTCGTAAATGGTTTCCTCGCCGTCCAGCGTCGGCGCCTGCTCCAACCAGGCCAAGCGCAGCTCGGGTTGCTTCCAGATTTCGCCGTGGTCGGGCGGAATCTCGCCGGCGATGATTTTCATCAGCGTGGATTTGCCTTCGCCGTTGCGGCCCAGCAATCCGACCCGCTCACCGGGATCGAGTTGGAATGAGGCGTTGTCCAGCAGTGCATGCACGCCGAAGGCGATGGAAACGTTGTTTAACCGAATTAAAGGCATGAGTTTTGAAAATAGCGTCTGAGAAGGTCCAGCGCCAACAAAGCGGCCTGGTTTTGTTTATGGATGCCGGCACCGTGCGCGGTTAACCGCCGGGAAACCACGCCTTGCGGCGTAGCCAGCGCATTATAAAGGACGATGCCGCTATCCTTATCGTAGAAACTGCCGGAATCGATTGCGTAGAGCTGGACCAATGCGAAATCGGTCTGCTGCTCGGCCCGCAGGTCGTTCGCCAAGGCTTCGGCGCGGATTTCGCCAGCATCGGCCGCGCCGGCAACAGCGCTGTTCAGCCGCAACTCAGCATGCTGCAACCACGGTCGGCCCAGGCATTTGGCCGCCAGCAAGCCATGGCTGGCGGTTTCCAGTACCGCCAGCGAATACTGGCCGGCGTTGAGCGCTGCGTCGACGACGGCCAGCAAGTCGCCTTGCACGTCCGGCAAGCCGTCCACTGCGAACACGTAATCGCCGATGCGGGCCGCGGCTTCGGCAGCCACCCGCCGCCGTTCCGCTTCCGGAACCTCCGCTGGAAACAGCAGTTTGACCTGAACTTCGTCGGGGGCGGCGCGAAATCCCAACACTGCGCCGGGCGGCAAAGCCAAAGGCTCCAGCTTCTCCTGAATCGCCGATTCGCCCAAGCCGATGCAGCGCAAGGTCACCAAATGATCCGGCCGCAGCGCAAAGCGCTGCAATAAATCGGCGCGCACCCAATCGTCGAACATTTGTTTCATCTCGAACGGCACGCCGGGTAGAAACACGAACCAGCAACGCTCAAATTGCAACGCGAAGCCGGGCGCGGTACCGAAGCGGTTGTCGATGCGCAGCGCACCGGCCGGCAGCAACGCCTGTTTGCGATTGGCCTCCGGCATCGTGCGCTGCCGCCTGGCGTAATAAGCCTGGATCGCGGCGAAGGCTGCGGCGTCGAATTCAAGAGGCACGCCGCTGGCGGCACTGACGGCTTCGGCCGTCAAATCGTCGCAGGTCGGCCCCAAACCGCCGGTGCAGATACAACAATCGGCGCGGCGGGCAATTTCGCCGAACAGATCGACCAAGTCCGGCAAATCGTCGCCCACCGCGGTATGTCGCTTCAAGCTGAAACCCAGCTCCGTCAACTGCTGCGACAGCCAGGCGGCGTTGGAATCGACCGTCTGGCCGGTAACGATTTCGGCACCCTGGGAAAAGATTTCGGCGATCAAGTTCATAAGGAATGGAACCAAAAAGGTAGGCTGAACAAGCTACACGCCGTGGTCAGCGTCACAGCCATCGCATACAGACCGCTGTCAAGCCGGTAACGGTCGCACAGCACGATGCCGAGTACCATGCTCGGCATGGCGATATCAAGCACCGCGGCGGCTTTGAACTGGCCGGCCAATGCCAGATAGCCGGCCAACCATAATGCGAACAAAGGCATCAGCAACAGCTTGACCAGCAAAATCGGCACGACGAAAGGCAGATTGCGCAAATGCACGTCGCGCCAACTTAAGGCCAGTCCCAACGAAAAGATCATCAACGGCGCCACCGCGCCGGAACAGGTATGCAACAGACCGGCCAGCCAGTCGGGGGTAGCGATTTGATTCAGGTTTAGCGCGACAGCAAGAAAAGCCGCCCAAAACGGCGGCGCGTTGAAAAACGCCAGCGGCGATTTGGGTTTGTCTGCGGCAGACTCGCCGTAGTGGCGGGCCAAACCGATACCGAGCGTAAACACCAAGGGCGCTGCGGCGAACAGATCGATTTGAATCACGACCGAGCGCGACCAGTGGCCAAAGGCCTGTTCCAATACCGGCAAGCCCAGGTAGGTCACGTTCGGGAATGCGGCGGCCAGGATCACCGCGCCGGTTTGCGGATTGCGGAACCGGCACAACTTGCAGATCGCCCAACTCAGAGCGGCGCTCGCCAGGATACTGGCGCAACCCAACAGGCTGAAACTTAGCGATTGCCAACCGATATCCGCCCGCCAGAGTACGTCCAGCACCATCGCCGGCAGGAAAAAATAATAGACCACGCTGGTCAATACCAGCCGGGTCTGCTCGGCGGAAAGCCGGTTCGGCGTCAGGATACGCCAGCCGGCGCCGCACAGCATCAGCACGGTCATTTGCATCAAAGTGGCAGTCATGCCGGCATTTTAACAGGCGGCCGGCTCAAGCAGCGGCCGAAACCCGCGCCAAACTCGATAGGTCCTTTCAGCCAGACTGCCCGCCATCCGGGTTAGCCGACCACCACCGGCAGCGCGATGCCGGTTGCGAACAACAGTTCGAATTGCTCGGCCGGCACCGGTTTCGAAATCAAATAGCCCTGGCCGTAATCGCAACCTATCCGCTTCAGCAATTGGTATTGCTCGGCGGTTTCGATGCCTTCGGCGACGACCTTGATCCCCAATTTATGCGCCATCACCACGATCGCTTCGCACAAAGCCATGTCGCTGGATTCCGCCACCATGTTGCGCACGAACGACTGGTCGATTTTGATGTAATCGATATCGAATTTTTTCAAATAAGCCAACGACGAATAGCCGGTACCGAAATCGTCCAGCGCCACTTGAATGCCGGCGTCGCGGAACACCAGCAATTGCTCGCGGCTGGCGCTGCTGGCTTCCAACAAGGCGCCTTCGGTGATTTCGACCACCACTGAGTCGCCGGGTAATTCCAGTTCCCGCAGCAACGCCAACCAGCCGTTGCCTTCGATGGCCTGCTTGCGGAACTGCACCGGCGATTTGTTGACGCTGACTTGAAAACATGGGTGGAAGCGTTGCCGCCAGTGCTTGACCTGACGCGCGGCAACGGCGAATACCCAATCGCCGATATCGACGATACTGCCGGTATCTTCGGCAATCGGAATGAATTCGGCCGGACTGACCATGCCCAAATCCGGATGCCGCCAGCGCAACAGCGCTTCGGCTTTGGCCAGCGTACCGCCGCCGAACTCGACGATCGGTTGGTAAAACACCGTTAATTGGCGTTTGCTCAGCGCCGCATGCAGATCGTTTGCCAAGCGCAGACGTTGCCGCGATTGCTGTTGCATTTGCACGGTGAAGTACTGGAAACGATCCCGTCCCTGGTTTTTGGCTACATACATGGCCTGGTCGGCATTCTTCAGCAACGCCTCGGAGTCCATACCGTCCTCGGGGTAGACGGCAATGCCGATACTGGCGGAGATATAAGCGACTTCGCTGCCTAGCATGAACGGCTGGGCCAAGCGTTGCAAAATGCCTTCGGCTATCCGGTCTACTTTTTCAGTCTGCTCCAATTCGCCGAGAATAATCGTGAACTCGTCTCCGCCTAGCCGGGCGATGCTGTCGGAATCGCGCACGCTTTCGCCCAGCCGGCGCGCGGCTTCTCTTAGCAGCACGTCGCCCATGAAATGGCCCAGGCTGTCGTTGACGTCCTTGAAGCGGTCCAGATCGAGAAACATCAGCGCCACTTTCTGCCCGCGGCGGAAGGCTTTCTTGATTTCCCGATCCAGCCGATCCAAAAACATGTTGCGGTTGGGCAAATTGGTCAGCGGATCGAAATTGGCCTGGCGCCAGATCAACTGTTCCGATTTTTTGCGTTCGGTAATATCGGTAATCAAGGCTACCCGCCGGTGCACGCCGCCGGTTTCGTTGTAGATGCAGTTCACCGTGACCCAGTGGATGCAGTCCTCGCCGTTTTTGCGGCGGCCGCCGATCTCTCCTGCCCAATGTCCCTGAGTGTTGGTCACTCTCAGCACGGTTTTGAAAAAAGCCTGGTCGTGCTGCTCCGGGCTCAAGCCGTTGAACGAGCGGCCGACGACTTCCTCGGCCGTGTAACCGGTTACCTTGGTAAAGGCCGGATTCACGGTAATGATCAATCCGCTGCCGTCGGTGACCAGCATCGCCTCGCTGCTGTTCAGATACACCAGCGAGGCCAACTGCATTTCCTGCTCCGCCAATTTGCGCGCCGTGATGTCGTCGTAAACACCCAGCACGCCGATCGGCCGCCGTTGCCCGTCCCGCAGCGGCACTTTCGAGGTTCGCAACCAAACGGTATTGCCGTTGGGGTCGATTTGGACTTCCTCGTAATCCAGTTTCGGTGTATTGCTCTCGATGACCTGCAGGTCGTCGCTGCGGTATTTGTCGGACACATCGTGCCAGGCCAAGTCGCTGTCGAGTTTGCCGATCAATTGCTCCGGCCGGGCCAATCCCGCATCGCGGCTAAAGGCGATATTGGCGCCCAAATAGCGCGAATCGAGATCTTTCCAAAATACCCGACTGGGAATGATATCGATCACGGTTTGCAGCATATCGACCGATTCCGCCAGCCGCCGCATCGCTTCCACCCGGTCGGAAACGTCGTGCAATATCAGAAAATTGGTGGCGGCCGGCGTGTTATCCAATACCACGTTATTGATCAATACCGTGTGCCGGCTACCATCCTTGGCACGGACATCCAACTCCTGCGGCGGCGACAATTCGCCCGATTCGTCGAACAAGCGCCGGTACTCGTGCCAACGACCGATCACTTGCTGACGGTACTCGGCGTCGGGATGCGCCAACCACCACCACTCGGCCAGACTGGGAATATCGCTCCGATCGTAACCGAAGGTTTTGACGAAGGCCGGATTCAAATATTCGATCCGGCCTTGGCTATCGTAGACCACGTAAGCCACCGGCGATTCGTCGATGATGGCATGAAACTTGGCCTCACTGGCCGACAAGGCCTGGTGGGCCGCGTACAGGCGTTGGTAAGGCCGCTGAATACTGTTGATAAATACCGAACGGTAAATGAAGGCGTAGGCCACGACCTTGTAGACATGGCCGAGCATGATATACAGGTCGGAAATACTGGAGTAAAGCGCAACGAACAACTCGCTCATCGCCATCACCGCGGCGGCGGCCGGTTTGCCAGACGAATATCAGCGCGCACCAGCCGTATACTGCGGCCAACAGATATTCGCTGTTTTTCTTGAACGGCGTCAGTCCGGCGGAGTCGTCGAACGTGGCCGGCAACCAATCCTGGTGAAAGAACACCAGCCAGCCGGCAAAACCGCACAAACCCAAAACGCTGGCCAGCACGAACCAGCGAAACGCCGGACCCAACTGCCAATTGTAGGGCACCGCGGCGGCAATCAAGCCCAGTGCCGCGAATGCTCTGGCCAATAGCCAGAATGCGATGGCTTTTTCCGGGTCGCTGTCGCTGACGAATGCCGGCATACCCTTGAACGATAAGGTATGAAAAAAGTCCAGTACAGCCACACCGAGAAAACAGCAGGCCAGCAGCATGAAACCGACCGAATTTTCTTTTTGGTACACGCTCCAGCCCACCGCGAATCCCAATGCCGAAATCACGATGGAAATGCCTTCCATGAAGTTGTGCGCGGATAGCGAATGCGGCTGGATCTGGCGCGCCAACTCGGCGACCGGCAACATCAAACTAGCAAGCTGGATCAGCAGCAGAACGATGACCGCCGCCAGCAAATGGCCGGTGCGCTGCGGTTCGTTGCTGGGAGCTTCGGTCATCGGCAGTCCTAAGTGGGGTATGGCGGGAACTGAATCGGCGGTTATGCGGCGGTTAACGGAATGCGAACGCTACGCTGGGCGGCAACGCTGCCCGACTGCGAGATTTTAACCGTAAAACCAGTTGCCTTGGCTATTTTTGCCGAGCGCCGAGTAACGGCAGCGGTTGCGGCGTAAGACAACTGTCATTTGCCTGTCGGCGGCTAATCGGCAAAAATTGCGGATTAGCCGCCGCACAAGCGCTGCCGGCATTCCGCCTGCCGCCGAGTTTGCGGTTTTTTGTATTCGTCCGGCGATTGGTCCACAATGTCCGGCCGGTATCGGCTTTCCACCAGTATCCTGTTCCCTTCAGCAAGCGGCCATGGCTTTATTCTCTTACAAAGTTGTCAACAACCAAGGCGTCACCGAAGAAGGCGTGCGCGATGCCGCCGACGCAAAGGCTCTGCTGCTGGAATTGCAGAAACAAGGTCTGGTGCCGATCCGCATCGAACCAGCGCGAGACAAGACTTTTCTGGGCTTCAAACTGAAGTCGGCCGCGGTCAGGCTGTCGCAAAAGGAAATCGGCATGCTGACCGGCGAACTGGCGACCTTGCTGGAGTCGGGCTTGCCGCTGGACCGCTCGTTGACGATCCTGATGCAACTGACCGAGGAAAACCCGAAACTGAACAAACTGGTCGGCGAAGTACTGGAAAAAGTCAAAGCCGGCAAAGCGCTGGCCGACGCCCTGGAAAGCCAGAGCGGCGTGTTTTCCAAATTTTATTTGAACATGATCCGGGCCGGCGAACTGGGCGGCAATCTGGGCGGCGTGTTGCAACGGCTGGCCGAGTACCTGGAGCGGTCGCAGGAGTTGAAGGACACGGTCAGCACCGCGCTGATTTATCCGGCAATCCTGTTGGTCATGTCGCTGGCCTCACTGTTCGTGATGCTGACCTTCGTCGTACCGCAATTCAAGGAAATGTTCGACAGCGCCGGCCAGGCGTTGCCGGTGCCGACCCAAATCGTGGTCGGATTGGCCGAATTTCTGCAAAATTATTGGTGGGCCATGCTGCTGGCCGTCCTGGTCGTGGTGCAAACCCTGAAAAGCCAACTGGCCGATCCGGCCGGTAAAAAAGCCTGGGACGGCCGTTTTCTGAAAATGCCGCTGTTCGGCCAGATCGTACTGAACATGGAAGTCGCCAATTTCAGCCGGACCTTCGGCACTTTGTTAGGTAACGGCGTGTCGATCTTGAAATCGCTCGGCATCGTCCGGGAAACGGTCGGCAACACGGTGCTAGCCGACCTGCTGGAACAGGCCGAGGCGCAATTGAAGCAGGGGCGGACCATGTCGGAAGCGCTGGCCCAGCAAAACCTGTTTCCCAAACTGGCGGTGCAAATGATTAAAATGGGCGAGGAAACCGGCCGGCTGGAGGAAATGCTGATGCGGGTTGCCGTGATTTACGATAAACAGTTAAAAACCACGATTCAACGGATGCTGGCTCTGCTGGAGCCGGCCTTGATTATTTCGCTGGGGCTGATGATAGGCGGCATCATCGTTTCGATACTGCTGGCTATCCTGAGCGTAAACGATCTGGCATTTTAAAAATAATAAGGAGCGACAACATGAAATTAACCTTGCGCCGCCACCGCGGTTTCACTCTGCTTGAACTGCTGGTGGTGTTGGGCATTATCGCCATGCTGGCCGGCATCGTCGGCCCGCAAGTCATGAAACATATGGGCGCATCCAAGACCAAGGCGGCCAGAGTACAAATCGAAGACCTCGCCGCAGCGCTGGACATGTACAAACTCGACGAGGGCCGTTACCCGACCACGCAACAAGGCCTGGCCGCGTTGGTGGAAAAACCGGCCGAAGCCAAACGCTGGAACGGCCCTTACCTGCGCAAGGACAAGATTCCGCTGGATCCGTGGAACCAGGAATACCACTACGTTTTCCCCGGTCAACACGGCAAATTTGACCTGTTCAGCCTTGGCGCCGACGAGAAGGAAGGCGGCGAAGGCGAAGACCAGGACATCAACAGCTGGGAATAAATGGCTGCCCTGCCCGCCCAGGATACGGCTCCATCCTTCGCGTTCCGGCATCCGCGGCGGGCTTGCGCCGGATTCACGCTGATCGAACTGGTGGTAGTGTTGCTGGTCGCCGTGCTCGGCTTCGCGGCGCTGGGCGGCAGCATCGGCTCCGGCAATAAAACCACTCAGTTGCAAGCGCTGGCCAGAGATCTGGCCAGCGCTTTACGCTACGCCCACGGCCAGGCGCTGGCGACGCAACAGCAAACCAGCGTCGCCATCGACTTGCGCAATAACAGCTACCAAATCAGCAACCGCGACAAAGTCTATACCTTCGCCGAAGAGGTTGACGTGTCGTTGGTCATCGCCGAAGAGGAATTCGGCGCCGACCAGATCGGCAGCATCCGCTTTTTCGGCGACGGTTCGTCGACCGGCGGCCGCATCACGCTGGAATGGGGTAACCAATTGCGCCGGATCGACGTCAACTGGATCACTGGTGAAGTCAGGATATCGGATGCGGCGGCATAAAGGCTTTTCACTGCTGGAAATCCTGGTGGCGTTTTCGATCATGGCCATTGCGCTGAGCGTATTGTTGCGCGTATTCGGCGCCGGCGTTAACAACGCCGTCATCTCCGAGGAATACACTATCGCGGTGCAGATCGCCGAATCGTTGATGGCGCGAACCGGCGTGGAAACCCCGCTAGCGGTCGGCGACAGCGAGGGCAGCGAGGGCGATAAATACGACTGGCTGGTCAGCGTGGCGCCGGCCGCAAACCAACCGGCAAAGCGCAGCTTGCGCGAGCCGGACCCGAACAGCCAGAACGCGGCGCAATTGTATTCGGTGCGCGTCGGCGTCAGTTGGGGCGACGGCGACCAACGCCGCAGCGTGGAATTAACGACATTGAAATTGCAGCAAGGCCAGGGATAGTGCTTCCCCGCCAACCTAACGGCTTTACCTTGATCGAAATGCTGATCGCGATCACGCTGCTCGGCGTGATGGTGACCTTACTGTTCGGCAGTTTGCGCATTGCGGCGCAGAGTTGGCATAGCGGCGAAACCAAAATCGACCAAGTCAACCGCAAAGCGGTGGTTTACCAATTTTTCAAACACCATTTGAGTGCGGCCCGGCCGCTGCCGGAATTTGCCGCTACCGACCACGACGCGCTTCAAACCAATACCGAGCAGGAACCGCTCAAGCTCAGTTTTCAAGGCCTGCCGCAAAGCCTGCGCTTCGTCGCCGCGCTGCCGGCGGCTTCCACGCGCAAGGGGTTGCAGGTGTTTGCGATCGAACCGGCCCGCGACCGGCCGTCGACACTTACCGTGACGTTGACCCCCTACCGGCAGCAAGTGGATGCCGAGCCGGAGCCGGTGGTGTTGCTGGACGAAGTGCGTAGCTTCCGCATCAGCTATTTCGGCGCCAAAAACCCGAACGCCGGCGACCCCGCAGGTTGGCAGGACGACTGGCTGGATGCCGAACGCTTGCCTAATCTGGTCAAAATCCACATTGCGCTGAACGACGGCAGTTTTTGGCCGGATATGATCTTTCCGCTCCGAATCGATTCCACGCCGCTCATCGGCGACATTGTCGGCCAACAAATACCGCCGAACGAAGATGCCAACTGAATCGTCTCACCGCCGCCAAAGCGGCCTGGCTCTGGTCATCGTCATCTGGATATTGACCCTGCTCAGCGTGATGGCCGGCAGTTTCGCCCTGACGATGCGCCGGGAAACCAGCGTCAGCGCGGCGCTGACCGGCAACGCCCGCGCACTGGCGCTGGCCGAATCCGGCTTGAATCTGGCCGCGCTGATGTTGCGCCAACCGGACCAGGAGCAGCGCTGGCTGGCTGACGGCAGCATCTACCGTTTGGCCGGCAGCGATACCGAACTGAGGATTCGGATCATGGCCGAATCCGGCAAGGTCGATATCAACGCCGCCGGCGAAGAATTGCTGACGGCGGTGCTGGCATACGCCACCACCGACGAAAACCGCCAGCAACGCCTGCTGGATGCAATCATCGACTGGCGCGATGCCGACGACGAACCGCGCCCGGCAGGGGCCGAGAAGAAACAATACCGCCAGGCCGGCAAGCCTTACCAACCCAACAACGCCCCGTTTCAGAGCTTGGAGGAATTGCAATTGGTGCTGGGCATGGACGACGAATTATTCGAACGGATACGGCCCTGGATTACGGTCTATTCCGGCCAAGCCGAACCGAACAAAAACCTGGCGCCGCCCGAGCTGTTGAGCATCATCGACGCCCGGCTCAAGAAACAGAATATTCATGATGTATACTTGGAGCGGCGTCTGGAGAAACAAACAGGCGATAGCCGGCTCGACGGCGACCAGGCGGATGCGGGCTTGGCGGATCAGGAGCAAACCTTTACTATTATTTGCGAAACGCTACTGGCGGACCAGGCCACGGCGTCGCTGTCGGCGGTGGTAAAGTTTGAAAACCAGGATACCAGCCAGATGCCTTACCGCATCCTGGATTGGCAGCAGGGTCGACAAGAATCGTCGTTATTCGACCCGGAAAAGGAACCCCAGTTGATTACTGTGCAAGATGAGTTTACAAACAACTATTGATTTTGATCCGAAGCGATTCTGGCAGTGGTGGAGCGGCGAACTGGCCTTTCTGCTGCCGCCCAGCCTGAAACGGCTGCTCAGCGACCGCAGCGGCTGCGTCATCTTCAGTCCGGACGACCACGGCTTCCGGATAGCATTTCACCGTGAGTCAGGCCCTGGGCAAACCGCTAGCTGGCAACTTGACGCCAACGCGGCCGATGCCTACCGACAGCTAAAAAACGCAAATCCCGAACTGGAAAAGGCCGATTGCCTATTACGTCTCAACCCCGGACAAGCTCTGCAAAGACGCCTGTTTCTCCCTGCCGCCGCCCAAGAAAATCTGCAACAAGTGGTCGGTTTCGAGTTGGACCGCTATACCCCGTTCAATGCCGAACAAGCCTATTTCGCCGCAAGCGTCTTGGGCAAAACCGAATTCGGCCAAATTGAAGTATTACTGGTTTTAACCCCGGAAACGCTGCTGGACGACTATCTGGCCCGTCTGCAAGCCTTGGGCGTGCAGCCCGCTGCTGTGGATTTCTCTCAGGCACCGACCATCCATCCCGCGAGCGCTCCGCGCTACACTTTGTTGCCTGAGCAATTCCGCCCTCGGCCGAACACTTGGGTGCGGGCGATACATTGGAGCCTGAATATCATTTTGTTCCTTCTGCTGGCCGCCGTCCTGGTCTGGCCGGTCTGGCAGGAAGGCGAAGCCGTGGACGCCTTGAAACGGCAATTGAAAACGCTGGAGAAAGAAACCACTCTGATCGAAGCCCAGCAAAGCGAAATCGACGCGCTACGCGAGCAAACCCAGCGCCTGATCGGCATAAAATCCGATGCGCCGTCGCTGGTCGCGGTCTTGAACGAACTCAGCATATTACTGAAGGACGATACCTGGCTGACCCATTTTCAATACGCCGAAAAACGCCTGCAGATTCAGGGCCAGTCGCCGGCCGCATCGTCATTGATCGGCGTGCTGGAAGCCTCGCGCTACTTCAGCAATGTCAGCTTCGTCTCGCCATTGACCCAGGACAAGGCCACCGGACGGGAACGGTTTCAGATCAGCATGGACGTCGCCGCCGTGCCAGTCGACGCGGCGCCGGATGCGGCGGAAAACCCGGAGGCGGAAAACAGCGACAGCGCCGGGGAGCCCCCGCATGAATGACGCCCGCTACCAGCGCTGGCTGGCCCTGGGGCTGTTGGCGGCCGTCGTGTTCGTCATAACGCTGGCCGTGTTGTTGCCGCTATTCAATAGCTGGCTCGACTACCGCGAACAAAAAGACAAATTGCTGTTCCGGCTGCAACGCCAGCAAACCATCGCCGCCCGCCGCGACAGCGTCGCCCAGAATCTCGATTTTTTGCACCAGCAATTTCAAGAACAAGGCTATTTGAGCGATAGCGATACCGAATCGCTGGCGTCGGCGGAATTGCAGAACATCATCAAAACCGCCGTGACGGATGCCGGCGGCCAACTGACCAGTACCCAGGGCCTGCCGGGCAAAGCCGAAGACGGCTTCATGCGGATTCTGGTCAAGGTGCGGATGACTTGCAGCATGGAAGCGCTACGGGCGGTTTTGCACACACTGGAAAGCAACGTGCCGTTGCTGTTGGTGGACCAGCTTGACATCTCGCCGGTGCGCGGCACTCGCAATCGCAGCAATAACAAACTGGAACCGAGCTCGCAATTGAATGTGAGCTTTCAAGTCGTCAGCTTCATGCGGGCCAAAGCACCATGAACCGGAAATTGTTACGCCTGCAGTTATTTGCCTGTGGCGCGCTCGGCGCCGGGTTGATTGGCGAATTGGCGGTCAGCCGCTATGCCGCGCAACAGCTCGAACAACAACTGGCCGCCCGTGAACAAGTCGAGTTCCAAGCCGAACAACTACCGGCGATTGCCGCTGCGCCAGCCAGCGCCGACAGTTTCAACGATATCGTCGAGCGGCCGATCTTCATCGAGGGCCGGCGACCGATCGCAGAGGCAAAAACCAACGACGCCTTACAAAACAGCGATACCAGCCAGATCGACGACTGGTCGCTGATCGGCATTTACGACAAGGGCGGCAAAGTGGTCGCGTTGTTCAGCAAGCGCAACGAAGCCAGGAAATTCCTGAAGATCGGCGAAGAACAAAGCATTTCCGGCTGGCAACTGAAACAGATTCTGGCCGACCGAGTAATACTGCAACAAGCCGGCCAGGAAAAGCCGGTACTGCTGCGCAAACCGCGGCCGCAAATCAAACCGCCGCCCGGTAAACCCGCGCCCCGGCCCCCGGTGCCGGCCAACGTCAATGCCAGACCGATTGAACAAGCACCTAATGAAATACCCGAGACACTCAATGACAACTAACAAAATTGGCGTTCCCCCGATGTTGGTGTTGGCGCTGTCCATGGCCGGCTGCGAGTATATCGGCCCGCAGTTGCACCAGAAGTTGCCGATTGCCGGCAACCATAGGATCGGCGACGACCAACCCATTCCGGAACTGGCGAATGCGGATAAATCCGCCGAGAACCGCACCACCAAGGTCGAATTGTTCCCGAACGGCGAAGCCAGCATCACCGCGCACAATACGCCCAGCACCGCCGCCAAATCCGGCGCCAAAGGCGAATACAGCCTGAATTTCGACGATGCCGATCTCGGCGAAGTCGCCAAAGTGATTCTGAGCGACATCATGGGCCGCAATTACACGATCAGTCCGCAGGTTACCGGCAAAGTCACCTTGCAAACGTCCAAGCCGCTGACCAAGGAAGAACTGCTGCCGACCCTGGACATGCTGCTGGGCCTGAATAACGCCGCGCTGACCGAACAAGGCGGGATGTATCTGATCAAACCGGCCAACGAAGCCTTGTACAGCAGTTCGATCAACTCGCTGACCAGCGCCAGGATGCCGAACGGTTACCAGGTCAGGATCATCCCGGTCAAAAACGTCGCCGCCACCGAACTGTCCGAGATACTGAAGCCGCTGATGCCGGAAAAATCGGTGCTGCACGTCGATCCTAACCGCAATATTTTGCTGGTGGCCGGTTCCGGCAACGAAATCGCGCGGGCGATGGAGGTGGTCAATACTTTCGACGTCGATATCATGAAGGGCAGCTCGTTTGCGTTGTTCACTCCGGCCAACGTCAGTGCCGGCAAAATCATCGAAGAACTGGAACAGATTTTCAATAACAAGACATCGAAGGAAGACGACGCCAGTTTCTTTCGGTTTATCGAAATCGAACGCCTGAATGCGGTGCTGGCCATCACCCACCAGGCCAATTATCTGAAAGACATCGAAAACTGGGTGTTGCGCCTGGACCGGATCAATCCGGCTGCAGCGGGCGGCGTCAACGTCTACCGCTGCCAGCATGTCAGCGCCGCTGATCTGGCCGATACCTTGAGCGGTATTTTCGGCAGCGGCGTCCAACGCAGCAGCAAGGCCTCGATCGCTTCGGGCCGCAAATCGCTGTCCGCAACCAACAAAAGCTCCGGCGGCACTTCGTCGAGCACCAGCAGCATGGGCGGCAGCACCGGCACCAACCGGCAGCAGGATTCCGCTAGCGAACGGACCCTGAGTGACCGTACCGACCGCTCCGCCAATCGCAGTTCCGGCGCACTCGGCGGCAGTTTAAGCGGCGGGATCGGTAGCAGCGGCGGTGGCAATAACGAAATGCCGAACGTCAAAATCCTCGCCGACGAAGGCAATAACGCGCTGATTGTCGTCGCTACCGCGCAGGAATATGCGGTGATTCAACGGGTGTTGAAACAGTTGGATGTGTTACCGTTGCAGGTCTTGATCGATGCGACGATCGTCGAGGTAACACTGAACGATGACTTGAAATATGGTCTTCAATGGTATTTCAGCCACAATAATGGCGGGACAAATCAAATTACCGGTGGATCGGCCCAAGGCCTGGATGTCCTGGATCTTACAAAAGAAGCGGCAAAAGCTTTTTCGACAGGCGGATTTACTTATGCCTTTTCCAGCGGATCGAAAGATATTCAGGCAGTACTGAATGCCAGCGCAAAAAACAACAACGTCAACGTAATTTCCTCGCCATCTTTAATGGTGCTAAACAACCAGGAAGCATCCATCAAAGTCGGTGATTCAGTTCCAATCCGTTCATCGGTATCCACCAATTTAACCGCAGGCGGAGCTAACAGCACCCCTATTCAAACCAGCTCGATACAAATGATTGATACAGGTGTCAACCTGTCGGTTCGCCCGCGGGTCAATGCTGGGGGCTTAGTGTTAATGGATATTTTGCAAAGCGTTAATCAAGCCATCAAAACCACTACCAGCGATACAATAGACTCGCCCACTATCCAGAAACGCGAAATAGAGAGTAGCGTTGCGGTGCAAAGCGGCGAGACCATCGTGCTCGGCGGTTTAATCAAGGAAAATAACGACTATCTGCGCGACGGCGTGCCGTTACTGCATGAAATTCCGCTGATAGGCCCGTTATTCGGCGGCACTACCCGAAATAAAGACAAAACCGAGCTGGTGGTTTTGTTGACGCCCAGAGTCATGAAAAGCCGCCAAGACGCACAAGATATTACGCTGGAGTTCAAACGCAAATTGTCCGGCATTTATTTCCAAGAACCTTTCGAGGCCGAGGTCGAGAAGGTCGAACCCAGCGTACAGTAACGCGGCCGCATATGGCTGACCAGTTTATGAATCCGATCTCCCCCGACCGCCTGATCTCGTATTGGTCTACCGCGCAAATCGAGGCCAGCGCCGTCATTTTAATGAACATCATCGGCGCGTTGTTGTTGGGCATGTTAGTCGGTTACGAACGCTCTTACCACGGGCGCGCCGCCGGCATGCGCACCTACGGTTTGGTATGTATGGCCTCGGCGGCGGTCACGGTCATCGTCGGTTACCCGCAATTCTGGTTCGGCGGCTTATTGCCGCTGACGGCGACGGCCGATCCGACCCGGGTGATTCAAGGCATCGTCACCGGTATCGGTTTTCTGGGCGCCGGCGTCATCATGAAGGAAGGCCTCAACATCAGCGGCCTAACCACGGCAGCGTCGATTTGGGCCTCATCCGCGATCGGTATTTTGTGCGGTGCCGGGTTTTATTTAGCGGCGATAATGTTGACCTTGATTGCTTCGGCTACGATGATCTGGGGTGGCTGGATCGAAACCGTCCTTCCGTCGCGCCACGCAATTGCGGTGCTGCTGCATTTTAAGGCCGGCCATCATCCCCGCCAAACCGATTTGGAACAGCTCGCCGAAAGCATGGGCTACCGCTTAGCGGAAGGCTCGATTTCGATGGCTAAGAACGACTCAGGCGAGGAATGGCATCTGGTATTGATCGCAACCAGCAGCCGAAAGGTGTCGGTTCCTACGATCAGCGAGACGCTGGAAAAGCAGGTATTTCTGGCGGGATACCAATTGTCCTTTGCCCGCAACTGAGCAGCGGGGATCGAGGTAGACCGGACTGGACGGCTGCCGGAATACCTCGCCTACGTAACAGCAAAAATTCACTTCAACACGTCCTTCACGCATTGGCGGATAAACGCGTCGATTGGCAGCGTATCGCTGACGTAATTGTTGAACAAGTCGTTGACATCCAACGGGTCCAAGTAGGCATAGACGCCGCAACCGGTTACGGCGATGAATTGGTGGCTGAGGTTTTCGATGAACATGGTCCGGGCGTAGCCAAGTTCGGTCATTTCGTTCAGTGCTTGCATGGCGATCACCATTGGGTTTGAGGAAATCAAACCTTGGCGCAGCATAGCCCGAGCCATTCGATTGAGTGTTATTGCCAATCAAACGCTTGCACCCGGCTTCAGGCGCCGGCGCAATGACCGAACTCACCCGGCACTGACAGAATTGTCAAGCGTTTGTGCGGATATGTCATCCATCTGTCAGGCCGGCGCCAGGCAGTTTTCGGCCAATCTGACCCAGTAACTGGCGCCCAACGGCAAAATATCGTCGTTGAAGTCGTAACTGGCGTTGTGCAGGGTACAGGGACCGGCACCGTGGTCCGGCACGCGGTGGCCGCCATCGCCGTTGCCGATGAAACAATAGCTGCCGGGTACGCGCTGTAACATGAAAGCGAAATCCTCCGCCCCCATGGTCGGCTGCTGGTCGAACACCTGTTCGTTGCCGACAATGCCGGCCATGACTTGCCGAGACACGGCGACCGATTCCGCATGGTTTACCGTGGGCGGATAGCTGCGGGTCAATTCGAAATGGCCCTCCATGCCGTGCGCGAGGCAGGTATGGCGCACAATTGCGGCCATCCGCGCTTCTATCATATCCAGCAGTTCGCCGGAAAACGTTCGCACCGTACCGGCCAGTTCACAGCACTCGGCAATGACATTAGTGGCTTCGCCGATGTGCATCATCGTCACAGATATCAACCCCGCATCCAGCGGATTCAGATTTCGGGTCAAAATGGTCTGCAGCGCCAGAATGATTTGGGCGGCGACCGGCGTCGGGTCCAGGCCCAAGTGCGGTAGCGCCGCGTGGCAGCCTTTGCCGTTTACCAAGATACGGAACGTATTCAATGACGCCATGACCGGTCCCGGACTGACCGCAAAACTGCCCGTCGGCAAACCCGGCCAATTATGCATGCCGAACACGGCCTGCATCGGGAAGCGGTCGAACAAGCCGTCGCGAATCATGGCGTCGCCGCCACCGCCGCCCTCTTCCGCCGGTTGAAAAATCAAATAAATGGTACCGTCGAAATTCCGCTGCTTGGCCAAATACCGAGCCGCGGCCAGCAGCATTGCGGTATGGCCGTCGTGACCGCATGCGTGCATTTTGCCTGGATAAATAGAGGCGTGTGGAAAACGATTTTGCTCATGGATCGGCAACGCATCCATGTCGGCCCTGAGACCTATCGCTTTTGGTGAGGTACCGGATTTGATAATACCGACCACGCCGGTTTTGCCTAATCCTCGATGCAGCGGTATCCCCCATTCCGCCAGTTTTTCGGTAACGAAATCGGCCGTCGCGAATTCCTCGTAGCACAGCTCGGGTTGAGCGTGGATGCGCCGGCGCCAAGCGCGAATTTCACCGGCGTAGTCCAATATCTCAGGAATAATCCCGCGGCTAGAGTTGAATTCGGCACATGGCGGTACCGGTATGCTGGAGTCGGGCATGGTGAACAGGGCAAATCGGATAGTAAAACCTTAGTCTACCATCCAACCGGGGGCAACCGTGGTACCGAATAGCCTAAGCTGCGCCCCCCGAAAACCGGTCAAGCTGACTCTACTTTGCGCAATTTTTCCACCAGCGTAGTTCTACGCATGTTCAGCAATTTGGCGGCATGCGCCACCACGCCGTTGCACTCTTCTAAGGCCTGGCGAATGAGCTCGTTTTCCAAGTCGGTCAAATATTCTTTTAAATCGATGCCCTGCTCCGGCAGTTGCACACTGGGCGCCCCGGGAATTGGCTTGGCCAAGGCCTCTCGCGTCGCCGGACGAACTACGTGGATTTCGGGCTCAGGAAGCTGAAGTAGCACGGTATCGGGCACCTCGTAAGCCTGGAATTTTTCCGGCAAATCGGCGACGTCCACCGGCGAATCGGGGCTAATGATCGCCAAACGCTCGATGAGGTTGGACAGTTCGCGCACGTTGCCGGGCCAATTATGCTGCATCAGAACGGCAATGGCACGGGGCGTTAAAGTGACGCTACCGCGGTTTGCCGCTTCCATTCTGGCGATCAAATCGTTGATCAAATACGGGATGTCTTCGGCCCGCTCGCGTAATGCCGGCACTTCGATCGGAAACACATTCAAGCGGTAAAACAAATCCTCACGAAAGCGTTTTTCCGCTATTTCCTGTTCGAGATGGCGATGGGTCGCAGCGATGATCCGCACGTCGCAGTGAATGGTTTTGTTGCTGCCTACCCGCTCGAAGGTGCGTTCCTGAAGTACGCGAAGCAGTTTGACCTGCATCGGCATCGGCATATCGCCGATCTCGTCCAGAAATAATGTGCCGCCTTCGGCCATTTCGAACCGACCCTGGCGAGAGGTCAGAGCTCCGGTAAATGCCCCTTTCTCATGGCCGAACAATTCGCTTTCCAGCAATTCGCCCGGAATTGCGCCGCAATTGACCGGCACAAACGGCCGGTCCCGGCGCGGTGACGCCCGGTGCAGGGCTTGGGCCACTACCTCCTTACCGGTGCCGGATTCACCCAGGATCAACACCGTGGCGTCGGATTTGGCCACTTGATCAATCAATTCGCGAGTTTTTTGTACTGCCTTACTGATACCGGCCAGTCCTTTGTTGGCTTGCGGTTTTTTAGGAGAGGATTCCGAGCGCGGTAGTTCGTCCAGTATATCGATCAGAACCGGATACACGGTCGGCCATTCGACCACTTTGCTGACCAATTGCTGAATGCTGCTCAGCAAAGGCTGGCTACTACCTTGTTCTGCCAACAAGATCAGCGGCGTCTCGCCGAAGGAATCGGCAATTGCCTTGATCAGGCTGGCTTGGCGTTCGCCGCTGCCGACGAATACCGCAGCGAAAGCTTCGCGTTCGTTGAATGCCGCTTCATATTCGCTGACGCTAACCGTTACCACACGGTATTCCAAAAACCGGAGCACCGTTTCCACCTGTTGCGCGCGGTTAGGGTTATCGTCTACCAGCAAAATTTCCGGCAAAGCCATGCTTATATTCTCTGAAACTACTTATATGTACGAAGGGAGGAGCCAACCGATTTTTAAGTTAAGCATCGAACCTGGGGATTGTCAAAATCGCAAAATTTCAGCCGATTGCACCGTCAAGTTGATGTAGTTTAGTTCAATCCCGGACAAATGCTTCCGATAGGCTGGCAGTTTTCGGCTTGACAAATTTTACCCAGCATAGAAACTAAAGTCTTGTTGCACAAATCTGAGTACGTTTGTTTTGAACGACATCTCCCTGAGTATACTATTCGGTATACTGGCGGTATTATTGGTAATATCCGCATTTTTCTCGGGCTCCGAAACCGCGTTGATGACGCTAAACCGTTACCGGTTGCAGCATTTAGTCAAAAAAAAGCACAAAGGCGCCGTTAAAACACATCAACTTCTTAAGAGGCCGGAGCGTCTGCTTGGCCTGATCCTGATCGGCAACAATTTCGTCAACATCCTTGCCGCCGCGCTGACCACCGTGATTGCGATCCGTGTCGGAGGTAACCAGGCCATCCCGGCCGCCATGGCTTTGTTAACGCTGGCCATTCTGGTGTTTTCCGAGGTAACGCCGAAAACCCTGGGCACGCTGAAACCGGAATTGTTGGCTTTCTGCTCATCCTGGGTCTACCTCCCTTTGCTAAAACTGTTTTACCCGGTGGTATGGGCCATCAACTTGATATCGAATGGCTTGCTGCGGATTTTCGGTATCAAAGCCAATATGATGGAGGCGACAGCCGAACCTTTGAACAAAGACGAATTGAAAAGCTTGGTGTCGCAAGCCAACCACCAACTGCCGGTCCGCTACCGAAATATGCTGATGAGTATTCTGGATCTTGAGTCAGCTAGCGTAACCGACATCATGACGCACCGTAACGATATTGTCGGCATCGATTTGGAAGAATCGATAGAGGACATTATCCGCCAGCTGCAAGACAGCCCGCATACGAGGTTGCCGGTTTACAAGAAGAATATCGACCGGGTCATCGGTTTTTTGCACATCCGTACCGCCCTGTCCCGCATCAGCCACTCGACATTGGACAAGCAAAGCATCGTCAACAGTTTGGCCAAGCCGTTTTTCATTCCGGCCAGCACCTCGATTCACAAACAAATGCAGATTTTCAAGGCGGAAAAATTGCGCATTGGCCTGGTGGTCGACGAATACGGCGACGTACTGGGTCTGGTTACGCTTGATGATTTGTTACAGGAAATCGTCGGGGAATTGGTACTGGAGGAGCCGGACATAAAAGCGCAGAAAGACGGCAGCTATTTGGTCGACGCCGGCGTTACCATCCGCGAACTGAACCGGGTCACCCAATGGGATTTGCCGACCGAAGGCCCAAAAACCTTGAACGGCTTGATTATCGAATATATGGAAACCATCCCCGAACCCGGTACCAGCATCAAACTGGATGGCCACGTGATGGAAATCGTCAAACGCGACGACAACGCAGTGAAATTGGTTAAATTCAAACCGGTCGATTAATTTCTTCGGCCAAAAAAAAGGCGATTACCACAGGATAATCGCCTCAGAGCAATAGGAAGAAATATAACGCAACTTTTAGCTGTCAAACCAAACCGAAAAAGTTAGGTAAATCATAGTTGGCGAATTGTCGATTTTAAATGTGGCATTTTGTCGCAGTTTGTGGTTTTCAGCCCACAAATTGTGATGTAACCCGAAATTCTTATCGAAGCCAGCCTTTACGCCTGAAATATAGATAGGGCAAGAGTACGGAAATCGTCATCAGCCCCAACGCAAACGGATAGCCCAGCATCCATTTCAATTCCGGCATATATTCGAAATTCATACCGTAAATGCTGGCGATCAAGGTAGGCGGCAGCATCGCTACCGATGCGACCGAAAAGATTTTTATGACCTTGTTCTGATTGATATTAATAAAACCAACCGTGGCATCCATCAAGAAATTGATTTTGTCGAACAGAAATGCGGTATGGCTATTCAAGGATTCTATATCGCGCAAAATCTGCTGAGCGTCTTCCAACTGCGTCGGATTCAACAATTTACGCCGGATTAAAAACGACACGGCGCGTTGCGTATCCAACATATTCCTCCGAATTCGGCCGTTCAAATCCTCTTCTTCGGCAATATCGGTCAATATCTCGGCCGCTTCTTCGTCGCTGATATCCTGGCTCAGTACTTTTTTACTGACGCTTTCCAGTTGTGCGTAAATATTTTCCAGCGCGTCGGCGGAATATTCCGCTTCGGCACCGTATAAATCTAATAGCATATCCTTGGAATCAGTCACGAATCCAGGCTGGGTTCGCGCCCTTAAGCGCTGTAGCCGAAATACCGGCAACTCCTCGTTACGCACTGAGAACAGCATGTCGCCCGACAAAACAAAGGCCACCGGCACGCTGCGCGATTTCCCTTCCCTGTCCAACAGAAAATCCGAATGGATGTGGATTTCATGCTGGTCTTCGACATAGAAACGGGCGCTAGCCTCAAGGTCGGTCAGATCCAGCGGGTCGGGCAATTCCAAGCCGAAATGCTGGCCGATCAATTGGCGCTGGGCCTTGGTTGGCGCCAATAGGTCAATCCAGATCGGTTTGATTTCGTACAAATCGTGGCGGCAGGTAATGGCTACTTTGGATAAACGGCCCTCGACCAATTCGAATGCACTCATTTGGCCGACGCCGCAATGCGGCTCGCGATCGCCGACCAATTGTTCGCGCAAGGTATCGGAAAGCTCCCACAGTACGTCGTCCTGCCGGTTTTCCTCTACCTGCTCCCACACCAAACGCGCATCGTCCAACTCCAAGGCATGCAAAATTTGGCCTATTTCGATGGCAGTCAGTCGCGCCAACAGGCTGCGCAACTCGACCATGTGTTGTTTTTGCACCAGAGCAGTAATCAACTTGCGCCGCGGCATCGGCTGGTTTTGCAGCATGCCTTCGACGAGCTTGTGTTTTTTCAAAAGGTCGTTGACCGTTTGCAGGGACAAGGGCAACTCCGGGAAAACGAATACCGAACGTTATCGGATGTTAGGCAGGTCACCGCGCCAGACCGGCGCGGCGTCGATGGGAATTTTTAATCGAGAATGTGGCTTAACGGCGCTATATTCGCCCGTACTGGTCTTCGTAGCGCACGATATCGTCTTCGCCCAGATAGCTGCCGGACTGGACTTCGACCATTTCCAGAGGGATCACTCCCGGGTTCTCCAAGCTGTGAACCACACCGAGCGGGATATAGATCGATTCGTTTTCCGACACCAAAATTTTTTCGCCGTTCTTTTCGACCCAGGCGGTACCTTTCACCACAACCCAGTGTTCGGCACGATGGTGATGTTTCTGCACCGACAATTTCGCGCCGGGCTTGACCACGATGCGTTTGGTTTGGTGCCGGTCGCCGCTATCGACCAAGTCGTAATGTCCCCAAGGCCGGTAAACCTTGCGGTGGACGTTGGCTTCGCTACGTTTGGCTTTTTTCAGTTGGTCAACGATATCCTTGACGTCTTGCACCCGGTCTTTGGCAGCAATCATCACCGCATCGTCGGTCTCGACCACGATCAGATTGTCGACGCCGATCACGGCCACCAATTTGTTGCCGGAATGAATGTAGGAATTACGCGTATCCACCGTCAATACGTCGCCTTTGATGGCATTGCCGGTGTCGTCCTTGGCGGTGACGTCCCACAGTGCCGACCACGAACCGACATCGTTCCAGCCAGCGTCTAACGGAATAACCGCCGCTTTGTCGGTTTTTTCCATTACGGCATAATCAATAGAATCGGACGGGCATGTTGCAAAAATCTCTTTGTCCAACCGCACGAAGTCCAGGTCAGGTTTGGCTGCTTTCAATGCTTCCCGACATACTGCCAGCATTTGCGGATTGAATTTTTCCAATTCGCGCAAGAAACAACCAGCCTTGAACGCGAACATACCGCTGTTCCAAAAATATTCGCCGCTCTCCAGATAGCGTTGCGCAGTCTGCAGATCCGGTTTCTCGACAAAGGCATCGACTTTAAAAGCCTCGCCGTAACGCACGGTGCCGCGTTTGATATAGCCGTAACCGGTCTCGGGCTCGTTGGCGACAATGCCGAAGGTGACTAACAAATCCTGCTTCGCCAGTTGTTCGGCCTGAACGACCGCGCGATGAAACGACTGCCGATCGGCGACGACATGGTCCGCCGGCAAAATCAGCAAAATATCGTCCTCGGAACCTGCGCTCAACGCAGCCATCGCCACAGCCGGCGCGGTATTTTTGCCGACCGGCTCCAGGATGATGGCCGCCGGCTTGATACCG
This sequence comes from Methylomonas aurea, assembly GCF_024505045.1. Taxonomy (GTDB): domain Bacteria; phylum Pseudomonadota; class Gammaproteobacteria; order Methylococcales; family Methylomonadaceae; genus Methylomonas; species Methylomonas aurea. The sequence goes on along the minus strand of NZ_JANIBM010000002.1, from coordinate 175,281 downwards.
ATCTCCCGCATTTGTTCGGCCATCATAAAACGATGGTCTTCGTTACACACCGCGATGGGCGGTTGCAAACCGGCCAATCCGTCCAGCCTGAGCATGGTTTCCTGAATCATTGTCGCACCGGAAACCAAAGGCAAAAATTGTTTGGGGTATTGGCCGCGCGACAATGGCCAAAGCCGGGTTCCGGAACCGCCTGACAAAATTACCGGTATCATAAGTTTTCCTTCACAAATTTAAACAAGGGTATTGCTAGTCTAACATCCGCGCCGCTAACACCGTCAAGCGCTGACGCCCAGCGGGCCAAGACGGCTCGGACAGCGGCTGCCGGATTGCCAAAACTCAACTGCAGCAGGCCTGGGCTATTTGGCCTAAATTATCCCGCGCCGTATCGAAATCTTGATTTACGACTTCGGTATAGATCACGACTAGTAATTCCGGAGCCGAATCGCCGCTCAGACGCTTGACCAATTGCCACCATTTGGCCAGATAAGCATTGTTGGTAGTTTTATCGCCAATTCGGTACCAGCGCCATACCAATAAATCGCGCTGGCTACTGTTCAATACCGCCTCCTCGACAACGGCGAAGTGACCGGATGCCGGTGCGAACGGATGATCGCTGTCGCGCAGTATCCGCCAAACCTTATGTTTTTGCGGGACCAAATAGTTCTGCGAGTTTACCAATTCTCCGCCTTGGCTTTCGTCGCCAAAATTGGCGAAGTAGAGGCCGACGACGGCTTGCCCGTTTTTCAGAAAGGTCCTCGCTTCGGCGACCACTCCTTGGAAGTTGGGCTCCCACCCCCAGTCCGGAGCTTCCGCCGGCTGCCAAGTATCGAGGCGCGGTTGACTGAATCGCTCCGGCACCATCACATTGCTATTTTGCAATCCGGACAGACCATGAGAAATCGGCGGCCATACCGACAGGCAAAACAAGATCACCGCTAAACCGAACCAGTGATAACGAGGCTCGGAAGCGATTTCGGCGTCGGCCTGCGCTTCTTCCTGCACGCTGGTTTCCGGACTGTCTGGCGCGTCGTGCCAAAACGAGCCGATATAAAACAGTGCAAACATGACGATCCCGAAAAATACCCAGCCATAGACGATGTGATCCACGCCGGTCGCGAGTTTCATGCTACTTAAATGGCCAATCATTACGATCATATAGGCTCGAAATCCGTTTGCGATGATCGGCGCCAGAAAGGAAACAGCGATAAAAACTGCGCGTTTTTTATAGCTGGTGTAATTCAGGTAAGCGTAAACCGTTCCCAAGGTAAACGACGCAATCAGATAGCGTAATCCGCTGCAGCCCTCTACCACCGACCAATTCCCTGAGGTCAACGTAAAGAATAAGCCTTCCCGGTAAACGCTGATCCCGGTCAATCGCAGTAACGTGACGACAAAGGTCGCGGTATAGTCCATCAGCGGCGGAATAAAAGCTTCGCCGAATGGCACCATCAGAAATAAAAACAGAATCGGAAACAACATGCTCGATACCACGCCGGTCCCCAGCACCGCCCACAGGCTGCTGGCCAGGATTGCAACCACCGCCCATTGCTGCACCACCAAGACGTGGACTAAATCCGCCACCAACCACAGAAAGCCACCCGCTACCGAGAAAAGCAGGCCAACCCAACTGAAATCCGCCTGCAAATTACGATATTGCTGCCGGTGCAACCAAATCAGCCATAAGCTGGTCGGTGCGACCAAATAACCATGGGTAAAGGTCTCAGAACGCGACCAAATTGCAACGATTGACGTCCATGTTTCCACGAACACCGCTAGCGAAAACATCGTAACCACCAACACACCGGCCAGCGGCTTACGCCAATGTTGCGGTAAACCAATCCTATCGGTCATAAAATCTCTCCGCCGTTCTATTATCTAAACCACTTATTTTTTGCATCACCACCCCGGATTGAACAAATAGACGATTCATAACACCCAAATTGGCCGCACAATGCGCTCCGCACCCGCTGCCGAGGCCGTCGCCGCTCGGCGAGACCGGGAATCTCTGCTAGGATGAAAGTGTAGCGCGTTACAGGTTGCTGCTACGGCACTTTAATTATCGATTGAAAATATGGCAATTCTGTTTATTTTGGTTTTCTGGTCGGCCTGCATCGCCTGCTTGTGGTTTTGGAAAAAGGAACTATTCATTGCGACCTGGAACGAGGCCTATTTTGCCGACACTCCGCTACTGATTGAGAGCGACGATTGGGGCCCCGGCGGCGAGTTTCATGCCGACCGACTTAAACAGTTGCTAGGTATGTTGGCACGGCATAGAGACGCCGTGGGCCGCAACGCAGTCCTGACTGCCGACATGGTGTTGGCCGTACCCGATTTAGAAAAAACTGCCGTGGACGGCGAATATCGCCGAAAAATGCTGGATGCCGATTTTCCAGTAATCTACCAAACGTTGAAAGACGGCATCGCCCGGGATCTGCTGACTCCCCAACTGCACGGACTGGAACATCTGAACGGTGCCGGTTTCGCCCGATTATTACGGCAAAACGACCCGCGCTTAGCCGCGGCCAAATCCAGCTCCGACTGGTGGGATTGGGAATCGTTGGATTCGCCGCTGCAAGGCCATTACGTCGACGGTAGCACATTGCCGACCTCACAACTCGATTCCGCCGAAGCGCAAAACATCGTCGAACTAGCGACCGCCAGTTTCCAAAGCATGTTCGGCGCGCCAAGCGTCAGTACTGTCGCGCCCTGCTATCTATGGAACGACAATATCGAAGAACACTGGAACACTCAGCATATCAGCGCAATTCAAACGGCAGGCTACCGTTGCACCGGCCGCGACCGATCTGGCCGCTATCTGCAGGATCCCCCAATTATCCGCGTCGGTACCAAGAACCGCGTCGGCCAAGTTTATTTGGTCCGCAATGTTATGTACGAACCCGTTGACGGTAAAAACACCGTAGCCGGCGCCTTGGCAGAGGCTGAAATCGCTTATCTGCAAGCAGCGCCGATCAGTATCTCGACTCATCGTTACAACTTCACCCGTTCCGAAACGGAATGCAACGATGCGATTGCCGGCCTGGATCAGCTCATATCGAACATTATTGATAGATTCCCACGAATCCGTTTTTTATCATCGGCCGAACTCGCGGAATCGTTATTGGATCGATCTCCTGAAGTTATCAATCGCTTTAATGAAAAACATTGGCCCGGCTTAACAATGGCTGGTGTCCACCGAAAACTGGGCGCGTTCTTATATAGGCTATACTATCGCCATCGAAAATTAGCCTTGCTTGGGTATGCGACGGGCTTATGTTTTCCTGCTTGGATAATCTGCAGAACCGGCCTTAAACAAAGGTAGCGAAGAAAGGTAATGAAAATCAGCGCCGTCATTCCAGCTTACAACAGCGCCAAGTTCGTCAATGCCGCCGTTGCCAGTATTCAGGCCCAGACAAAACCCGTCGCGGAAATCATCATTGTCGACGATGGTTCAACCGACGAAACCGAAGCAGTCGTACGCGCATTGCCTGGAAATATTGTCTATTACAAGCAAGCCAATCAAGGCCCCTCCGCGGCCCGCAACAAAGGCATAGAACTGGCGACGGGAGATTGGATCGCATTCTTGGATGCCGACGACCAATGGACCGCAGACAAAATCGCCTTACAAAAAGCAATATTGGAAAAATATCCGGAACTCGTATTAGTGGCCGGAGACATGGCGGAGATCGATAATAACGACCATATAATCACGGAATCGGTGTTAGCAAAGCACGGCATGTTGGAGGGCTTCCAGGATTTAGCAGGTCAAGCGATACCTAATGCCCTAGCCAGATTGGTTACCAAAAACTTCATACCGACCGGGACCGTATTGGCAAAGCGGGATATCTTGATTGCCGCGGGCGGATTCAATGCCGATATCCGCTTTGGCGAAGATTTGGAGTTGTGGGCAAAAATAGCTACCTATCACCCCATCGGTTGTTTGCCGCAACGCTTAATGCTACGCCGGCAACACGGGAAGAACGCAACCTCTGCCAACGAAAGCATGCTCCTAGATCTGACCAAAGTAATGGATTCGATTCGCACGTTTTCAGAACAACAACTAAAACACCAAGGCCTTGACCCAAATCAGTTGGTTGCGGACGCGTTTTGGAATTTAGGATATTGGTATTTCGCCACCTACAAATCCAATTTGGCGAGAAACGCATTCGTATCAAGCTTAAAACAACAATTAACATGGCGCTCATTTGCCTATTTGATTGCATCAAGCTTACCGCGACTCCTCGTCCTTCGAATACGAAAATTTAAACAAAGAATTAGTTAGAACCACATTATGTATTATTCATTTTTTGTCGCTGGACAACATAAGCAGTATGAACAACGGACCTAATCCAAAACGGATTTTGTATGTCGAAAATGGCATCGGTTACGGTGGCGCCATAATCTGTCTACGCCATTTGGTCCGACACTTGGACCGTTCCCTGTATCTGCCGATGGTCATTACCGGCAGAACCGGACCGCAATATGAAGAAATCGGCCAAGACGCCCTTTGGAAACATATACCCGATCGACATTTTGATACGGTAGCGTGGCGTACTAAACTTGAAACGGCTAAGGTTATCAATCAAAATCCGGCATTAAACTTCATAGCCACTCAGATTATTGCCAGGGCCGACGATATTTTTAATTTTCTTCCATTTTTCATATCGTTACTATGGACCGCGTGGCGTTTTGATGCCGATTTAATCCACGCCAACAACGATCCGGTTTGTAATCGAGCCGCATTATTAGTTGCGAAAATGCTTGGCATCCCCAGTATCTGCCATATTAGGGGTAACCCCGTACCTTTCGAGGCCGCGAAATTCTTTTACCGATTACCGGATTTCTTTATTCCTGTTTCAAATTGGGTTGCTGAACGGATGCGGGATTTATTATTCGTTCCCGATCAAAAAATGCAGGTCGTATATGACGGGATAAACCTGGACAAACTCGACTTAACAGCAGATGGACGGTTGTTCAGACAGCAATACGATATCCCGGAAGACGCCTATGTTGTCGGCTTGGTTGGCTTATTGATTCCTTGGAAAGGGCAGGATCTTTTTATCGATGCAGCAAAAAACCTGAAGGAAAAAATCCCAAACCTAAAAATGCCGATTATCGGTGGCACTCCGGTAGACTGTATAGAATATGAAAATAAATTGAGGCAACGTGTAACAACCGAAGGCCTGGAAAATATCGTCGTTTTTACCGGCCATATAGACAAGATGGAGACGGTTTATAACGGACTTGATATTGTAGTATCAGCATCAACCAATCCGGAGCCGTTAGGCACGGTAGTAATAGAAGCGATGGCCATTAAACGTCCTATAGTCGGTCCAAATCATGGCGGTGCCGCCGAAATGTTAGCACACTATGAAACGGGCATGCTTTTCAAACCGGGGGACAATATGGAGCTGGCATCTGTAATTCAAGAGTTGCACGCCAAGCCTGATTTAGCTCACCGGCTAGGAGATAACGCAAACAAGAAGGCCTTTAGAATATTTTCAGTATACGCCCATAAAGAAAAAGTACAAACCTTATATGATAAAATTCTTAAAAAGCAAATGCCATCCACATTTTAATTCACATCATTGAAAAGGTATTCTTTCAGCAATTAACCAATCAGATAAAGAATATGTAATCCGGCAAATACCAAAAACAGGAAATAATTGTCAGCCAAGTTAAAAAAAATAATCAATATAGCAATTTGACAGAAGGCATTTTCTTTAATGAAATCACATATATCCCGCATCGCTAAATTATTTTCTTTTGCAGCTATTTTTTTAGCATCAAAGACAGCTAGCGCCGATACCAATACAATTGATATGGATATCATGGCATTACCTGATTATTGTGCAAAATTTATAAAACCAGACTTAGAAGGAACAGCCAAGGCACAGCGGTGGGACAAACTTTTATCGGGGTTCGACGGAATTCATCATTATTGCTTTGGCCTTAATAAATATAACAAGGCATGGAAAACATTCGACAAAACAGAAAGAAGTAGTTTACTCAAGGGCGCGATCAATGAAATGAGCTATCCTCTTAACCACCACTTCAATCCCAAACACCCTCTCAGCCCTAAGTTACTTTACGATATAGGTAAAGCAAGCGAGGCACAGGAAGACTACAAATCGGCAATCGATTATTATAAGAAAAGCATTGATTTAAATCCCAACGTTTGGCTTCCACATGCGGCATTAAGCGACATACAAGTTAAATTAAACCTTAAAAAAGAAGCAATAGAAACTCTAAAAAACGGACTAAAATTCAAACCAAATTCTAAACCATTATTAAAGCGCCTCGATAAAATTCAGAAATAACCTTTTCAATCAAAACAAGACCTTTTATATTCAATTGCCGTATGCTTCGAATAGCTTATAATTTATACTTATACAGAGAGCTGATTGCAGCTCTCACCTACAAAAATATAGTCATTCGTTACAAACAAGCTTATCTTGGAATTTTGTGGGCGGTATTAAAGCCGGTGATGTTAATGTTAGTATTCACATTAATGAAGGGCTTTATAGGCATTGAAACCGGTAGCATTCCTTACCCGTTGATTACTTTTGCGGCACTAATACCCTGGGTCTTTTTTCAGGAATCGGTTTCGGAAGGTGTCAATAGCGTCACCTCAAATGCGGCATTAATCAAAAAGATATATTTCCCTCGCGAAATATTTCCGTTAACCGCTATGGTAACTAAGTTGGTAGAACTCGCTATCAGCTTTGGCATATTGGCCGGAATGATGGTTTACTACCGAATAATTCCCAGCGCTTACATATGGTGGGTACCGGCTTTTATCCTGTATACGATGGTTGTGGCTCTTACCATAAGCTTTTTTGGCGCCGCTATGAACGTGTACTATCGCGACGTAGCGCAAGCTATACCCATAGCGTTATCTTTACTGATGTATGGTTCGCCGGTCATTTACCCTTTGAGTCTCGTTCAAAAAAAATTATTGATTGAGCAAGCCGCCGGCGAATGGTCCGATAGGTTATATATGCTCTACACCCTTAATCCTTTGGTTGGGATTATTGACGGATTCCAACGCGTATTGATCAAAGCTACCGAACCCGATTTTGGCGCACTTTATCCCGGATTGATTCTAACGCTGGCATTTTTGCCTATCAGTTATTGGTTCTTTAAGCGAGCCGAAAGCTGGTTTGCTGACGTTATCTAGCAGAGAAGTCAGAAAGCATTCGTCGTATAAAATCACACTAATTTCAGTTTATGGCCATCATAGAAGTCAACCACCTCACTAAGGAATATCAACTGGGCCATTTGACCAGTGCCAAGGAAACAGCATTAAACGCCCTCAGACGCCTAACCTTTCAGCCCACGCTCGAGCGCGAACGATTCAAAGCTTTGGACGATGTCAGCTTCCAAATCGAAGAAGGCGAAGTGGTAGGCATTATCGGACATAATGGCGCCGGCAAAAGCACCTTGCTCAAACACTTGGCCAACATCAGCAAGCCGACAAAGGGCGAAGTTATTGTACGAGGCAGTGTCGCACCATTAATTGAGGTCGGCGCAGGCGTCAACCCTGAACTAACAGGGAGAGAAAATATATTCTTAAATGGAGCAATCTTAGGTATCCCAAAAAGAGTTATTCAACAAAAACTGGATGAAATAATCGACTTTTCAGAATTGGAGCAGTTTATCGACACACCGGTTAAGCGATACAGCTCCGGAATGACAGTCAAGCTGGGATTTTCTATTGCTACTAGCATGGAAGCGGACATTTTGATTGTCGACGAGGTATTAGCAGTTGGTGACCTATCCTTTCAAAGAAAATGCTTTGATCGAATGGAAGACTTAATAAAAAGACAAGGCAGAACCGTACTATTGGTGAGTCATAATATACGTCAAATTCAGCGCCTTTGTAATCGAGTAATATTGCTTGATCATGGTGTAATTCACATGGAAGGCGATCCTCAGAAAGTTTGTGATCGCTTCTACGAACAAAGTGACAAAAAAATAAAGGACACCATGGAACTTTCCAGCTCTAAATCCATAGGCTCAGGTGAAATAGATTTAATGGAATTGTATTTTTGTAACGAATTCGGAAAAAGAACCGAAGACCTTACATATAAGAAAGATTGCTCAATCCATTTCAAAATAAATGTAATACATGAAATTGAAGACCTGACTTTTGGTTTTGGATTTCATACGACAGATTTCTTATACCTAACAACCCATAACAGTGAAGAACAAATAAACATTGAACGCATCCCCCGAGGAATCACAGAAATCACGTGTAATATTAAACAATTACCGCTTTTGCCTGGCATATATTCGATCCGTTTCGGAATAACAAGTGGAAAATCGGCAAGAACAATATTTTATGGTGAAAACATGAAGCATTTTCAGGTAATTGGCAAGATACCCATTACTATTCGCGATGGTTTTTTTGCTCTGGATGCTAAATGGGAGCAAACGGATGCTAACACCGCTGCAATTTGATTTATCTAGTTGAACAACAGTAAAATAATGACGACCTTCTTAAATAAATGCCGTATCTGCGATAGTATCGACACCCATACTACATACACTTGTCATGAAATGATGTTTGGCACTGGCGAAGAATTTGAATATTTTCAATGCGCTGCTTGCGAATGCCTTCAAATCAAGACAATTCCAAATAATATCGAAAAGTATTATCCGTCGAATTATACGCCACATATTCCCCCGGCAACCGCATCCAATGGTAGCAGCTGGATTACTCATATTCTACAAAAAAAAAGAATAGAAACTGCAATTTTCCAACGTAACTTTAAATTAAATAACCTAATAAAACATTTCGTTAACCTACCGGATGCATTGCATGGAACGCCAAACGATGTATCTTCTGTTGGTCGAATTCTCACAACAGCTGGGTTGAAAAGCTTTAAAGACCCTATCCTAGATGTAGGATGCGGAATTTATTCACACTGGCTAACGCACCTCAGGGAATTGGGCTTCAGCAGACTGCTTGGTATAGATCCACTTATTCCAAAAGATCAAGAATACGGAGACATTAAAATCATAAAAAAAGAATTATGCGATGTACCAGGTAAATTTACCTTTATAACACTGCATCATTCATTGGAACATATTCCTAATCAAGAAGAAACGCTAGCCGAGATCAAAAATCACCTTACATTGGATGGCGTTTGCTTAATTAGAATTCCGTTAGTTTCATCTTATGTATGGAACCAGTACAAAACCAACTGGGTTGAGCTTGATCCACCAAGACATCTCTATCTCCATTCTATAAAAAGCTTTAAATTTCTTGCAAGTAAAGTTGGGTTAGAAATATTTGATATCCAATACGATACTACTGCATTCGAATTTTATGGTAGCGAAATGTATGCTCGAGGAATCCCTTTAAATGATAAAAATTCACCTTTAGTCAATATAAATAGTTCTTTATTTAGCGAAGATGAAATGCATAAGTTCAAGGTATTATCTGACTATGTGAACAAAACAGAACAAGCAGGAAGAGCAGCGATATTTTTACGAAGAGTGTCCGATGTCAACACATAGTAACCGCCCAACTGCAACTGTATATTCCGGGGACCATGAAACAGGCGCATGCGCAACTATCAGGATTTTGGATCCGCTGCGAGCAGATAACTGGAATTTACTATGGGGAAAACAGATTAACAAAAAGGAATCATTCGATATTGAACTTGCAAGGCAGGCCGATGTAATAATAATCCAGAGACAATTTCCTTCCGAGTCAACAGAAAAAATCCTCAAATCCATTTTAGAGCTACAAAAACCTATAGTTTATGAACTAGATGATTTGCTGCTTGAACTCCCTAGAAACCACCCGAGCCATTACAGCTTCAAAAGACACGATCCTTTCATCAAATGGATATTAAAGGAAGCGGATATAATTACTGTCTCAACCAAGCCACTAAAGGAAGCCATCTCGAAATATACTAGCAAACCAATACAAGTAAAGCCAAATCTCATAAATTTTGATTTGTTTATGCAGCGCCCAAAACCTCGAAACGAGAGCTTCAAGTTTCTGGTATCTGGAACATCAACACATCAAAAAGATTGGGCTATTATAGAAGAAGCATTAATTATGCTGCTGAATAAATATAAGGAACAAGTAAATATTGTATTTTTTGGCGACACGCCTAAAAATTTAGCACATCACGATTCGGTTAATGTAATACCCTTTCAACCTAATTACGTAGACTACGCCTCACAGCTAAAGGGGCTCGGTATTGATGCAGCCTTGACACCTTTGGAAAACACGAGCTTCAATCAAAAGAAAAGCAATATTAAGTGGCTAGAGTATTCTGCAGCAGGAATTCCCGGAGCATACAGCGATATAACTCCTTACAACACATGCATCAGCCATGAACAAACCGGTTTATTGGTTAAAAATGATTCAACCTCTTGGTTTAACGCTATGGTGAAACTTATTGAAAATCCAGTTCAAGCAAATATGATGGCAGAAAATGCACAAGAGTTGGTCAGAACACAATATTCTGTTGAAAGCTCGGCAAAAGATTTCTCCTCCACCATCGGCAGCGTTGTTGGAAAAAGCCATAAGCCTAGTAGATTTTCGATGTTGCCCGTTTATCAAAACCACATAAAGAATAACGTGAACCGTTGGATTGAACGAAATGTAACTTGGCGATTTAAATAATCTGAAAACCAAGTTTTGCATTCGCTCTAAAGCAGCACCAAGCATACAAAGCAAAAAGTCGCAACCATATTAATTGATCCATTAAGCCATTGAAAAACATGACAGTAGGCACAAATAATCACACAATTAAAACACCAACTGTAGCGGTTTATTCATATGAGCCTGATGTTTTCTCATGCTCGATGATAAGAATAGTCGATCCAATACGAGCGAACAATTGGAATGTTGTATGGGCGGGCATCAAGAAAAAAAAAGGATATGTATTTAACCATGAAGTCGCATATAAAGCGGACTTGATCGTTATACACAGAATGTTTCCTTCTAAATATACCGAGAGCACCCTTAGGTTCCTAATAAACTCGGGAAAACCCATAATTTATGACTTGGATGACTTGTTTCTTAATGTCTCCAAAGAACATCGCCCGGAATACAAACAATTCTCCCCTTATATAAAATGGATTTTAAAAGAAGCAGATGCCATTACAGTCTCAACCGATCAGTTGAAAATCGAGCTCGCAAAGCATACCGGAAGACCTATTTTCGTCAACCAGAATATTATTAATTTTGACTTGTTTTATTCGAAACCAAGAGAACGCTCTAGCCATTTTAATTTTTTAATATCAGGAACCCCAAGCCATCAAAGAGACTGGGCAATTATAGAAGGGCCTATTTTAGATATAATTAACCTATACAAAGAAAAAGTAAAGTTTATCTTTTTTGGTGACACACCCGAAAAACTGCGCGGCAATCCATCCATTGAGATTATTGAATTCCAGCCAAACTACACAAATTATGCGACTCAGCTAAAAAAAATAGAAGCACATGCAGCATTAATACCTCTGGTCGAAACAAACTATAATAACTGTAAAAGCAATATTAAATGGCTGGAATACTCCGCCGCTGGCATTCCGGGTATATACAGCGATCGTCTTCCATATAATTTATCCGTTATTGACCAACACAACGGCCTCCTTGCGTCTGACAATCCATGCTCATGGGTTAAGGCGATGACCCAATTGCTGGAAAACCGCCAAGCCACGTCCAAGCTAATAGAAAATGCTCAGCAAGAAGTAAAAGAACAACACTCAATTGAGACAAAATTGCCAGGATATATGTCTGTTTTTACGAGACATATACAACAAAAGCACAATTTTAATAGATTCTCCCAAACTGCAATACTGCACCTTATGCTATTAGATAATTTCAGATATTTTATCGAAAAAAATATTACTTGGCGCTTTGGCAAAAAAACTGTGTAGATTGGGCAATATACATCAAACTCGCTGATAAACTAAAATGTATAGTGAACGCATAATATAATGAACATCGCAAAAGTCTCAAAAATCAAACACCCTATCAATATACTTTACATTTCTAGCAGCAGCAGTATAGGTGGGGGAGAGGTTTACCTATTAAGCGTAATGCGTCACTTAGATAGAAACCTATATAACCCAATAGTATTACTGCCCGATGACGGAGACTTTAGGCTTGCCCTAGATAAAATTAATGTGGTTTCTGTCGTTGTCAAACTGAAATATGGTTGGCTGATGCCTAGCAAATCTTGGCATGTTTTTTTGTCAGAAACCGCCACAAGAATTAATGCCATAAAGGATATTATTGACAAATATAACATCAGTTTAGTACATACCAATTCAAATATTTTTTTCGACGGCGCCCTAGCCGCGCTAGAAAAAGGTATTCACCATATTTTAGTAGTCCATATACCTTTCTCTGATGCGCAACCGCTATTTCAACGCCTAAACCTATCGGCGAATAATTTTGCATGTTTAATTAATGACATCTCCGATCATGTAATTGCTGTTTCCGAGGCTACAGCAAATACGCTAACCCCCTGCATTCCCGATTCTAATTTAAGCGTCATTAATGTCGGCCTGGAATTAGATATTTACGAAAAATCATCAAGTATAAAATCAGACATTCGTAAAGAACTAGGCTTACCCGAAGATTGCTCAATAGTTGTTTCCATAGGACGGATAGATCCCGACAAAGGTTTTGATATCCTACTCGAAGCTGCTTATATCGTACTACAAGCGAGACAGAACACGCATTTTATAATAGTTGGCTCAATTGATGAACCACATTATTACCAGCGCCTTATTTCACGAATTGACCAGTTAAAAATTGAAAATAATTTGCATTTTCTTGGCTTCCGTTCCGACATACCTGAAATACTTCGTCAATCTAACGTTTTTGCTTTAACTTCTTTTTCCGAGGGTGGACCGTATGTCTTGTTAGAAGCCATGGCTTGCCGTTGTGCGGCAGTAGCTACAAAATGTGGCGGTATTGTAGAAAATGTGATCAAGGACCATGTATCCGGCTTATTAATTGAAGTCGGAGATTTTGAGGCACTAGCCAGAAATATTTTAGTACTTTTAAGCGACTCTTCATTAGCACAAAATATTTGTGAAAACGCATACAAAATTGTCGATGGAAACTATGAAGCAAAACAGTCAATTGACAAGTTGATGGATGTTTATGACAAGGTACTGAGCAGACCTGCAAAATCAAGACCTAACTATTTAATCGTATTACTTAGGAATGCCATAGAAGAGCATGCATATCTAGGCCTCCGACTAGAAGAGCTTTATGATCGATTTAATCGTGTCGAAAATCTGGCCAACAAGATACTTAATAGCCTTGCCTACCGAATTCTCAGAAAGTTAGCTCACAAAATAGGTCACCTTTTATCACAAAATCGGCAATGATCTTTTCAAGGTTATTCACTTGGAATAACGCTATCAATAATATCTGCTAACATAGGACTTTGCTCAGAATATGCAACACAATTATCCTTTTAAAAAAATTGGGCTCATAGCTCCATACTTTCTGCCAGTGATAGGTGGCGCAAACATTTACTGCTACGAATTAGCTAAGGCCTATGCCGAAAAAGGATTCGAAGTGCACGTCTTTTCTGTAGAAGGGGCATTGAATGATGATAGCTACATTCTTCATCCAATACTAACCCATGATTTAAAGAAAGATCTGGCGCTCTTAAACAATTTTGACATGGACTTATGGCACTCGCTTTTTTTATATTACGCACCTTTATCGTTCCATAAAAAAAACGTTTTTGTCACAACTCATGGTGACGATATTTTTAGTTTTAGCATTCGATATAATTTACCGGGCAAAAAACTTCTCGATCAACATCTCTTATGGCGATTACCAGATTCGGTAAAAAATAGGCTAAATTTTTATTGGGAGCACACCGAGCTGTTATTCAATAAAATTATTTTTTCTTTTGCTTTAAAAAAGGCAAAACAAGTAATTACAGTAAGCCAGTTTACTAGAACGATGTTCGCTCAAAAATTTCCATCCGCATCCTCAAATGTCAGCGTGGTGCCCCCCGGTGTTTCTGAAAACTTCTTCGCAGAGCACAACGTTAAAAAAGACACCCATCTATTTTTAACAGTTTCCAGAATTGACGAACATGACCGCATCAAGAATATTCATAATGTAATCAAAGCGTTTGCTTTGCTTAAAGATAGATTTCACTTTAAATACGTTATTATCAGCGGCAACAATACAGGAAACTATAAAGATGAGCTTGATTCTCTAATTAAGCTAAATCGCCTTGAAGACAGAGTTTTTATAGAAGGCAGGAAGACTTTGGACGAATTACTGGAATATTACAGAAAAGCCGGGCTATTTATTTTAGTGTCCTATGCTGAGCCGAAAAATTTTGAAGGTTTCGGCATTGTCTTTCTTGAAGCGAATGCCTGCGGGACGCCCGTCCTCACCTCTAAACAAGGTGGGATGTCTGACTACGTTAAAGAAGGCGAAAACGGATTTTATGTTAATGATGTCGATGCCTATGGCATTAAGGATGCGCTTGAACGTTATCTAACCCATCAGATTGAATTTGACGACTCAACCATAAAGCAATCTCCTGCCGCTTACAAATGGTCGAATATTGCAAATAGAATTCTCGAAATTTATAGAAACAAAATTCAAATTGATTCTTAACCATGTGCGGAATTAACGGTATTTTTCTCCACGGTGGCAATAATCACGGAATTAACGCCAACGAAATACTCCTGACTCGCGATTCTATGTATAACAGAGGGCCTGACGGTGCCGGCCTTTGGATATCGGACTGCGGTAATGTCGGATTTGGACATCGGCGTTTGGCGATAATCGAACTTTCCGAATTGGGAGCTCAGCCCATGCACACGTCGGAGGGTGACTTATCGATTACATTCAATGGTGAAATATACAATCACAACGAATTAAGAAAGGATTTAGAATCAAAAGGCTTTGTTTTTCGAAGCCATAGCGATACAGAAGTTCTGCTTCGTTTATACCAGCATATCGGCGTCGAAATGGTTAACCAATTACGTGGGATGTTCGCATTTGCGCTATGGGATAACCGTAACAAGAAGCTTATAGTTGCACGTGATCCTTACGGTATAAAGCCGGTTTATTATTCAAATAGGAATGGTGTATTTCGTTTTGCGAGTCAGGTACAAGCTCTATTAGCGGGGAACGCTATCGATTTGTCAATCAATCCGGCTGCATTAGTAAGTTTTCTACTTTGGGGCAGCATATCCGAGCCCCTTACTTTTTATGAAGACATAAAGGTGTTGCCTGCAGGACACGTACTCGAAATCGATTATTTAGGCCGTCAACGCCTACATCAATATTGGAACATCAATAACTCCATAAACTCATCTTATGCGGCGGCCTCTGCTATTCATCCGGATCAAGCCAAGGGATTGGCTAAGTCGGCCATTATCGACTCCGTCAAAGCGCACATGGTTGCCGACGTTCCTGTCGGCACTTTTTTGTCGGCGGGGCTCGACTCCGCAACGATTACCGGCCTGGCGCAAGAACTTGCTTCAGAGTCCGTAAGCGCTATAACGCTCGCTTTCGAAGAATTCAACGGGAGGTCGTTAGACGAAGCGCCCGTTGCCAGGGAAATAGCGTCAAGACTGGGCGTAAATCACCAAGTCGTCACCTCTAGCATGTCCGAAGTCGAAGCCGAATTAGCAATGTTTCTGGAAGCGATGGATCAACCGACTATCGACGGCATCAACACTTGGCTAGTCAGCAAAGCTGCTAAAGCTAACGGGTTGAAGGTCGTTCTATCCGGTTTGGGCGGAGATGAGATGCTGGGCGGCTACAACACATTCGAAACAATTCCGCAAACTCTAAATAAATTATCGCCATACAATTCAAGCCCAGCAATTAATGGTTTATTCTTTCATATCCATTCTTTTATTGCTAAAAACTTTAAAAAATTAAATCCGAACAACTCCGATTATTTGAACATGAGCAGAAATATTACGTCTGCTTACCAGATTCATAAAGGGTTATTTATGCCCTGGGAAATTTCAAATATTATTGACAGGGATATATTAAAGGCCGGCTTAGCTAAACTTTCGGAAGCCAGTAGCTTCGAGTCAATAGACGACATTGAATCCGATTTCGGAAAAATCGTAGCTCTGGAATCAAAGAAATACATGCGGAATCAATTGTTGCGCGATACCGACTGGATAGGAATGGCTCACTCTTTGGAAATTCGCGTGCCGCTGGTGGATCACATTTTGCTTTCCAATCTGGTTGGCTTCGCGGCAACCGGCAAGTTGGGGAACAAAAAAGAAATATTGCCTCAATCACTGGCCGTTAAATTGGAAGATCACATCGTAAACCGCCCTAAAACCGGATTCACCATTCCTATTTGGCGTTGGCTGAACCAGTCCCCCGCCTTTTCTTCCTGGAAAAAAAACAAATATTTAACCAACGAAAATATCATACCGAATAAACGCTGGGCTTATTGCGTGCTCGAACAATTTCCAGCGGTACGCAACCATTTAAAATAAAGCGAGCTACAATGAAATATTGTGTTCAGCCGTTCCATATCTAGTCAATCATATCTGACCACAGAACACGCCCCCCGCTGAAACAGGGGTCATGTAATCGCCCAGTCGAGTCGGAAACAGGACACCGAGCCGTTGATCGATCTGTTCCGGCGCTTTCTCAGATATTTACGGATAACCCGGAACGGTAGCCTACCCGAACAAAACCCTGGCCAATTCTTTGGTCTTGGCATATTCGGTTTGTAAATTGGCGAAGCAACGCTGTGCGGCATTTTCCGAGATTGCCAGCGCCTCCAGCATGCCCAATGACGGCATTTCCTCGTCCTTGAATAACGCACCTACCATCCGCGTGGCGGCACCGACCATCTGCGCCAGCTTCCAATGATCGCCGCGGTAACCGGAGTGGCGGTGGTGTTCGATAGCCGTGGCCAGAACCTCCGGGATGCCCCAGTACTGGGCCAGATAGGCGCCGATCTCGCAATAGTCGGTGCCGGCGGTTTTGCGCAAAACCTGGTTCAGATGCAATTGTGGATTGGCCCGTTTCAGTTGCAATGCTTCCTGAGTCTGCAAGGCCATCGTATCCGCCAGGCACAATAGCCCCAAATTATGCAAAATACCGGCGGTATGCGCAGTTTGCACGAAAGTCTCGTTAACCTCGGCATCCTGCAGTGCCAACGCCCGCGCCAAATCGCCGGCCGCTTGCGCCGCCAGCATACTGCTGACCCAGTAACGCCGGATGTCGAAGCCGCGGCATTGGTTGACGTTGAACGGCTTCATCACCGCCAAGCCTATACTTACGCCACGGACGATATTCAAACCCAGTTTGAAGCAGGTGCGCTCGATTGAGGTCACCGGCTCGCCGTTGTTGTTGATCCAGGCCGAATTGGCCAGTGCGATCAGTCGCGAGCAGATCGTGGGATGCGCCTCCAGCACTTGCGCCAGGCCGGCATAATCCAGACCATCGTTGGCCAGGGCTTTGATCAGATGGTGAACGTCGTGGGGCAAGGCCGGCAATTGTCTCGCATCGGCAAAGCAAGCCGGCAATTCGATTCTGGGCATAGTCAGTTGTCGGGTGAAATATACGTGCCAGGTCTGGCGTCGACGAATTCCAAACGAAAGTCCTTTCGAAACAAGGCTGGTAATGCCGCGGCCGGCTGCGGAGCGCTGAACAGAAAACCTTGTACGATCTGGCAGCCCAAACCGCTCATAACCAGCGCCTGGTCTATGGTTTCCACCCCTTCGGCGACCAGGCAGAATTGCATCGCATGCGCCATACCGATGATGGTTCCGAGCAGAATCGGGGTTTGCGGATTGATCAATACGTCCTGCACGAATATGCGGTCGATTTTCAAGCAGTCGACCGGCATTTGCTTTAACGCCACCAGCGACGAATAACCGGTACCGAAATCGTCGATGGCGATTTTCACGCCGATTTCCTTAACTCTGCGGAATACGTCCATATCGGCCGGGTTTTGCATCGCACTTTCGGTAACTTCCAGTTGCAGGTACTCGGCGGGCATACCGGTCTGTTGCAAGATATCGCGTAGCGAACCGATAAACTGGGGATCGCGGAAATGGCTGGCGGCGACGTTGACGGCCATCGTCAACATCGGCAGACCTTGGCTACGCCAATTCAACAACTGCAAACAGGCGCTACGGATCGCCCATTCGTCGATCTTGCCGATCAATCCCAGCGTCTCGGCCAGCGGAATGAATTCGCTTGGTCCGATCATGCCCCGCTGCGGGTGGCGCCAACGAGCCAAGGCTTCGATACCGACCATGCGGCCGTCCAACATGCCCACCTGGGGCTGATAATGCAATTCGAACTGGCCCAGTTCCAAAGCATCGCGCAACATTTGTTCGTCCTGCAGACGCTTGATCGCTAAACCGGTCATTTCCGGCCGGTAATAGGCGTAACGCTGTTTGCCGGCGGTTTTGGCCGAATACATCGCCGTATCGGCCGCCTTCATCAGATCGTGCTCGTTGTCGCCGTCTTTCGGATAAATGGCGATACCGATGCTGACCCTTGGCTTCAGGTGGTGGCCGCTCAAAATCAACGGCCGGTTGATTTCCTGCAAGCAACGTTCGGCAATGTCCATGGCCTGGAATTCGTCGGTAATAGCGTTGACGATGATGCAAAATTCGTCGCCGCCCAGCCGTGCGGCAAAGTCTTCCTCGCGCACCACGCTCTGGATCCGCTGGGCGATGGCTTTCAGAAACTGGTCGCCGACGTTATGGCCGAAGCTGTCGTTGACGTATTTAAATTCGTCCAAGTCCAAAAACAGGAACGCAAACTCCTGTTGCGCCCGCGCCGCGGCTTTGATGGTTTGCTGCATCCGGGAGTGGTAATGCACCCTGCTGGCCAAGCCGGTCAGCTCGTCGAAATATGCCAATTGGTGAATGATTTTTTCCGATTCCTTCTGTTTGGATATATCCTGAACCGTACCGGTAACATAACTTTGCGCGCCGCTATTGATCAACGCCGTATCCTGGCGCACAGTGATAGGGTCTTCGCTTTCGCTCAGCAGCCGGTATTCGATACAGGCCCCCTTACCTTCGACGGCGGCATTAACCACCTCCTCCACTTTGTCCCGATCGGCAACGTCGATCAAATCCAGGTACTTGCCCAATTGGCCCTGAAAATAGCCCGGGCTGGCGCGGCACAATTCGGCTAGATAAGGCGAAATCTCGAATTTGTCCTGTTTGGCATCCCAGGTCCAGTAACCCAAGCCGGCAATGCGCTGGGCTGCGGACAACTGCTGCTTGCTGTTACGTAACTCGGCGGTATCCCGATACGAACGCAGCAAAAACTTGATGTGGTGGATCAACACCACGTGATTCAGCGGCTTGATGACGAAATCCGCTGCCCCAGCTTTGAAGGCGCGGTTGATCGATTCGATATCGTCCAGACCGGTGGACATGATGATCGGCACGTCGGTCATCTCGGCTAAGGCCGACATCCGGGCGCAGGTTTCGAATCCGTCGATGCCGCCCATGATCGCGTCCAGAATCACCAGGTCCGGAATCTCGCGTTGCAACATCTCCAAGGCCTGTTCGCCGCTGCACGCCTCCTCGACCCGAAAGCCGGCCGATCTCAATTGCTCGCCGGTAATCAGCCGGAAGTTAGGATCATCGTCTACCAGTAGCAAGCGCACTGCGGCACTGGCCGACCCGGCGGCGTCCCTCTTGCCATCTGCAGCCGCCGATTCGGTCGGACCGGTAGCGGCCAAATGGCGCAGTTCGGCCAAGACTTCCGGCAATTGCCGCTCGAAGGCGGCTAGCAATCCCCCAACTTTATCCGCGGCGCCCTGGCGCCCGGCAGTCTCAAGCGCCAGACAGATTTTGGCGAACTCCCGCGCCCCCAAATTGGCGCTGGCCGATTTCAACGCATGCGCAGTATTCGCCACGGTTTGAAGGTCGGCCGCCGCGATCGCCTGGCGCAGTTTTTCGGCCTGTTCCGCCGCGGTTTGCAGGTACAAAGCCACCGCTTTATCGAACAAACTGACACCTTGGGCATCGACGATTTCTCGCAATTCGGCAGTATCGGCATGGCAGATAGGGCTCAGCTCCGTCGGCGCCGGAAGTGCTCCCGGTGCGACCGGGCTATCGACTCGCGGCGTTCCGCCTGCAGCTAACCAAGCCAGCAACAGCGTGCGCAACTGGTCTTTGCTGAAAGGCTTGCTCAGATAGCCGTCCATCCCCGCCGCCAGGCATTGACCTTGAATGCCTTTCTGCACGTCGGCGGTCAATGCGATCACCGGAACCCGGCGCTTGCCGGCTGCGGTTTCGTGTTCGCGCAGTTTGAGCGTGGCGCTGAACCCGTCCATGACCGGCATGTGGCAATCCATCAAAATCAAGTCGTAATCGCAGCGGCCAGCGGCGATTACGGCCGCTTCACCGTTGTCTACCACATCCGCGCGGCACCCCATGTGCTCCAGGAAGCTTTTTACGACTTCCTGGTTCACTAAATTGTCTTCGGCAACCAGAATCCGCCCGCGCAAGCGGGTGGCGCAAACCGGTTTGCCGGTTTGCGACAGCTCCGGCTCGACCACCTTG
This sequence comes from Methylomonas aurea, assembly GCF_024505045.1. Classification (GTDB taxonomy): domain Bacteria; phylum Pseudomonadota; class Gammaproteobacteria; order Methylococcales; family Methylomonadaceae; genus Methylomonas; species Methylomonas aurea. Next base: position 154,740 of record NZ_JANIBM010000002.1, on the reverse strand, counting down.
TCCTGCGCCAAAGTCACGCGCAGACAGTTCAATAGCCGTTGCTGAAACACCGGTTTGTTCAGAAAAAAACTGATGCCGTATTCGTAGCTGCGTTCGGATTGGAAACTGACGTTTTCCGAGCTGAGCATGATGATGGCGGGCTTGGGAATCCGCCGGTCGGTTTGAATCGCTTTGGCCAACGACAAGCCATCCATGATAGGCAGGTGCCAATCCAGCAAGGCCAGCTGAAACGGTTGCTGCACCGCGGCCGCTTCCAACAGCATTTTCAACGCCCGCGGCCCGCTGTCGACGCTAGTGGCGTTGGCGCCCCACAACGCCAACTGCGAAGTTAGAATATCGCGATTGGTGGCGTTATCGTCGACCACCAGAATATTGACGCCATGCAAATCCGCGGTGTCTGCCCGAGCGATGGCGGCTTGGATCCCCAGACCGAATTCCAGGCTGAAGTAAAACCGCGAGCCGGCGCCGACTCGGCTTTCCAGTTGCAGTTCGCCGGCCATCAGTTCCACCAATTGCTTGGAGATGGTCAATCCCAAACCGGTGCCGCCATAACGTCGGGTGATGCTGCCGTCCGATTGAGTGAAGCTTTCGAAGATCTCGATTTGGCGTTCGTCCGGCACGCCGATGCCGGTGTCGATCACCTCGAACAATAGCCGAACCCTGTTTTCGGCAGCGCCACCTTCAACTCGGCCAACCTTGAGCTGGACATCTCCGCGCTCGGTAAACTTGATCGCATTGCTGAGCAAATTGACCAGCACCTGGCGCAAACGCTCGGCGTCGCCCTGCACGATGTAATTCAGATCGTGGGGCATGTTCAAAATCAATTCCACACCCTTGCGGTGCGCCTGGTCGGCCAACAACTCGACGGTTTCTTCCAGCATCGGCCGCAAATCGAACTCCTGCAAAATCAGTTGCAATTTACCGGCTTCGATTTTGGAAAAATCCAGAATGTTATTGATGATGCCGAGCAGCGAATTGGCCGAGCGATACGCGGTTTCGGCGAAACGTTTTTGCCGCTCGTTCAATCCGGACGCCATTAACAGCTCGGTCATCCCCAACACGCCGTTCATCGGTGTTCTGATCTCGTGGCTCATCGTCGCCAAAAACTGCGACTTGGCCTTGCTGGCCTGCTCCGCCTGCTCCTTGGCAGCCAAGGCTTCGGCGACGCTGCTGTTCAGTTCTCGGTTTTTTTCGGCCAATTGCCGGGTCCGCTCCAGTACTTGCTGCTCCAGCGAATCGCGGTGCATCGCCAATTGGTCGTCGCGGAACTGAATTTCGGCGAGCATGGTGTTGTAGACATCGGCTAGATCGCCGAACTCGTCGGAACTGGTCTTGTTGATGCGGTGGGAAAAGCTTTTTTCGTGACCGACCGACTGCATGGCTTCCATCAACTTCAATAACGGTGCCAAAAAGATATGCTGCATCTTGGAAGTCAATGCGCTGATACAAAGCATTGTGAACAGCACGATCAAGCCGATGATTAAATAAAAGGTTTTCAGGATGGCGTAAAAGCCGCTTTGGTCGTCCACCAAATGTAATACGCCGACCATTTCGCCATCCAGCTCGATCCGCCGTACGAAGTGCAGATTGTTATCGGCGTCGTAGCGGAACACGTCTCTGTCGGCAGCAGCGCCATCCGCGTCGCGGTTGTACGGAAACAGCCTGTCGTACCAATGCGCCACGGCGCCGGTGACGGAATCGAACAGGCTGCCGCCGGCGTCCGGATTCTTGGCCTGTTTCAATAAAGCCAGAGTTCGTTCCGCATCCCAGTGGCTGATCCCGGCTTTGCCGGAATGGTAGTCGGCAAACAGCTCGCCCTGTTTGTTGTACAACTCGGCATTCAGGATGCTTTCCCGCGTCCGCATACTTTCCAGCATGGTGTTGGCCGCCGTCATATCGCCGAATACCAGCGCAGCAGAAATGTTCGAGGCGATAATATTGGCCACCAAAACCAATTGCTGCTCGGTTTCCTTCTTCTTCGCAAAATATTCGTTGATGATGATCGCCGTGGTTGCCAGAAATAGCGTCATCATCGCAATCAACGCCATGATCGACACTAACTTGATTTTGATCGGCGCATCATTAAACCATCTGACCATGCCCGCTCTCCTAACGGTCTCCGACAATTTTCGCCAACCGCAGCAGGTTGGAACTGATGTTTAAATCCGAGGCCTTGACGGCGGCCAAGTTGACATGCAACTGGATTTTGCCGTCGACATTCACCATGGCCACCATGCCGCCGCTAGCGACAAAATCCGCGTCCTCGCCGATCGTCAAAACCGGCTGGTTTTTAATATCGAGAAATACCTGCAACAGCACGTTATTGGACAATTCCCCGATGAACAAAATCTGGCATTGGTTCAAATTACGCAACCTCTCGGAATTGACGATATTAATTAAGCGGTTGCCGACGCTCTTGCCGTCGATCGACTCGAACGATTGCAGTAAAACGTTATCTCCCGCCAGACAAACGTTCAGACCGGAACTCGAATCGGCAAAGGCGTTCACCGGCCACTGGGTAAAGCGGGCGAAATTCAGCGTCAAAGCCGCAAACACCGAATATTGTTCCAAGACCGCCGGTGCCGCCGAACATACGCTTGCCGCCGAAGCTAACAGCGCCAACCTACAGACTCGGATAGCGTTCACCACATTTAGCAGCGATAACAAGTAATTAACCGTTCGCAAAAGTAATCGAAGGTTCGTGGCATTAATAGTCTAGAAGTTCCAGGCCACTTTCCCGTACATGCCGCGGTCGATAAACGTGGGTAAGGTTTGGTTCTCCTGCCTGAACTGCAAATGGCTGTCGCTAAGCAGATTCTGCCCGACCACAGACAATTCCAAATTCAATGCCGGGCGCCAGGCCAAACGTACATCCATCGTCACGTAATCGTCGATTTGCTGCAAGCCGAATACGCCGACGGCGGCGTTGCTGTCGACATAGCGCAACCACAGATCGAAATCCAAATCTTTGCGCCAGCTCAAGGCGCTGCGCAGGCTGAGGCGTTGTTGCGGGCCGGCCGCCGCGATAAAGTTGGTTGTGGTGGCAAAATCGGATTTTAGCAGGCTGTAATTGGCATCCCACCGCCACCAATCCAGCATTTGCCAGACCGCCGCGATTTCGTAGCCGTAGGTTTTGGCTTGAAAGTTGTTATTTAGCGCCAACGGCACTACAACGACGCCACTCACCGGATCAAACGTGCCCGCGCCTTGCGAGGCGTTGCGCAAATTATCGTAATCGTTATAAAACGCCGTAACATCGAGCGATAACGCTTTGATGAACGTAGTTCGATAACCTAATTCATAGGCGATGACGTCCTCGGCCCGGTAGCTTCGCTCTCCGTTCAGATACACCGCGACAGCAGGAAAAAATCCTGGCGGCGGCTGCACGGTTTGCAAGATCGACATGTTTTGTTCCGCGCGCGACGGCGTTCTGACCGCACGCGATACCGCGGCCCAAAACCGGTGCTGCGAGTGCGGCGCCCACATCAAACGCGCGGTCGGTTGGCCTTCGAATCCGCTGTAGTCGTTGTGTTCGAATTTGGAGCCCAAGGTCAGCCATAAAGTATTGCCGATCAATTCGATTTCGTCCTGGATAAAGCTGCTGAACAATTGGTCGTTGCGGCTGGCGGGACTTAACCTCAACAAGCTTCCGGCTTCGGTGTGGTCGTGGGTGTACTGGTAGCCGAAGCCCCAAATCACCTCATGGCTGTCGAATAGACCAAAGCGGTGCTGGAAATCCAAATCCAACGTATCGCGCCCCTCGCTGAACCAGGCTTCGTTGCGCCGGTAGTAGTCGTAATAGAGTTGCAGCGAATAGTCCGAACGGGTGGAAATTGTATGCTGCCAGCGGCTCAAGACGTTACCGCCGTAAGCGTCGCCCTGGTCGCCGAACCGGTTTTGGTAAGGTGCGGCGATTTGCGGAATCGCCAAGGTCTGGTTGATGGTGCTGTGGTACAAATCGCCTTGGACGGTTAACTCGTCCTGTAGCGAGAAGCGCGAATCCAGCCTGAAGCCGCCCTGAGCCTTATCCCACGAGTCGCCGGCCGGCTCGGCATCGGCGCGGCTGTTGGCGTCTCGGTTAAAGCCTTTAACGTAGACCCGACCGCTAGTGTCTTCGTTGAGCCGTCCGCCGTAACGAAAGCCGCCGAAACCGCGTTCTTCGGTGCCGCCGCCCGCCACCAGCAATGCGCCCTGAGTCTTGGCGGAATGTTTGGTGATGATGTTGATGACGCCGTTCACCGCATTCGCGCCCCACAGCGTAGCCCCCGGACCGCGTATGACTTCGATACGCTCGACGTCTTCCAGCATCACGTCCTGATTTTCCCAATACACGCCGGAAAACGAGCGGGTGTAGGTATTGCGGCCGTCGATCAGCACCAGTAATTTATTGGCGAAGCGGCCGTTGAAGCCGCGGGTGCTGACGGCCCATTTGTTGGAATCGATTCTGGAGACATCCATGCCCGGCGCCATGCGCAGCGCTTCGGGGATGCTGGTCACGCCGGAGCGCTTGATATCTTCCTGAGTAATGACGAATACTGCGGCAGCCGAATCGTTCAGCGCTTGCGCCTTCTTGGAAACCGAAGTGACTTCGACGCTAAGCAGGTCCTCCACATTCAGTTCCAGTGCATCCTTTACGTCTGGCGCTCCCGAACCCGTTTGGCTGATTACGATTAGCAGCAATCCGACTATTGGCTGTTTCATACGGTAACTGGCTATTGGTTTGGCGTTGAATTGCCCGCACCGGCCGAAACATTCTCAGTCCGAACGGCAACGACGGAAACGGGGAAATTTCCTCCCGAATCGCCATGCTCCCGAAAACGGCAAACCAAGAATCAGCTATATGCCGTTCCTCGTCATACGAAAAACCGCATGCGGTACGTCAGAATTTCCTCACAAACCAAGTTTAGTCCAATTTCCGATTCGGCAACGGCAGCGTGCCCAGCAGAGCCGGTTTAGCGGATAGTAGGATCGAAACAGCCGGCTCAGACCACGAAATTCAGTTCTTGCACGGTACCGGCCCGACCTTGCTCGGTGAAGTAAAGGCCGGTGGCTGCCGCTTCCGCCTTAGTGCGGTTGTCTTCGTCTTTGTATTCAAACGGTGTAGCCAGATGACCGAGGTAAATCGCGCCGATATTCTTGTCGCCCAGGGCCAGCAATTGCTGGCTGCCGTCGTCGTAGCGTTGCCAGATCCGCAAACGTTGGTAAACGGCATCGCCGGCATCGATAAACTGGTTACCGTCCTCGTCGTAGGCGGCAAGGTCAGTAAAGCCGTTACCGCTGGCCGGTCCGAACAGCTCGGAGCCGTCGTTGATCACCCCATCTTCGTTCCTATCCAAAGCCAACATGCCGCTGCCGGATTTGAGAGCGGCAATTTGCTCCAGGCGACCGTCGGCATCGATATCGAATTGAAACCGGGTGTTGCTCAACTCGGCAGCGTTGCCGTCGAAATTGATCACCAACGGATCGGTCTTGACGGCATCGCCGGCTCGGATTTCCAGATTCGATTCCTGATAAAAACTGCGACTGATCGACATCGAAACGCTAAAACTCAGGCTTTGGCCGTCTTTGGTTTTTATCGTCCCCTCGGCCTCGAAACTCAGCGTCTCGCTCTCGGCATAGGCCACAGTTTGCCGGTAAACCAAACCGCCCCGACTGGACGCCGATTCGACTGCCGCCGAATCCGGCGCCGGGGGTTGCGGCTCGGTGGCTTGGCCGTCGATCTGTAATTGATCGGGCGAAAATAAAACGAAATCGCGACCGGTGATTTCCTTAAAGATGCGCTTGATGATTTGCAAGGTCAGACTGTGTTGCGAATCCAGCCGACTTTCCGGATCGATCGGCTGGGTGCGGCTGGCGGCAGTTCGCGCCGCACTGCTGAGTTGCAGGGTGTCGCCGACCGCCCGTCTCGACACCTCGGCGCCTGGCGAAACCGGATTTTTCTCGTTGACTGCGTCAGGCTCCGACTCTCGGCCGGACCAGACCTGCAACGAGGTTTTGGTACTAACGGCTTGATGCAGCAGGTGTTGGCTGCTCAAGTTGATTGCGGATTTATCGATGATCATGGCGAGCCTCCCCGGCCGGATGGTTACCGCACGGTTATCGGCACAATGCGCTGGAAGTTAAATGTTTAACTTATCCTCCATTTTTTGCTTGTAATGCAGAAAATGCAGCGTCTGCAGTTCTTCGCTATGTTCGGCGCCCAGAACCCGGCAAGGCGCGTCTATTTCGGTGATGTGAAACGGATAATCGTCATGGCTGTTGCGATAACCTAGGATCTCGCTACGCACCGCCTTTAAGCTTTCCGCGCCGTCGATCGCGAACCGGCGTTCGTTGCAATAGACCGCGATGCCGCCGCCCGCCTCGCCGACGATCCTGACGCGCAAGTCGAACACGCTGGCGCCCACCTTGACCTGCACGGCTTGGCAGGACACGACCCCGGCCGAGTTCTTTTGAATCTCGTAAAAACGCACACCGATGCCTTCCGGCACCTGCGCTTGGGCCAGCAAGGTGCCGAGAAACAGCGAGTAGTGGTTCAATACGTGTTCCGGATTGGCATTATTATGCTGGCGGACGAACAACGAGCCTTTTTCGTCCAGCACGTAAACCGCCACATGTTTGCTGGTAGCGTGGTAAAAGACCTGCACCGTGTCGGCCAGGTTGTGGCGGTACAACACCGGGATGTAAGTTTGTTCCAACACGTAAGCATCAAACAGCACCGCGGAAAACTGCGGCTGCGGCTTAGAAAGCTCCTGAATCAGTTGGTTGGCGTTATCCAAACGAAAATAGCCCAAACGGCCGTTATTGTATTGAAACAGACTGTAACCGGTCTCGGCCGGGATGATATAACGCTGGGCGCCGGCACCGGCGGCAACAAAGCACTTCAACAGATTGTTGAACAAGGACTCGGTACGCAACACGATACTGCGGCCGCGCACCGGCGTGTAACATAACACCTTTAGCGAATCGGCCGCGATTTGCGGTCCGCCATTATGCAAGATGTCCAACAAGCAGTTGAGCAGGCCCTCCAGCCCGACGTAATACTGCAAGGTCGCCTCGCCCCAACTCGACACCGACAGCTTATAAACCGATTGTACGAAGCATTGGCGGGTCTCGCCGTAACTCAGCGGGTCCGAACGCTCGCTCATGACCAATTGCTGGCTGTTGGTATCCATGGCCAGGCTTTCGCCGAGATTGACCAGCAACAGCGCGGCCGACAGCCGGTTCGGCGCGGCGAAGGCATCCAAGCCGCTGTCGGCGCTCGGCAAACGCGCCTGAAAAAAAGCGTTCAACTCGTTGAACAACTGGTACAAATCGTTGCCGGCCAATTTCAGGTTTGCCGCCGCAACCTGCAAATTCAAGGTTTTTTTATACAAACCGTTCAGCACCGCCCAACTCAGTATTTCCAACAAACTGTCGCCCTGCTTGATGGCGCTGTGTTCGGCTGCCTGCTGCGCGACATTTCTGTCGCTGTATAACCGCCAGACCGGAGGAGCGTCTTCGGCAACGGCTTCCTTGGCCACCAACAAATCCGGCGTGGTGTGGACCGCACCGCGCGTCGTCAATATTTCGATTTTGCCGGGGCGCTGGTCCAGCGCGGCGCGCAGCTTGCGGCCGATCAGGCGTAAATCCCGGTTTTCGCGCTGGGCCTGGTCGACCGGCAAGCCGGTGAATTTGATGATCATGCGCAAGCACTGTTGCAACTGGTCGCGAATCACGGCGTGCTCGCTGTTGGCGCGCTTGATGTCCCAGTAACGTTGGCTGGCCAGGCCGTCCAGCATGTCGTCCGGCCACTGCCATTGTTCGGCGACTTGTTGCATAAAGTTTTCGCGCATTTGCCGCACCCGGTTTTCCAGGATCGGCCCGGAACCGGCCATGATCTTCATGTAAAAACACTCGCGGATCAGATCCAGGCGCTGGGCAAAGCCGCCTTGGCGCAAGTAGGCGTCGACCTTGCTGTACATCAGCAAATACGGATCCAGGCTTTCGACGCTGAACTCGCCGCGGTAAACGGCTTGTTTAAGGGCCAGGCACAGCCATTGCGGATGCGGAAACTCGCTGGCATAGCTCTCCATCAATAACAGCTTCAACAGCGATTTATGCGGCGAGGTCAGGGATTTAAAAATATGCCACAGCGTCGCGCTGACGAATTCCGCTGTCGGCATTTGGTTCAGATCGCCAAAATCGAGTACATCGGCTTCGGCGACGAAACGGTTCTCCAGCAAGTGCTGCACGTATTGGCCGTAGTGACGCTCCTGGTCTGGCGGTACCAACCACCAGACCGGCGTGCGCCCGACGACGTAAATCGACGTGCGGTAAAATTCTTCCAACAACAGATAGTGCTGGGTTTCGCCGCTGCTTTCCTTGGAAATCGGCGTATTCTCGCCGCGCATGAATTGCTCGGCAACGACCAGAAAAAAATGCGCTTCGATTTTCAACGATGCCGCCCATTTTTCGACCTCTCTGGTTTTTTGCCGCAACTCCTCCAACTCGTCGCCCATTAAATTAGCGTCATGACATAACCAGATGTCGATATCGCTTTCCTTGGAAAAAGCCATGCTGCCGACGCTGCCCATCAGAAATATGGCGTGAATCGGATATTGCCGCAACGCCTTGCGCTTATAAGCAAACCCCTTGGAAAATTGCTTGGCGACGTCGACGGTCTGTTTGCTCGGCGCGTAGTCCGGAATTCCGGCCGGGGTTTCCGAAGAGACGAAGCCGGGCAATAAAGGATGGTTTTGATGGAATAATAGCGGCAGTAATTTCAGAAAATCCTGCTGCCGCGGCTGCAACAGACTCTGCACGTGCTGCAATCGCTGTTGGTTGAAATATTTGAAACGCTGCGTCACCGCATGCAGATCTTTTTTACTGATTTCTTCGCCGGGGGCGCCCAAGCGGATTGGAAGGAATCGGTTCGTCACTGCGGCGCGCCAAATTCGGAATGGCTCTTCAGTATAAAAGAAATCAACCCGGTCGGTGGAAGTTAAACTGTAGGTAACGGCCGTCTTCGCTATCGAATGCCGTAAACCGGGTCAACCCGGCCTGCGGAATCTCGATTTGGAAGGCGTTCCTTGCCGGCAGTTGCAGACAATGGCTGAACAAGCTGCGCACGATGCCGGCATGGCTGACCAGCAACACCTTCTTGCCGGCACCATCGGCCAGCAATTTATCCCAGGCGACCTGGACGCGGCGGTTGAAGTCGCGGAAATTTTCCGCCTTGGGCGGCGGGTAGCGCTCGGGATCGCGGTAAAACGCCGACAAGGCGCCGGGCCATTGGCTCTCGATCTGATCCGCACTCAGACCATCCCAGACGCCGAAGTCGTATTCGGCCCAGGCCGGATCGACGCGCAACTCGGCCTGCTGCTGTTCGCACCAGGCCGCCGCGAATGAACGGCAACGGCGCAGCGGCGAGCTGACCACGACGTCCCAATGCAGTTCGCCGCATTGCCGGTACATTTGCCGCCAGCCGCGCTCGGTCAACGCATCGTCGGTTATACCGCGGTAACGGGAGCCGCCGCGGGCCTCGCCGTGCCGCAAAATATCCACTGTGGTCACTGTCGTCATCGTTGCCGTTTTCCTTCCTGAATTTGAGGTCAGGTATTTAGCGTATCCATCAAGTCGATCATGAATTCCATTTCCTCGTCGTCTATCGTTTGCCAGCCGTCGAAGCCCAACGCGGCCAGGACGCCTCTGCCCTTCTCGTCCGCCGCCATATCCAACAGCACCTGGCGCCATTCGCCGCGCTTTGCCTGCAAACGCGGGCCGACCATCAACGCATGGTGGATCACGCTGATCTGGCTGCGGACTAGCACCCGTAACTGCTTGCGAATCACGCCGGACAAATTGTCGTAGGCTTCGGCCAGAATGATACCGGCGTCCGCTTCGCCTTTCAGCAAATGTTTCGCCACCAGCACATGGGTGTCCGCCAAAACCGGGACAATGTTGCCGGCATCGAGGTCGGCCGGCTCCAACATAATCATGCCCATCAGCCGCACGTCGGGATCGTCGGTAAACGCCACCCGGCTATTGGCTTGCAAATCGGCGACGTCTCGTACCGAACTGTCGGCATTGACGGCGATGATGGCTTCGTCCGCCTGGCCCTGAGCCTTGGCCAACGGCAAAAAACCTTTGTTTCTGACCAGCATCGCCGCGTCGTAAGGATTGGCGTAAATCAGGTCGATTTTATCGGCCTCGATGGCTTGATGCAGTTGCTGGTAATGGTTGTACATTTCCAGATGGATCGCGGTACCGGTTTGTTTTTGCAGCCAGGTGTTGAAGATATACCAGCCTGACAGGCGGTCCGGAGCGAAATCGGGACTGACGGTAAACAGGAATGTCATGGCGGGCTCCGTTAACGTAAGGTCGGATAGAGTTTGGCGCATTCGTCGACCCTGGTCCGCGACGGCTTGCGCCGGACCGAGGTATAACCCACCACCTTGCCGCCGCGCACGTTGGGGATCACCGTGGCCTTGACCCAGTAATAACCGCCGTCCTTGCGCAGATTTTTGACGTAACCCTGCCATTTTTCGCCGCGCTGGACCGTCTCCCACAAATCCTTGAACGCCGCCGCCGGCATGTCCGGATGGCGCAGAATATTGTGCGGCGCACCGATCAGTTCGGCTTCGCTGTAGCCGGACATCTCGACGAATGCCCGGTTCACCTGGCGGATCACCCCCTCCGGCGTCGTGGTCGAAACGATCAGTTTGCCGTCCGGATACGGGGTTTCCAGTTCGGTATACAACACTTTGCGGCGAGTTCCGTCGTAGAACGTCAACACGGTCTCCCGGTAGTCTCCGACGATATCCTCGGGTTTCATATCGCTAATCATGATCGGCTCCGTAGCATGGTTTCGGGATCACAGCATTTCGGAAATGCTTTCAGCCGCGCGCTTGACGTCGAGAAAGATCAGGCCCAATTTGGCGTTGGGCTTGGCCAGCACCGTCAATACGGCTTCGCTGCCGGCGTAAGTCATCAGCACATAGCCGCGCGCGCCTTTGATCAACACCTGCTCCAGATTGCCCCGGCTCAGTTCCTGCGCGGTCCGGTCGCCGAGGGACAGCATCGCCGCACTCATCGCGCCGACGCGGTCTTCATCCATGCCGGCCGGCAATACCGAGGCCATCATTAAACCGTCCGTAGATATCACGCCCGATGCTTCAATATCAGCCGAAGTGCCATTCAGCTCGGTCAACACCGAGGTCAGCATATCTGCTTTCATAATGGGTATCTCCTAAAAGTAAAATTGACAAGGGAGTCGGGCAAAACTAATCGCCCTTTTTGACGTACCGGGTCGTCAGAATCCAGGCCAAACTGACGAATTCGGCCTGATTGAAATGGGGCGTGCCGGCAATGGCCAGCACGAAACGGCGGCCGCCGACGAAAATCGGCCAGAAGCCGATCTGGCTGGCGCCGAAGGCATCGACAATCGCCCAGGCGTGGCTGGCGATGCCCATGTTGTTGCTCAATAAGCCGGAGCGGCGTTTGTGCACGGTGGCCAATTCGGCGCTCAAGGCCGACAATTCTTCGGCCGTCTCGTGCGGAAAGCCGCTGCAGGCCAGATAAAAACCCTGGTCGTCCGCCAGCAGCACCTTGCCGGATTCGGATATCGCGGCCAGCAAGCCGGGCAATACGTCCTCCAGCGCACCGGCCGGCGCCTGCAACGGCGTATCCACACCCTGCACCCAGCCTAACTTCTGGCAATGCAGCAACATTTCCAAGGCTTTCTGTTCGTCTTCGATCTCCATCAGGCTTTGCAACGGTGGCAACGCCAGCGCCGGCGTCTGCGCCTGCTGCAACAGGCGCAGCAAAAAACGCCGGGGTTTGTCGGAATCCGGATAAGCTACCGCGTAATAAGCCCCGGCCGGCGTCGGATATAAAAACAGGCCTTCGACCAGTGTGAAACGCTCCATGGCACTACTCCGCCAAACCGGGATCCAGCGAATACAACAAGGCCTGCACCAGCAGCGACACGTCGTTCTTTTCGCGGGCATCCACAGCAAATACCGGCGGCTTGATGCCGAATTCCTGCAAGCGCGAGTGGTAATCGTCGATGGTCGGGCGGTTGCTCAAATCCATTTGCGTGACGCCGATGGCCAGACTGGTGTCGTTGATAAATTTACTGAACGCATCTAGAAAGAACTTCATATCCTGAAACGGGTCGGCGCGGGTGTTATCTAACAGCAAAATCAAGCCGATACCGCCGTTGACCAGAATGTCCCACATGAAATCGAAGCGTTCCTGACCCGGCGTGCCGTACAAATGGATCTTTTCGCCGCCGGCCAGATTCATCACGCCGTAATCCATCGCCACCGTGGTCGAGGCTTTGCGGTTCTTGGTCATGTCGCTGGCCGCCGCGTCGGTTTTCACGGGCGGCGTGTCGCTGATGGCGTTGATCGCAGTGGTTTTTCCGGCGCCGACCGGCCCGGTGAAAATGATTTTATATTGGCTCATCGGAATTCCTGCTGAGAGCGGCTAGGCACCGCGCAATTTACTGAGAATTTTGCGTAACAACCCTTCGTTTTTCGGCTTTTCCGGCACGGGTGCGGCGATCACCACATCGGCTTCGCGCTCGCTCTGGCGCAAGATACCTATGGCATGGCAAGCGCTGATAAACACGAACACGTATTGCGGCTTGACGTTCAGTACCCGGCAAACCGCGCTCGGCGCAGTCGGGGTCTTCACCAGCAGCGCGGCGATCCGCATCGCATCCGGCGTGATCACCAAGCGGGTGAAATTGGGCCAACGTTGCAGGAACACCGGCCGCTCGATATCCAATCCGATCGGGAACCGCCCTTTCGAAGTCCAGATCGCCAGTTTCCAGATAAAGGCTTGCAAATCCTGATACTTCTCCGGCGCCCGCTCCGCAGCGGCGGCTGCCGGGTCCAGGGCCGACAAACTCATGTTGTTGGCCGTGCCGGGTTTGAACGCAACCCCGGCAAAGGCGCGCAATTGTTTGTCGTCGGCATCGAGCCAGACTTCATTCTGCTCGGGGAATAGATATAGCGGCTTCCAGATCGAGCTGAGCCGCAACGGCCTTGCCTGCAGACCGGCGGTCTTGGCGGCCGACTGCACATAACCCAGGAAAAACTGGCGCGGATCGTAACAAGCGGTGGGCAATTGCGCCTCGTCGTCAAAGTCGATATCGCCGACCGTACCCAAAAACGCGGTAAAACCGCCTTCGTTGAGTTGCATCGCCGATTGGTGTTTGGCGGTCTTTTGCCGTTCGGCGTTATCGATGGGTTTGGTCGGTTTGGCCGGCTTGACGTAGACGTCGAGAACGGTTTTGGCCGCAGGTGCAGACGCTGGCGCCGACTGCGGTTTTGCAGGCGTGGCCGGTGCCGGCTCCGGTTTGTTCTCTGCCGCTTTCAATAACGGCCCGATTTTGTCCAGCACGCCGAGTATCTGTTCGGCACTGACCGGTTTTTTGATGAAGAAAGTGTTATCGATCTGCAGGGTCTGCAGCGACAGCAGGATGATCGGCCGGCCAGGCGCCGCAGCCTTACGCTGGTCCAAAATTTCCCGCGCCTTGGCGTGGTCGGCGTCGATCATATCGATTTGGGCTTCATCGGCGGCGGCGACCACGGCCGCGCCGCGGCACGGGCCCTTCAAATACATTTCCATGGTCTTGCTGGTGCGGCTGTCCATGCCGTGCAACGCAATCCGATAAGGATGGGCGGTTTTTGCGGTTTTATTCATGACGCCTGCCGGTCGAAATAGTCTGCCACCGATTGCCAGTCGCCAACCAACGGTACGGCCAATTCGTTGAAGGTGCGCCAAGCGGTTTGAAAGCGCTCGCGGCTGGCGGTGGAGCGGTACAGTTCCAATAACGCCGTTTGCAGTTCGCCGCGCTGCGGATAGAGGCCGACCGCGTGTTCCAGCACATCCATGGCCTGATCCAATTGGCTGTATTCGATAAAGTCGTTAGCCAACGCCAACGGATCGTGGTTCGATTCGGATTGCGTTGCTAGCGGCGCGAGCAGATCGCTACGGCCCTGGATTCCGCTGGCCAGTAACGAGTAGCGGTTGCCGATTTGGCGCGGATCGTGTCGCTCCAAAGCCGACAAAATTTGGAAATCGCGTGGTTCCAAACGAATCCGGCTGGCGTTAAGCATCCGCCGCCTGAGCGCCTCGCCCTTGCCTTGCAAGACGATCGACAAATCCAGCACAGCGGCATACAGCGCCGCCGAGTGGCGTTGTTGGTAGCAATGATGGATGCGGCGCAAATGCGCCGTCAGATCGTGCGGTTTGCGGTGCACTTTGACCGACAACACGGCCAGCGCCGCATCCGAATCGGGGACGTAGCCAAAACTCGCCAGTTCGCCGTCCAGCCAGAGGCTGCGGTTCGCCGCGGTCTCGGCTTGGCTGTCGGTAACCAAAATGGAGTGAAAAACGGCCATAGCCACCTTCCGTAAAAAACGATGCCGGAAGGTTAGCAGCTAGGCCGCTTATTTCCAGGCTAATTATCCGGTTATTTGGTGTCTTGCTTCACAGATTGCCTTACGTACCGTCTCCGGAGCCGTGCCGCCGATCAGGGAACGAGCGGCGACCGAACCTTCCAGGGAAAGAATATCGAAGACATCGGCGCCGATAGCGGCGGAAAACCCTTGCAACTCGGCCAAGGTCAATTCCGACAAATCCCGGCCGCTGTTCAAACCCAAGCGTACGGCTTGGCCGACCACTTCGTGCGCATCGCGAAACGCCATGCCCTTGCGCACCAAGTAATCCGCCAAATCGGTTGCCGTCGCAAAACCGCGCTTGGCGGATTGGTACATATTCTCGCGCTTGGCTTTAACGTGAGGCATCATGTCGGCAAAGGCGCGCAGGCAATTGACCAAAGTATCGGCGGTGTCGAACAGCGGTTCCTTGTCTTCCTGGTTATCTTTGTTGTAAGCCAAAGGCTGGCTTTTCATCAGCATCAACAACGAAATCAAATGCCCGGCCACCCGGCCGGATTTACCGCGCACCAATTCCGGCACGTCCGGATTTTTCTTTTGCGGCATGATCGACGAGCCGGTGCAGAAGGCATCCGGAATGTCGATGAAATCGAACTGGGCGCTGGCCCACAACACCAACTCCTCGGAAAACCGCGATAAGTGCATCATCAACACGCTGCCGGCGGCGGCGAATTCGATCGCGAAATCGCGGTCGCTGACCGAGTCCAGCGAGTTATTCGACGGCCGGCTGAAGCCCAACAACTCGGCGGTCATAAAACGATCCAGCGGGTAGCTGGTACCGGCCAACGCGGCCGCGCCCAACGGCATCACGTTCAGGCGCTTGGCGCAATCCAGAAAACGCTCGCGGTCGCGGCTCAGCATCTCGAACCAGGCCATCAAGTGGTGGCCGAAAGTGACCGGTTGCGCCACCTGCAAATGGGTGAAGCCGGGCATGATGGTATCGGCTTCCTGCTCGGCCTTGTCCAACAATGCCAACTGCAAGCGCTGCAATTGGCCGAGGATGTTGCCGATTTCGTCGCGCAGATACAAACGAATGTCGGTCGCCACCTGGTCGTTGCGGGAACGGCCGGTATGCAGCTTCTTGCCGGCGATGCCGATCAGATCGGTCAAACGCGCTTCGATGTTCATGTGCACGTCTTCCTGCTTTACCGACCAAACGAATTCGCCGCGCGTGATCTCGCCGCTGATCTGGGCCAAACCGTTGCGGATATCCGCCAATTCCTGCTCGGTCAGAATACCGATCTTGCATAGCATCGCCGCATGCGCCAGCGAGCCTTGGATATCTTGTTGCGCCATACGTTGGTCGAAATTGACCGATGCGGTGAATTCCTCGACGAAGGCGTCGGTGGCTTCGGCAAAACGGGCGCTGGAGAGTTTTTCGGAATTAACGGTGGTCATGATACTCGGCAGATTGATCGAACAAAAAAGGCCAATTATACCCGCCGCTGCCGGCGTTCAGCTCGGGAATTGCACGCTGACGCGCAGACCGCCGAGCCGCGGCGAGCGCTCGATGACTAAGGTTCCGCGGTAAAACTCGGCAATATCGCGCACGATCGCCAGCCCCAGCCCATGGCCTTGCACCGCTTCGTCCAGGCGCAAGCCGCGCCGGCTGAGCTGCAGCATGTCCGCTGCAGAGCAGCCCGGCCCGTCGTCCTCGACGCTGATCCTCATGGTCTGCGCGCAATCGATTTCGACGACGATACGCCGTGCGGCCCACTTACAAGCGTTGTCCAATAGATTGCCGATCAATTCCAACATATCCTCCCTATCGAAATTGATCAGCCGATCCGGCGCACTGATTTGAAAGTCAAGCAGCTTTTCCGAATAAATGTTGCGCAGCAGCTTGGTCAAGACATCCAGCTCTTCCTGCGGATTAAACATGCTGGCCGATTGCAAGTTGCCGGACAATCGGGCCCGCTTCAATTCGCGCTCGATACGTTCATGCATTTTTTGCGCTTGCTGCTGCAACTGTTGCCGCAATTCGGGGTGAGCGTTCAGATCGGGGTGTTCCGCCAGTCTGAACAGCATCGCCAACGGCGTTTTCAACGAGTGCGCCAGATTGCCGATTGCGGTCCGCGACTGGTGCAGGCGCCGCTCGACCAACAGCAACAGGCGGTTGACTTCCCTGACCAAGGGTTTGATTTCCAGCGGCACCCGGGTCTGGATTTGCTGTTTGCGGCCGCCGGCAATCTCCGCCAATTCGGCGCGCGCCGCCTGCATCGGATGCAATGCCCGCCGTACGTCCGCGGTTTGCAGACCGATGGCAAGTAGCAGCACCAATACCGTCAACAGCAAATAGGCCAGCCGGATATGATCGATGTCGCGGCCGATGTCGGTCAGATCCTCGGCGATGGCGATACTGACCGGATAGCCCAAACGCTGCAAGCCGCGGTTCAACACCAGCAACGGCTGCCGCTGCGGCCCATCGCTATAATGGAACAACTGCACGGAGTCGACCGGCAAGGCGGCTATCGGCAAGGTTTCGCCCTGCAACGATTGGGAATAATAGGTTTTGTCGCCGATGTGCAACACGAAATAATGGCCGGAAAACGCCTGACCGTAAACGGTGCCGATGTGGGAACTGTCGAAATCCAGCCGGCCATCTCCGTCAGGCTTCAACGTGTCCAACAACGAGTCGGCGTCGTGTTGTAAGCGCGTGGTCATCTGCTTTTCGGCGACGGCGCGGATCACCCAGTCCGCCGCCAGCCAATGACCGACGAACACCGCACTCAAAATCAACATCAAGCCGCGATTCAAACGGCGTTGCAACGACATCAGGCTTTCTCGCCGAACACGTAACCCTGGCCGCGGCGGGTGGCGATCAGATCGTTGCCCAACTTGCGCCGCAAACGGTTGACGTAAACCTCGATCACGTTGCTGGCCGGATCGCTGTCGCATTGGTAGATATGTTCCAGCAAATGGGTTCTGGTCAAAACTTTGCCGGGATGCAACATGAAATAACGCAGCAAGCGAAATTCGATCGCCGTCAGTTGTTCCGGGCGACCGCCGTTAACGCTGACCGTTTGCGCATCTTCGTCCAGCGTTAAACCGCAACCGGCCAGTTGCGGCTGCATCCGGCCGTGAAAGCGCTTCAACAGCGCCTGCACCCGAGCCAACAGTTCTTCGATATGAAACGGCTTACCCAGGTAGTCGTCGGCGCCGGCTTTGAAGCCGTCGACTTTCTCGTGCCAGGCGTCACGGGCGGTCAACACGATCACCGGCACATGGTTTTCCGCCTGCCGCCAACGCCGCAACACCTCCAGGCCGGGCATTTTCGGCAAGCCCAGATCCAGAATCACGATGTCGTAGGATTCGGTGGAGCCCAGGAACTCGGCACTTTCGCCGTCCATCGCGCAATCGACGGCAAAACCGGCACTTTCCAGCTCGAGTTTTAACGATCTCGACAGCCCCGGATCGTCTTCCACCAACAACAATCGCATAACGCGGCGCCCATCCCCCTTGAAAATGGTTCAGAGTGTAATGGTTTATCCGCCGATACGGTGATTTTTAAGATTGGTTTCATTTCGCCTGGCTAAAATGCCGGCCATACCTCAACTATTCTGGAGCTTGAACCATGCAAAACGACAATGCGGTAGCGGTTTGGGATATTTTCGTCCGCGTGTTCCATTGGTCGCTGGTCGTTGCATTCGCGGTCGCTTACGTTACCAGCGAAGAAGACAATTACTGGCACATCTATGCCGGCTACACCGTGCTGGGCTTGATCAGCCTCCGATTGATCTGGGGATTCGTGGGCGGCCGCTATGCCCGATTCAGCCAATTCGTGCGTTCCCCAGCCGCCGTGTTTCGCTATGTATCCCAACTGCGACAAGGTAGCGCCAAACACTATCTGGGCCACAATCCGCTCGGCGGCTGGATGGTTCTGGCGCTGCTGAGCACGTTGTTCGTCGTGACAATCAGCGGTTTGAAAGTCTATGCCATCGAAGAAGGCCGCGGCCCGTTGGCGCAGGACAGTCGAATGCTCAGCGTAATCAGCGCTGCCCACGCCGAAGAGGAGGAAGAAGGCAAAGGCAAGTCGGCTGAAGCTGAAGATGAGGCCGAGGAATTCTGGGAGGAAATTCACGAGATCGCCAGCAATCTGATGTTGCTATTGATCGCCCTCCATGTACTGGGTGTCGTGATTTCCAGCAAAGTAAACAAGGAAGGTTTGGTGAAAGCCATGGTCACCGGACGCAAACCGAAATTGCCAAACTGTGAGGATTAACACAGTTTTCATGTTGAATTCATCTTGGTTTGCTATAAGGCATCCCATCGTCCCGCAGACGATCAGCTTTAGTTAAGCCCTAGCCAACCAGGAGCAATAATGGCGACAAAATTCAAAATCCGCGCTTATGCCACTACCTTTTCTTTAGTCTTGTTACCCAATATTGCTTCGGCAAGTGTTCTCGGGTTTCTAGGCAATTTCGACGTCGTTAACGATACCGGCAATACCGCCCACGGCTTCGAAATCGAACTCGAAGGCCTGCACAGTAGCGACATTACCGACACCTTCGGCGGTGCCGGTCGCGGTTTTCCCAGCGGCACCGGTTTCGACCCGAACAACGCGGTCGTGCGTTATGGCGCACCGACCATTACCGAGTACGCCAACGGCAGCATCTTCGGCACTCGGGTGACCTATGCCAGCGCCTGGGATGCAGCCAGCCAATCCTGGTTATTCGGCACGCCGAGCGGCGCCTTCGTCACCCCCGGCGACAACTGCTGGACCGGCGGCGGCGTCGGCTATAACGCCGGCACCCCGTGCGACCATTTCGGCGTCGGCACCAGCAAGAACGCCAGCAAAACCACGTATAGCTGGCTTTTCGATGACGGCTCCAATTCCGGCACCTTGGCCAAAAGCAACGGTCAAGTCGTGCTGCCGGCACCGAACTGGAACGTGATCCCTGCCGAGCCTGCGCCGGTTGGTCAGCCGCAACCGCAGCCGGTGGTCGTGGCCGATATTCGCGCCCCGCAAGCCGAGCAAGAAGGCCAATTCGGCGAAGCGATCTGGGTAAAAGTGTTCCGCACCGAATTGGAACGCGAAGTTGAACTCGAAGAACTGATCGGCGGCAACCAAGTGATCGAACAAGCCGAAACCGAAATCGAATGGCAGTTATTGCAAACCGATCCGGGCAATCCGGACGCCGGCAAACTTGAAGCCGGTTACCAGAACGTTTTGGGCCAGAATGCCGAATCGGTCATCTTCCGCTACGAGTTTTACAAGTATGCCGGCGAGTACGATCCGGAAAACCACGAAGCCAAGGCCGGCAGCGACTCGAATCCGACCGAAGCCGAAATCGGCACCTATCTCGGCGCACAAAACGGCGCGGTTAACCTGAATGCAGTCGCGCCGGTGCCGGTACCGCCGGCATTTTGGTTGATGGGCTCGGGTTTGTTGGGCCTGTTGGCAAACCGGCGGAGAAAATCGACTGCGGCAGTGCAAGCCCATCAGGCGTAATTCGCAAGGCAGACTAGGCGGCGGATCGGCAACCAGAGGGTTTGCCGCCGCCGTTTCCTCGACCAACCTGCAAAAATAGGCAAGTCGGCGCATCGCCAGACTAGCGCCGGCCGACCATCAGCTCGATTTCCTCGACGATTTCCTCCTGCCGCAGGCGGTTGCGCTGGCGTTGCAAATCCTCGCCGCCGCGCTCGAGATGGCGCAGTGCAGTTTCCATCTGCATCAAGCGCATGTGATTTTCGACCCGAATCGCACGCAACATCAGCGCCAGCAGCATATGGAACAAATACTGTTCGGCAACGCCCATCGCAACTGCGGCAGGACGCTGATAAGTCAACGGCAGTTCTAGCGGAACACTCCCGCAGGCAGTGGGTGGCAACGGCCACAAGCGCTGGCTGCGAGCGCCCTGCTCGTCGCGGATGCAGACCATCAAACCATAATCGCCATCGCCGCGCAGTTCGGCGAGCGCCGCCAAAATCCGGTCAATCGCCGCCGGCGCATCCAGCCCGCCCTCGGCGCCGTCCAGAAAAACGGCGGATTCATGACCGTCGAATAGGCAATGCAGGCGTTCGCCCACCAAAATCAACGGCGCTTCAAGCTCGGCCGCACCCTGCCAAAAACGCAGCACGTCTTCGTTGAAACTGCCGCAAAAGCCGCGCACCGAGCCGAACAACAACCAGATATCGGCGCGGGATTTGGCGGTATCGGCATAAAACGCTTCCGGCAAGGCGCCGGACAAATCGTGCAAAGCGGCCAGCAACGACTCTACGACCAACTGCTGGCCGGCTTCGCGCTTGCCGACCTTGCGCAATTCGGCCAACGCGAAACTGCGCATCGCGCCGAGGATGCCGGACAATTCGTCGAACAAGGCCAGCCGGGCTTCGACTTCGCGGCGCTGGCTCATGGCTTAGCCGCCAGCCATTGCCTGAGCGCCGCCAGCCATTGCTGCTTCGGCGAATCCAAGCTCAAGCGGGTCTCCGCCAGTTGTTGCTGCAGATAGGCCAACACTCCTGCCGCTTGTTCCGGCGCGAGATCGGCCAGCATACCTTCGCCGTAAGCCAGCAACCAAGCCAGATGTGCCGGTTCGGACCAGGGCTGCAAGCGGTCCTGCTTCAGAATTTCCCGCAACAGCCGGCCGCGCTGTAGTTTTTCCTCGACGCTGGCTTCCAGACGGGTGCCGAAGCGGGCAAATAGCTCCAGCTCCAGAAATTGCAGATAGTCCAGCCGGATATGGGCAGCGGCGTTTTTGATGGCCGGATGCTGGGCCTTGCCGCCGATCCGCGACACCGAGCGGCCGATATCGATCGCCGGCAGGATGCCGGCGGCAAACAGTTTGCTCTCGAAATAAATCTGGCCGTCGGTAATCGAAATCAGATTGGTCGGGATGTAAGCCGACAACTCGCCTTGTCGGGTTTCGATGATCGGTAGCGCGGTCATGCTGCCGCCGCCGTGTTGCAGGCTCAACACCGTCGAGCGTTCCAGCAAACGCGAATGCAGATAAAAAATGTCGCCCGGATAGGCTTCGCGGCCCGGCGGCCGCTGCAATAGTAGCGACAGCTCGCGGTAGGATTGGGCGTGACGGGTCAGATCGTCGTAGACCACCAGGGTATCGCGGCCCAGCCGCATCCAGTGCTCGGCGATCGCGCAGCCGGCAAACGGCGCCAGATAACGAAAGCCCGGCAAGGCGTTGGCTTCGGCCACCACCAGCACGGTGTAATCCAGTGCGCCGCCGGCGCGCAAGGCTTCCAAGGTGCCGGCCACCGACGAGCGCGGTTGGCCGATCAACACCATGACGCACAACACATTGCGGCCGCGCTGGTTCAACACCGCATCCAAGGCCAGGGCGCTTTTGCCGACGCCATCGTCGCCGATGATCAATTGGCGCTGGCCCTTGCCGATCGGGATCAGACTATCGACGATCTTGCTGCCGGTATAAAACGGCTCGCTGACGAAATCGCGTTCGATAATGCTCGGTGCGGCCGCTTCCAACGGCCGGAACTGGCGGGTTTGCGGCGCCGGCAAACCGTCCAGCGGACTGCCCAGCGGATCGACTACCCGGCCGAGCAAGGCGTCGCCGACGCCGATCTCCAATTTACGGCCGATGTGCTGTACCGCCATGCCGGCGGTGACGCCGCGGCTCTGCGACAGCAGGATCGCGCCCAACACTTCCTTGCCGAGTTGGAATACCAAACCCGAACTACCGTCGTCGAAGCCGATCAATTCGTCGAGCCGGGCCGACGGCAGACCGCGGATCCAGGCGATGCCGTCGCCGATGCCGGCCACGCAGCCGCGTTCGGATAGGCGTAAGCCGAACCGATAGGACGTGTTCGGCTCAGTCATGGTTGGTTTGGCGGCGGAAAAAGGCCAATTCGTCGGCCAAATTGGCGTGCAACTGGCATTCGCCGACTACGGCGCGGACGCCGGCGATCAAGGCCGGGTCGATGGAGAAGTTGAAAGCCAGCTCGCGACCGGCCGCCGCCGACAACGCTTGGCCGAGCCGGCTCTGATCGGCGTCGGTTAACGGGTGGGCGCTGGCTATCGTCACCGCCGACGCCTGGATCAGAGCTGCCGCCGCTTTATGCAATGCCGCGAGCTCCGCTTCCGGCAACTGCCGCAAATCTTCCAGGAAAATCTCGACGATGCGTCCGGTCAAATCCGGTCCGGCCATCCGCTGCAGCATGGCTGCGGTCTGGGCGTAGGCCTTGGCCGCCGCTTCGCGGATCAAGGCGGCTTCGCGGGTCGCGGTGGCCGCCTGATTGCGCACCCGAAACTTGGCTTCTTCGTCGGCCAAAGTTTTCCGCAGCGCGTCCAATTCGCTGCTGCGCAGTTGCGCCAACTCTTCCTCCAACGCCCGACGCGCGGCATCCTGTTGTTGCTGCCAATCCGCCAGGCGCGCCTGGTACTGGCTTTGCAAGGCTTCGGCTTCGGCGTGCAATTGCGCGGCGCGCTCGGTTTGCTGGTTGATGCGTTGCTGGCGGGCGTCCAGTAACGCCAAAACCGGCCGGTACAGAAAACGCTGCAGTATCCACACCAGCACCAGGAAATTGAGGATTTCCAAAATAAACGTGGTCCAGTCGAGTTGCATCATGGCTGAAGTCCGGTGGATTGGAGGGCGATACCGATCACTCGGCGGACTAACTCAGAAAATATTCCAGCAATGGATTGCGGAACAGCACGATCAACGCCACCACCAGACAATAAATCGCCAGCGATTCGATCATCGCCAAACCGATAAATAAGGTGCGGGTGATGGTTTTTTCCGCTTCCGGCTGCCGCGCCAGCGCCTCCAACGCGCTGGCAATGGCCTTGCCCATCGCGATGGCCGGCAGCATCGTGCCCAGGGCGATGACCAAGCCGGCCACGCCGGTGGAGATGATGCTGAACAGGTGTAAATCGGTCATGACGGAGTCTCCGTGGCTGAAGTGTCGGATTCGTTGGGTTCCAGCGCGCCGGCGATGTAAATCAAGGCCAGCATGCCGAAGATATAGGCCTGCACCACGGCTTCGACCACGTGCAGCATTAACAGCGGCACCGGCACCAAAAAGCCGGCGATCAGCAATACCAGCAACGCGGCCATTTCCAGACTCATGACGTTGCCGAACAAACGAATCGCCAAGGCCAGCGTCCTGGTCAATTCGCTGATGATATGAAACGGTAGCAGGATCACGCTGGGTTCGATGTAGTGGCGCAGATGGTTGCGCAGGCCGCGGTCGCGAATGCCGAACCAGTGGGTCGAGGCGAACACCAGTACCGCCAGTGCGGCCGTGGCCGATAAATCACGGGTTGGCGAATGCAACCCCGGAATCAGGCCGACCAGATTGGCGACCAACACGAACAGCCACAGCGTCGCGACGAACGGCAATACCCGTCGCACCGCAGCTGCCGGCAGCACCTCGCCGATTGCGCCTTCGATCGCCACCACCACCGCCTCCAGCGCAGTATGCAGCCGCGCCAATCCGCCCTTCGCCGGCAAGCGCAGCAGTAACGCCAGCAAGGTAAATCCGGCCATCACGCCCCAGGTGGTCAACACCGTGCCGCTGATCGCCAACGGTCCGAGATGCAAGGCAAGGTCGGGCTCGGTCATCGCGAATGCTCCTGTAAAAACCGCAGCGCATTGTAAGCACCAACCACAATGCCCAACACGATCAGGCTGACGGTCCAGCGCACCGAATAACCGTCCGCCAACGTATCCAGCCAACGCCCCAGGTAGGCGCCGGCGACGATGGGCACGACAAACAACAGGCCCAGCGTACCACCGTACAGCAACAAACCGAGCCAGGACGCCGATTGCCGGCGTTGTTCCTGCAAGCGCCGCGCATCGCGCCGGGTGAATTCGATCAATTTATTGCGAAAACTCATGGCTATCGCCCCCCTGCAACCCGGTTACTCAACTCCGCCAAACGCCGCAGCAGCGAGCGTTCGATTTCGGTCAGCGTCGCTCGCGCCCGGTGTACTTCCGAATCGGTGCGCGCCATTTCCGCCGCCAATTGCTCACACAAGGCGTCGGGATCGTCGCCGAGAAAATAGCGCACCGCGGTCAGCGTCATTCGATTATCGGCAAAGCGCAACACGCCGCCCGGCAGAGCCAGATAGCGCCAGACACCCGCTTGGTCGCGAAACCGCGCCAGCCCGTAACGCAATAACGCAATCATCCGCACGTGGCCGGGCAAGATACCGAAACTGCCGTCGGCGTCGGCCCCGACGAATTGGCCGACTTGCGGAAAATGCTCGACGCCGCAGCTGTCGAGCAAAGTCAATTCAAACCCGTTCATGCCGGCATCGCCCCCTTCATGTAACAGTCGGCTTCGCTGAGCGTGTCGTACTTGCCGGCGATGAAGGCCTCGCAGTCGGCGATGGTCTGTTGCAGCGGCACCCGCACGCCGGGCAAGCCGGTATGGTCGGCAACGGTAACGAAGGGTTGAGTCAGATAACGTTGCAAGCGGCGGGCGCGTTCGACGATACGCCGATCCTCGACCGATAATTCCTCGATGCCGAGCATGGCGATGATGTCCTCCAGCTCGCGGTAACGCGCCAAATGCTCGCGTACCGCCCGCGCCACTTGATAATGGCGCTCGCCGACGATGTGGCGGTCCATGATCCGGCTGCCGGAACGCAGTGGGTCGATTGCCGGATAAATGCCCTTGGCCGCCTGCTGCCGCGACAGGATAACGACGCTATCCAGATGGCCAAGTATCGTTGCCACGGCGGGATCGGACATGTCGTCGGCAGGTACGTATACCGCCTGCACCGAGGTGATCGAACCGGAACGGGTGGAGACGATGCGCTCCTGCAACGACGCAACTTCGGTCAGCAAGGTAGGCTGGTAGCCGACCGTGGCCGGCATCCGCCCCAACAAGCCGGAAATCTCGCTGCCGGCCTGAACGAAACGGAAAATGTTGTCCATCAGAAACAGCACCTCGCCGTGCAGCGTGTCGCGCAGATACTCGGCATAGGTCAAGGCGGTGTAACCGACATGAAAGCGGACGCCGGGGGATTCGTCCATCTGGCCGTAGACCAGCAAAGCCTTGGGCAATACGCCGGCATCGGCCATTTCGTGCCACAGTTCGTGGCCTTCGCGCATGCGTTCGCCGACCCCGGCATACACCGAAACGCCTTGCATGCCGGCGCTGACCGCATGCATGAATTCCATCATCAACACCGTCTTGCCGACGCCGGCGCCGCCGAACAGGCCGGTTTTGCCGCCGCGCACGAACGGACACAGCAAATCGATGACTTTGATACCGGTTTCCAGGATCTGCGAAGCCGGCAAGGTATCCGCCAACAGCGGCGGCTTGGCCAGGATGTTACGAAACACCTTCTTCGGCAGCGGCGCGCCGCCGTCGAGCGGTTCGCCGAACAGATTCAACATCCGCCCCAGACAAGCCGGATCGACCGGCACGTGCAACGCGTCGCCGCGGTCGTAAACCGGCATGCCGCGATACAGCCCGGACACCGGATGCAAGGCAATCGCCCGCACCAAGGTCGGTTCCAGGTGTTGAAACACCACCATCACATAGGCCGATCCGCCGTTGATCACGTCCAAGGCTTGGCCGATCGGCGGCAGATACTCGCAGCGCACGTCCACCACCGGCCCCTGTGCCGCTTCGATGCGGCCGACCGGTTGCTGCGGGTAATGTTGGCCTTCCGCCGGCGCCGAGCCTGAGGTTGCTGCCGACTGCCGGACGATCGATGCGTCTGCCATAAGCGCGATTTCCATATAAAAGCTGCCGAAATACTACTCCTAAGCCCGGTTTTTCACCAGCGCCGCACCGGCGCGCCTTGCAGCCTCATATTTATCAAAAATTGAGATTAGCAATTCTAATAATATCGTTTTATCTCACAAACAACAGCCATTAACATTGCTCGGTATAGCGCCGGCCGGGATAGTGCCATCCGGCTGTTTGCCCGCTCTACAACTTTATTCGAGAGGAAGCGATCATGCCTTTGCAGCAACTAGTGGAATATTTTAACGACCGTTTGGAGCAGGAACATAACGAAGGTTACCGGCCGTTTTTACTCGAAAACGGCGAGGTTCACGGCTTGTTTGGACCCATAAAAGTCGGCAGCAACCTGGCGCCGATTCGGGAAACCTTACGTACATCGCATATCGTCGGCCGTATCGCGCAATTGACGGTCGCGGCGAATCCGGTACAGACGCTGTTGGGTAACGAGCTGGACAGTCTGCTCAGCCTGCCTCAAGCTCCCGACAACAGCGATTCGGTGATCAACTTCGACCGGCTGACCCGCACCGTGCACATGCTGAATTACCTGCCGCAGTCGCATCTGGACGAATTGCTATTTCTCTACGTCGATCCGCGGCATATTTTGGGCGTGAAGGAGGACCACGGCGCTTACTTCGAAGAAATCATCGTCAAATGCGGCTTGCAAACCAGTAACGTGGCGATTGCGCTGAGCGTCAGCAACGCTTACGCCCGCTTCTTTCCGTCCTTGCAAAAAGGTCTGGAAAATTACCAACGGCGCGGTTACCGGCTGGCGTTGAAATTCGACATCCAGTCGCTGGAAAAAGCCGCGCTGGAATTAATCTCGAGGGTATCGCCGGATTTTGTCGGCTTATCCGCCGAGCATTTGGATCAAGTCAGAGACAACCAGTTGCTGGGCAAAATCCAGCAACTGAACAGCCTGGTCGCATCGGTCAATGGCCGCAGCCTGCTATTGGATGTCGCCGACAAGCGCAGCGCGGCGTTGGCCAGACAAAGCGGCTTCAGCTTGGTGCAAGGCCGCTATTTCGAGCTGCCGGTGACGTCGGCGAATAAACGCGATTCTGACTATCTGGCCGGCAAGGCCGAGACTTACCAAAGCCGACGCGCATTTTCGTGAATGGCAAGCGGAACCGGGGCGATTGCCCGGTCCCGCTCTTAACTAACCGCTGAAATGGGTTTTAGAGCACTGCAGGCGTTTGACCACGGCCGCCAGGCGATCGATTTCTTCGTAGGTGTTGTAGAACGCCAGCGAAGGCCTGACCGTCGCTTCCAAGCCAAACCGGCGCAGAATCGGCTGGGCGCAGTGGTGACCGGAACGCACGGCGATGCCGGCTTCATTCAAGGCTTTGCCGACATCCTGCGTACTATGGCCGGCCAGTACGAACGACAGCACGCTGGTTTTGTCCGGCGCGGTGCCGATCAAGCGCAAACCCGGAATCATGCGTAGCGCGTGCATGCCGTATTCCAGCAACTCGTGCTCGTAACGGGCCACGTTCTCGATGCCGATTCGGCTCAAATAATCCAGCGCCGCGCCCAAACCTACCGCATCGGCGATGTTGCCGGTACCGGCTTCGAATTTGGCCGGGGCCGGCTGGTAGACGGTTTTCTCGAAGGTGACGTCCTCGATCATGTTGCCGCCGCCCTGCCACGGCTGGGTGGCTGCCAGCAATTCCGGCTTGCCGTACAACACGCCGATTCCGGTCGGGCCGAAGATCTTGTGGCCGGAAAACACGAACCAATCGCAGTCCAGACTTTGCACATCGACCCGCAAATGCGACACCGATTGCGCGCCGTCCAGCAACACCTTGGCGCCCGCCCGATGCGCCAGTTCGATCATTTCCGCCGCCGGCGTTACGGTACCCAAGGCGTTCGAAACCTGGGTGAACGATACCAGCTTGGTTTTGGCGTTCAGCAATTTTTGGTACTCGGCCAAAATCACCTGACCGTCGTCGTCGACCGGAATCACCCGCAATACCGCGCCGGTTTCCTGGCATAGCTGCTGCCACGGCACAATGTTGGCGTGATGCTCCAGCCAGCTGATGACAATCTCGTCGCCTTGGCCGATAAATTGCCGGCCCCAGCTTTGCGCGACCAGATTGATCGCCTCGGTGGAACCGCGCACGAACACGATATCGTCGGCCGACGACGCATTGATGAAACGCGCCACGGTATCCCGAGCACCCTCGTAAGCGTCGGTGGCCCGCGCCGCCAGTTCATGCGCGGCGCGGTGGATATTCGAGTTCTCGTGTCGATAAAACTCGGAAATCCGGTCGATCACGCATTGCGGCTTTTGCGTGGTCGCGGCGTTATCGAGCCAGGCCAGCGGATAGCCGTTGACGCGTTCCGCGAGGATTGGAAAATCCTTGCGCACTGCATGCACGTCGAAAGGCGGATGCGCGTTACCGAGCGAGGTCAAATCGGCATTTCTGCCCAATGCCGCCAAATCGTGCAAAAAATAAAACGACGAAGCCGCTGCCGGCGGTTTGGAACCCACCAAGTTGCCAGGCTTGGCGGCCAAGGCTTGTTTCAGTTCCGCTTCGCCGGGCAGACCGAAGCTACGCGACACCAAGCCCGACAGCGCATTTTGGTCGATACCGGGCAGCCGCTCGAAACCGGAGGCTACGTTTGCGGCCGGCGCCAAAGTGGCTGCCGAATGCGGGACATTGTCGATCGCATCGCTGTAGTGCTCGCCAAACGCGGCCGCACTCGGCGCCGTGGGCACAAAACCGTCGTCGATGCCCGGACGGCGGTTAAAGCCGGCCGGTACCGAATGAAACGACGGCGCTGCCGCCGCCGCTGATGGCGGCACGTTGTCGATGGCTGCGCCGTCGGTCGTCGGCGTAGCGCTGAAGTACAGGTTGGCCAAGCGGGTCAGTTCCGCCGCGTCCGGCAGACCGGCCGGCGCCGGGCCGCCATTCAACGCTTGTTGCGCCAACGCGGCCAAATCCGGATTAGGCGTAGTCATAGTAGTTGTCCACTTCGACGTTTTCGAGCACGCCGATCGCATCGTCGGTCAAAATCGCCAGCGAGCAATACAGCGACACCAAATAGGACGCAATCGCTTTGTGGTTGATGCCCATGAAGCGGACCGACAAGCCCATGCTCAGTTCGTCGGTCAGATTCGGTTGGTACAAACCGACTACGCCTTGGCGGCTTTCGCCGGTACGCAGCAACAGGATGTTGGTTTTACCGTTGGTGATTTTCAGCTTGTCGGTCGGAATCAACGGCAATCCCCGCCAAGTCAGGAACTGCGAACCGAACAAAGACACGGTCGGCGGCGGCGTGCCGCGACGGGTGGCTTCACGGCCGAAGGCGGCTATGGCGCGCGGATGCGCCAGGAAAAACGCCGGTTCCTTCCAGACCCGGGCGATCAGTTCGTCCAGATCGTCCGGGGTTGGCGAGCCCTTGCGGGTTTTGACCTTTTGCGACTCGGCGACGTTATTCAACAGACCGTATTCGGCGTTGTTGATCAGTTCGCTCTCCTGGCGCTCTTTGACGGTTTCGATGGTCAGCCGCAATTGCTCGTGGATTTGGTTGTGCGGGCTGCTATACAAGTCGGCGACGCGGGTGTGCACGTCCAATACGGTGTTGACCGCATTCAGGCGGTATTCGCGGCCCCACTCTTCGTAATCGACGAAGGTTTGCGGCAGCACTTTCTCGTCCAGGCTGGAGCAATCGACGGCAATGCTGGTTTCGCTTTTAACTTTGTTGACCCGATAAATACCCGCTTCGACCGGTACCCAAGGCAACAGGTGAACCAGCCAGCGCGGCGTAATCGTGCCCATCATCGGCACGGTTTTGGTGGCGTTCGATAAAGTGCGCGCGGCGACGTCGCCTAACGCGGTATGGGCTTCATGGATATCCGACATAACAACTCCCTAAGTGGTGTAGTGGTAATTGAAAATCGCCGTGGCGATTCTTTTTTGCATCCGCCGCAGCGGAAACCGGCCCGGAACATTACTTTTCTTCAGGCCAAAAAAAAGCCAATGAGCCTCGGCCGTCATTAAAACGGTCAAGATTCATTGGCTTCCGGTGGTCCGGTCAGCGGATGATTAATATCAAGATACTGGCTGGTTCGAAAGGCTGTCAAGCCGCGCCGACTCTGAACCAGCGGCCGTTATCGAGTTACTGAATATGCTTATCTAAAAATAACGTTTAGCGAAATTAAGAAAACGCGTTACGCGCAGCCAATTCATTTTATCTCGTTGTTTTTTCGTAAAATTTTGTTGGCAGCGCATTGAAAATGCGTTCGGTAAAAAAGTTTTCGGTTAAACCGATTTTTTTATAAAAAACTTCAAATTCCGCCGCCGGCGGCGAAAATTTCGGTGCGGGTTTGGCCTTGGCTGACATGGCTACCCGGCGGCACGCTGTGGGTCAACCAGACGTTGCCGCCGATGATCGAGCCCTTGCCTATCGTAATCCGGCCCAATATCGTCGCGCCGGCATAAATCACCACATCATCCTCGACGATAGGATGGCGGGCATTGCCCTTGACCAGCATGCCGTTGTCGTCTTTCTCGAAGCGTTTCGCGCCCAGCGTCACGGCCTGGTAGACCCGCACCCGGCTGCCGATCACGGCGGTCTCGCCGATCACGACGCCGGTGCCGTGGTCGATAAAAAAACTGTCGGCGATCTGGGCGCCGGGATGGATGTCGATACCGGTCGCCGAGTGCGCCAGCTCGGCAATCACCCGCGCCACCAGCGGCGCGCCCAAGCGGTATAACTCGTGCGCGACCCGGTGGTGGATAGCCGCGGTAATGCCCGGATAACACACCAACACCTCGTCCGAGCTCCGCGCGGCCGGATCGCCTTCGTACGCAGCCTGAATATCGCTATCGATCAACAACCGGATTTTCGGCAATTGTTTGGCAAACTCGCGGGTAATTTCGGCGGCCTGCTGTTTGACTTCGGTAGAGCTGCCATTTTGTTCGGCGACGAAACGCAACTCCAACGCCACTTGCCGGTGCAATTGCCGCAACAGGCTGTCCAGGGTATGGCCGACGAAGTAATCGATGCCTTCGTCGTTCAAATCCTCCTGGCCAAGACGGTTGGGAAACAGCACCGCGCCCAGATTGTCGACGATAGGCCCGAGGATGCGCCGCGACGGCAACTTCGGCGGATGCTCGCGGCGCTGGCGGTGTTCCAGCGATTTCACGCGCAGATCGCGCAACTCGGCGACCAGCGCGTCGATACCCCAGCCGCAAGCGGTATCGCTCAGATTCATACCGCCACTCCCTGGGCATCGAACAAGCCTTCAAACAAGGCCGAACTCAAATAGCGTTCGCCCGAGTCCGGCAGAATCACGACGATGGTCTTGCCGACATTCTCTTCGCGTTTCGCCACCCGCACCGCGGCGGCGACCGCGGCACCGCAGGATATCCCGGCCAGGATCCCCTCTTCCCGTGCCAAGCGCCGGGCATAATCAATCGCTTCGTCGTTGCTGACCCGCTCGATCTCGTCCACCAGCGACAAATCCAGAATGTCCGGCACGAAGCCGGCACCGATGCCTTGAATTTTATGCGGCGCCGGTTGCAGTTCCTGGCCGCTACGGAACTGGGTCAGGATCGGACTGGCTTCCGGCTCGACCGCAATCGATACGATAGGCTTACCCTGAGTCAATTTGATGTAACGCGATACGCCGGTAATCGTGCCGCCGGTGCCGACGCCGGAGACGAAGATGTCGATCGCGCCGTCGCAGTCGCGCCAGATTTCCGGACCGGTGGTTTGTTCGTGAATCGCCGGATTGGCCGGATTCTTGAATTGTTGCAACAAAACATAGCGTTCCGGATCGGAGGCGACGATTTCCTCGGCTTTGGCGATCGCGCCTTTCATACCTTTCGCACCTTCGGTCAACACCAGTTTGGCGCCGTAGGCCACCAGCAACTTGCGGCGTTCGATGCTCATCGTGTCCGGCATCGTCAACGTCAGCGGAATGCCGCGCGCGGCCGCGACAAAAGCCAAGGCGATGCCGGTGTTGCCGCTGGTCGGTTCGATGATTTCCTTGCCCGGGCCCAGCAAACCGCGCTGTTGGGCGTCGTTGATCATCGCCGCGCCGATCCGGCATTTCACCGAGTAGCCGGGATTGCGACCTTCGATTTTGGCCAGCAAGGTCACCGGCGCGCCTTCGGTGATGCGGCTGAGTCTGACCAGCGGCGTGTTGCCGATCGATTGCGAATTGTCGGGGTACCAATATGCCATGTTGATGTCCTTGCGCCGGAGCGGCGCGAATGCCTGTAACGCGTTGAAAAAATCCCCTCTCATTGTCCGCAGCGCTTTCTCAAGCAGCAGGCCGGCCGATGCCGGCATTTAGCAATTCATCGATAAAGCAACGTAAATAAGTGGGCAGATACAGTTGCTTAAGATACGCCAATTTGGTCATCGAGCGTGGAATCAAATGCGCCAAGTCGATACAGACCAGATCGCTATCGTTGCCCGGCTCGTACGAAGCACCGGAAATGATGCCCACCCCCAGACCAAGCCTGACGTAGGTTTTGATCACATCCGAGTCGGCCGCGGACAAGGTGATATCCAATTCCAAACCGTGCTTGGCAAAGGCTTTTTCGATGTTGGAGCGGCCGGTATAACCGGGCGAATAGGTCAATAACGGATACGAGGCCAGCTTCTCCAGCGTCACCTTGGCCGCAGCCAGCGCATGTCCCTGCGGCACGATCGCGACGTGGTTCCATTCGTAGCACGGCTTGATCACCAGCTTCTCGCTGTCCTCCATTTTTTCGGTACAAATCGCGATATCGGCTTCGTGCCGATACAACAAATCGATGATTTCGCCCGGCGACGACTGCACCATGTAAATCGTCACGCCGGGAAATTGCGCCCGAAACTTGCGGATCGGCTCCGGCAACAAGTACTTGGCCTGAGTATGGGTGGTCGCGATGTGCAACGCACCGTTGCGGTTGGCCTGGTAGTCGTCGGCGATGGTCTGGATGTTGCGTTTGGCCAGATCGATGCCTTCGATTTCCTTCATCACCCGTTCGCCCAGCGGCGTAAAGCCCAGGATTTTCTTGCCGTGGCGCTCCAGCAGCGGCGAGCCCAATTCCTCCTCCAACAACTGGATATGGCGACTGGCGGCGGATTGGACGATATTGACCTTGTCCGCGGCTTTGGACAGGTTGAACTGGGTTTCCGGCAACAACCGCAGCAATTCCAATTGGCTGAAATTCATCGATTCACACTCCTTTGCGGAAGCCGGCTAGTCATCAGTTGAACCAATGCGCATGTTTGATCCGTAGCGCGACCCGATCGCCCTTTTGTAACGCCAGCTCGCGGAACTGTTCGTTCGGCATTTCGGCGTAAATGGTCGCACCGGAACCGTTGGCGCCGTCGCGGTTCAATTCCAGCCGGATCGTGCCGCCCAGATGCTGCCAATCTTTCAGATAAACCGGGGCCTTGGCCTGGTCGACCGGTTTCTCGATACCGATATTGTGCGGCCGGACATGGGCGACGATGCCTTGCGACTCGTCGACGATCACGCCGCTTTGCTTGAGCCAGAAATGTTCTTCCTCGTCGAGTTTGAACACATTGGTCTGGCCGATGAAACGGGAAACGAAATCGCTGGCCGGATGGTCGTAGATTTCGCTCGGCGTGCCCTTCTGCTCGATCTTGCCATGGTTCAACACCACGATCTGGCTCGAGACTTCCATCGCCTCTTCCTGGTCGTGGGTGACGAAGATGCTGGTTACGTTCAATTCGTGGTGCAAATGCCGCAACCACAGCCTTAAATCCTTGCGCACGCTGGCGTCCAGCGCGCCGAACGGCTCGTCCAGCAACAAGACCGACGGCTCGACCGCCAACGCTCGCGCCAAGGCGATGCGCTGGCGCTGGCCGCCGGACAATTGGTCCGGAAAGCGGTCGTGCAGCCAATCCAGTTGCACCAGATTCAGCAAATCGTGAACCTTCTTGCGGATGATCGCTTCGCTGGGCCTATCCCGGTGCGATTTGACGCGCAAGCCGAAGGCGATGTTGTCGAACACCGTCATGTGCCGGAACAAAGCGTAATGTTGAAACACGAAACCGATCTGCCGGTTTTTGACCGGTTGCTGGGTGACGTTGTCGCCTTTTAAATAAACCTCGCCCTGGTCGGCCTGCTCCAGGCCGGCGATGATGCGCAGCAAGGTGGTTTTGCCGCAGCCGGACGGCCCCAACAGCGCCACCAGTTCGCCTTCCGGAATATCCAGGTTGATGTTGTCCAGCGCTTTGAAATCGCCGAACTGTTTGCTGATGTTTTGTAGGGTGATGCTCATTTTGTGCCTCTGTGAATCTAACTTAGCCATAGACTTGCAGGCCGAAGGTCGGGTTATACCCATAGGGCACAAGCGCCTAGCGGCTCGGTAACCGCTCCTGCGTTGCCCTACCTCCTGCATCCATGCAGTCGTAACCCGACCTACGTTGTTTCGATTTTTATTCCTTCGCCTTCTTCCGTTCTTCGTTTTGTTTCCATTCCAGCAGGGTCTTGAAGATCAAGGTCACGATCGCCAAACCGGCCAGGATCGACGCGCTGGCAAAGGCGCCGACGAAGTCGTATTCGTTGTAACTAACCTCGACGTGCAGCGGCAGCGTATTGGTCAGGCCGCGAATATGGCCGGATACGACCGACACTGCGCCGAACTCGCCCATCGCTCTGGCATTACAGAGCAGCACGCCGTACAGCAAGCCCCATTTGATGTTGGGCAAGGTAATCTTGAAAAAGGTCTGCCAGCCGCTGGCGCCCAGCGACAACGCCGCCTCTTCCTCTTCGTGGCCGATTTCCTGCATCAGCGGGATCAATTCGCGGGCGACGAATGGAAAAGTCACGAACAAGGTCGCCAGGACGATGCCGGGCACGGCGAAGATAATCTTGATGTTATGTTCCGCCAAAAGCGGCCCCAACCAGCCTTGCGAGCCGAAGATCAGTACATAAATCAACCCGGCGATCACCGGCGACACCGAAAACGGCAGATCGATCAAGGTAATCAGCAGGCTTTTGCCGCGAAACTCGAAACGGGCGATGGCCCAGGCCGCCGACACCCCGAACACAGTGGTCAACGGCACCGTGATGGCCGCGGTCAGTAACGTCAAACGCATCGCCGCCAAGGCGTCCGGATGATGCAAGCTGGTGCTGTATGCCGTCCAGCCTTTGCTGAAGGCATTGATCAATACCGTCGCCAGCGGCAATACCAAAAACAGGCCGATAGTCGCCAGACTGATGCCGATCAAGGCCAACCGCACCCAGTCGGCATCTTTCAAAGCTAAAGCCCTGGCGGGTTGGCCTACTGCTGAGGAAATCGCACTCATCCCCGTCTCCTTAAAGTTGGCCGCTACGGCGGCGCACCCACCATTGCAGGCTATTGATTAATAACAACAACAGGAACGAAATCACCAGCATGGTCAGGCCTATTGCCGTGGCACCGGCATAGTCGTATTGTTCGAGCTTGGTGATGATTAACAGCGGCACCACTTCCGAGATGTAGGGCATGTTGCCGGCGATAAAAATCACCGAGCCGTACTCGCCGACGCCGCGGGCAAAAGCCAAGGCAAAACCGGTAATGGTCGCCGGTAGAATGTTCGGAAAAATCACTTTGATGAAAGCCTGCCAGCGGCTGGCGCCCAGGCTGGCGGCGGCCTCTTCCATGGCCAGATCGAATTCCTGCAATACAGGCTCGACGGTACGCACCACGAACGGCAAGCCGATGAAAATCAACGCGAACACAATGCCCAACGGCTTGAACGCAATCTGCACACCGGTAGCTTCGATCACCCATTTGCCGATCCAACCTTTGGGTTCGTAAATCGTCGCCAACACGATGCCGGCCACGGCGGTCGGCAAGGCAAACGGCAAGTCGATCAGCGCGTCGAACAGTTTTTTGCCGGGAAACGGATAACGCACCAGGGTCCAGGCGATGACAAAGCCCAACGCGGCGGCCACGGCGGCCGCGATTAAGGCCGCGCCGAAGCTGACTTGAAACGAGGCGATGACCCGTTTATTGGTCAAAATCCCCCAATACTGCTCCGGACTCAGATTCAACGATTTCAGCAGCAACGCGCTGAGCGGAATCAAGACGATCAGCGTCAGGTAGAGCAAGGTGAATCCCAGCGCGGGACGAAATCCGGGCATGATGTGGCTTTGTGGCATAAGTTCGGTATCAGGCTTTAGTTGGAAAAAACAGCGGTGTGATATCTCTCATCCGTTTTTCGCGAGCCGGCGCTAAGCCGGTAACGCGGCGGGGCATCCGCCATTCCGATGCCCCGCCGTGTAGTATCAAGGCGTATAGATCTGGTCGAAATTGGCGCCGTCGTCGAAGTGTTCTTTCTGCACCTGCGCCCAGCTGCCGAAGCGCTCACTGACTGTGAACAATTCCAGTTTCGGGAAGCGTTTCAGATCTTCAGCGTCGGCGTGCTCGGGATGCGACGGCCTATAGAAATGCTTGGCCACCAATTTTTGGCCGATGGGAGTGTACAGATAATTCAAGTACGCTTCGGCCAAGTCCTGGGTGCCGTTTTTCTTGACCACTTTGTCGACCACGGTCACCGGGGTTTCGGCTTTGATGCTGGTCGGCGGCACGACGATTTCATATTCGCTGGCGCCGAATTCCTTCAAGGCCAGGAAGGCTTCGTTTTCCCAGGTAATCAGCACGTCGCCGATGCCGCGTTGAATAAAGGTCGTGGTCGAACCGCGCGCGCCGGAATCCAGCACCGGTACGTTTTTAAACAGTTTTTTGACGAAATCCTTGGCGGCGTCCTTGCTGCCGAATTTTTTCTCGCCGTAAGCCCAGGCCGCCAGATAGTTGTAGCGGGCGCCGCCTGAGGTTTTCGGGTTGGGGGTGATCACTTGCAAACCTTCCTTGGTCAGATCGCCCCAGTCCTTGATACCTTTCGGGTTGCCTTTACGCACCAGGAACACGATGGTGGAGGTGTAAGGCAAGCTGTTTTCCGGCAGGCGTTTTTGCCAGTCTTTCGGCAGCAAATTGGCTTTTTCGGCGATCTGGTCGATGTCGTAGGACAACGCCAAGGTCACCACGTCCGCTTCCAGGCCGTCGATCACCGCCCTGGTCTGTTTGCCGCCGCCGCCGTGCGATTGCTGGACGTTGACGTCCTCGCCGGTTTTTTCTTTCCAATACTTGATGAATTCCTTGTTGAAATCCTGATAGAACTCGCGGGTCGGGTCGTACGACACGTTCAGGATGGTTCGGTCCGCCGCCGCAGTAGCGCTAGTCAGCAGGCCTAATGCGATCAGCAGAGATTTAACGGTATAACTCAGCTTCATAATGACTCCTCTAAGAGATTTATTCGGTACTCGGCCGCCGAAACGCCCGGCTTTAACACCTTTGGCGATATGTTACGCGGCCTTTTATCTGATTTAAAATGATAGTTTTAGAGATACATATCTTATTTATGGATATAAAAACCCATGGCTCCGCCCCGTTTGGCCGACTGGCCGGCCAAGCGTCCCAGCCGGGTACTTAACGCTTATTTATATTTGGGCTTGCCGTCGCCGAATGCGTTCAGCGAAACTTCGAAATAAAAGAAGTTGCTCGGCTCGTTGGTATAAGGCCCATTGGCTCTGGCCAACGAAGTCGTATACTCTCCGGGCGTGTAATGGGCGTAACTCACGCTCCAATCCACAAAAGCGTTCAACTTGTGGCGCAAGCGGATGTCGAACTCGTGGCCCATGAAGGTCTTGCCGTTGCCGTTACCCAAACCGGCCCGCCGCCAACCGCCGGCATCGCTCTCCAGCCAATAGGCGTTGTAACCGGTATCGATCCGCACATCGGTATAAGGCGTAAATTCCAGCCGCGCCTTGGGGGCATGAATGTTGTCCCACGAGTAATAGTCGTTACGCGACCAAGGCTGGTTAAAGCCGTAAAAAGCGTCGAAGCGTTGATTGGTGCGGTCGCCGCCGGTTTTATCGCCGGTACCGTAACCGTAATACACGCTGGCGCGCGGTTTCCAGTCGTGGTCGAAGGTGTAACCCAGCTCTAACGAATAAGCCAAAGCGTCGTGCTGCTCGACGATCTGCGAATAGTTGTTGCGGTTGGTTCCGGTCAAGCGCCCCTGATGGCCGAACTGTTTGGTGATATCGGCATCGAAATCGAAGCCGCTGTCCCAAAACAAACCGTAGACCCGTAAACCCGGCGAATAAATATCGGCATCGGCCTTGCGGTTGGCGTTGATCGGATTGCGCGGATCGCCATCGACGTGCTTACCCAGAAAATACGGCTGGATCGTCACATAGTCCGACCATTGCTTCCAACTGAATACCGCGCCGTAGAACCAAGTGTCTTCGTCGGGCTGGTCGAATTCGTATTTCAAGCGGTCGACCGGTTGAAATACGAAGGTATCCAGGTCCCAATTGTTTTGGCGCTTGCCGAAGCGTACCCGGTAACCTTCGAAATTGTTGGTGGTATTGCGGAATTCGTTGTTACCGACCAAGCGCCGGTCCAGTAGCTCCAGATGCTGGCGGCCGGCGCGAATGCTGATCGGCCGGTTATGGCCCAAGGCATTGGCAAAATACAACTCGGCGTAGCCCTGGATCATTTCGAATTCGTTGACGTCGGCGTCGGTCCGGCTGTAGAGGCCGTTATAACTGCGGGCGTCCTCCAATTCCAGGACAAAGCGCAGCGGATCGAGAATATCCTTTACCCCTAGGAAAGCCCGTGTTCTCAATAACCAGATATTGTCGGGATCGGGCCGGTAAACTCCGCTGTTGGTTGCCCCCACCGGCCGGTAATCGTTTTCCCGGTATTCGTAACGGCTGCGAAAATCCAGACCGACGTCGAGCCACTCTACATTGCGGAATTGTTCGAATTGGGTCTTGCTCAAGTTTCTGACATAAGCCGGCGTATCGGGTGCCGGCTCCACGCGGTAGCCTTTGGTCGGCCGGTAGTAATCCTCTGCGCCGGCGCTCCCAGTTAAGCTGAGCAGTAAGCCGATCGCGCCGGTCGCCGATAGCGCGCTGATTTGTTTACGTTTCATGTTTAACCCGTTGTTGTGGTATCGGTTAAGGAAACAGGGTTCCTGACCCGGTAACTTCCGGCGATCCGGTCGGTTATCGGTTAATCGTTTATTTTAATCGCCGCCGGTGCGGTAGATATTTAGTGAGCGCTTGCCCCAGTTTTGACTCTGAATTTTTCGTGCTTTTCGATTTGCACAACCCGGCCGTCGTGAACCACGATTTCCACTGAACCGAAGCGCAGCCCTTGCAAAATCGATACGATCTGCTGCACCAATTCCTGCTGCTGCGCCGACTTGGCGTGTTCGGTTTCGAACTGGATATCCATTTGGCCTCCGAAGGTTTCAAATGCTTGTGTTAAGTCCCGTTGCGGAGCATGGTACGGAAAACAAATGGTCATTTGAAACGGTAAATATCGATTTATTCATCTAAAAAACAGATAAACAAGCATCGGCTATTCGGAAAAAGATGCTGAAGCACCAGCGAAGGATGGGAATGATTCGGCCTTGGCATGACGATATGCCTTCAACGGCGCAGTGCGTGCCGAGATAAAGAAGGGATCGATCGAAGACCGGCGGCAGCCTACCCGCCGATCGCGCGCAGGACCGGTTTACCGCTCCAGATGCAGCAGCGACCCGCGCTTGCCGACCTGCTGCAACATGCCGTAAAGCTCGAGCTTATGGCGCAGCACGTTGCGGCTGATATCCAACAATTTCGCAGTCTGCACTTGGTTCTTTTCGCAATAGCCGAACGCGGTGCGAATCACGGTTTCTTCGATAATTTCGAACAATTTCGGCGGCGCTTGCTCGCACAGCCGTTCCAGCGCGGTTTCCAGCGAATCGACCGATACCGACGGCACATGCTCGGGAGTGCGCACGCCGGACAGTTTGAAGTCTTCCGGTCCAAGCCGGTTGCCGGGACAAACCAGCAAGGTGCGGTGGATTGCGTTTTCCAGCTCGCGGATATTGCCGGGCCAATCGTAATTCAGCAACGCCAATTCCGCGCCGGGCGACAATTTCACGTCGTCGTGGCCGAGGCGTTCGCCGTAGATTTTCAGAAAGTGCCGCGCCAAAGGCAGAATATCGCCGGGGCGTTCGCGCAGCGGCATCAAATGAATCGTCGCGACATTGAAGCGATAATACAAATCGGCGCGAAAATGCTGGGCCGCCACCGCCTCTTCCAGGTTGATATTGGTCGCGGCGATGATGCGCACGTCGACCGGTTTCGGTTGGCGCGAACCGACTTTGACCACCTCGCGTTCCTGCAACACCCGGAGCAACTTGGCTTGCAGACCCAGCGGCAAATCGCCGATTTCGTCCAGAAACAAGCTGCCTTTGTCGGCGGTTTCGAACCAGCCTTCTTTCGATGTCAATGCCCCGGTAAACGCACCTTTCTCGTGACCGAACAGTTCGCTTTCGATCAAATTCTCGCTCAGCGCCGCGCAATTCAAAGCCCCGAACATATATTTGCTGCGTTTGCTCAACGCATGAATATGGCGGGCCACCAATTCCTTGCCGGTACCGGTCTCGCCGATCACCAGTACCGTAGCATCGCTTGGCGCAATCCTTTCGATTTGTTCCAACAAACGCCTGGACACCGGATCTTCGAACACCATTGCCGTGGCGCGGGTAGATAACGCCAGCTTTCTGGATTGCGATTCGTCGAATGCCAGTAACGGCGCGGCGGTATCCGCCGCCGGGTTGTCGAAATCGCGGTTAAGCACTGTATCCATAACTGTTCATGTAAACGTCTAAGTTGTTACCAAATGCCGCTCGCCGGCCGGGTTCGGCAAAAAAGGGCAAGCCCGGGCAATACCGTGATCTGGATAGCAGATTCCATTCCAAAAAATCGATATCCGTATCGATTTATGCCGAAACGGCGCATCTCGATTGGCTAGCAGGCTTGCCGAGCGGCCCAACGCGTACTCGCCAGGCCAATTCGGCGCACGTTATTGCTTATCCGCTGCTCGCGAGTCAGCCTATCGGTTCGGACTAAGCAGCAAACTGACCGAATCGGAGCAAAAACCCAGCGCCAAAAGTTGAAATACCAACAGTCGCTGTTGCTTGACTGTTGCTTTTGTGCGGCCACATGCCCAATCTGATGGTTAAAACTCATAAGCCATCCTAAAATCGAGCCGTTGTTGACCGATGTCGACGGCGCCGTGGGCGTGGAACGGGTAGGCCCAGTCCAGTTCGCCGCTGAGGCGTTTCAGCAATTGCAGACGCAGGCCGACGCCGGCTGCAGCCAAGGTATCCTGGGCGGGAGTCGGTGCGATCGGCGCATCGGTCCACAAATGGGCCCAGTCGATGAAGCCGAGCAGGCGCAGGTTTTGCGCCGCTTCGAACTCGCCCGGCAGCAGGTGCGGGCTGTATAGCTCCAGCGACAGATTGACGCCGTGGTCCCCCAGCAGCTGGGTCTGGTGGTAGCCCCTGACGCTGAGCGGGCCGCCGGCCGAGAATTGTTCGTTGCTGATTAGTCGCGCCGCGCTGGCCTGGCCGCCGGCCCGGGCCAGTAAGCGAAAATCCGCCGGAAGCTGCTGCTGGTGTTTCAGATCGGCAGTCAGGTAAAGAAAATTGGGCGTGGCGCCGGCACGTTTACTTTCGAATTGTTCGGCGTCGTTAACCAGGCCGCGAAAGCTGAAGTGAGCGGTCAAATTCAGACTACTGGCATGGCCGTCGCCGCGGCGCACGCCGTCGTAGCCGGCGACGAAAGCGGCGTAACTGATCGGGCTGGCGCTGTCGGCAAACTGGGCGATCTGCTGGCCGAAGTTCTTGTAATCCACACCGAAACTCAGGCTGTGCAGCACGCCGTCGCTGGTGCTGTCCAGCGGCTTCACCAGGCGGGCGCCGTAGATCGAACCGGCACCGACCACCGACAGGCCGCCGACGTTGACACCGAGCTGGGTGCTGGAACTGATGCCGATGCCGTACAACGCCAGCCGGGTGTCGGCCCAGCCGGTCGGCAGCACGTAAGTGCCGGACCATACTTCGACCTCCTCGGCGTTCTGCGGCGAGACCTGGTATTGCAGCGAAGCGCTGTGGAACTTCTGCCACAGATTGTCGTAGCGCAGTGCCCCTTGCAGCCGAGTATAGCTGGTCTGTTCCGAATTGCGGCTGTTCAGCTCCAGGCTGCCGTGCAGCGGCAGTTCGTCCTTGACCTTCAGTTCCACCTCCATCTTGCCCGGGGTCGAACCGGCACGGAATACCGGCGTGATCGAACGGTCGCCGGATTGTTTGGCCAGCGCGTTGATCTGCTCCTGCACCTGCGGCATATGCGGCGCCCGGCCTTCCGCTAAGGCCGGCACGCCGGCGCGGATCTTGCCTAGATCGAAATAGCGCGAGCCACTGATATGCAAAGTCTCGATACTGCCCTCCACCACCATCAGCCGTACGCTGGCTTCGTTGACGTCCTGCTCCGGGATCGACACCACCACGGTCGGGTAACCGGCCGTGCGGTAGGCTTCTTCCAATGCGGCCCGAGCCTGTTCGACGTCGGCCACGGTTTTCTCCGGCCCCAAATAGGGATATACCGCCTTTTCCAGGGTTTCGTCGTCGAGCAGGCTGTTGCCGTCGATCTGAAAGTCCAGCACGTCGAAGCGCGGTTGCGCTTCGCCGGCCCATTGCGCGGCGGTGTCGGCTGCATCGGCTGCGGCCGGGCCGGCCGAACCGCTAGCTGCGTTGGCAGCGGCATGGAACACGCCGAAAACAGCCAGCCAGACCGGCGTTAACGCTGCGGAACGCCTCA
Source organism: Methylomonas aurea (assembly GCF_024505045.1). Classification (GTDB taxonomy): domain Bacteria; phylum Pseudomonadota; class Gammaproteobacteria; order Methylococcales; family Methylomonadaceae; genus Methylomonas; species Methylomonas aurea. Next base: position 111,930 of record NZ_JANIBM010000002.1, on the reverse strand, counting down.
TCGCTCGACCTCCGCAGACGGCACCGGCTCAGCGGCCTGCTGCGTAGCCACGGACGTGCCGGCAGGAACGGCTTGCTCCGCGCCCCCCTGCAATTCGTGGGCGGGGCTTGGCTCGACCACGGGCTGGCTGTCGCCACCGCGGGAAACGGTGGCCTCGAACGGCGTCACTTTCAACTGCTTCAGTTGGTAACGGTATTCTTCCGCCCGGTTTTGCGTATCAACCTTGGCGATGCCGGTGATCGGTTCCAGTTCGGCCAGTTGCTGCCACAGGCCTTTCTGTTCGTAACCGTCGACCACTTTCTGGTTCAGCTCACGCAACTGCTGGTTCAGGCCGGCGCATTGTGCAATCCATTGTTCCCGTTCCTGCACCGCCTGCACCAGCAACTGGTTGTCGTCGCGAATGTCGCGGGCTTTCGCCACCACCTCGTTGTGTTTTTGCACCAGGGCCTGTTCGCGCTGGCGCTGCTGCGCCAATTGGCCTTCCAGATTGCCGCGCACCGCTTCCAGACCTGCTTTATAACGTTCAACCTGCTCTTGCAGCGCCGGCAGTAGCCGAACCTGCTGCTGCAGGGTCTGCAACTGCCCTTCCAGCGCGGCCTTCTCGCCCAGCCAGGCCGTTTTCTCGGTCTCCAGCGCCTGCTTTTCCTGGCTGAGCTGGCGGATCAGGCCCTGAGCCTTTCTGAGCGCGTCGCCTCCCGGCGCGGCGGCTTTGGGTTCGGCGTCACTGGTTTCAATGCCCGCCAACAACAGTAGCAAGCATAAGGGCGGTAAATAAATCCGGCGCCAGGGTTGTTGCTTAGCCATCGCCCGCCCTCCTAGAAGTGTGCGTTGAGATCGACGTTGACGGTGTCGATGCTGTAGCGGGGACCGTCGATGGCGTCGGTGCTGAACCAGCGCAGGTTGAGCCAAGTGCTCTTGGCCAGGCCGTATTGCACGCCCATCACCCAACCCTTGGCGTCGGTGCCGCCCTGGTGGAAGATCGAGTCGGTGAAGGCATCCAATACCGCATCGCGCTGCACGTAGCGGTAGGCCAGATTGACGTTCCAGTCCGCCCAGCGCCGCAATTCCGGCGCACCGACGTCGACCCGCACCTGGTAGGCCTTGGTGCGCGGCTGCAGGTCGGTACTGGCGAAGGCGGTGCCGAACTCGCTCAGGATTTTCTGCCGGTTGAAGCCCAGGTTCTGAGCATAATCGGCGGTGAACAGGACATGGGTATCGCCGAAGCCGGCATAGTCGAACATCGCCGTGGCGTTGAACACCTTGAACTCGGATGCCAGGCCGAACAAGCAGCCCACGGTGTCGGTGCAGTTCGGCAACAAGGTGTTGGCGTCGCTGATCGCCACCATCGAATTACCCTTTTGCACGAACTGCGGCGCGGTCCAGTCGTAGGCATGGCTGCCGACCGGATTGCGCCGGGCCTGGACATTCTGGAACTCGTAATACGACGCCGCCAGATTCAACCGCGAGTCATGCCAGACCAGCCAGTCGGCGCCGACCTGGCCGGCATAGAGCCATTTGTCGTTGACCGAGACGTCAATGTCCTGCAACGGGAACACGCCCAGCGTGACGAACAGACTGTCCGGCGTCTGCTGGCCCTGGTTCAAGCCGAAGCGGGCGGTGGGGTTCGGCGCCTTGTAGCCGGCCAGTTTGTTGCTGCCGCGGTTGAACGGCAGCCGGAAGCTGCCGGCCAGCCCTTCGAAACTGAGGTCGGGATCGAACACCACGTCGGTGGAGACGAAGGGATTAATGATACGGCCGGCATACAAGCTGAACCAGTTAGTCTTACGTTCGTCCAGAAAGTCGTACTGCAGGAAGGCGCGGTCGATCGCGAACTGGTAGGACTGCCCGGTGTTGCCCAGGGTCTGGTCGTTCGAGACCGGGTTGTTGATGTTGCTGGTGGCGAAGCGCACTCCGGCTTTCAGACCGTCGGCCAGATTGGCTTCGAAACCGAGGCGAAAGCGTTCCCGCAGCCGCAGCCGGTCTTTTTGATTGTTGAGAATGGCCTCGTTCGGATTCAACGAAACCTGGGTGGTCAAGCCGGCCTGATTGCCGGTGGCGGCGCGGTTGATCGCCAGCCAGTTGTACGGGCCGACGAAGTTACCGACGGGATCGAGGCCGACGTTCTCGACCCCGCCTACATTGTCCTTGCCGTAAAACTCGTCGGCGAAACGGATGCGCACATCGAAGCTGGGATGAATCGCCGCCACCCACTCCGGCAGCGCGCCGGGAATGCCCCAGCCTTCGTCCTTGGCATCGCGTTTCACGTCCTGCAACACCTCGGCCTTCAGCTCGGCACGCACCTGGTCGCGGATTTCTTTTTTGACGAACTCCGGCACGTAGCCGACGTGCTTGGTCTTGCCGGACTTACCCGGGACATTGGCCGGCTCGCCGGACCAGTCGGCAGCGGTCTGGGCGTCGCTTGATCCCGTCGCGGCAGTTGGCTTGGCATGGCCGGTTTCGGCCTGCGCCGCGGCGGCTTCCTGTTCGGCCGCCTGCACCAGGCCCTGGCCTTCGGCTTGATTGATCACGCCGCGCTGTACCAGCAGATCGACCAGGTTGACCAAAGTGGACTTCTTGACCGGAATCACGGCGTCGGCCGGGGCTGGGGTGGCGGCCTGCGCCAGACCGGTGCCGGCGGCCAGACTGCCGGTCAAAACAAGGGCCAGGGGTTTGCTTACGGTGTTCATAGGTTCTATTACAAGTTCTTCAAATTCAGGCCAAAGCCGCTAAATGATTTCGTTTCCAAGTTGCCGGCAGCACCATCCCCTTTGCCGCGCCGAGCACCGGTGGGGTGGCCTTTCTTTTGGTGACTTTTCTTTGGCCAAGCAAAGAAAAGTCACTCGGCTGTCGGGCCGACAAATCGGCAGGAGCGCCGATTTGCATGCGCAGCACCCACAGGGCGAAACACATGGGTGTGTTTCGTGAAACCGACATTAAAATCAGGCGTCGCGCCAGCAACACCACTCGAAGGACTGAAGCGATATCGCTTAAACCCTCGAATTCAACCGAATCCGAATCGGTTGCGGCATGCTTTCCGGCGGCGGCCGGCCGACGCTGGCGCGCAGTCGCGGCAGCGCGGTGCGCAGGGCCTGGTCGACTTCGACTTTACCGCTGCCGCTGGCCAGTTCGCCGCGGCTGATGCGGCCGTCCGGGCCGACCCAGATTTCCAGGATCACGCTGTAGCCGGCTTGCGCTGCCGGCGTGTCGGCCAGCAGATTTTGCAGGCCGGTCTCGACCTGGCGCTGGATCTGGCCGCCGTACCAGAGGATGGCGTTGCCGCCACCGCCGCCGAGGATCGAGCGGCCGCCCTTGCGGGCTTGCAAACCAAAGCCGTCGCTGCCGGCAGTACCGTCGGCATCCACCCCCAAATCCTCGGCCGGCGGCGCTTCGTCCGGCTCCGGCGCAGGTTCCGGCTCCGGTTCCGGCTCAGGTTCTTCGATCTTCTCTTCCTTGATCTCCTCCGGGGGAGGCGGCGGTTGCTCCGGCGGCGGGGGCGGCGGAGGCGGCGGCTGGATCACCGTGATCTGTTGCACCTGCTTTTTGGTCTGCGGCGGCTTCTCGAACTTATCCGCCAGCCACCACACGCCCAAACCGATCAACAGGCTCAACCCTATTCCCAACACCACCGGCAAGCGCCGGAGCCAGGCGTATTTGTTTGTCATCTCGCTTCAATCATTCGTTGTCACAGCACCCGAGGTTGCCTGCTCTCTATTCACCCTGGCCTAGGCAAGCCGCTGGGATTCCGCATCAGCACGCGGTGCCGGAAACATTGCACTTATTCCGGCCTACTACGCAGCTTGGTTCAGCTTTATGCCGCGTGGGCACAAAAACCGTGCCCACCCTACGCCTGCGGCCACGTTACGCCGGGTGACTTCAAACACCGGGGCGTCTCCTTCCCCCTTTGCCGCGCCGAGCACCGGCGGGTTTGAACGGATCAGCCCGTAGGGGCGATGCAGGGATGCATCGCGTTTTCCGCAGGGGCTGGGAAGCCCCTTCGGAAAACCCCGTTCAAACCCGACGGCGCGCAGGACTCAAGCGGCAGCGGGGTGGCCTTTTCTTTGGATACTTTCTTTTGGCCACGCAAAAGAAAGTATCGCGGCCGCCGGTCCGCGAACCGGCATTCAAACCCGCCGTCGCGCCAGCGACACCATCTCCCCTCACTTCACCAACTTCTGCGTCACCAACCCCAACTGACTAATCTGCAACCGGGTGACAATATCCAGTACCTCGATCACCTTCTGGTACTGCACGCTGGCATCGGCTTTGACCACCACCGGCAGGTCCGGCGTCGCCGCCTTGTACTGCGCCAGCCGGGTTTCCAGTTCCTGCAACGACACCGGGTAGGTGTCGAGATAAACGCTGCCGTCCGGGGTGATCGAAATCGCCTTGGTCTTGGGTTTGGACAGGCTCGGCGTGCTGCTGGCCTTGGGTAAATTGACGGTGATGCCCTGCACGGTGGCGGTGGTCATGATGATGAAAATCAGCAATAGCACGTAGGCCACGTCCAGCATCGGCGTGATGTTGATGTCGTCGTATACCTTGCCTTCTTCTTCGACTTTCATCGCTTAGTTCCCTGCCGCCTGGCGGGCGGCGCGCATGGATAAAATGGCCAGAAACTCATCGGCAAAAACCCGCATGCTGGCGGTAATGTCTTTGATCTGGGTCAACAGGTAGTTGTAGGCAAACAGCGCCGGGATCGCGACGGCCAGGCCGGCCACGGTCGCCAGCAAGGCGGCGGCGATACCGGGGGCGATGGAATTGATGTTGACGTCGCCCGAGGCGGCGATGGCGGCGAAGGTGATCATCACCCCGACCACGGTGCCCAGCAGGCCCAGGAACGGGCCGCCGGCGATGGCGATGGTCAGCAGCACCATATGCCGGTTCAGGCGTTGGCCTTCGTGGACGATCTGGCTGTCGAGCTTGACCCGCAGATAATCCCAAGCTTCGCGGGTCACCACCTGGTCGGCGTTGCCTTGCAGTTTGTTCAGTTCCTGGATCGCGGTGTGGTACAGGTGGTACAGCACCGAACTCTGGAAGTGGTCATGTTTGCCGACCAGAGCGGTCAGCAGATCCGACTCGCCCAATTCCTGTTCCTCGGCGGTTTCGTCCTGGTCGAGAGAGCCCAGACTGTTCGGATCCAGCCGGCGGTATTGGTCGAGAAAAGCGCGGTTGTCCTTGCCGATCCGGTTGATGACCAGGGTTTTGCTGACCATGACGATGACGGCGACAATCAGCATGATCAGGGTTAAACCGATCACGACCCAGCCGTCGACGGTAACGTTTTGGACGATGACCATGAAGTGGCCGCCGTCGCCGCTGCTGTTGGACTCGTCCTGGCCGTGGCTGAGCACGGCGAAATCCGGGCTTTGGCTGCGGTAGGCGAATTTGAGCCAGTCGGCGCTACGGGCGGTGGCGGCGATCTGCACTTCGTCCAGCCAGCCTTGATAGTTGTCACCGAGGCGAATCGCGGGTTGGCCGGCACTCAATTGGGTTTTGACCGTACCGACCGAAACGCCGTCGAGGTACAGTTCCAGGATTTGCGGCGGCGCGTAACTGGCGGGGTTTTGCGCGGCCTTGACACCGGTGTAGGCGGCCAGGTTTTCCGGGCGCAGCACCAGGGAGATGTGCTGCCACTTTCCTAAAGTCAGCGATGCCGCCGGGGTGCTGGCGTTACCGGCCACGGCAGTTAGCGTATTGCCTTGCAGGTTCAAGCGCAGATCGAAGCCGGGGGCTTGGGCACTGAGCAGGGTCGCGGCCGGGTTGGCCTGGTCGATCTTCAGCCAGGCGGAGAAAGTCCAGCCTTTGTCGGCGGCAAAAGCCAATTGCGGCAAGGGATTTACCGTAATCGGCCCGCTACCCGTGAATTGGGCGGCGGCGCCAATCCAGCCGGCGGCTTGAATGCTGGCTTTGGAATCGCTGGCATGGGAGGCGTAGGCGGTGGCATCCTGCGGCAGGGTATCGGCGGCGTTGAAGTGGTACACCAGGCCCTGGGCGAGATCGTACAAGCCCTTGCCGTCCGAACCGTCCGCGGCATTGGCGTTGCCGTAGTACAGCCAGAAGTCGTCGGTGGCGACGCCGCCGCGCACTTGCGGCAGCTTGACCCAGACCAGGCCGATTTCGCTCAAGGCGTCGACCTGCTCGACCTGGTAGGCCAACGGGTTTTGGTCGTCTTTCAATGCACGCAAGTCGCGGCCGTTCTCGGCCAGCTCGGCAAAGTAGCCGAAGTTGCCGGCGTGCAGCCGCACCAGCACCGGCACCTCGGCCAAGGTTTCCTGGATGTCGGCTCCGGTCGCCGATGCATCCACCGCTACTTGCCGGCGCGAGTTCCAGTCGTCGTTCCACCAGGCTTGGGCGAGCAATGGAAAACACAAAACGGCACAGCCGAACAGGTATGACTTTTTAAACATTGAATTCTGCAATCGAAATTATGGCTAGGCGAATCGCCGCTCGGTCGCAAGCTAATCGGATTTGCCTAAGCGGCTCATGAACGCTTGGTAACAGCGGCTTGCTTTAGATTTTGCAGTAAGCGTGCCAATCAGAATTTTCCAATAATCAATGACTTACCCTTAAGACTGCTTATGTCCTGCTGATTTAACAGCATTTGTTGCTGATCATGTGCTGATATTCCAACAGTCGCCGCAACATTGCTGGCCCGGCAACACGCTTTGCCTTCCACCCAACAGGCCGCCGTGTTCCGGCAAAAAAAATCCCGGCCTGAGCCGGGATTTGCCTTGGCGGGCGCTATGGCGGTTTAACCGCCGCAACCGGCCTTGCCGTCGCGGATATCGCCGACGCTGCACTGGCCGTAACCGACGATATCGGTACTCAGCACTGCGACCGGCGCTTTTTTGTCGCCGCCGCCGTTTTTGCCGTCGGCATCCTTGTTGCCGGCGGCCGGCGCTTCCCCGGCCGATCTGGCGGCACCGGCGGCGGCGCTATCGGCGCCGGTCGGCACGACCGGCGCAGCCACGGCAGTAGGTACGCCGGTCGAGGTACCGCTGGCCTGAATGTTGGAAGCGCCGATCACGGCGGTGGCGGCGATGGTGATGTCGCCGCCGCTGATGCCGGCCTCGCCGGCGTCGACCACGCCTTGCGGCGCCGCCAGCGTGACGTTGCCGCCGCCGATGGCCTGGATCCCGCTACCGGAAATGATCGGCGGAAATACCGTGACGATGTTGCCGTTGGCATCGACCGAGGTGATCGGCTTCGGCGCCGACAAGGCTGACTTGGCACCCTTGCCGGCGTCGATATCGCCTTTGGAAGACCAGGCCACGATGTTGCCGCCGCCCAGGGTAAACACCCGCGATTGGTTGACGTTGACGTTGTCGCGGGTAAAGATATTGAGATTGCCGGCCTGTTGCACGACGATACCCAATTCGTCGGCGGCTTTTTTCCCGGTCAGGCCGACGTCGAGCTTGCCGCCCGGCACCGCGATGTTGATGCTACCGCCGGCCAGCGTTTTCACGGCGCTGAACACCAGACTGACATCGCCGCTATATTCGGCATTCGGGAACAAGGCCTGAATCGCATCGAAACCGCGTTTATACTGCGCGGCCCGTTGGCCCTCCCCTGCCGCGGCGGCCGCTTTGGCCGATTGGTCGATTTCGGTGAACAGTACCGCCAGCACGTTACCGAGATAACGCTGACTTTCCGATGAGGTCAAGTTGTCCAGACCGTTTAACCATTCGGGATACAACGCACGGTATTTATCGGCGAATCCGGCCAGATCGATGCCGCCGGCGGTACCGGCCAGCAAATCGATGCTGGCGCCGATGTTGCCTAAGCCCGGATTCAATAAATTGCCGACAGTCTGAATCCCGCCGGAACTGCCCAACACCACGTCGCCGCCAGCTACCACCTGCAAATGGCCGGGTCCGCCCAGGCGGAAGAATTGCGGATTGTTGCGGGTGAACACCACGTTGCCGTTGCTGTCGGTGACGGTATCGAAATTGATGTTGCCGCCGGCCATAATCAACGTGGCATCGCTGCTCGATAAATTCTGGCCGTTGACCGACAGGTTGTTGATGTCGCGGCCGGCGATGAAACTGGCCGCCTGCGGCATATGGAAAGTCGCCTCCAGACCGGCGGCAAAGCCGATGCTGCCGGTTTTCGCCACGATCAGCGGCCGAGTCTGGTCGTGCAGATGCACCGGCACCGCCGCATGTATCGTCGCCGGCTTCGGCGAATTGGCATCCAGCAACTGTTGCGCCTGAATGTTGCCGGACACGTAATCGCCGTCCAAATTCCGCGCCGGATTGGCAATGCCGGGCAATAAAGCCGGATCGGTATCGGACATGTTGACGCTGATCTTTTTCGCCAATGCCAGCGGCGTATCCGAGCCGATGTTACCGTTGGCCAGCAATTCCAGATCGCCGGCCGCATCGGGAAACAGGGTCATGGAACCGTTGATGCGGACATCGCCGCTCAGCGCCGCTGCCCTTAGCGTCGCCGGGTATACGAAATACTCGAATCCGCTGCCATCGTTAGACGACAATTTCTTTACAGCTTTGATCGCGTCGTAGTCGTTTTGGAAAAACAGATTGCCGGCGATTGAGGTCAGGTTTACGGCGCTGTGCGCGGTATAGCTGAAGAACCGGCTATCGACGCCGTCGCCGGGAAAACTCGGAATCTTCTGTTTCAGCGCGGTCGGACTCAACGCGGCGGCCAATTCGATATCGCGGCGAGCCCTGACCTGGAACTCGGCGTCGCCGACATCCAGCATGACGCCGACGGTTTGCGCCGACCCCGGCACGGCGCCTTTGGCAATGCTGCCGCCGGCGATCAGCTCGGCGCGGCCGCGGCCGGCGTAAAACTCGCCGGCGACGATATCGTTACCGGCAACCACGCTGAGGTCGCCGCCGCCGTTGATAAAGGTGCCGGTCTGCAACCAGCGGCCGTTTGCGTCTATCGTGCCGAGCGGTTTGCCGGTGGTGGGAATCATCACCGACAGATTATTGATATTGCCGCCGGCAACGACATTGACGTTACCGCCGGCCAAGGCGCCAACGTTCTGATTGAAGTAGCGGTTGGCGCCGGCAAACAGCATATTGCCGTCGGCATCGGGTTCCAGTTGCTCGAAATCGCGGTTGCCGCTGATATTGATGCCCCAGGCCGTGGCTTGGTTGGTATCGCTGCCGGCCTGCCATTGGCCGTCGCGCACCAGCCAATCGCCGATGCTCTGGCCGGTTTGGATGCCGCTGATATCGCCGCCGGCGCGCAAACCGATGTTGCCGCCTTGAGTCGGAAACTCGGCATACAAGGCAATGCCCTGCACGATGCTGTCCTGATCCAGCAAACCGTAACGCAATACCCGGTTCAATTGCTCCGGGCTGAGGCGGGCCAAATAATTTTGCACGCTCTCGCCGGCATTTTGCGCCGGGATGCCCGGAATCTCGCCTTTCAACAACTGGTTGCGACTGTAGAGCGCGGCGGTACCCATCGTGTAAACCGCCGCCGCGGCCTGGCTATCGCCGGTTTTCGGCAGGAAACGGATACTGCCGCCGGCGTCGATGTCGATCGATCCGGTCCCGGTTCTGACTTTGACCTGCTCAGCGCCGCGAGCGGCCGCCAGATTCACGTCCTGCCCGGCAATCAGCTTGTAACTCCAGGACAGGCCGGGTTGCAGCAAGTCTTTGCTCAGCAGTTTACTGCCCAACGCCGCTTCCAGATCCTGTTGTTCCTGGCCCGGCAACGACGTATTGGCAAAGGCGTCGCTCAGCGAAGCGTTGACGTTCAATTGTCCGGCGGCGCGCAAAGTCAGGAAACCGGGCAATTGCCGGTCGCCGTAGCGCCAGTCCGAATGCCAGTCGATGGCATTATCGGCCCACTGGCCGGCCATGAAATCCCAATTGTCAGCCAGCGCCAGATTTCCGCTGCTACGCACCTCAATACCGGGCAGCAGCTCCAAATTGGCGGCCGACAGACCGCTCAATACCGGCCGGTTTTGCATGAACTCGGCGGTTTGGTCGCGCCAGGTAGCGATAAGGTCGCTGGTAATCGTCGATACGCCGGCATAAACCCGCACGGCTTCGACTGCGCTGCGCAGCGGATCGGCACCGGTAATCGTCGCATCGATAGCCGAAATGTTGACTTGGTTGCCGTTGCGTCCGCTACGCAAATGCAGCGCACCGCCGCTAGCGCCGGCAGCGCCCGATAGGTCTATCAAACCGCCCGCCGCCGACAAGTCCAGCAAACCGCTGCCGGCATCGTCGCGGTGCAGCGTATCCAGCGCGACTTGGCCGCCGCTTTCGCCGCTGGCCGTGGCCTGGGCCAGGATGCGGCCGGTCGCGGCCAGGTTGATGCCATTGCGGCCATAAACGTCGATGCTGCCGGCCTTGGCGGCGGAAGCGTTCAAAGTACCCGCAATCGTTACGGCGCCCTGATCGGCCTCTAAAACCAATTGGCGAGCGCTCAAGGTATTGCCGTCATTCAGCAAGATATCGCCGCTGCTTTGTTTCAAAGCCACTTGTTCGGCAAAGCCAGCCTGAGCCAGTTTTGCGCTCAACGTGGAAATATCGCCCAGATCTTTAACGTCCAGCGCCAGGCTGGCCTGCTTGAAATTAGCATCGGTATGCAGCGTGGCTTTGCCGTCGATAGTGCCTTGCCAATCGAATTTGCCTTGAACCGCGCTGACGAGCATTCGGCCGGCGTCGGCGGCCTGGTAGGTTGCACCGTTCACGCTGCGTTGGCCGCCGCCGAGATTGATTTGGGTGCCGGATTTCAGCGCCACGTCGCCGTTGCTGGCCTGCAGGGCCAAATTGCCGCCGGCGGAGTATTTGACCGCGTCGGCGAAGGCCAGAGCCCGGCCGGACAAATCGACCACGCTGCCGCTTTCGAGAGCGACCGATCCGTTCAGCGCTTGCAGGCTCAAGCTACCGGACGGCAGCAAAAACCGGCCGCTGCCTTGGATACTGTCGCCGGTGATGGACCATTGCCCACCCAAACCCGGAGTCAACTGGGCAGGCAACGCACTGCCGGCCAGCAAATCGACCCGGTAACCGCCGGCATCGATACTGGTCGTCGCGCCGTTACCGCCGCCGATGTAGGCCGCGTCCAGCGTCAGATTGCCGGCCACCTTTAATTTGCCGGGATCGGCGAACCGGCTGTTACCCGTTGCCGGATCGACGATCTGGCCGATGCCGCCGATACCGGCGTTGGCTTTGAAATTGACATTATCGAAGCCGCTGATGCGGTAACTGCCGGCGCCCAAACGAATGTCGTCCGCATTCAAATTCAAGGTGCCGTTACCGCTGCCGCTGCGGTTGCTGCTGGCGCCCAGGTTGGTCAGCACGATCGAATCAGCGTTGATATTCGCTGCGGCGCCCTGATTGGCAAAGCCGTTGATCGCTGCGGCCGAGATCAGCAAGTTGTCGACGTCCAGATCGACGCCGCCGTAAATATCGAAATCGCCGCGGCTGTTCAGGCGCAACTCTTTCAGATCGAATGCGGTGTTGGCCAACACCAGGCCGGGCGTGTTGGCCGGTGCGGCACCGATGCTGATGCGGCCGGCGTTCAGGGCCAACGCAGCGCCCGCCATATCGATGCTACCGTCGAATACGGTGTTTTTGGTCGCATCCAGCAGCGCCGAACCGGAGGTCTTGATCAACGCACCGGCATCCACGACCAATTCGCCGCGGTTGCCGCTGACGGTTTGATCGCGGCTGACTTCGGCCTGGCCGCCGGCAGCGACCCGCAACAACGCGCCGTCGCTGCCGCCTGCCGCATTCGAAACCAGCAATTGGCCGCCGCCCTGGCCGTCCGAGCCTATGCCGAGCAATTGAGCGCCGGCGGCGACCTGGACCAAATCGGTGGCGGCCAGCAGGATTTCCTGGCCCTGCAATACGGCATTGCCGGCCACCGTCAGTTTATTGGTGGAGACGGTCAGGCGTTGGCCTTTGGCCTCCTTGCTGCGCTGGCCGCCCAACAACAGGCTGGGCGCATTGAATTTATTCAAGTCCGAAGCCAGCAGGCCCACCGTGCCGCTGTCCAGACCGGCCAGATCGGCGCTGTTACCGACCACGGCCAAACGGTTGCCGGTAATATCGACTTGGCCGCCGGCGCCGCGCAGGGCCGGTTGCGCCGCCAAATCCGCCGCCAGTTTCAAGCTGCGTTGCGCGGAAAGCACCAGGCTGCCGGCGTCGCCCGGCAATTGCGGCGCCGCTTGGCCGGCGGCTGCGGCTTTGTCGGAAAAGAATTTGCCGGCGTAATAGTCGATGTATTGCGAGCGGGTGCGGGCAATGGCGCCGGGTTCGACGAGAAAGCTGCTGCTGCGGTTGTCGGCAATCGCCGTACCGGCCACGCCGTAGCGGCCGACCACGACCGGACTGCCGGCGTTATTGGTGGTATTGACCACCGCATCCTGGCTGCCGGCCACCGGCGTTACCAGATAAGCGCCGGGCAACAAGGCATAACGCGCCGGCAACAAGGTATACCAACCCTCGGCCAGACCGCTGCCGGCCGCCAGATACACACTATCGCCGTTGTGCAGGCCGGAACCCGCCGATTCCAGCGGATCGTACGGCGTCAGGCTGGAATTGAAACCGGGCAGTACTGCAAAGCTGCCGTTGCCGGCCGCCAGTGCGTCTTTGCTGCCGCCCGGACCGGGGATGAATTCGTAGGCATAGAGATCGCCGCCGCCGGACAGGTCGATCAGCGCGCCCTGTTGCAGGTCGACATCCGTGCCGGTCAAATGCAGGCTTTTCTCCGGCGGCGCATTGACCACGATATTGGCGGTTTGGCCGGAATCCAGCGGATACAGCCAGTCGGTACCGCCGGAACCGCGGCCGAACGGCACCAGCAAGCCGTCCGCGGATACCGAAGTCACGCTGCCGACTGCCAACTGCAGGGTATTGGCCGCGTTTAAAGTCAAACTGCCGAACGGCGCTTTCAGCGTGCCGCGCTGGTAAATGTTGGCGGCATTGACGGTCAGGCTGCCACCGGCCGAATACACCGGCGTTTGGCTAGCTACACTGTTCAGAAAGGTAACGGAACGGCTGCCGGCGTCGATCAGGTATGCGGTCAGCGTGCCCGGATAGAGTTGGTTGGCCTGTAAGGTCAAATCGCCGGCCACGTTCAAACGGCCGATGTAGTCTTTTTGGGTAGAGCCGAGCAGGCCGCGCAGGCGCATATCGCCGCTGCTATTGATCCGTATCGCATCGAAACCGTTGAAGGCCAGGCCGCCGACCAGATCGACGGCTTTGGCGTTAGCGGTAAATCGGCCGCTACCGGCGCTGGCCGCAGGCGCGGTGTTGGCGCCCACCCGGCTCTGCGACGAACCCAGCGCCAGATAGACGCTATTGAGTTGCACCGTACCGCCGTCGCTTTGCAGGCTGGGCGTATCCAATACGATTTGGCGGCCGCTGCGCAATTCGACATTGCCTTTGAACAGGATGCCGCTATTCAATTGGCCGCCGACTCGCGTGCTGTCGGCTTCGAACGCCAACGAATCGAAGCCGGCGGCATTGATCAGCCGGCTGTTGAATAAGGCCCGGCCGCCGAATAGCGCCGGGTCGATAGCGGCTCCGGTCGCCAAACCGTCCGGAACGCTGTTGGCGTCCGCCGCTGAGATTTCGATCCGGTACGGCTGATTCGGTTTTCTGTCGTCCGGAAATAAGCTGCCGTTGATCGGAAGCTCCGGTTTGCCGCGCAAACCGCGATCCAGCGCCACCGTCAGGCTGCCGCCGGCCGCACCCGCGCCGCCACTGGCGGCATGCAGCGCCGTGTCGGCCAGCATGCCTTCGCCGGCGGTCAGATCGATGCTGCCGCCGGCCGAGGCGATAGTCTGTCTGACGTAAGTCTGGCGGCCGTTGCGCAGTTGCGGAATATCCAGCTCCGCCGCGCTACCGGAGACATCGATCTGCGAACCGGCTCTGCCGACGATATAGCCGCGGTTGGCGGCCAACGTCACGCTGCCGCCGGCCAGCACCTGGCCGGCCAACAGTCCGGCGGCGCTGGGTTGGCGTAGCAACGCGCCTCTGGCGCTCAAGCGGCTTTCGCTACCCAACCAGATGCCCTGGGCGTCGTCGAAGCCGATGACCAACGGCGGATTGACGATGTTCAACGCAATATCCCCGGCCGGCGTATCGATCACACCGTTCAGGAAAATCGAAGTCGAAGAATTCAGCGTCACCGAGCCGCCGATGCCGGTACGAATCGAGGCGCCGTTACCGATGCTGAGATGTTCGCCGGGGCTGTGCTGGGCGATTTCGGCGTAGGACAAGTTGAGACTGACCGGTTTGCGCAAATGTTCGGGCAGACTGATCTCCCGGCTGACATCCACCAACTTGCTGCCCGACGCCGCGGCCCCGGACGAGGCCAGCAATTGCCGGTTGCGCGGCTGCAATTCGATCCGGACGTTATCGGCGACTTTCAGCCCATAGCGGTTGGCCACGATATCGAAATCGGCGAAACCGCCCTGCTGAAAAAAGCCCGGCGCCAGCAGCAGAGGTTTTGCCGTGCCGGCGCGTGGCGGCGCATCGCCGGCGGAACCGATCACGACTTCGTTGCTTTCCAGATGCAGTTTGCCGCCCTGGGCCAAACCCCAGGCTTGCAGGTTACCGTTCAAAATCAGGCTGGCCGGTGTCACGCCGGCCAAATGGGTTTGCGCGCGCAAGACTATGCTGCCGGCCTGGCCGGCTTCCACGTGGCTATTGGCCTTGCGCCAGGCGCCGCCGTCGGCAACGATGCGGCTGCCGGTTTCCAAGATCAGATCGCGCTGTTCGCTGCGCAAATTGACGCTGCCGGCATCGATCGCAATCGGGCTTAAGCCCCGCCCCTGTTGCATGTCCAAACCATCGTTGATCCACAAACCGCTGACATCGATCGAGGCGCCGGCGGCCAATCTGATCGCGGCCGGCTGGATGACCTGGCCCATCACCACCGGTTGCAAATTGACGCTGCCGGACGGCGCGACGATACTGCCGCGCAGCTCGAAATTGCGCGCAGTCAGATCCAGGCTGGCGCCGGCCGGCAGATCGATGCGGTTGCCGTCGGCCAGCAACAGATCGCCGTTGGCGCGCACGGTCAGATTGCGAAAGCCGGCGTTGCGCAAGGTATCGGAATTGATATTCAATGCCACCGGCGCCGGATTACCGCTGTTGCGGCGCGGGATCGGATCGGTCGGTCCCAGCGACTGCACCACGGCCCGGCTGTCGAAGGTCACATTCTGTTTGCTGAAATCGTTGCCGTTGATCAAATCGATCAGCAAACTGCTACCGGCCGCCCATTGTTCGGGATGGCGCTGCAGGGCGCCGGTGACGGTGCGGCCTTGCAGTGTACCTTCCAGCAAGGCTTCGTAGGCGTTGATCTGCAGTTGGCCGCCGGCCTTGCCTTCGACGTAGCCCGGACTGTAGTGCTGGTAATTGAACAGACTGTCGTAGGCCAAGTCCGGATCGGCATCGGCGATATTGAATATCCGGTTGCCCGCCGCCAGGTTACTGGTGACGATATTGCCGCCCTGGTAGGCCACCGAGCCGCCGGACACGTCCAGCGTGCTGCCGGCCTTGGCGACAACGTCGCCGCTGGAGAGCAGGCTAATGCTGCCGCCCGAGGTGCTGCGCTGGTCGATGTTTTTCGCGACCCGATCGACCGCGCCTTTGATATCGGCCACCGGAATTGCGGCGCTGACCAATTTGCCGTCCGCGTCGTAGACCAGATGCGCGTCGCGGATGTCGACTTTGACTTTTTTACCGTACAACACGCCGTCGCGTTGCAGCGGCGCATCGCGCAATTCGTTCTTGCGCAATTCGACTTCGACCACGTTGCTGTCGGCCGACTGCGCGACGTTTTTGACGCCGGAGACATCGATCTTGGCGCCGCTATCGAGGAAAATTCTGGCGCTGCCTTTTTCGGCCGGATTCGACAGGTTATCCAACGCCTGTAACTCGACATCGCCGGATTTGGCTTCGATCAGCGAACCGTTGCGCATGTAGACTTTGTGGGCGCTGACCTGGATGTACGACGGCGTCTGTTCCTGAGCGTCGATCGCGGTCAGGGTTTTGTCGGTATCGAGATCGACGCTGGTGCGGCTGTTTTCCGCCAGATCGACGGTAGCGCTGGTGCCCAACTGTTCCTGGCCGGGCAATACGCTGTTGCGCTTGGTCGACTTGCCGAGCAATTTGCCGCCGACCGAACTTGGGGTTTGGATACCTTCCCGCGCCAACAAGCGTACCGAGCCGTTCAATTGCACCGAGGTCGTCGCCGAGGCAATCCCTTTCTGGTTGACCGCAAAACCGATCAGGCTGGCATTGCCGCGTTGGGCGATGATTTTGCCGACGTTGTTGACGTCGCCGCCGGTGCCGACTTCGACCAACAGGCCGCGCACATTCGGATCGTCGCTGGCTTCCTGCAGGTACACCTTATCGGTCGCGGCGGCGAGGATGGTCTGGCCGTCCGGGGTTTCGATGGTGCCGGCGTTGGTGATGCTGGGCGCAGCCAGTATCACCCGGCCGCCTTCGCCACGGGTTTTGATGCTGGCACCCTGTTGCACGAAAATCTCGATTTTGACCTTGTTGCCGGCCGCGTCTTTGACGTATTCGCCGTTGGCGTTCTTCAAAAACAATTCGCCGTTGCCCTTCAACGCCGCGGCACTGTTGGCAAAGTTATTGGTGTTCTTGTTTAAATCGAATACCTTGGTGATGCCGGCTTCGAAATCGGCCTGGCTGATCTTCAAGGTACTGGCCACCAACGCATTGACGTTGACTTGGGAATCCTTGCCGAACAAAAAGCCGTTTTGGTTGATCAGGTAGACCTGGCCGTTCGCGGTCAACGAGCCGAAGATTTTGCTGGCGTCCTGCTGGTGGATGTTGTTCAGCGCAATCGAGGTGGAACTGGGTTGTTTGAATTCGACGCTGTAGCCTTTATCGATGTTGAACGATTTCCAATCCAGCACGGCCTTGTTGGTGGCCTGGTTGATCGTCATCGCGGTGCCGGTCACCGAGGCGCTGGCCTGGCCGCTGCTGGCCAAAGCCGCCGGATTTAACGCTTCCGGCAGCGGCGAGTCCGCCGCGGCCGGCGCCGCACCGGCGCCGAACACCAAACCGCCGGCGATCAGACTGCGTATCGCCACGGCCAAGGGTTTGGGCTGACTGAGGGGAAGGTCGGAACTCAACAAGGGCTGATGTCTCATAACAAATCGGATTCTGAAATGGCTGGCGGCCCGCTAAATCCGGACCGCATTCGAACTCGGGAAACCACAAAAATCGTTTATCCGGCAGCGGAACAATGGGCTCCGGCGAATAAGCGATGTGTGCGGACTCCATGGCCTTACGCCGTCCGTCTGGCCGAACCGATACCGGTGGCGGAACAATCGGCGGTAGCCGGCAAAAATTAAGCCGCGCCGCCCGCAACTTGTAAAAGCCAAAGCCGACGCAGCCCAATACGCTATCCCTATCCTGTCGGCCCTCCCGGTTTCCTTGTGGCCGTTCCTGAAAAAATCCGTTTCGGGCGGCTCCTTATCGCCCACATCGTCCCTGGCTGGTTGGCCTTCCCTGGCCGTTCTTACTCCATATGGTTAAAGTTGCTGCTTACTTCAGCTCGATGACGCTATTGGTGGTGCCGGCGAAATCCGGGTTGGCAACGCCGTTGTTGAACGCCACCGGCGCCACGCCCAGGCTGGTGAAGCCATTAGGTGTCACGTGAGATAACGGTACGACCGGGTTTTCCGCATCGAACGGCACCGATATCGCAGCGGTGCTGTCGGTTTTGGTGGTGGCAAACACGCCGGATTGGCCGAACGGCAACACCGCATTGGTATTGACGGTTTTCAGTACCGAGACGTTGGCCAGGGCGCTGGCGAAGGCTTCCAGCGCGGCAACTTTATCGGCGCCGATCGCACTGGCCGGCCGAATCAGGACTTCGCCTTCCGCCCACAATGGGTAACTGCCGTTAGCCACGTTGGCGATGGTTGGCGCCGCGCCGTCGACACGGACGTAACGCCAAGGCTGGCTGACGTTGGCGTTGCGATCGCCGCCGTGAACGGCAAAACCCCAGAATTTCTTCAAAGCCGGATTGAAACCGCTGGTGTTGGTACCGTTTTGCCAATCGACCAGCAAGGCGTCGGTAGCGTTGGCGCCACCCGGATTTTTTGCGATCGGCGCGGTCGCACCGTTATCGATTGCCGCGGTATTCAAAGTCGCTGCCTTGGGTGCCGTAGCGCCCTGCACATAGGGATAACCCAGGATTTTGGCATAAGGCACCGCACTGATTGCCGCTCCCTTGTTACGCCGGCCGATCGCGACCTTAGTCGAAGGCGGCAACGCAACGCCAGCCGCACCAACGATAGTAGCGTCGGTCAAAGCCAATACCGGTTGGCCGGCCACGCTACGGTCGACGATTTTGACGTCGCTCCAATTTTTGATACTGCCGGCCAACAGGCTAGCCAGAAAATCCCGGCTCAAAGACGGGATGTAACTCTCGTCGTCGTATTTGCCGATATTGGCCAGGGTATCGGCCGGCAATTGGCCGCTTTTGTATTGCGCGACTTGCAACACCTTATAAAAATCCAACGGGACGCCGATGCCGTAGACCAGACCGCCGGTCGGTATCCGGGCGATATTGTTGGCGGTTAACGCCGCCGGCGTCAGGCTGGTGTTCCAGCCGGCGGCATTGGCGTTGGTGCTGGGCTCCTTGACCACTTCCGGATAATTGTCGGTACCGGGCGCCAACAAGGCCGGCGCGTCGACGCCGGTAAAACCGCCGTCGGACAATTGGTTTTGCACCAGATAGTTGTTCCAGGCCGATTGGCCGGAGGTACCGCCGGTATTGGTGATCTCGGCTTTCCAGAATTTGGCGCCGTCGGCCTGCCATGCGCCCGACTGACTGGAACCGAAGGTACCGTCGCCTTTGTTGGGCAGGAAAATATCCAGATGGTCCAGACCGATGTTACCGGCCAGTGGCACGACGCCGTAACCGGCCGCGCCCAAGGAGCGTTTTTCGACGTAAATCCGTTTACCGGCCAATCCGGCCGGCAAACTGGCGGCGCCGGTAAAGTAAAAGCCCTGGAAGCGGCGACCTTTGTTGGTGCCTTGCAGATCCTGGAACACGTCCAAGGTGCCCGGCGCCGCCAAACCGAATTTGATGGCTTCTTCGATGGCGCGGTCCTGCGCGGCGCCGCCGGAAGTAAAGATTTTGACTTCGGCCGGGCCGTTATCCCAAGGCGTCAGCGCGTTTGCGCTTTGCGCTACCGCCAACAACGAGACGGCCGCGGCCAGCGTTTTTATGGTGTGTGCTTGTGTCATTACATGAATCCTCAAAAAATTGATTTCCTTGTGAGGCGGCAAGGCCAGGCTTGCCGCCCAAACGCTTAAACCGCTAGCGCGCCGGTTTTACGGCGAGTTACCCCCAATAGGCCGGCCAGCGCCGAACCGAACAGCCAGACCGCACCCGGCACCGGCACCGCGGCGACAGGAGAACTAAAGGTCAGCGTGTTGTCGGTGCCCAAGATGAATTTACCCAGCGAGGTGAACTGGTTTTTACCGTCGGCGAACGGATTGGTCGCCCAGATGAAGTCGTACTCGCCGGCGCCATTTTTGGTCGGCACGCCGGACAACAATGCGCCTTGCCACCCATCTACTTTTGTATCGTAAAAGGCGACGCCGTTAACCGGGTCGAGAGAGGCCACGTCAGCGTCTTCGCCTTCCGCGGCAATCTTGGCATTTACCGCCGCCAGATAAGCTCCGGTGGTACCGGTTTCACTGGGATTCAGCTCAAGTGCGGCAGTCCCAGACGGATTCAGTGAACCAACACCCGGCGCGGTAACTAATGCCCCCCATTGCGTGCTATAGGCATCTGCATACAAGCCTTCGAAGCCTGGCTCGACTCCCAACTTGTCGTAGTTGGAACCGGCAACGTTGTCCTTCTCGTAACCGGCCAATACCGACCAGCGCAAATTGGCCACGTTGCTGATGAAGCTGCCGAATTGGCTGTAGCTGCTCAGATTCCAAACCAGCTTGCCGCCGTTAGCCGCCAACGCATCGCTCAGTAGCGTCGAAAATCCTGCCGCACCAGGCTTGTTGCCGGCAAAATCGGCGTAATTCAAGCCGCTGACGCCGGTCGTGGTCGCCAAGCCCAGGTTCAGGATAAACGTTTGTTTGGTGGCATCGTCCACCGCGCTGAACACCAAGGAACCTGGTTTGGCGTCGCCGGTTGCAAAACCGAAGCCGGTGTCGATCGCTGCCGCCGCGTTACCGGCAAACAGCGCGAACGATATCGCCGCCGCAAGTTTGTACGTTGTCTTCATGTGATTACCTCAAGTCAGATTAGAAACAGGC
Organism: Methylomonas aurea; assembly: GCF_024505045.1. GTDB lineage: Bacteria > Pseudomonadota > Gammaproteobacteria > Methylococcales > Methylomonadaceae > Methylomonas > Methylomonas aurea. The sequence continues at coordinate 91,663 of NZ_JANIBM010000002.1, read as the reverse complement.
CCGCCAGTCATTGGCAAAAACCGTAAAGCTGAAGATTTAGAAAGCGCGATTTCTCGCCAACCTGAACCAGCAGCAACCGTGCCAACACGATAAATGCGTGATACTTAACAGTTTTCGGCAAAAGCGAAGACGGGATTCTGCTGATATTTCAGCAACCACTGCTGATCGGCTGTTGCTATACAAGCAGCTCAGCAATAGAAATTACGCGGGATTGATGGGGGATTTTGCCGGCAATCCGGAAATTGGCGGCCAACGTGCTGGAAACATTTTCGTAACAAAACCAAGCACCTGTACCTAAGTACAATGGCTTTATGCATACTTATTCCCTCTGTTTTTTTAGGCGTGACCGAAAAAAACCGGCGTGCGCCGGAAAATCGGTTCTGCCCTGTCCCTGCTGAGCTTTCAACAACAGCTGTTGCCGGTGTGCTGAAAATCCACCAGAGCGAACCACCTCGCTCCGATTGACAAAGCGAATTTTTCCCGCTCCGACTCGGCCCGGACTCCGCAGCGATAGCCGCTCTACCTTATATGCCAAGCAATTTTTCTGCCGATCCGCAACCGGGCTCAGCGCTTGGCACCGGTATTGCAAATGCACTGGTGGGAGTAAACGACACCCAACGCTAAAATTTCAACGAAAAGGAAGATCCATCATGAAACAGAGCTTAACCATCGCCATCCTGTCGGTACTGGGTACCGGCTACGCAGCTACAGCAACTGCGGAAACCACCGGCAACCGTTACGGCTATCCGGTGCTATACCATTCCGAGATCAGTTCGGCCCGCGCCTGGCTGGACGTCAGCCAGAACCGCTGGAACGAAGAAGCGAAACAACATGACGACGATATAGGCGACAGCGAGCACAGCCGGAAAAAACCGGTCATTCTGGACGTGCGCCGGATCGAAGAATATGTAGCGGGCCACCCGGTGGGCGCTTACAGCATTCCGTTTCCGCATGTGACCGGCAGCCCGAGCCAGGCTAACGATCAAACCGACTACATCGGCTACGATATTTCGGTCGATCCGGAAGTGGGCTTCCTGCTCGACCAGTCCGCCAAGGACGGCACCTTGCCGATTCAAAACTTCGTCGACTATGTCGAATCGCTGTTCCCGGACAAGGACCAGCCGCTTTACATCCTATGCGCGACCGGCCACCGCAGCGTGCAGGCGGCGAACGCATTGGCCAAATACGGCAACTACACCAATGTCAGAAACATCTGGGAAGGTTATAACGGCCAGCCCAAATACGCTTATACCGGTGCCACACCGACCCAACCGTTGGTTGCGCTGGATTTGAACAACGACGGCGTGGTCAACGGCGACGACCGCGACGGCTGGGCGTTCTATCAGGGCCTGCCTACCGAAACCAAGCTGCAAAAAAACAAGCTGTACCGGCCCTTGTTGTCGCTATACCCGGTCAAGGCCAAACCGGGCCACAAATCCAAACGCGACGCCGACGACTAAACCAAACCGACCGGGCGCTTTTTCGATATGCCTACGGATTCCCGCTGTTGCGGGAATCTTTTTTCCGGGCCCGAGTGGGCAAAACCTTGGCGGCGGCGCCTGGTTATCTGTTTCGAATCGACCAATGCCGCAACATGCCGGCAGCACGTTTTGCGCTATCGGCGCACGCGACACCTCGTCCAACTATTACCTCGCTTCTGCATCGACGTTTCCAAAACCCGACGTAACAGCAATTATTCAACGGGCAAAAAAAAACGCCGCCCCAATGGGACGGCGCTTTTCGGCTCCGGCAAGCGGTTCAGGTTATAACTTGCCGAGCACTTCCTTGGCTTCGGCCAAGCCGTCGAACTCGACTTTTTTGTCCACCGCTTTTTGCAGATACTCGCGGGCTTTGACCGGGTCGTTTTGTTTGTAATAAATCATGCCCATGTGGTAGTTGCTGATCGGCGATTGCGCGTCGCGTTCGATCGCTTTGGTCATGATTTCCTTGGCCTTGTCGTAATTGCCCTGCTTGTAAGCGATCCAGGCCACGGTATCCAGCATGTTCGGGTTGTTGGTTTTCAGCAGCGGTTCGGCCAGTTTCGCCGCCCGTTCCAGATTTTCCGGCGTCGCAGCAAAATCCGACAGGTAGCTGGCGAGATTGTTAACGGCAACGGCCGAATCCGGATGCTGTTTATAAGAGGCTTCGTACAGGGCCAACACTTCCTGGTTCTGGCCTTCGCGGTGGTACAAACGGGCCAGATCGTCGACCAGCTCCATCGCGCCGCCGGTTTTCTCGATACCTTTTTTATAAATATCGATCGCTCCGGCTTTGTTCTTTTGCGCCAGTTCGATCAAGGCCAGGTTGCGGTACGGGCTGTACCAGTCGGGTTTGATCGATTGCGCCTTTTGGTAAGCGGCTTTGGCTTCGGCGAACTTTTGCTCGTTCAGATAGGCGCCGCCGATCAGGTTGTAGGCGACGAAATGGTCCGGCTGTTGTTTGACCACCTGTTGCAACTTGGCCAGGGCCTTGTCCGATTGCTTCAGCACCAAGTAGCTTTTTACCATTTCGGTCAACGGTTCCACCGCATCGGGTTTACGTTCCAGCGCCTTTTGGAAGGCTTCCACGCTTTCCGCCAGCTTGTTTTCCGCTTGGTAGGCCAAACCGGACATGTAAAAACCGGTAGCGTCCTTGTCGTTCAACTCCTGAACCTGCTTGGCCGCGGCTTGGGCCTTGTCCCAATGTTTTTGCGTCACTTCCAGCTTGAACAAGGCTTCCAGACCCTTCAGGCTTTTCGGATTGGCTTTCAGCAAGGTTTCCAACTGCTGTTTGGCTTGCTCGGGCTTGTTGCTTTTCAAGAACAGGCCGACCAAATCCAGTTGCGCGGTTTCGTCGGCCGGGGCCAGCGACACGACTTTTTCCATGTTTTCGCGCGCCAGTTCGTCTTCGTTGTTACGCAGGTGCGCCGCCGCCAGCATTTTCAACACGCCGGTGTTGTTGGGCTGGTCGACCAGCACCGCGCGGAAATCGGCGATTGCGTCCGGAATCCGGTTTTCCGCCAACGCGAACTGGCCGCGCATGGTCAATGCCTCGGCATCGCGCGGATTGTTCTCCAGCACTTCCTTGATCAGGCCTTTGGCTTCGTCGCCGCGTTTGGTCAAGGCATACAGGGCCGCCAGTTTATTGCGGGCGGTGATACCGTTCGGACCCAACTTGTCGCGGTCGACAATCTCTTTCAAAGTGGCTTCGGTCTTATCGAATTCTTTCTTGGCCAGATGGATGTTGGCCAGTTTGAATTTCAATTCGTAGGCATCCGGTTTTTGCTCGATCATCGGCAACAGCTCGGCAATTGCCACTTCCGGACTGCGTTTTTCCATCAGAAAATCGATCAGATAGGTTTTTGCAGTATCGTTGTCCGGCATTTGTGCGACGGCGTTGCGTAAGGTCGCCTCGGCCTTGTCGACTTGCTGGGTACTGATTTGGAACAGCGCCAGGCTGCGGTAATGCTGCAGTTGCTGCGGTTCGATCTTGACGATCTCGGCCAAGGTACTTTCCGCTTCGGCCGCTTGTTTGGATTTGGCATAGAGGCCGGCCAACATGCTGCGCAGCGGCACATTGTCGGCTTTTTTGGCGATGGCCTGTTGCAACATGGCAATGGCCTGGTCGGTTTTATCCAGCCGGGTTTGGATCGACGCCATCATCAACGTGGCCGGCACGTCGTCCGGGCTTTGTTTCAACGCGCGCTCGACCGAGGCGATGGCGCCGTCGTTATTGTTCTTGGCCGATTGCACGCCGGCCAGCAACACCAGCGCCTCGACGTTGTCGGGTTCCTTCGCCAACGCTTCGCCGGCCATTTTCTCGGCATCGTCGACCATCCGGTTCAGCAGCAGCAACTGGCCGACCCGCACCCGCGCCATAACGTGGTTTTCGTTGCTGGCAACGACGGAACTGTACTCCTTGAAGGCCGCTTCGATTTTGCCTTGCTTGCTCAACGCTTCGGCCATTTGGAACCGGCTCTCGGCGTCTTTCGGATCGATTTGCAGAACGTTTTTAAAGGCCAATTGGGCTTTCTCGTAATCGCCCGCTTGAAACAACTGCTTACCCTCTTCCATGTATTTCGCTTTCCGTTCCTCGGCGCCGTTACAGGCTACCAATCCGGTCGTCAAAACAACAATGCCCAGATTCTTTAAAAATTTATGTGTTGTCATGAGTATCTCGATGATTCTTGCGTGTGGTTGTTTCGGACGCGCCGGTCGAAGCTGGCGATTGCAGACCTGCCGCGGCAATCCTGCGCGGGATCTTATAAATCAAGATCTTACATCGACAATGTCGCAGTGCTGCAGGCGACGCGGACATTCGATCAGCGATTCCTTAGCTGCTTTAAAAACGCTGCCTGGCCGATTTTAACTTATTTGCGCGGCCAAACTGGTACCCGCTTCGGGAATTTGGCCGGCAAACAGGTGCGACATGTCGCCGCACCCCCGGCGCCGCGTAGGGCTATTGGACGGGATTGCCGGTTTCGGCGGCGGATTGTTCCGCCAGCTTGCCGGCACGCAATTTATCTTCGTATTCCTGGACGAGGTTTTCCATTTCCACGCTATTGAACTGCAACAGCGCTTCCTGCTCCAGCAAACCGGACAGCGCGCCCTTGTTCTGGTAGCGCTGCAGCAAGTCCTTTCCGGCTTCATACAGCTTCAGGTTATGGTCGCCGCAAACGCTTAGCTGTTGCTCGGTGGCTTGCTGTTTGCTTTTCAACGCCGCCAGTTGCCCGGCCAAATCGGTTTTGGCCTGATTGGCCTCCCGGTTTTTTTCGAAGGCTTCCTGCAAGCGGGCGTTGGATTTTTCCAGACGTTCGCGCACTTCGCCGGCGGCGTTGCGCTGGGCCGACAATTCGCTGCCGAGTTGTTCCTTGGCCGCGACGGCGGCGGCATGGTCTTTCTTCAGTTGTTCGAACTGCTTGAGCTGCTCGTTCAGTTTGGCGGTTTCGGCCTTGGCCGCGTCGCGCTCGGCGGTCAGACTTTTCACCATGCCCTGCAACTTCAATACCGCGCCGCTGTCCTTGCCGGCCTCGCGCGGCGCCGCCGAAACCGCCGCCGAAACCGCCGCCGAAACCGCCAGGGCCAGCAACAATCCTGCCGGTATACGTCCGGCAATGTGGTGCCGTTTCATGTCGCCTCCTCGCCTAGAACTGGGTGTTGATATCCATTTGCAAAACGTCGACGCCCCAGGTCGGGCCGCTGATCATATCGGCCGTCAGCCAGCGTCCGGTCAACCAGACGTTTTTCATCAAACCGTAGTTGCCGCCGATGAACCAGCCTTTAAAGTTGGTGCCGCCCAAATGAAAGTCGGAATCGGTAAACGCATCCAGCACCGCGTCGCGGCCGACGTATTTATAGGCGGCGAATACGTTCCAGTGGCCGGCCACTTCGGCTTTGGGCCAACCGAAATCGGCGCGGAACTGCCAGGCCGTGGTCTTGGCTTCAACCGGGGAGCCGTACAAGCGGCTGACTTCCTGTGCGTCGAAGCCGATGTTCTTGGCGTAATCGCCGCTGAAGCGCAGATGGTACGGAGCGAACAAGGCCATATCGTACGAGGCATTGATATTGACGATGTTGAAATCCGACGCCAACCCGACCATGGCCGGCAACGTGCCGGGCGCCAGCCGGGTACCTTCCTTGCAGATAGTCGCCAAAGTATTGCCGCCCTGCATGAATTCCGGCCGCGAGGCGGTATTGGCCCGATTGTTGGTTTCGCAGGTGCCGGATGCGGTGGTATTTTGCTTGGCCTGCAGGTTGACGTAATCGTAATAGGCCACACCCAACTTCAAATTATCCTGATTGGTGAAGGCCCAATCCATGCCGGCCTGGCCGCCGATCAGCCACTTGTCGCTGCTGAAACTGCTTTCCTGTAACGGAAACGCGCCGACCGTCAGATAAGCCTGGTGGCTCTGGTCTCCCGCATCCATCAATCTGCCGGAATCGCCCAAGTGGTGGCGCCATGTCGCCGCGAAACCCTCGAACGACAAATCGACATCCCACAGCAACTCGCTACCGCCGGTGAATTCGCCGCCGCCGGTATACCATGGACTCTTGATCCGGCCGCCGCTTAGCGTCAGCCATTTGAATTTGTTGTCGTCGATCGCATCGTATTGCAGATAGGCGCGGTCGACCGTGAAATCGTAACGGTTGCCGTAGTTGGCCAGATCCTGGTTGGTCGATACCGGATCGCGCTGGTTGCCGGTCGCCAGCCTGACGCCGGCTTTCAAGTTGTCGGTGACGTTGGCATCGATGCCGATCCGCAACCTTTCCCGGAAACGCTGGCGGTCTTCTGTGGTGTTGTAAAACGCATCCAGACCGGCATTGGTCACGCCGCCGGCATTGTTGATGGCCTGGTAATCCAGATAGGAGTTAGGAATATTGTCCGGCGCCTGGTAATCGTGCTGCGAGCGCAAGCGCAAATCGCCGGACAATTTGAACTTGCGGGTCCATTCCGGCAACGCATTCGGCAAGCCCCATTGTTCGTTCTTGGCTTTTTGCATCACGTCGCCGACCACTTCTTCGCGCAGTTCGCTGCGCACTTGCTGGCGAATTTCGTCCTTGACGAAATCCGGCACGTAAGCCACCCGCACTTCATCGGCCGGCACGGTCTCCTTCTCGCCGGCGGCTTTGGCGGCGGCGGCCTGCTGGCCGGCCTCGACTTCGGCCTGCTTGATCATTTCGTTGGCCGCCTTGTCGGTCAAAATGCCCTGCTTCACCAATTGCTTGATCAAATTGGTGGTGGTGTTGCGCAGCTTCAGCAATTCTTCCTTCTCGCCGGCCTGGACGCTGCCGATCACCCCCGACAGCGCCAAGGCCATCAGCCGTGTTTTGTTCGCCATTGTTTTGTTCTACCTATGGTTTTAAATTCTCGATGAAATCTTCAATTTGACCGGTTGCTGCATGCCGGGCGGCGGCGGTTCCGCGACCCGGTCGAACTTGTTCAGCAAACGGCTCAACAGTTCGTCGATTTCGGCGTCGTTGCTGCCCTTGGCCAATTCGATCCGCTCCACGGCGCCGTCGGCCTTCAACCAGACCTTGACGATGGCGGTATAGCCCTTGCGCCGCAGTTCCTCGTGGTTGCCCAGCAGATTGGCAATGCCATTCTTGATCAGGCCGCCATACCAAGCGTAAGGATTGCCGCTGCCGCCGCCGAACAGGCCGGTACCGCCCTTGCGCGCCGCCAAGCCGAAACCGTCGGAACCGGCCGCGCCTTCGGCGTCCAGCCCCAAATCGCGCGGCGGCGCCTGTTCCGGCTCGGGTTCCGGTTCAGGCTCGGGTTCCGGCTCCGGTTCCTTGATTTTTTCCTTGATTTCCGGCTCGGGCGGCTTCTCCACTTTCGGCGGCGGCGGAGGTGGCGGCGGCGGTTTCAGCAACGTGATCGGCTGGATTTTCTTTTCGGTTTTCGTCGGCTTTTTATCGATAAAATCCATTATGATTTTGACGATGTAAAAAATCGCCAAACCGGCCAAGAGCGCGCCGACGATGCGCGGGATGTACACCCGGAAATGTTTGGGTCTGGACATGGCACTTGCTTTACTTGACCAGATTTTGCGTCACCAAACCGACCTGGGTGATTTCCAATCGGCCCAGCAAGGCCAGAATGTCGACCACGCTCTGGTATTGCACCGTGGCATCGCCCTTGACCACCACCGGCAATTCCGGATTCGCCGCCTTGTATTGCAGCAGGGTCGATTCCAGCTGCTCCATCGTCACCGGAAACGTATCCAGAAAAATGGTGCCGTCGGCAGTGACGGTGATGGCCTTGGTTTGCGGTTTGGACAAACTCGGCGTGTTGCTGGCCTTGGGCAGATTGACCTGGACGCCCTGCACCGCGGCAGTGGTCATCAGGATGAACACCACCAATAACACGTAAGCCAGGTCCAGCATCGGCGTGACGTTGATTTCGTCGTATGCGGCGTTTTCTTCTTGAACTTTCATTGAATATTCTCGTGATTGCGTAGCTTGCGCGGCACTTACCGGCAGATGTCCGCCAGGTAGGCGCTGCGTATGCTACGAATTGGCGGTATCAGCTATGCTGTTCGGCGAGTTTGGCGATGAATTCGTCGACGAACACCTGCATGTCGGCGGTGACCATTTTGATTTGGCTGCCCAAGTAGTTGTAGCCGAACAGCGCCGGAATCGCGACGCCGAGACCGGCGACGGTAGCAGCCAACGCCGCGGCGATACCGGGCGCAATCGCGTTGACGTTGACCTCGCCGCTGGCGGCAATCGCGGCGAAGGTGATCATGACCCCGACCACGGTACCCAGCAGCCCGAGGAAAGGTCCGCCGGAAATGGCGATGGTCAATAGCACCATTTGCGAATTCAACTTTTGCAGTTCCCGCACCAACACGCCGTCCATCGACGCCTTCACCGCATTCAAGGCTTGCGCAGACAAGGCTTGGTCGTGGGCGTCAGCGCCGACGCCCTTGGCCAGACGTTTATTCATTTCCTGGACGCCGATATGGTAGATGCGGTAGATCGACGAACCGGCGAACTCGGCGTGGTTTCCGGTCAGCGATAACAACAGCGGCGATTCGTCGTAATCCTCCTGACCTTCTTCGTCCTGATGGTCCAGATTGGCGATATTGCTGACGCCCAAGCGGCTGAAGGCTTCCTCGAATTTGCGGTTCTCGCGCCGGGTCCGATTCAGTACGATAGCCTTGCTGACCATCACCAGGGTACTGATGGCGAACATCACCGCCAGAATGCCGATGATGACCCAACCGTCCACCGTGACGTTGTCCAGCGTCGCCATCAGATAAGATTCGCCGCCCTCTTCGCTGTCCGGCGTGCTGTCCTCGCCGTAGTTCAACAACGCCGAAGACTGGCCCTGCATCAGCGCGGCGAATTGCAAATAATTTTGGTCGCGGGTGACCTTGGCGATACCGAATTCGTCGATCGCGCCGGCAAAGCCGCGGGAACCGTCCACCGCCGCGCCGATGCTGCTGTCGCCGAGTAGAGTTGGCACGCTGGCCGGCAACACGCCCATCGGCTTGCCGTCGACGAACAAAGTAAAACCTTCCTTGCTGGCGCTAACCGCCAGGAATTGCCAGGTCGCCAGATTCAGATCGTTCGGGCTGACCAATTCCTTACGGTTAACGTCCAATACCGGCGTCTGGCCTCTAACGGACAGCGTCAGGCCGTCGCGCTGAAAGATCACGCCATCGGTTTGAGCTTGGTCGATCTTGACCCAGGCCGACACGGTCCAACCGAACTCGACCGCCATTGGCAAGGCCGGGGTCGCGGCGATCTTCACCGCCTGGCTGCCGTTAAACGCACCGGCGTCACCGACGGCACCGCCTTCGATTCGGGTCGAGGTCGCAGCGGCCGGCTGGTTGGCGTAAGCCGTGGCGTCTTTGACCGCATCGGCGTCGAAGTGGTAAGCCACGGCCTGGGCCACGTCGAAAATGCCGGCGCCGTCCTGGGCGTCGACCGCCTTCGGGTTACCGTAATACATCCAGAACATCGCCTCGTCGGCCGAGGCGATATCTTTGGGCAGCTTGACCCAGATCAGGGCCATCTCGTTGAGTGTATCGATTTTCTCGATGAAGTACTTCAACGGCGTCTTGTCGTCGGCCGCCAAAAACCGCAAATCCTTGCCGTTCTCGGCCAGATCGGCAAAGAAACCGAAATTGCCGGTATGCAGCCGCACCGGCACCAAGCCTTCGGCCACCGGCTTGACGCCGCTTTGCTGCAACTGCTGCGCGTCGATCGTGATTTTCTTGCGATAACCCCAGTCGTCGTTCCACCAGGCTTGCGCCAATCCGGGCATCAACGACAGGGCCAACATTAACAGGGCAATCCGCTTCATTTTCTCTCTCAAAACAAGGTACTTAGCGAATTATCCCGACTTTTCTTTACATTTTTATGACATTTTCCTGAAATTTACCGACAGATCCAATTGCGGCCCGGACTCCCCTGGTTGCCACGGGGGACCGCTCGAACCAGTCAAACCAGCCAATTTCGCCGGCTTCGGCTAGTCGCCGAAGCCCAACAGTTCGACGCTGAGCATGCCCAAAATCGCCTTGGCGATGGAGTTGCCGTTGTCCTTGCCGACGCTGTTGTTGACCGAGCTTTCCGCCATCTGGCTGACGCCGGCGTTCAGGTTGCTGGTTCCGGTCAAACCGGCGGCGACGCTGCCGGTGGCCGCGACCGGGACGCCGGTGCCGACGCCGCTGACCTGAATGTTTTGCGCACCGAGTACCGCCGTCGCGGCGATGAACACGTTCTTGCCGCCGATACCGGCTTCGCCGGCGTCGACCACGCCCTTGGGCGCGAACAGGAACACGTCGCCCGGTGTCCGGCCGGCCGAGTTGGCCGCGGTACGGATACCGCTGCCGGAAATGATCGCCGGCGGCTCGCTGGTCAAATTGCCGTTCTTGTCGTAGGTCGGCTCGACCGGCGGAATCGAAAGCGCGGTTTTGGCACCGCGGCCGGCATCGATGTTGCCTTCGGACGACCAGACCAGAATATCGCCGCCATCCAATACGAAAGCCCGTGAGGTATTGACCGAAAAGTCGTCGCGGACCATGACGTTGATATCGCCCTCGCGCCAGGCCACGATACCCAGCTCGGATTCGTCTTTCTCCCCGGCAAACGACACCGCCAGACCGACGTTGACTTGGCCGCCCGGAGCCAGAATGTTGATATTGCCGTTGTCCAGCGTATGGATTTTGCTGAAGAACATGCTCAAATCGCCCTGCCAGCTGCTGCCGGCAAACAAGCTGTCGATCGCAGCGAAGCCGCGCTGGTTGCCGAGGTCGCTGCTACCCGCCGCTGCCGTGCCGGACGCTTTGATTTCATCGAACAGCACCGGCAACAGCGCAGCGTTCAATTGCGGTTGGATCTCGACGAAATCGCGGCTGTTCAACTCGGCGAAGGCGGCCAACGCGGCGGCGCGATCCAGCGTATCGTCCTGCAAACGCTGGCGCATGAAGGCCAAAATCACGCCGCTGGCTTTATCGAATTCGGCCGCGTACTGCGGATTGTCCAGCATGATCTTTTCGATGAAACCGGCATAGTCCAGTTCGCCGTTGGCGCCGGTCAGGAGATGCAAATTGGCGCCGCGATCGGCCAGACTGGTGTTGAACAGATTGCCGGTGGTCGAGACCCCGACCGAGGCACCCAAATCGATGTTACGGCCGGCTTTGATCAAGACATCGCCGCCGCCGGCCACTTCGATCTTGTTCTCGTTGGGAGTGAGGATGCCGGTATTCGGGCTGCGCAACGAACTGTAACGGATATCGCGGGCCGCTTCGATCAACGATACGCTATCGGCAGCGACGTGCTGCGCCGCCAGCGAAACGTCCACCAAGTCCTTGCCGGAACTCAGCAACACGTGTTTCGGCAACGTGAAAATGATGTTCTCGATATTGCCGAGCCCGGATACCAGACGCACCGGTTGCGAGTCGCCGGCGTGCACCGGTTCGGTGGCGTGCGATTCGGCGATGTTGGCGCCGATAGTGGCCATCACGTCCTCGTCCTTTTTCACCGGCAACACCGCCGTCGGCAACAAGCTGACGTCGAAATCGGACATGAACAATTGCGTTCCCTGCTCCGCCGTGATGCTGTCGCCGGCTAACAGCGCCAGTTGCGCGGCCGGCGCCGGGAACAGCACGATCTTGTCGGCAATGCGCACGCTACCGGTCACCGCTACGGCGGTCAAGGTTGCCGGGTAGATTCGGGCCAGCTCGGCTTGGGCGCTGCTGACGATGGAATCCGGCGGGCCGAACACGTTGCCGTCGGCATGCAATACCACATCGCCGGCCAGCGACTCGACGTTGACGCCGCTATCGGCGCCGTAACTGAAAAAGTTGACGTCGCCGCTATGCAAAATCATCGGGTCGGATACGCCGGACAAATCCACGCCGGCGCGGGCGCTGACATCGATCCGGGTATCGCCGACCAACAATTTCGGACCGCTGGCGGAAGAGTCCGCCGCGCCGATTTTGCCGCCGGCGGCGATAGCGCCGCTGCCTTTGCCCAGGTAATAGTTACCGCCGACGATGTCGGCGCCGGCATTGACCTGCAGCGTGCCGCCGCCGTTGACCTGAACCTGATTGGTATAGAACCGGTTCGGATTGGTGTTGTCGGTAGGGTTCGGCGTCCCGACCTGCTTACCGGTGGTCGGCATCATCACGTCCAGATTGCTGATCGAACCGCCGGCAACCACATTAACGTTACCGCCGCCGAACGAGCCGACGTTTTGCTGGAAGAACGGCGCACTGGCCTTGGCCGGATTGTTGCCGCCGCCGGTCGTGATGTAGCCCAAGGCCACGCCCCAGGCCGTGGGAATTTCCTTGGCATGGCTGCCGTCCGCGGTCCAGTTGCCGATCCGCAGCAGCCAGTTATTGAAGTTGTTGTCGGTTACCGCACCGTTGATGTTACCGCCGGCCGTCAGGGTCAGGTCGCCGCCGTCCACCGGATACTCGGTATAAAACGCGGTGCCGACGAAACGGTCTTTAAAGTTGCCGAACGGGCTGGCTTCGGTCGGTCGGCCGGCGTTGTAAACCGAAGCCGAACCGGCGGCGAAATTGATGTCGCCGGCTGCGCCGATCCACATGTCGCCGCTGCCGGTGCGAATCACGGTATTTTCGGCAATATGCAAACTAGCGCTGTCGGCGACGGCATTGAAATCGGCGCTACCGCCGGCCGCGCCGGCCACGATGTTGTAGGACCAGGACGAGCCGCCCTGCAATTTATCGACGATCCGCGCGGTATTGGTGCCGGTCCCGGTCGCGGCCGGGTAACGGAACAGTTCGGTTTTGAAGCCGTCGCTCAGCGACTGGTTAACGCTGAAATCGCCGCTGGCCTTGATCACCAACCGGCCCGGCGTGTCGTTCCAGACGTTACCGTCGGTAAGGTTACCGTAGCGCCAATCGGCCAAATCCCATTGGTCCTGCAAAGCCAGATTGCCGTCGTAATCGATTTCGACGCCGGCCAACAACTGCAGGCCGGGCGCCAACGCCGCGACCTTTTGCATGGTCTGCGCCGTCATGTAGTCCGCCGTATCCTGCTTGATCTGTTCGATGTCGGCGGCGTTGATTTCGCCGTCGTCGCCCAGCTGCGAATTGCCGTAGACCTGGACGCCCTCGGCGTAAAACTTGGTATATCCGGCCACCGTGCCGGCCACCGGTTGCATATCGATACCGTCGGCGGTGCGTCTGGCGCGTAACGCCACTTTGCCGCCCGCCGCGCCGTTGCCGGAGACGTCGACGTTCGCGCCGGACCGGATAGCGATTCCGGCCGCACCGTCGTTATCCGAATCGGTCGCGGACAACAATACCTTGCCGCCCTTGGCGCCCTCGCCCATACCGACCGCCGACAGCGCAGCGCCGCCTTGCAGCGTGATGCCGTCACCGGCGTAAATATTGATCTCGCCGCCGTTGTCGGCCGCATCGGCATCGATGGCGCCGGCCAGGCTGACACTGCCGTTATCGCTGGCCAGAGTAACCTTACGCGCGGCGATCACGTTGCCGGCCCGTTGTTCGATATCGGCGTTGTGCACCCGGAAATAAATCGAGCGGTCGATACCGGCGTTGTTGACGATGGCCATCAGCGTATCGAAATCGGCGCCGGCGTCGAAACGGTCTACTTCTATCGTTGTAGTTCCGCCGTTGGCGCGGATTTGGCCTTGCAATACCAAGGACTGGTTCGGCGCTCGTAACACGATGTCGCCGCCCTGGGCGTTGCCGCCGCCACTGTCGGCATCGATTACCGCGCCCTGTTGCACGACCACCCGCTGCTGGTCGGCAATAGCTTTGAAACTACCGCCGGCAGTGTATTTATTCTGATCCGCGAAACGCACGCTACGGCCGGCCAGATCGATATCGGCTTCGGCGCCAATGACCACGTCACCGGTCAAGGCCTGCAATTCCAGCGCCCCGGACGCCAGTACCGCTTTGGCGTTGAAATCTATGCTATCGGCGACGGCACTAATCGCGCCGCCCAGGCCGCTGGCGACCTTAGCGTCGCTAGCCAGGGCCGCGAACACCGCGTCGTGGCCGGTCGCATCGAGCTTGGTCCGGCTGCCGCCGTCGGCGGCCAGCATGCCGACAGCCAGATTCAAGTCGGCAGCGACTTGCAACGTGCCTTGACCGGCCGCTCTGAATTCCTTGGCCGCGTTGGCGTCGACGCGGGAAAAACCGTCGATGGCAAAGGTACCGTCGCCGACTTTCAGGCTGTCGGCGGATAAAGCCAAAACGCCGCTGCCGCTACCGCTGCGCGAACTTTGCGCGCCGGCGCTGTTTTGCAGCGTCAGACTATCGGCAGACAATTGGGCGAGGTCGCCGCCGGCGCCGTATCCGGAAATACCGGCCGCGTTCAAGGTCAAACTGCCGAAATGGATGGCGCGGGTGGCGCCGTTTTGATCGAGCTCGGCCGAGCCGTCGACCTTGACCCGATGCAAGTTGCCGTAGACGCCGACGCTATCGCGTGCGGTCAGCACCAACTCGTCGACCGCCAACGCCGACAATTTGCGGTTGGACCAGTTCAGCGCGTTGCTGCCGCTCAAGCCATCGACTTCGCCGAGGTTGATGGTGTTGGCGGTCAGATTCAACGAACCGCCGTCCATTTCCAGTTCGCCCAGCAATTGGGTGGAGCGGGTCGCGCCCAACAACATCGATTTGGCCGATTTCAGCGTGGCGCCGGCCGCGACCCGCAGTTCGCCGCCGGCGGCGTCGGCCGAGGTTTCGCTGCGGTTGAATACTACTTGCTTGTCGCCGGACACGCGCAGAATCGCGCCGTCGCCGGCAATGTTCAACACGCTGTCGCCGCTGTTGGCAGCTCTGTCGGCCGCCAGCACGGCGCCGGCGCGCACATCGATCAACCCGGTCGCGGTGGCCATGATTTCCGGTCCGCTCAACGCCACGTTCTCGCTGAATACCACCTCGCTGGCGGTAACCTGGATATCGGTTTCGCCGGCTTTGCTTTGGTTACGGCTGCGGGCACCGCCCAGCAACAGGCTGTCCACGTTCAGAGCGCTCAGATCGCTATCCAGGATCTCCAGCACGCCGGCCGCAGGCGCCTGGCTGAGTTGCTCGACCACGCTGATGCGGTTGGCGGCGATATCCATCTTCGCCCCTCTGCCGCCGTTGGCCGCTTCGACCAGAAACTTGCCGTCCATGACCAACTGGTTCTGCGCGACCAACGAAATCTGGCCGCTGTCCATGGGCAACAGCGGCACGGCCTGTTCGTTCTTGAGCGCCCGCTCCCGGTAAAAATCGTTGGCGGTGTGAATGTCGTAGCTGGAGCGCATCCGCACGTCGGCGCCGGTTTCGATCAAGTAACCGTTGCTGCGGGCGTCGCGGATCCCGGTACCGGCCTGCACCAGATAACCCGGCACGATGGCCCGGCCGTCTATCGTGGCCTGGCTGGCGGGTAAATCCTGGGTCCCGGCCTGCGGCGTAATCAGATAAGCCCCAGGCAACAACGCATAGCGGGCCGGCAAAATCACGTACTCGCCGGCCGCCAGGCCGGAGCCGCCGTCCAGGTAAATCTTGCTGCCGAAGGCGTAGGGCAAATACTGGCTTTCGTAATGGTCGAACGGCGCCAGCTCGGAACCCAGACCGGGTAATACCGCGAAGCCCCCTTGGTAAGACGGGCTGCCCGGTTGCAAATAATCGTAAGAACCGCCGGCTCCGGGTTGGAACTCGTAGGACAACAAATCGCCGCCGCCGGCCACGTCGACCGTGCTACCGGTTTTGATATCGATGTCCGGCGCCGACAGTACCAAGCGTTTTTCCGGCGCGGTATCGAACACCAGTTTGCGGCCGGCGTCGTCCAACGGATAGAGCCAATCCAGGCCGCCCTGAGTCACGCCGAACGGAATCGTCAAATCGGCGCCGGCCACCCAGGTTTGGCTGGCCGGGTCGAATTTCATGTTGCGAGCCGAAACCGAGGTCAGGCTGGTTTGCTCGAGCGTCAATTCGCGGCCGGCTTTCAGGGTTATCGTGCCCATCGGCGCCTTGATCGCGCCGGCTTGGCGAATCACCGGCGCATCGAAGGTCAATTGGCCGGCTGCCGACAATGGCGTGTTATCGGTGTCGGTATTGTTACCGGTGATGACGATCTTGCCGTCGGCATTGTTTTTGACCGCGAAGGTGAAATTGCTCAATGTGGTCGGATAAATCTGGCTGGCTTGCAGATGTAAATCCGCCGCCGTCACCAAGCCGCCGATGAAGTCGCGCTGGTCGCCGGATTCGCGGATGCCGACCGCGCGCAAGTCGTGTTGGCTGTTCAAGGCAATCCGTTCGAAGCCGTTCCATTGCGTGGCGCCGTTGAGCTGTATCCATTGCGCATTGCCGCTAAACCGGCCGCTACCGCTATCGGCGCTATCGGCCAGCGTCCGGTTCAGCGACGAGCCGATTTGCAGGAATACCGTATGCAATTCGACGTCGGCGGCCTGGCCGTCGATGTCCGCCGCGTTGATTTTGGCGGCGTCGATTTTGATCCGCTCGCCGGCGTGCAGATCGACGGCGCCGCTGAACACGACCTGGTCCGCAGTCAGGCTCAAATCGCTGAAACCGCCGGCGGCGAAGCGGTCGATGCTGAGCGACATTTTGCCGTTCAATTCCAGCGGGAAGCGTTCGCCGTAGACAGGATCCTGATTCGACCAGCGCCGGGAAGACTGCGTCACGTTGATGACCAACGGATTGCTCGGAAACGGGATTTCCGGCTGCGACGGCGGGTTGCGGCGGAACCGGTCCAGCGCCAGCTCCAACTTGCCGGCGTGCGCCAACGGCGAACCAGCGTTGGCGCGGAAATCGGCTTCCAGTACCGCCCCCTCGGCGGCGGTAACCTTGACCTTGCCGGCATTCGATGCGATCCGCTGCCGGACGAAATTATTCGCCAAGGGATTGCCTTTTTGCTGGATGTCCAGTTCGGCACTGGTGCCGGAAACGTCGATCAAAGAGCCGTTTTCCAGAACTACCGCACCGCGCAATGCGTCGAACACGACTTCGCCGCCGTCCAATACCACACCGGTACGGCGGCCGAATACGTCGGCCGGATTCAAGCGGGTGGTGCCTTGCGCCAGCAATTTGGCGTGCGAGCCCAACCAGATCACCTGTTTGTCGTCGTATTCCTGGTCGTTGACCGAGGTCGCGGTCAGATTGATTTTGCCGCCCTCGCTTTGCACAGTGCCGTCGACGTAAATGCTGCCGGCAGAACTGACCAGACTGACGGTCGAACCTTTATCGGCGCGGATCGCGCTGCCGGTTTCCAGTGCCACTTCGGTGAAACCTTGCAGTTTGACCGCCATCGGCTGGCGCAAATGTTCCGGTAACTCGACGACTTGGCTGAAATCGCGCAATGCGGAACCGGTGGCACGGTTCAGGTAATCGCCGGCCAAAACCAGATTCCTGGCGCGCAAGTTCAGATCGGTCGAAGATTTGACGGTAACACCGGCCGTGTTGGCAACCAGATTGACGGTATTGAAAGCGGCGAAACGGGAGGCGTCGAAACCGCCTGCACCGACCACAAAAGCTTGATTGGCTTCGCCGGCCGCGGGCGTACCGACCACGATTTTGCCGCTCTCCAGTGTCAGACTGCCGTTGCGTTCCAAGCCGTAGGCCGAAACTTCGCCGGCTACGCGCAATACCGGATAGCTCAGGCCGCTGGCCGTGGCGGCCAAGGTAATATCGCCGCCCTTGCCGGCTTCGAGCTCGCCGTTCAACGCCAGCCAGGCGCCGCCGTCGGCCCGAATCCGGGAACCGGCCGCGACCGTCAGATCGCCTTCCGACTTAAGCGTGACTTGGCCGCCGTCCAGTGCCAACGCGTCGGTCGGCGCCGCATCGAAACCTTTTTGCAAATCGTTGACCCACAATCCGGAGACGTCCAGATCGGCGCTGCCGGCTAACGATAAGCCGCCCGAACCGGGCAATTTGGCATTGTTGGCCGCCGCCAAGGTAATACTGCCGCCGGCCGCTTTGAAATCGCCGGCGAAATTAACCGTACCGGCATCCAGACTCAGGCTGCCGGTGGGCCGCATCGCGATACTGACGTCCGCACCGACCGTGGCACTGCCCAATGTTTTTACCGAAACTTTGCCGACGCCGGATTGTTGCAGTTTGGCGGTGGAGATCAGCAAATCGGCCGGCCGGCCGTCGCCTTTCAATGGAAAATCCTGGCCGGACGCGATATGGACGGTACCGGGAGCGGTTTGGAACTTGACATCCTGCGCCGACAAAAACAGCGCCAAATCGATGTTGAATTCGCCGGCGCCGGGCAGTTTCGCCAAATCGCGCTGGTAGATGCCGGCCTGCGAGCCGGCCGTCAGATCGCCGTTCCAGGCCAGTTGCGCCGTCTGCAGGTTCAGGCTGCCGGCGTTCTTGCCCTCGCTGTAGCCGCGTTCGAACTGAGCGAAAGAGCCGGCTCCCAACAAGTTATAGGTCTTTTCGATACCCCATTTTTTGTGGGTCTGGTTAACCACGCCCAATACCGCGATGTAATGGTCGTTCGGGTCGGCGTCGCCGATATCGACGATCTGGCCGTACTGGTTCATCAATTTGGTGGTGTTGACGTAACCGTCGGCATAGTTGACCGAACCGCCGGAAATATCGAACGTCGCGTTACCGTTCACGGCAATGTCGCCGCCCGAGGTCAGGGTGATGCTGCCGCCTTCGGCCAGCCGTTCCTGGATACTGCGGCTGATGCGGTCCTTGGCGCCGGCGGTGTCGATGATTTGGCTATCGCCGCGCAAATCGACATACACGGTTTGCCCTTTCAACACGCCGGACTTCTGCAGCGGCGCATCGCGCAAATCGAAACTTTGCACCGAAACCTCGCCGACGTTGCGCTCCATCGCCACCGCGACGTTTTTATAGCCGGAAACGTCGATAGCCGCGCCGCTGTCGATGCGGATGCTGCCCTTGGTGCCGAGATTGGGTTTGGCCAGATTGTCGGTCGCAGTCAGGTTAACCTTGCCGCCGGGGACTTTGACGTTGGCGCCGCCCTCGACCACGATGGTATTGGCAGTCGCGGCCAGATAGGAATCGGGTTGCACCTGGCCGTCGGCGGCGCTGCCGCCTTCTGCGTCAGCCAGAATTTCGGTGCTGCTGTTGGCGCCGAACGTCGCAGTCGCCTTGGTCCCCAAACCGTCGCCGGCATCGCTGCTGCGGTCGGTGCGGGTTGCCACCAGACGCGAACCCAGTACGCCGCTCTGTTCGGCGGCTTGCAAGCGGATCGAACCGTTGACGTTGACCGAAGTGGTGGCACTGACCCGGCCTTGCTGGTTGACGACGAAGCCGGCCATCGTCACGTTGCCCTGGCGCACGCCGATATTACCGGTCGTGGCGTTGGTGACCTTGCCGCCAGTATCCACTTCCACGACCAGGCCGGCGAACGGATCGTCCTTGTTCGCGGTTTGCAGATAGACTTTGTCCTGGCTGGCGGCCAGGATGATTTGGCCCTGCTTGCCGCTGGTCAACGTACCGCGGTTTTCGATTTCCGGTGCGACGATGATGATCCGGCCGTTGTTATCGGTGGAAATCTTGGCGCCGGCCTCGATCAGAATTTTCGCGGTTTTCGGGTCGAGCGTATCGCCCGGCGCCATCGGCTCGATCGCCAGCGCGGCACTGTTGTTTTCGTCGAATACTCGGGTGATGCCGCGGTTGAAGATCTCATCGCTGATGTTCAACGTGGTCGCGACCACGGTGTTGGTGTTGATCACCGCATCCTTACCGAACACGAAACCGTTTTTGTTGTACAGGTAAATCTGGCCGTTGGCAATGATCTGGCCGAAGATCCGGCTTGGGTCGTGCTGGTTGATCCGATTCAGCGCAATCGATTGGCTGTTGGGCTGCACGAACTGCACAGTGTTCTCCCGGCCGACGTTGAACTGGTCCCAGTTCAGAATCGCTTTGTCGGTGGTCTGGTCGATACGCAGGGTATTGCCGATCACCTGGCTGGTCGCCGCGCCGCTGGTAACCCAGGCCGCCGCCGGAATCGGCAATTCGGCCCGGACCGGCTGGGCGCCGCCCACCAGCATGCCGCCGGCCAGCGCCAGGCGGACGCAGGCCACCAAAGGATTGAGTCGGAACGGTTCGCAGGATGTCTGCCGTGGAAATGCCGCGGATTTGGCCATGTCTCGGATGCCTCGATCGGTTAAGTTCACCAGCGTACTGGCGGCAACCCGGCTGTCTCGGCAACGAGACCCGCGGCTTTCCGTCCCCGCTTCGCAACGGGTTTGGCATTTACAATAAAATCTAAAAAACCTGCCTGAAACTTGTTGGTTCGGTTTTGTTTGCGACGTCGTGCCGGCGCCGGATTCGCGAACGGCGTTGCGCCTAGCGCCGATTTTTCGGGCCGGCAAAATGTTTTCCGCAAAAGCTTGGTTTTGGCGTACTAGCCATCCCAAACCAAGTTTTATTAACTCAATATTACGAGCCAGCCCGAACTGAATCCTACCAACCCGATAATTCGGATTGTCTGCAGGAAACTTCTAACATTAAAACTCCCATCCGGCGTATCCCGATTTAAACTTTGGCGTATCGAGATAATTTATTAACACCCCCTCACACCAATGTCGTTAGGTAAAGGCTTAACCGTTCGCCCTGAGCGTATCGAAGGGTGAATGGTTATACCCAAGAGCCGATCAGGGCTCGACATGCTCACCACGAACGGCTTAATTTAGCGCCATTGCCGGTACCGCAACGTCCGCCGGATAAAGCTTCCAACTTTGAAAAAAGGTGACACAGGCGGATTTATTCAACACCCGATCTAAACCCTATTTTCCAAATAATGGCGCCGTTAACGCCAAAACCAAATTCAACCTTACCAACCCTATAAATAGCCGTCTAAGCAAATACGGTAACTCGAAAATATCACGCCGCTATAGTTTAAATACTCAGTACGATTTAATAACTGTACCAAGGTATTAAATAACAATTATGTCAACATTATGACAGCCACCAAGGTTTAACCTACAAAAACAAACCCAAATAAGACCATTAATAATTAATTACGAAAATATTACAATAACTCGGCGGATACTATTTTAAAACTCGGTTGCGATATTAAAATGCACGCGCGGATCGCCGCTTTGCACCGGCGCCAGGGTCGTGAACGGAATGCCGATATCCAGCGCACCGCTGAGTTTGCGCCACATCTGGAAGCGCACGCCGAAGCCGCCGCCGCTGAGGAAATTGCTGCGGACGTTGCCCGGCAACGCGTTCTTGATCCAGCCGCGGCCGACGTCCAGAAAACCCAGCAGCTTGAATTTGTTCAGAAACTCCCAGTCGCTCGGCCCCAGATGCGGCGAGCGCAATTCCAGCGAACCGAACACGGCATCGTCGGCCAGCGCCTGGGTCTCGAAATAGCCGCGCACGCTTTCGTCGCCGCCCAACGAGAATTGCTCGTTACTGATCAGCGGCGTATCGGCCACCTGCGCCGCGACGTGGCTGTACAGTTCCATACCCAGCGGCAGGTCGTGCTGGAATTTCAGATCGCCGGTCAAATACATGTAGTTGGCTTTGGCCAAATAACGTTTGTTCTCGAATTCCTTCTGGTTATTGCCCAAACCACGGAAGGAGAAATGTGCACCTATATCGAAACTGGTAAACGATTCGGCGCCGCGCAGGCTGCCGCTGTATTGCGCCAGAAACGGCACATAGCTGATCGGCGTCTTGATCGAATCGGCGCTGAGCAGATTCAAATCTTCCTGAAAGTCCTTGTAGTCCATGCCCAAGGTCGCGGTATGGAAATAATCCGCCAACGGTTTCAACGGCTTGACCAGCCGGGCGCCGTAAATGTTACCGATACCGATCACCGATAAGGCGCCGGCATTGGCGATCTGCGCGTTGGAAGACGAGCTGACCGCATACAAGGCCAGCCGGCTGTCGCCGTCGAACAGCGGCATCGCGTAAGTACCGGCCCAGACGTCGACTTCCGCGGTGTTTTCCGGCGAGACCTGGTACATCAGCGACGCGCTATGCAGCTCCTGCCACAGGTTGTCGTAACGCAGCGACGACACCAACCGCAAGCGCGAGGTGCTTGAGGTATTGCGGCCGTTCAATTCCACCTTGCCGTGAACCGGCAGTTCGTCCTTGACGTTCAAATCCACTTCCAGCGTGCCGGGGGTTTCCCCGGCGCGCAGCACCGGCACGATTTGCCGGTCCGGGCTTTGCCCGGCCAATTGCGTCAATTGCTGTTGCATGTTCTTGAAGTTGGGCACGTTGCCTTCCGCCAGTTCCGGTACGCCGGCCTTGATTTTGCCCAGCGAGAAATAGCGGCTGTCTTTAACCCGCAAGCGCGAGACCTTGCCTTCTAACACTTGCAGATAGACCACGCCGTTCTTGACGTCCTGTTCCGGAATATCGACCGCGACGGTCTGGTAGCCGTTGCTGCGGTACAGGTCTTCCAAGGCGGCGCGAGCGGCTTCGACGTTGTCGATGCTCTTGTTGGGGCCGAGGAAACGGTAGACCGTGCGTTCCAGTTGTTTTTTATCGAGCAAGGTGTTGCCCTTGACCCGCAATTCCAGCAAATCGAAGGTTGCCGGCGCTTGCGGTTCCGCCGCACCCTGCGCCGCTGCGGCTTGCTCCGGCACTGCCTGTGCCGCCGCCCCATTCGCCTGTGCAACCGCCATCAGGGTTGCTGCGGCGCAAACCAGCCTGAGCCATGGCCTGCGCGCTATCGTTCCGGTGTCCTGCATAAGTTGATATCGTGTCCCAAAGCCCGGTTTTCCCGCTGAAAACCGATAGCCCTAAATTCTATTGCGGCCAGGTTAAAACTTTATGACAGCGCCGTTACCGGCCACCCGCGATAACGGCTCCTGAAAAAGGCAAAACCAGCCGTCCGAAAACGACTGGTTTTACAGGTTTGGAGCCGTCCCTGGCTCCGGCCGGGATTGCCCCGGCTAACCGACTATCCGATTACAGTTGGCTTGCGCCGCCGCCCCAGATGGTCGGCACGCGGCAAGCGTTGGCCGGAGCGAAGGTGGTAGCGCCGGTTTTGACGGCGTGGCTGTAAGGGATCACCGGTCTGGCGGCGTCGAAACGGCCGTTCGATGGAGCGAAGTTGGAAGGAACGGCCAAGTAAGCGCCGTTACCGAAGGTATGCACGAAGCCGGCGTTCAAATCGGCCATGACCGAAGGCGAACCGGCAGATTTGATGATCGCATCGGCCAGAGTTTTCTTGTCGCCGGTCAACGGCAGAGACGAAGTGTTGTTACGGTATTGGAAGGTGTTTTCCGCCCAATCCTTATATTTGCCTTCGACAGCATTTGCCAAAGTTGGCGCTACGCCGTCGATTTTGACGAACTCGTAAGCCGCGTTGGCTCTTTCCAAGGACAGAATACCGATCGCCCAACGCTTGCCCCACTGGTTGGTGAAACCGGAAGCGGCATCGTTGCCGTTCTGCAAGTCGCGCAAGCAGGAATCCACACGGCCGGCACTGGTGTTGGAGTGAATGATTGCAACGCCGTCGCCTTCAGCGAAATCGCCATCTGTGGCTTCGGCCGGAGTTAAAGCGGATGCCGCGGTCGAGCAACCGTCACCCAGGAAGATGATGTTGGATTGGGCTTGGGTACCTGAACCGACGTCGCGACGGCAAGTGTGCAGGAACGGCGCATCCACCGGCGCCAAGTCAGCGATGGTGACCGAGCCGCCACCGAAGGCCGATACTGGCGTGGTTTGGGTCAAGGCCCAATCGTGCAAGCCGGGCGCAGTGGCACTGTTACCGACTTTCAACGCATTCCATTCATCCCATTTACCGGCATGGATCGAAGCAATTTGCGCCGAAGTCAGGCTAGGCATACAAGCTTCGCTGCGGTCGCCGATCAAGCAGGATGCCGGCAGGTCGTTGGTGAATTTTTGCGCGGCTTGCAGGGTTCTGTACAAGTCCCAGGTTACCGGCGCGCCGAAGTTCAATGCGGAGGCGGCTTTGACGGTCAATTTGGCAACGTCGTTGGCGCTGATATCGACACCGTTAATCGCGTTGTTGCCTCTGAACTGGATCGGATCGACATCCGACAAGCCCATGTCCGGGATTTGGTTGTTGTTGATGTTGCTGCACTGAATATCGGCTGGCGTGCTCAAATTGCCGGCGCTGATTTCGGTGCAACCGCTGGAGATGTTTAAAAAGGCCAGCGGCGTGGCTTGGGCCACCGGAGTCACACCAGTGCCGGAACCGCCGGTGTTGACTTTATAGATCAACAAGTTGGCGTTGGCCGGACCAGTTGGCAGGTTGGGATTTTTTACGCCGACCGCGCCGGTGTTGTTGGCTTTGCAGTAAAGCGCGAATTGCTCGGTGTTGCCGGGATCTCTGAAACGGTAAACCTGGCTGCTTGGGTCGCAAATACGATCGACCGGATCGACAGCGGTTGAAGTTACCAGGCGGTCGATAAAGGTCGCGGCAGCAGTAGCGCCGGAAATGTACAGCACGCGGGTCGTCGCCGGATCGATAGTCGGGATCGCCGCTTGCGCCGCTGCGCCGAACATTGCCGCGGAGATAGCCGCGCCTAATACTAATTTTTTCATGGTCGTGTCTCGTGTGGATTAAAACTGGAAAGCGGGCGGCGGCTTAACCGCCGCCCGTAAAACGGTTTACGCTGCAACCGCCCATTTGCGGCGGGTCGCACGCAGCAGGCCCATCAGGCCGGCGCCGAACATCCAGACTGCGCCCGGCAGCGGCACTTGGCTGACCGGGAATACTTTGTATTCCAGGGTATTGCCGGACAGCAGCCATTGGCCGGCGGCTTTGGTCACGTTGGTACCTTGCGCATACCAGAAATCGGCTTTTTGGCCGAAGGCGACTGCGGCAGCGGAACCTCCGGTAGTACCCCAAATATCGTCAGGCAAATTGCCTAAACCGGTTGCCCATTGGCCGCTACCAGGTGCATCAGTATCTGATACCAATTTACTGACATTCAGCGATGCGTCATTAGCCAAACCGACGTTGATCTCCTTGGCATGATTGGTAATTACGGTTGCCACACCACTAGTTGTCAGCGGAGCGTCGTATGCAGGTAGAGCATTACCTTCTTTTTGGGTGATGAACAATTTCGAAGAACGTCCCACTGCCAACACGTATTGCACGTTGGTCGGATTGTAAGTCGCTACCGAAGTCATTGCGGTCCAGTTGGCATCGCTGCTCAAATCGCGGAACACGGTATAAGACTCGTTGGAGACTTCAGGGATCAACTGAGCCAGGGTGATGCCCAAGTCCAGGCTGTAAGTCAGCTTGGAAACGCTGTCGTAGGCTTGGAAATACAACTCGCGGGTCGCATCGGTCGAACCCA
Organism: Methylomonas aurea; assembly: GCF_024505045.1. Classification (GTDB taxonomy): domain Bacteria; phylum Pseudomonadota; class Gammaproteobacteria; order Methylococcales; family Methylomonadaceae; genus Methylomonas; species Methylomonas aurea. Next base: position 66,448 of record NZ_JANIBM010000002.1, on the reverse strand, counting down.
ATACCGAGATACTCGCGTTAGCCGCACCGGCGCCGGCCAACAGCGCGGCCGCAACCAAAGTTTTTGAGAATTTGTTCATTTTTAGCCTCATGTTTTAAAAAACCATAAATACACAAGGTGACAACCCGGCCATCTTGCCTGGCGGCAACATCCGTGGCTTTCCGTCCCCGCCTCGCGACGGGTTTGGCTTTTACACGCTTCCTAAGTCCAACTTTTGCACCGAAATGGCGCCGCTCTCCTTTTGCCACCGCCGCCTACTCCCTAACCTCTTCCCTCGCCGCTCCGTCTGCGTGCCGTCCCTGATCCCTAGCCGATCCGTAAACTTGATGAACCACCGCACCCTTCGGCGCTGTTCCAGTTGCGGCAAATTATTCCAGTTCAAATCGGCGTTTTTCGTTACGCGTCCGTTACAGTTTGATGAAACGTAATACAAACGTATTACACGGCCACCGGAATCGGCCGCGGCGGCACTAGCTATGCCGTTGTATTGCTTGCCGAATCGGCTGCATCGGTTAGTCCCGCCACAGCCGACTCGGCCGGACAGTGGCGGCTTGCCGGCCAAGTTGCGCCGCTGTTACAGTGGCGAATCGACTGGGCGCCGGTTTGCCGCGCGCCGCCAAATCCAAACCAGGCTGTTGCCGCATGACCGAAATTGACCTCTTACAGCAAGCCTTTCTAGGCGCTCAGCCGCCGGCCGGCGATTTGTCCGGCCTGGCGGCGGCGCTGAACCGCTGGTATCAGCAACATCCGCATTGCAATTTTCTGCATCCCTGCCAAATCGGCGGCCGCCCGGCCCTGGTGTGCCAGGCCGACCTGAGCCGGATCGATCCGGCGGCTTTCGCCGAATTGCAAGCCATCGCCGAACGTTATGCGCTGTTTCTGAAGGAAGACGCCCGCCGCGGCGAGCAAGCCTGGACCGGCGGCAACCGCCGGCGCGGATTGGGTTTGGTATTGAGTTTTTGTATCGGCCTCAGCGCCGTGTCGCGCAGCGTCGGCGCCGACGAATTGCTGCCGGTCAACGTGGTCGCCGGCAGCCAGCAGTTGCCCGGCCCGGCCGCCGCCGTTCAAACCGGCGTAACCGACCACCGCGGCGACGGCGTCATTCGTTTGCGCCACCGGCGTCCGCCCTCGGCCGAGGAAGTCCTTGCCGCCTACAGCCAAAAACAACCCACCCTAGCAACCGACGCCACTGTAGCCGCCGATATCGCCGAATTCCTCATTTCGCTCTACCAAAAAAAATCAGGCGACCCGGCCACACTAAGCGCCGACCTGCAAACCATCGCCGACTATTTTTCGCGTTATCCGCAGGCCGCCGCGTTGATCGACGAATTGCGCGGCCAAAAAATCGAGTTGAATTACCAGGCTGGCACCTGGCAAACCGTGGCTTTTGGTAACCAATTCGGCATAAGCAGCGTAACCATCCATTTCGACACCCGCCTCGGTGCGCAATTGCTCGGCGATCCCGGTTGCGACGCCACCCCGGCCTGCAGCATCGCCCCGGCCGATGCCTTGTTGCACGAATTGCTGCACGCCAAATTGATGCTGCTGGACAGCGCGCATTTCATCGCCGGCGGCGGCCTGGCGCCGGGACTGTACCCTTTCGAACACGAGCACGAAGTGATAGTCGAGGAAAACCGCCTGTTCCAAGCCATGAACCAAAGCGACGGCCGGGCCCGGCCGATCCGCCACCGCCATAGCGGCGAATTGCTGCAGGTCTCCTGCCCGGCCTGCATTCCGGTAAAGCAAGTTGCATCGGGCGAATTAAGCCTGTAAAACTAGCTGGAATCGTGAACCCCATAACAAAAATAACGAGTGCAGGAGAAGCGTATGCCCCAAGTATCCAGCCGTCCCACCGCCGACAAATGGCGTTTCGCCCAACTGGGTGGTTTCGATCAAGTCGAGTTGAAGCGCACCAGCGACTTGCTGGCATTACCGGAACTGGACCAGAAATTATGGGCGGCGCTGAGTTGCCCGACTCACGGCCTGTTCTTCGACCAAAAAACCCTGGATTTGCTCGACAGCGACCATGACGGCAGGATCCGGGCGCACGAGGTGTCGGCAGCGGTCAGTTGGGCCTGCCGGGTGCTGAAAAACCCGGCCGACCTGGTGCAACAAAAGCCGGTGCTACCGTTGGCGGCGATCAACGATCAGGATCCGGAAGGCAAACAGTTGCTGGCCTCGGCCAAGGAAATCCTGAAAAACCTGGGCAAAGCCGATGCCAGCGAAATCGGCGAGGACGATCTGGCCGACATGGCCAAAATTTTCGCCGACACCCGCTTCAACGGCGACGGCGTGATCCCGGCCAAAGCTGCAGCCGACGCCGCCGGCAGCGAATTGATCGAGCAGGTCATGGCCTGCTGCGGCGAAGTGGCCGACCGTTGCGGCGATCCGGGTATCGATCTGGAAAAAATCGAACTGTTTTTCAAGGATGCCGCCAGTTACCACGAGTGGTGGCAGCACTGCGATGCCGAAGCCTTGCAAATCCGTAAACAAATCGCCGACACCGAGGCGGCGGCGGCTTTGCTGGACAAGCTGAAACCGAAAATCGACGATTATTTCACCCGCTGCCAGCTGGCCGAATTCGACGCCGGTGCGGCCGCGTTGTTGAATCCGGCCGATAGCCGCTACGAACAACTGGCCGGCACCGATCTGTCGGCGGCCAACGCTGAGCTGGCCCAATTGCCTTTGGCGGCCATCGTCGCCGGCGCTGCATTGCCGCTCAACGCGGGCCTGAACCCGGCCTGGCGCGACGCCGTCGCCCAGTTCAAAACCCAGGTATTGCAGCCCTTACTCGGCGAACTGGACAGTTTGAGCTACGCGCAATGGCAGGACGTCAACGGCCTGTTTGCCGATTACCGCACCTGGCTGCAACAAAAACCGGCCACGGTCGTCGACAGTTTGGGGCCGGAGCGGATCAAGTTTTTACTAGAAAGCGGCGCCCAAGCAACGCTGACCGCGCTGGTCGAACAGGACCTGGCGGTCAAGGCTGAAGCCGAGGCTATCGATTCGGTGGTACGCTTGCAGCATTACTACCGCGACCTTTACACGCTGCTGAACAATTTCGTCTCGTTCCGCGATTTTTATTGCCCGCAACCGCGCGCCATTTTCCAGGCCGGCACGCTGTACCTGGACGGCAGAAGCTGCCAATTGTGCGTAAAAGTCGACGACATCGCCCAGCACAGCAAACTGGCCGAATTGAGCAAAATCTTTCTGGCCTACTGCGAATGCCGCCGCGCCGGCGACAACCGGAGCATGACCATCGTCGCCGCCTTCACCGACGGCGACAGCGACAATCTGCGCGTCGGCCGCAACGGCGTGTTTTACGACCGCGACGGCCTGGATTGGGACGCCACCATCGTCAAAATCGTCGAAAACCCGATCAGTATCCGCGAAGCTTTCTGGGCGCCATACAAACGGGTCGGCCGGATGGTCGGCGAACAGCTGGAAAAATCGGCCTCGGCCCGCGACAAAGCGGCGCACGAAGGCGCATTCAAAGGCGTAGCCGAGGCCGGAACCCAGGCCGAACAAGGCAAGGCGCCGCCGGCGCCGTTCGATGTCGCCAAATTCGCCGGTATCTTCGCCGCAATCGGCCTGGCGATCGGCGCGATCGGTACCGCGCTGGCCGCCGTGGTCAGCGGTTTCATGGCACTGCTGTGGTGGCAAATGCCGCTGGCGATCGTCGGCGTGCTGCTGGCCATCTCCGGCCCGTCGATGTTCATCGCCTGGCTGAAGCTGCGCCAACGCAACTTGGCGCCGTTACTGGACGCGTGCGGCTGGGCGGTCAATGCCAAGGCCTACATCAACATTCCGTTCGGCCATTTGCTGACCGATGTCGCCAAGCTGCCGAAAGACGCGGAACGGCAGCTGGCCGATCCCTTCGGCGAGAAAAAAAGCCCTTGGCCCAGCCTGATACTGTTGCTGGTTTTGCTGGCCGGTGCGGCATTTGCCTGGCATAAAGGCTATATCGGCCCGCAGCCGGAGGCGCCGGAAACCGCGGCTAAAGCCGAACCGGCAACCGCCGAACCCGCGCCGCCAGCCCCCGCCAAACCGGCCGAGGCGAAAAAATAGCGCGCACACTACTTCGTTCCCACGCTCCGGCGGGAGAATCGCAGCCCACTTCGACACGCGCTATGGGTTCCCACGGAGGACCGTGGGAACCAGAGAAAACCAGAGCAAACCCAAAAAGTCGATCGGCCAGTTCGCCTTAACCGGAGCGACCGGTCACGGCGCAATCATGCCGTTGTGCAAATAGCTTTCTTCGTAACTGAACACGATATTGGCATCCGGCAACACCAGAGCTTCGTTCTTGCCTTTGTAATCGAGCCGAAACAGCAAATCCTTGATCAAATTGATTCTGGCCAGTTTTTTATCGTCGGCTTTGACGATAGTCCACGGCGCCGACAAATGGTGGGTTCTGGCGAACATGATGTTGCGCGCCTCGCTATAGGCCTGCCAATGCTTTTGCGCTTCTTTGTCGATCGGGCTGATTTTCCATTGCTTTAACGGGTCTTTCTGGCGTTGGGCCAAGCGCTTTTTCTGCTCGCCCTTGCTGATGTCCAGGTAATACTTCAGCAACTTGATGCCGGAACGCACCAACAGTTGCTCGTAATGTGAAACCGTTTCGATGAACTCGTGGTATTCGTTGTCCGAACAAAAGCCCATGACCCGCTCCACCCCGGCCCGGTTGTACCAACTGCGGTTGAACAGCACCAACTCCTGCGCCGCCGGCAGATGTGCGGTATAGCGTTGAAAATACCAGGTACTGTTGTCGCGGTCGGACGGTTTGCCCAGCGCGACCACCCGGATTTCGCGCGGACTGAGATGCTGGATGATGCGTTTGATCGTGCCGTCCTTGCCGCCGGCGTCGCGGCCTTCGAACAAAATCAGAATCTTGTCGCCGTGCTTGATGATGTGATTTTGCAGCTTGACCAGTTCCACCTGCAGTTGTTGCAGCACGTCCTTGTAATCGGGTTTTTCCGCTTTTTCCGGGTGTTTTTTGCTCATGTCCGCCGCCTGTTCCGGGTTTAGTGTTCAGTGGAAAATAGCACGCTCCCGGAATTCTTGCCGAAACCGAGCTAAGCCGAAGCGCCGCCGGCAAACAAGCGGTAGGCCGGGTTATCGGTTTCCCGACGGTAAACCAGTTGCAACGCGTTCAGGCATTGTTCGAAATGCACCGATTCCGCGTCGCCGAGCTGCAAACCGATCAACACCTTGCCGAACGCGGCGCCGTGGTTGCGGTAATGAAACAGGCTGATGTTCCATTGACTGCCCAACGCCATCAAGAACTTCAACAATGCGCCGGGGCGCTCCGGAAATTGCAGGCTGTAAACCCGTTCTTTGACGTCGTATGGCGCATGGCCGCCGACCATGTAACGGATATGGTCCTTGGCCAACTCGTTACCGGTCATATCGGTCACGGCAAAGCTTTCTGCGGCCAGATGCTCTAGCAATTGTTGCCGGTCGGTCTCGGCGCCGCTGCTGCTGATGCCGACGAAGACTTGGGCCATGGTCGGGTCGAAATAACGGTAATTGAACTCGGTGATGTTGCGTTTGCCGAGCGCTCTGCAGAACTTCAGGAAACTGCCGGGCGATTCAGGAATGGCAACCGCCAGCAAAATCTCGCGATGCTCGCCGACCTGAGTCCGTTCGGCGACATAGCGCAAGCGGTCGAAATTGATGTTGGCGCCGCTGTCGATCGCGATCAAGGTCTGCTGCTGCAGACCATGGCGTTCGGCGTATTTCTTCAAGCCGGCCACGGCCAAAGCGCCGGCCGGCTCGGCCACCGAACGGGTATCGTCGAAAATGTCCTTGATCGCCGCGCAGATTTCGTCGGTACCGACCGTGACCACTTCGTCGACGAACTGCCGCGCAATCCGAAACGGCTCCGCGCCGATTTGCTTGACCGCGACACCGTCGGCGAATAGACCGACCTGCTCCAACACCACCCGCTCGCCGGCGCGTAACGCCTGGTTCAGGCAATCAGCGTCGTCGGGCTCGACGGCAACGACTTTGATCTCCGGCCGCACGAATTTGACATAGGCAGCGATGCCGGCAATCAAACCGCCGCCGCCGACCGGCACGAAGATGGCGTGAATCTCGCCGTTGCGCTGGCGCAAGATTTCCATCGCCACCGTACCCTGGCCGGCAATCACCTCCGGGTCGTCGTAAGGGTGAATGAAGGTCATGCCTTTCTCGGCGGCCAATTCCATGGCGTGGGCATAAGCGTCGTCGTAGGAGTCGCCGTGCAACACGGCTTTGGCGCCGCGCGCCTTGACCGATTTGACTTTGATTTCCGGCGTGGTTTTCGGCATCACGATCAAGGCCTTGATGCCGAGCCGTTTCGCCGCCAACGCGACGCCCTGGGCATGGTTGCCGGCCGAAGCGGCGATCACGCCGCTGGCTGTCTGTTCCGGGGTCAACGACGCGATCTTGTTATACGCTCCGCGCAGCTTGAAGGAAAACACCGGCTGCAGATCTTCGCGTTTAAGATAAACCCGGTTGTTGACGCGTTCGGACAAGGTTGGCGCATAGTCCAGCGGGGTTTCCTCGGCGACGTCGTAAACCCGGGCCCGCAATATTTTTTCTATGTAATTCAGCATCGCTATCCTCGGCGCGAGCATCCTGTTGCGCCCCGCATTCCTGGCCTTAAAAACTGCTGAGCGATCAGCGTTAATCGGTTATTATCCCATACAATGACGGGTTGAAAGCCGTGTCAGGATTCATAAGAGCATAACCATCAGGACCATCACACATGACTCAAGACGAATTAAAAAAACAAGTCGCCGCCGCCGCATTGCAATACCTGAAAAACGTACCGATCATCGGCATGGGCACCGGCTCGACGGTGACGCATTTGATCAACCAATTGGCCGACTGCAACTTCAAAAACGATATCGAAGCCGCCGTGTCCAGTTCGATCAAAACCACCGAGCACCTCAGATCGATCGGCATTAAAGTCATTGAATTGAACGACAGCGGCGACCTGGACATTTACGTCGACGGCGCCGACGAAGTCACTCCGCACCGCAAAATGTTGAAAGGCGGCGGCGGCGCGCTGACCCGCGAGAAGATCATCGCCGGCGCCAGCAAGAAATTCGTCTGCATCGTCGACGAAACCAAGTGCGTCGACGTGATGGGCAAGTTCCCGTTGCCGGTGGAAGTATTGCCGCTGTCACGCAGCTTCGTCGCCCGCCAATTGGTCAAACTGGGCGGCCAACCGATCTTGCGCATGAACAAGGAAACCGGCCAACCCTACATCACCGACAACGGCTGCGAGATTCTGGACGTGCACAATATGAGCATTGTCGACCCGATCGGCACCGAGCAAGCCATCAACAACATCCCCGGCGTCATCACCAACGGCCTGTTCGCGATGCGCGACGCCGATGTGGTGTTGGTCGGTAAAGGTAGCGAAGTCATCAGTTACTAAGCGCTTCATTCGGCGCGAACTCGCCGCCGCATCGGCGCGTCGAGTTCGCTGCCCATTTCACCGTCCAGCCAACCGCCTCCGCAAAACCGATTAACCTCAATATTTTTGGCGGCTTCCGCCGTTAAACCCTAAAATATCCGCCATTTGCGACGGCAGGCGCGCTCGGCCGTTCCAACCCGTTTAACCATTGCACCCTCCAAAGTATTTCAGGAACCGGAAAACATGTCAGACATCGAAATTGCCCAACAGGCAAAAATGCGCCCTATTATCGATTTGGCCGGCGAAAAATTCGCCATCCCGGCCGAACATCTCGATCCTTACGGCCATTACAAAGCGAAAATATCGTTGGAATACGTCAACAGTCTGGCCGATAAACCCGACGGCAAACTGATTCTGGTCACCGCCATTTCGCCGACTCCGGCCGGCGAAGGCAAGACTACGACCACGGTCGGCTTGGGCGATGCATTGAACCGGATCGGCAAGAAAACCATCATCTGCCTGCGCGAACCTTCGTTGGGGCCCTGCTTCGGCGTGAAGGGCGGCGCGGCCGGCGGCGGCTATGCCCAAGTGGTGCCGATGGAAGACATCAACTTGCATTTCACCGGCGATTTTCATGCGATCGGCGTGGCGCACAATCTGTTGTCGGCCTTGATCGACAACCACATCAACCATGGCAACAAGTTGGACATCGACCCGCGCCGCATCCAATGGAAGCGGGTGATCGACATGAACGACCGCGCCTTGCGGAAAATCACCATCGGCCAAGGCGGTCCGGCCAACGGCTATTTGCGCGAAGATGGCTTCGACATCGTGGTTGCCTCGGAAGTGATGGCAATTCTGTGTCTCGCCACCAGCCGCGCCGATTTGAAAGAACGCCTGGGCCGTATCGTCATCGGCTACAAATCCGACAAGGTCACGCCGGTTTATGCCAGCGACCTGAAAGCCCACGGCGCGATGGCGGCGATTTTGAAAGACGCGATCAAACCGAATCTGGTGCAAACTCTGGAAAACAATCTGGCCATCATCCACGGCGGCCCGTTCGCCAACATCGCCCACGGCTGCAACACCGTCACCGCCACCAAAACCGCATTGAAGCTGGCCGATTACGCAGTTACCGAAGCCGGCTTCGGTGCCGACTTGGGGGCCGAAAAATTTCTGGACATCAAATGCCGGATGTCCGGCCTGAAGCCGTCGGCAGTGGTGCTGGTGGCCACGGTAAGGGCGTTGAAATTCCACGGCGGCGTAGCCAAGGACGAACTGAACCAGGAAAATCTGGCCGCCCTTGAGCAAGGCTTCGCCAACCTGGAACGACATTTGAGCAATATTCAAGACCACTACGGCCTACCCTGCGTAGTCAGCATCAACCACTTCACCTTCGATACCGACGCCGAAATCGAATTGCTGAAACGCAAGTGCGAAGCTCTGGGCGCCAAATGCGTGATCGCCAAACACTGGGCGCATGGCGGCGCCGGCGCCGAGGACTTGGCGAAAGAAATATTGAACATCGTCGATAACCGCGAACCGGGTTTCAACTACGTCTACGACGACGAACTACCGTTGTGGAACAAGATCGAAGCCATCGCCACCAAGTTATACGGCGCCGGCAAGGTCAGCGCCAGCCCGAAAGTAATGGGCGAAATCAAAGCCTTGCAGGCCAACTACGGCCATTTCCCGATCTGCATGGCCAAAACCCAGATGTCGTTCTCGACCAACGCCAACGCCAAAGGCGCACCGAGTGGCCATACTGTGGAAATCAGCGAAGTGCGGCTGGCCAACGGTGCCGGCTTTATCGTCGCCATCGCCGGCGACATGATGACAATGCCGGGCCTACCGAAAACTCCGGCAGCGGAACGGATAGATATCGACGACAACGGCGTGATCAGCGGTTTGTTCTAGCCGCTACTTATCGGACCGAGCGAGCTGGCGGCAGGCCGGCTCCGCACTATCCCGCTATGCTTATGCAATCGCGTGTCTGCCGCTATTGAGTTGAATGGCGAAGCCGATATTTGATCCGAAATCCACCGAGGTGATGCCATGTTCGACCTGCGCTCGCTGAAATTCAGCCATAAAATCGCCGCACTTTCGTTATTGCCGTTAGCCGGCTTGCTGCTAATGGCTTCCTTTGTGGTTCGCAACCAGTTGCACCAGATGCATGCGGCCGACAATGTCGCGGCATTGGCCGGGTTCTCGGTGCTGGCCAGCGATCTGGTCCACGAATTGCAGAAAGAGCGCGGCTTGTCGGTCGGTTTTCTCGGCAGCGGCGGGCGGAAATTCAAAACCGAATTGGAACAGCAGCGGCGGGCAACCGACGCAAAACTGGCAAAGCTGGACGGTTTTCTGCAGAGTTTCGCTGCACGCACCGCCGATTATTTTTCCGAGGGTTTGGCGGACGCCGAGCGGCGTATCGCCCAGTTAAGCCAAACCCGCTCGGGAGTGGACGGCTTGAACGCCGGTGGCGAAGCCACCGTAAACTACTATTCGGAACTGAATGCGGCTTATCTGGCGATTCTGGCCCAATTGCCGAAATTCAGTGCGGACCCGCGGCTCAGCCAGCAGTTAGCCGCGTATGCCAACTTTCTGAAAGGCAAGGAACAGGCCGGGATCGAACGCGCGGTGCTGGCCAACACGTTTGCCAAAAACGCGTTCGGTCCTGGCATGTACCAGAAGCTGATCGCACTGATTGCACTACAAAACGCCTACCTCGACTTGTTCGCGGCGACGGCTCCGGACAATTATCTGGAATTTTCCGATAAAACCTTGCGCGGCCAATTCGTCGACGAAACCGCGGCGATGCGGCGCAAAGCGTTGGCCGATAACGGCGGCCAAGGTTTCGGCGTCGATCCGGCACACTGGTTTGCAATGCAAACCGGCAAAATCAACCTGTTAAAAGAAATCGAGGACTACATCGCCGGCGACATTACCGCAACATCGAACGCGATCAAACAGGACGCCCAATGGCAACTGCTGCTCAACTGCCTTTTGGTGATGACGGTACTTGGTCTGTCGCTCGGATTATTCTGGTTCCTGCGCCAAGACATTACCGAACAATTGGGCGGCGAACCGGCTCAAGTCAAAGCCTTAGCGGTTAAAGTCGCTACCGGGGAACTCGCGGCGCAAAGCAACCGGCAGGCGGCAAACTACAGCGGGATCTTGGCGGCGATGCTGAGTATGCAGCAGCGCTTGACCGATGTGGTGACCGCGCTACGCGATTGCTCGGAGCAAATCTCGCAGGCGGCCGACGAAGTCAGCCGCGCCGCGCAAACCCTGAGCCAAAGCAGTTGCCAACAAGCGGCCGGCATCGAGCAAACCAGTGCCGCGCTGGAACAGTTGAGCGGCTCGGTCGCACACAACCAACAAAACGCCAGCTCGACCGAGCAAATTGCGCAATCGGCGGCTGAATCGGCGCAAAACGGCGCCAAGGTAATAGGGCAAACCGTCGCGGCGATGCAAAAAATTGCCGAAAAAATCGGTTTGATCGAAGGCATCGCCTACCAAACCAATCTATTGTCGTTGAACGCATCCATCGTCGCCGCCAAGGCTGGCCAGCATGGAGCCGGATTCTCGGTAGTGGCCGGAGAAGTCCGTAAATTGGCAAACCGTAGCCAGTCCACCGCCACCGAAATCGGCGAATTGGCGCAGTACGGTTTGCAAATCGCCCAAAAAGCCGGCGACATTTTCGCGGAAATGCTGCCCAGCATCGCAAATACCGCAAATTTAGTACAGGAAATCGTAACGGCCTCGGAACAACAGGCGGTAGGTGTGCATCAAATTAACCAAGCGATGGCACAACTAAATACAGCTATCCAGCACAATGCCGCCGCTTCAGAACAACTGGCAGCCACGGCCGAAGCGCTCAACGAGCAAAGCCAAAACCTGGTGGCACAAATCGGATTTTTTAAGATCCGCTAATTAACCAAAATCGAGGTGGAATTCGCTATGAAGCAATTTGAATGGAGCGACGATTATCTGGTGGCCGAAGAAGCCATCGATGGGCAACACCGGCAACTGTTTGCGCTGGCCAACGATTTGATCCAATCCGAAAAACCAAGCCCAACTTCAGGAGAATGTAATGCGGTTGTACCGGCATTGCCGGGAACATTTCGAGGCCGAGGAATCCTTCATGAAGAATAACGCCTACCCGTCCGCCCAAGCCCATACCGCGTCGCATAATCTGATGCTGGACAAACTGGTCGAGGCCAGCCGGAAGATCCAGCACGGAGATTGGCGCCAGAACGATACCTTGACCTTTATGCGCGAATGGATTCAGCACGTTCAGAATGAAGACAGGGCAATCGGCGAATATTTCCGCAATAAAGGCCAGGAACTTGAAGCTTGATAGGATCAGAATCGTTCGCGCTGAGCAGGGGAGGAGCGCAAACGATCCTTTTTGAACGAAGATACGCCGCAACATGCGGCGGCGGCTGTCGATAAAAAGCGATTGGCTTGTCTGGGATTGCCTTAGTCGCGCCTATCGACACGCACTTTACTTCAGCGCTTAGTCGAGTGAGCCCTCTACCCCGCACAGTTCAATCGGTGGGGGGCAATCGCAGTTGGAGGAGCCTCTAAAATTTATCCGTTCTTGCTTCGAAAAGCTCAGCACGAAGGGATAATGCTCCGACATATATAGGGATACCGTTAGCACTGAGTTTATCTAAGTTCAATTTTTAAAGCTTCCCTTGCGTCTTGGTCGTTAGGTCAATGCCCGTCACACACCACAATGACCTAGCGGCAAGCCCTCCTCACTCTGCCGGCGCCGAACGTAGCGCTTCTGCCTCGGTCAATTCGCCGAGCATGGACAGTTCCTCCAAAGACAACACTCGATCCAAAGCCAGCAGGATGATAAACACGTCGTCTATCCGTGCCATGGCTTCGATAAAATCGGTACGAATATCGGCTCCGAAATCGGGTGCAGGTTGAATATTCGCCGCCGGAATTTCCAGGATTTCCCGGACTTCGTCGACCAGCATCCCGACCAACTGCAGAGTTTCGTTGATCTCCATCGCTACCAGCACGATGCAACTGCGCTTGCTGACTTGAGACGGCGAACGGCTCAATCGTGCCGACAGGTCGATTACGGCGACGACGTTACCGCGCAAATTGATCACGCCGTGGATATAGTCCGGCGTCAGCGGGACGCGGGTAACGCTGGCAATTTCGATGATCTCCTTGACGTCGAGGATACTGACCGCAAACGTTTCGCCACCGACCAAAAAGGTCAGGTACTGACCAACCTGCTCCTGTGCTGCCACCGCGGTCGCGGTTTCTTTCCGAATCAGACTACTCATCTCATGATGCTCCGGCAGCGTTAGAAACGTTCGAAATCCGCTTCGTTGAAGTCCAATGAATTCTCGGCGCCACCGGCCGAGACGTTGGGCTTCGGCGCACGCGCCGGCTTGGCGACCGAGCGGGGTGAGCGGCCGGCGCTATTGCCGCGACCGGCTCCCTGGCTTTTTTTGGCATTACCGTCCAGTTTGAAAAACGCAACCACTTGCTGCAACTGTGCGGCCTGACCGTTCAACTCTTCGGCGGTGGCCGCCAACTCTTCGGCGCTAGCCGCGTTCTGCTGAGTGGCTTTATCCAATTGGCGCATGGCGTCGTTGATTTGGTTGATGCCGCCGGATTGTTCGACCGACGCGGCATTGATTTCCTGCACCAAATCGGAGGTTTTAACGATGTTGGGTACCACCGCCGTAATCAAATTACCGGCTTTTTCGGCGATAGCGACGCTGTTAGTGGCCAGTTCGTTGATTTCCTCGGCGGTAATCCGGCTGCTTTCGGCCAGCTTGCGTACCTCGGCCGCAACTACGGCAAACCCCTTGCCGTGTTCGCCGGCGGAAGCGGCCTCGATGGCCGCGTTCAACGACAACAAATTGGTTTTGTAAGCGATGTCTTCGATCAAACCGATTTTTTTGGCGATATTTTTCATCGCGTTAACGGTTTCGGTCACCGCGTCGCCGCCCTGGCGGGCTTCGTTGGCGGATTTGGTGGCCATTTGCTCGGTGACATGGGCATTTTCGGTGTTTTGTTGCACCGACGCGTTGAGCTGTTCGATCGATGTTGTGGTTTCTTCCACACTAGCCGCCTGTTCGGTCGCCATCTGACTCATGGCTTGGGCGGTGGCGCTGACTTGCTCGGATGCGCTGGACAAAGTATCGGAATTCGCGCGCACTTGGCTCACCACGCTACTCAACTGGTCGCGCATATCGCGCAAGGCCTGCGCCAATTGGCCGATCTCGTCCTTGCCGTTCACATCCAGTTTTGCCGTAAGATCGCCCTCGGCCAGCGATTTGGCAAATTGGACGCCGACGATGATCGGCACCGTGATCAAATTAGCCAGGAACATGGCAATGATAATGCCCAGGACCAATGCCACTACGATGGTGCCGATGATGATTTTGTTAGCTTCACTGACCAGAACATCGGCCTGCTCGCGGGCTACTTCCAATTGGGCGTATCCGGCTTCTTCAGCAGTTTGAGCCAGTTTGATCACATTATCGCCGGCTTCCAGCATTTCCTTACGCACTACGTTCAGTTTGTCATCATTCTCTATCCATTTTTCGGCAGCCTCCCGATAGCTGCGGGTACTGCTACGCGCGGTTTCGATCAGGCGCAGAGCCTCTTCGCTGTTTACTATCTTCTGCAAATCGTCATAGTATTTCATCAACTCGGGCAACAGGGTCTGCATCTTTTTCCAGGCCACCCGATTCTTGTAATTCACTTCCTCCTTTTCCGCGCGCATGATTTCCATGGCTTTGATGTAGATGTTGGTAGCACCAATATAGCGCTGTACGTAGGCATCCAACTCCTGACCGGTTGCCCCTTTCTTCTGCGCTTCCTGATAAAGCCTTACTTGCCGATCAAGAAAATCGTCTGCTGCCTTAGCCACATCCTGACCTTCGTTGACCATGGCATCCACCGCCGCTTTGTTGTCGCGAACCGCCGTTACTACATCTTTGAACTTCTGGCCGAATTTCAGGGTTCCTTCGCGCGCCGCCTTGGACTGGCCCAATAACTCGGTATTGTTGTATTTTTTGGCGACTTGGTCGACCTTGTCCAGATACTCCAGCAAGGTCTTCATGTTGTCTTCGACTTTCTGCGCGTCTTCGTCGCTCTGTGAAATCCGATAGGCCCGCTGCGCCATAATGGTCTGCAACGCCATCCTTTCCACTCCGGTGGCGTATTCCACCGATTTGCCGTTATTGTCAGTGATATTGAACAAGGCTCCCGCCACGTCACCAATATAAATTTTCGACAGCACGCCGAAAGCGATGGTGATAGTCACCAACAACATCGCACCGGTCAGGATCTTGGTTTTTATTTTCAAATCGTTGATGTTCATCTGCTCTTCCCCTGTTGTTATTTTTTGGCGCTCCGCCAAAATCAGACCCTGCGTAGCGCCGGCTTATGGGCCAACGCCTTGGGTTTATGGTCGATAGCGGCTTGGATCAGACCTTGCACGTCCAGTATCAACGCGACGGTGCCGTCACCCAGGACCGTGGCGCCGGTGATGCCTTTTAAGCGTTCGAAGACCTTGCCCAACGGCTTGATGACCGTCTGGTGTTCGCCGTGCAATTCGTCGACCACCAAACCCGCTTCGGTCTGGCCGAATTTGACGACGACCACGCTCTCGCGCTGATTGGCGTTGGCAGTGGTGTTGCCGAAATAATCGCCCAGCCGCAAATACGGCAGTACCCTGCCGCGCAGGTTGATGTAATGTTGAATCTCGTCGATCTCGCATTCGTTGGCCGACATTTCGATACATTCGTCGACCATGCTCAACGGAATGATGTAGCGCTCGGACGCAGTCCCTACCATGAAGCCGTCGATGATCGCCAAGGTCAGCGGTAGGCGAATCGAAATAGTGGTGCCTTGGCCTTCCTCGCTGTCGATTTCGACCGAACCACGCAAAGCCTCGATGTTTTTCTTGACCACATCCATGCCGACGCCGCGCCCGGAGAGGCTGGTAGCCTGGTCTTTGGTACTGAGACCGGCGGCAAAGATCAAGTTGTAAATCTCCCGCCGCGACAAGCCGTGGTCTTTCTTGACCAAGCCGTTCGCCAGGGCTTTTTCCAGGATTTTTTCGCTGTTCAAGCCGGCGCCGTCGTCGGCGATTTGAATCACGATGTGGCCGGACTCGTGGTAAGCATTGAGCTGCACGGTGCCTTGAGCTGGTTTTCCTGCCGCTAGCCGCTGTTCGGGATGTTCGATACCGTGATCCAAGGCATTGCGAATCAAATGGGTCAACGGATCCTGAATTTTCTCCACTACGGTTTTATCCAACTCGGTTTCCCCGCCGCTGATCAACAGTTGGATATCCTTATTCAATTCCTTACTGACGTCGTGTACCACCCGGCGGAAACGCGAAAAAGTATCGCCGATTTGCACCATGCGCAATTCCAGGGCGGTGTCGCGAATACTATTGACCAATGCGTTCATGCCGGCGGCAATATCGCTGGCGTCGGACAAGCCGTGCTTTTCGACGATCAAATTCATCGCTGCGCTGGAAATCACCAATTCGCCGACCAGATTGATCAGATGGCCTAACTTGGTCGCATCGACCCGGATGTAGTTGGCCTCGCTGGCTATTTTTTGCTTGGTTTGTTCCTGCTTCTTTAGCGCTTGGTCGATCAACGGCTGTTGCACAACATGCTGTTCTACCAGAATTTCGCCCAGCGGTTTCGGTTTTGCGCCATCTACGGTTTGGCTTTCGACACTCGCTGTTTGCGCCTGAAGGGCGTGCTCGACATCATGCTCGGTCAATGCTCCTACCTGGACCAGCATGTCGCCTATCCGACGCACTTGGGTTTCGTCCTGAGCGTCCAATAAAGCCAAATATTCGCCGATTTTGGCGTTGGGCGGCAGAATCTTGATCTCGCAGTCGTCTGCGGCGAATTCGAAAACTCGTTCGATGGTTTCCTTGGTAGCCTCGCTCTGAAAGGCGATTTTGAAGTGCAGATAACAACTTTCCGGGTCCATTGCTTCGCCGCTCGGCATACCGTTGGCGGCGGTCAAAATCTGTTTGATATCGCCTAGGGTTTTCAAGTAGCGTAAAAACGATAACGGGTCGATACCGTCGCGAAACGAATCTTGCTTGAATTCCAGCGATATCAGCCAATGTTCGTCGACCGAAATCTCGCCGCCGCCCTCGCTGAATATCTTTTCGTCAGCACTGCCGGTTCCTTGCTGAATCGCGGTTTGTACCCCGCCGTTCAATTGCGAGATCAGACGCAATCCGGTTGCAGCCAATTCTGCTGGCAAAGCCGGACCGTTGGCGTTCAGGCAATGCTCGATCAATTTGGCGACGTGGTCTTTGCTTTCCAGCAACACCGCGATCAAATTCGAATCGATAGCCCGTTCGCCCTGGCGCACCTTATCCAGCAGGGTCTCGGCTTCGTGGGTGAACGCGACGATAGGCTCGAAACCGAACAGTCCGGAAGAGCCTTTGATGGTATGCATCGCCCGAAACAGGGAATTGACGGTTTCGCTGTTGTCCGGATCCTGGTCCAGACTCAGCAGCGCATCTTCCATATCGGCCAATAATTCTTCGGCTTCCTGAGCGAAGATGGCTAGCGCGGTATCCAGTTCGTTCATAACGACTTCCAATCGGCGGAGATGACTATCGGATCGCCGAAATGCGTGCTCAGATTGAGCAATTCCAAAACCTCGACGACCGCTTCGCTGTGTCGGGCCAAACTCAACTCGACCCTTTTTGCTGCGGCTTCCTGCTTTAAAAACATTAACAACTGTACTCCGGCGCCGTCAATTTCGGCGACGCCGGCCAGATCGATCTGCATCTCCTTGACCGTATCCAGATAGTTCGATAACGCCTGTTTCAATTCGGATACGTTGTAGATAGACACCTCGCCGTCGATAACGAGGTGGACGCTATCCGGTTGCTGTTGTTTGACTTCGATCGCCATGGTGGTTGCCTCCTGGGGCCGGGCGAGAATCGGATTAAGGCAACACCAATTTGGAGACCGCATCCAGCAAGGTAGGCGCCTGAAACGGCTTGGTCAGCCAAGCCTTGGCACCGGCGGCTTTACCGGCTTGCTTCTTATCGTCCGCCGCTTCCGTGGTCAGCATCATGATCGGGGTGAACTTGTAGGCCGCCAATTTTTTGATTTCCTGGACCAAGGTAATGCCGTCCATGTTGGGCATGTTGACGTCGGAAATAATCAGATTGATTTTTTGTCCGGTCAATTTAGTCAACGCGTCTTTGCCGTCGCAAGCCTCGATTACATCGTAGCCGGCTCCCTTCAGGGCTATACCGACCACTTGGCGGATCGACGCTGAATCGTCAACAATCATGATGGTTTTGGCCATTGTTTCTTCCTTAACAGTTCTTAGAAAAAGGTTATCTCTTCGCTGCCCGAGGAACTTTGGTGGTTAACCGCCGCGGAAGCTGAGTGGTTCAATAACTCCTCCGGCATCGTGTAGGTCAGCTCCATTCTGGACAAAGTCTCACTAACATCCAGGCTATCGGCGTGGCGGGTTCCGGCGGTTCTGATTCCATCCACCGTTCGCTGTAAACTGTTCAAGTTATGTTCGACGTGGGACAGCATCTGGCTGACGCGATCCTGAAACTGAAAAGCAGTAAGCACGCTGTAAATCTCGTCGCGAATCTGCGCGCTGTTGCCACGGAGATTGTCGGCATCGTCCTTGAACATATCCAGCGCTTTGTGCAGATCGTCGAGCGCGGTGCGAATCGCCTGTTCGGCGTCGCGAATGGCTTTGTCGTCGGAAGTACCGGACGCCTCTGACATTTTCAGCGTGGAAGCCATCGCCAAATTGATACCTTCGATCGCACGGCTGATCTTTTCGCCGGTTGCCGACGAGAAGCCGGCCAATTTCCGCACTTCATCGGCCACTACGGCAAATCCGCGGCCGTTTTCGCCGGCGCGCGCGGCTTCGATCGCGGCGTTCAAGGCCAGCAAGTTGATCTGTTCGGCGACCTTGCGCACCTCCTGGGCCATCGAATCCAGTTGCTTGGTATGGGTCGACAATTTCCTGACCTCATCGACCACGGCGTGCTCGACGTCTTGAATTTGGCTCAACACTCGCAAAACCGTAGTCAGCGCTTCCCGGGTTTCGTTGAATAACACGTCGACACCCCGGTCTTGGCGGTGTCGGCTGCCACCGGCAATCAAACGCTCCAGTTGGCTGACCATCGCCGCGAAACGGTCGGTCAGCACAGTGATTTCCTGCTCGGTGTGGGTACGCGAGGTCTGTACTTGGCGCAGCAGAATCGGAACCACCTGCAAAAATAAACGCTCCAATTCAACCACGTAAGATTCGAGATCTTTTAGTTTTACCTCTTCGTCACCGCGCCACGCCCGGTTCACTTCGTTTAAAATTGCTTGCTGACGATTGGCTAAGGCTGAACCGGCCAAAGCTCCGGCCAGCACCAAAACCAGCGCGCCTAGCACGCTGAAAAGACTGAATCCGGCCAATACCGATGCCAATAAGCCGCCAGCCAATCCCAAGCCTACCGTTAACCCGTAGTAAGCGCGCGTATCGATAGTGTTGACAGTTGGGCTGCCAGTTGTACCAGACATGAAATTTCCATTAAATTATTGATCTAGGGTTGAGATAGTAGAGAGTTTTAGGGCAGCGTTCAACCTAGCAGCACATTTGGAATTTCAGTATTGTTAAATTTCCTGCATTTCGGAAAAAATATCTGAAAGCGCGTAAAAATTGGCCTCGGAGACTTTAATTATCGGCACATCCATCATGAGTGCAGCGGAGTTCGAACGATTCCGCGCATTAATCTACCACCATGCCGGCATTTCCCTGAGTCCGGAAAAGAAAACCATGGTTGCCAGCCGCTTGGCCAAACGCCTGGATTATTACAATCTGGACAATTACGGCGATTATTACGATCTGGCGTTGGGCGATGAGCATCCCCACGAGTTTCAAACTTTGGTCGACATCCTGACCACCAACGAAACCTATTTCTTTCGTGAACCCAAGCACTTCGACTTCGTCCGCGAGCGAATCCTACGGCAGTGGCGCGGTAGCCCTTTTCGGGCCTGGAGTGCGGCCTGTTCAAGCGGCGAGGAAGTGTATTCGCTGGCGATGGTTTGCGCCGAAACCTTGGGCGCCCAGACCTGGGAAGTCCTCGGCTCCGATTTGAGCAGCCGGGTATTGGAAACCGCCCGCCACGGGATTTATTCAATGGACCGGCTGGAACAGATGGACGCCCGCCTGTTGCGGAAATACTGCCTGAAAGGCGTACGCAGCCAACAGGGCTATTTTAGAGTGGACGCTAAATTACGAGGCCGCGTCAGTTTCGAACAAGTCAATTTGATGAAACCGCCGCCGACCAGCCTAGGCAAATTCGACCTGATTTTCTTACGCAACGTATTGATCTATTTTGACCACGATACCAAAAAAAAGGTCGTGGAGCGGTTGCTTGCGGCGTTGAAGCCGGGTGGATATTTTTTCATCAGCCATTCCGAGAGCCTGCACGGGATCAGCGGACCGCTGCAGCAGATAAGTCCTTCGATATACCGCAAGCCGTGAAAATCCTCCCCTACAAAAATACCCGCCGTATCATTCTCGACCCCGGCGAATATTATGCCTCTAGGCAAGCGGAGATTATTTCGACCTTGCTCGGTTCTTGCGTCGCCGCCTGCCTGTACGATCCCGATAACGGCGTGTTCGGCATGAACCATTTCCTGTTGGCTTACCGGCGCAACCCAGAACACCTGCCGCTGCTGCAATCCGAGGAAGGCCGTTACGGCATCTTCGCGATGGAACTGCTGATCAACCAAATGATGAAATTGGGCGCCGAGCGACACAAGCTCAAGGCGAAATGTTTCGGTGGCGGTAACGTGTTACAGCTACGCGAAAACAACCAGGAGCAAAAATCGGTCGGCGACGTCAACGTGCTTTTCATCAAACAATTTCTGCAAAACGAACATATTCCGCTGGTCGGCTCCGGTTTGGGCGGCAATATCGGCCGAAACGTGCATTTCGTCGGCGACGATTATTCTGTGTACGTCAAAAAAATCGATACCGCGCAACAGCAATGGCTACAACGCGCCGAACAGCGCTATTGGCGCAAAAACTTGGAAGAACGCGAACGCCAGCATCGCCCGGCCGAATTTTGGTGACGGGGCGGCTTGGGCAGGACATGGCAGAACTTAAGCGGCGAAACCACATCCCCCAATTACAAAGCTCCGATTGCGCGGGGCATCCGGACAGTGGACAATGAATTCCGCACCGGCTTTATAAGGGCCACCTTCATTCGGAAATTTGGCTATGCCGGCCCCGGACAATTCCTTCCCTTCCATCCGGCAGGCGAACATCATGGACAACGATACTTTGATCGATCAGGCCCGCCGGCTCTACGCCCGGTTGCTGATCAAGCGCCACAGCGAAATCCAACCAAACCGGCGGCTGGACCAAATGCTGATTACGGCTTACGCCCGCTACCAGCGCCGGCTGAACCGTTGCGCGATCTGTTACCGCTACCGCCTCTACGATTGCAACAGGCAGCCCGGCATCGACCACACTCCCTGCAAACGCCGCAGCGCAGCAGCAATCCCGATCAACCCGGCGGCGGTGTATGCGGCCGATTGAAACGGATCTCAGACAGTGCCGCCGACCTGTGCCGGCCACTGGGCGCGAATGTGGCGGATGCGGTCCAGATCCAACTGCGCAGTCCGGTTATGCTCGCGGCACAACGCGCCTCTGAAGCCAAGATAATCGGGGGCCAACGCCAGCAAAGCGGGAACATCCTCGCAACGCAACGAACCGGCCAGACCGGTCAACATGCCCTGCCCGCGTGCCGCCAGAACGAAAGAGCGTAATTCAGACGCCTCCATCCACTCGGTCAGAGAACCGCGGCTCTTGTCCATCGTATCCAGCATCACTCCGCGAAAACCGGCACGACGCAATTCGGCAATTACACCGAAATCGGGCCGAGTATCGGCAAACAATACCGCAATAAGCGCAATACCCTGGCCGGCAGCGGCTTGCAGCGCGTCGAGACACGCCGGCCAATCGCCGCCCGGGAAAAACCCGATCTTGACATAATCGACTCCAGTGGCAGCCATATCCCGAACCGCCGGCAACAGCCGTTCGGGCAACATTGGCAGATCGCCAACCGTCGCACTGATCCGGGCCGAGTCGGGTAATGCAGCAACGATTTCGGCCACGCTAGCGATGGGCAAGGCTCCCAACGCGCCTTGCGCAGGTTGTTTCAAGTCGATGATATCGACCGCTGCACGTTGCACCTGCAATGCCTCCGTCAAACTATTTACGCTAGCCAACAACCCGGTCATTCTAGGCCTCCGCAGCGATGGCGTTCGATGGCATCCATCAGCCAGGCCCAGGCCTGCCGTTCATTGTCGCCTGCGGTTTTTTCCATGCCGATCCGCAAATAATCCAACTCGGCCTGAATTTTCTCCGCAGGCAACATGTCGAGCCGGCTGACCAGAATCGCCGCTTCCAATACCGAGAATTGAGCCCGGTTGAACCCTTGGAACGGGCGGTGGTTGACCGTGTGAACCACCTTACAAAATAATTTGGGCCGCAGTTCATCCTCCTCGATCCGCACTAACTGCAATTCGGCATGAGCCAAAGTGTCGGCCAGATAAAATCCGGCGACTCGCTCGGCCGGCCGCAACGGCCAGTCCCGGCGCCCGGTCAGGCAACCGGCAAAAATCCGGACGTCATCGCAAAAATTGACGACTGCGGTGCGGCTTAGCAACAGGTTTTCCAGCGTCGCGGACGGCCGAAACGGCAGGATAATCCGCCAATCGCCGTCAACATGCACGCCCATCGGTGCGATGTGAACCTCGCCTTGTGCATTGGCAGTGGTTATCAGGGTTTCTTGAATCATGAGGGTTTAGGTCTATCCTGAGTCGTGAATTTCGCCTGAGATCAGGCGGAGCAACAGATAATTTTAATATTGCCGGCACCGATCGGGTCATTTTTTTGCCCGCGGCCGCCACCGCCGGTATGAAACTGAGCGACATACTATGCATGCCATCCATATTGCCGACCTGTCGATTCTGCTGATAGAACCGTCACCGACACAACTCAAAGTCATCCTGCAACACCTTCGCGGCGAAGGCATCGCCAATATCGAAGGCGTATCGAGCGGTGCGGCGGCATTGGAGAGTTTACACAGCCACCGGCCGGATTTGATCATCAGCAGCCTGTATCTGCCGGATATGATGGCGACCGCATTGATCGAACAACTCAGAGAAGACGAAGTGCTTAGCCACATCCCGTTCATGCTCATTTCCAGCGAGTCCAGCTTCGAAGTGCTGGATAGCATCCGCCAGGCCGGCGTTGTGGCGATACTGCCTAAGCCCTTCGCCCACGAGGATTTGAAACATGCGTTACGCTCGACGATCGAATTCATCGATCCGCAAGAAATCAGTCTGGAACATTACGATATCGAGAACGTACGGGTGCTGGTGGTGGACGATAGCAAACTGGCCCGCAAGCATATCGGCCGGGTGCTGAACAACATGGGAATCGAGAAAATCACCGAAGCCCAGGACGGCAAGGAAGGGTTGGATTTGTTCAGCCTCGACCAAAACGGCTTCGATTTGATCGTCACGGACTACAACATGCCAGTCATGGACGGCCAGCAATTGATCCGTGCCATCCGCCAGGATTTGGGCAACTCGATCATCCCGATCCTGATGGTTACCAGCGAAGACAACCAAACCCGGCTCGCCAACGTCCATAAAGCCGGCGTATCCGGCATCTGCGACAAACCCTTCAATCCACAGACCGTCAAGGAAATGTTGTATCGAGTATTGGAGCCGGAAGATTAGCAATAACTCTTGCTGCTTCATGTCTTTCGAGCATGCCAAGGCTTCTCTGCAGCAGATTTTTGGCCACTAAATATTTCATTTTGAAAGATCCAGCAGCCGATCGAAACAATATTCGGCCAGTAATTCATGACCGCCGTCGTAGACGGTCAAGGATGCAAACCCGACGTCTCTCTGAAAAAAAACGGCTCTGTCGCCGATACGATTTGCAGTTGCCGGCTCGCCTTGCGTCAACAAACGCATTGCTACAGACGATTCGACACTGGCCTCCGGTTTAGCATACCCTTCCACCAGATGATTAAAGTAGGCAAGCGAATGGGCAATGGGCACTGTCCCCTTATGGCCATCCTTAATCCCGGCATACAGCTCGAGACGCCCGCGAGGGCTGTCGGGTAGCGGCCAGTATAACGGCGAGCGCGCCCTGGCCGACTCGGTATTGATTTCAGCACCACTGCCGGTACAGCCCAACACGTATTCACTCAGGTCGGCTTTGCCGTTGCGCAAGGTTTCCAGTTGCCATGCCGCCAAATCGCTGATTGGTGCCCAGGCCAACCAGGCTTTGACCGGATGGCGGGTTTTGGCGTACCACCCCAAGGCGGTATAGGCGCCCCCCGAAAAACCGACTACAAAGATGTTGTGATTATCGACGTTGCCATTGGCTTGCGCAAAACTGATGGCATCTTCCAAATCGGCGATCACCTTGTCACTCAGACAATTGTCGGTAGCAACCGCCGGTCCGCGGAAGTCGGGATGAATGTAGTTCCAGTTATTCCGCTTGGCTAAGGCAGCCAAGGCATCGGGGGTGGCGTAGTTGCCCGCCCAAAAATGCAGGCTGACCAACAATGGCCGCTTGCCAGTTGTCGGTGGAACCGCGTAAAAGTAAGCGTTTTGCATGCTGCCATCAACGCTACTCTGGATGTTTCGGACCTCAAAGCCATCCGGCCATTTGAACGGAGCCTCGGTACCGGATGCATGCAGCCATTGGTAAACCAGCGGATAGGTTTTTGCACCTGTCAGATAGGAACAGGCGACAACTAGGGCTAGCAGTAAAATCGATCTTGGCTTCATGCCCGTTAAAAATTAGGGGTAAGTGCCACTGACTTGCTGTCCGCGATGGCTTCGTTAACGATGGCTTGGATCAGCGCTGCATCGTCGGGATAATGGGCTGCGTAAGATACTTGCAAACCGCGTAATTTAGCTTGATACGCTTCGATGTCGACGATATCCAAGCGGACACCGAAGTCGTTGAATCCGGCAGTACCTGGCTGCGAGCCCAGCAATCTATCCAGCAACCAATAACCCAAAGTTTGTTTGTAATGCGCCGGCTCCCAAAACCAATGCATGCGCTGGCCTTGCTGAGTGGGCACTTGTTCCAAGGTCGGCCCGTAACTGCCGCTGAAGTCCCAAATCGGATAAGCCTGATGCCCGGCACGTAAGGCCTCATCGGCGTTAATCGCCACAATCTCTCGTTGCAGTACCTCAAAACGCGGCCATAAATCCGACAACCAAAGCGTCTGCCAATACCAGGCGTGTGCAGGATGAATCAAGAGTTTCATCTCAACGCCGGCGGCATAGGCGTCTCGCAACAGGCGACGGAAATCGTCGAGACTTTTTCGGAACCCCGCCTCGTTCTGCCGCATTTCTTTAAATTGCTGAACGTAGTTACGGGTGTAATAACGGAATGTTTTGATATGGTCGAAGTCATCGGTCAACGGTTGCCAGAAGCCATTGGCGGCCAAGGTGTCTTTGCCCCAGGACTGCTTGCGAACCGTACTCAAACTGGCTTGTAACCCGGATACCGAAAGCAGCGATGACGCTACATCGGGTAGTTTGGCCGAAAATAAATTGAATTGCCGTTGGCCATCGGCTGTTACCGCTAAACGTGATTCGGAAAAAGCGCCACTGGTATCCGGCTCCGGGTGAAATACCCTTAAATCCAGAGACAAAATCGCCAATTTCTGCGGCTTGATCGCTTGAACATGTTGAAAATAGCGCCTGATCTCATACATGCTCATCGACGGCACTGCCATGTTGTAACAGCCCAAAGCGGCCAGCGCAGGTTGGTCTGGCGACAATCCCCGTCCGGCGCGCGAAGTACCGAAAATCGTGCATTCCGGTTCCCGTTTTTCGACCCGGTAGGCATGCGTGAGCCGGAGATGACCTACAAAATTGGGTTTATTGGCGTTGACGCCGGCAATTGAAGGCGCTCCGAAGATACTGAACGGATCAACAAACCCATTCAACAAAGCAATCAGCGCCAGGGTTCCCAAGACGCAACTCGCCCAGCACAACAGATACTTGTTCGCTTGTTTCGTGATAGTCATCGGTTAAAACTGAAAATACAAAAATTCGCTGATTTGGGTCAGGCCCAGTAAGGCCCAAACCGCGGCCAAACCGATCAGACCGGCCCAGCACAGGTTTGGCGACCAGATCCCGTTATCGATTAAAACAGCCGACTCCTCGGCTCCGCGCGGCGCTAAATAAAAACGCCCCATGATTTGCTGGGTATTCGGTGCGAGAAAAGTAATGCTCACAGCAACCGATAATACCGCCAGCAAAATGGCTTCCGCACTGACGCTAACACCGGTAACGGCCACCCAGGCTCCCAACGCCGACTGTTGCACCACGGCCGAGTAAAACGGCGACAACTGAAGCTGCGGCAACGCTAGCATGCTGGCTAAAATCCGATGCGCGGTATCGACATCGTTAGCGCGGAAATACACCCAGCCGACGACCACAGCCAGAAATGTCAGCAAATTGCCCGATAGCCGACCCAATCGGCTTGACGATGCCAGATCGTGCCCCAGAGAACGGCGCACGGCGTGCCAACCGTGATTGACGATCAGGTAGCAGCCGTGCAGAGCCCCCCAGATGATAAAAGTCCAGCCGGCGCCATGCCACAATCCGCCAAGTAACATGGTAATCAACAGGTTGGCGTAGCGGCGAAGCGGACCCTTTTTGTTTCCGCCGAGCGCAATGTACAGATAGTCGCGTAAAAAGCGCGACAGCGTCATATGCCAACGCCGCCAGAATTCGATGATATTGACGGCTTTATACGGTGAATTGAAATTCAACGGCAGCCGCACCCCCATCATCAACGCCAAGCCGATGGCCATATCCGAATAGCCCGAAAAATCGAAATAGAGTTGAAAGGTATAAGACAAAGCCCCGCCCCAGGCATCTAAATGCATCAATTGCTGGCCTTTGGCCGCAGCGGCAAATATCGGCGCACCCAAACCGGCGAGACTGTCGGCGATCACAACCTTTTTGAATAAGCCCAGGACAAAATAACTCAGGCCGGCGGCAAAATTCAGCGAATCGAAGCGAAATATGCTGGGTCTGCCAAACTGGGGCATCATTTCCCGGTGATGCAAGACCGGGCCGGCAATCAGGTGCGGGAAGTAGGTCACGAACAGCGCATAGTGCAGAAAATTGTATTCCCTCACCTCACCGCGATAGGCGTCGACCAAAAAGGCAATCTGCGTGAAGGTAAAAAATGAAATACCCAGCGGCAAAATGATTTCGGCGTGCGCGTAGCCGGTACCCAGGGCCGCATTGAGGTTTTCCAGAAAAAAATTGGCGTATTTGTAATAACCCAGTACCCCCAGATTGGCCGAGACGGCCAGGGCAAAGATTCGCTGCCGGGTAGATAGAGCGCGACGTTCGTCGCCCAGCAGCGTGCCGATGGCATAATTGAAAAAGATCGACGCGATAATCAGGCCCAGGTAAGCCGGATTCCACCAGCCATAAAAAAACAGCGAGGCGGCAACCAGCCAGCTAATCGCCACTCTCCGGCCGGCATAACGGCCCAAGAAAAAAAACAGGCCTAATGTTATTGGCAAAAAAGCCAGGATGAAGGTGTAGGAGTTGAAAAGCATAAATTCGGGCTTTTGTCCTGGGTTAGCGCGGGTTTATAAAATGATCGACGCCTAAAAACTACACTAAATGCCAAACTATACAAGCACCCAACCGGCGCCATATTTATAAGCGATTGATTTAAAAGATCATCCACTCTAATGAACCTACTTGGCGGCCGCGCCATGCTGGCTTGGGTTTTCCTTGAATCCTTCCCCCAATCTAAATATACTGCTTATAAAAACAGTATTTATAAAAACAGCATGAAATCCCTCACCCATCGCCAGCAGCAAATTCTGGACTTCATCGAGCAAACCCTGGTTCGGGAAGGCTTTCCGCCGACCATCGCCGAAATTGCTGCGGCTTTCGGCATGGGTTCCGGCAACGCTATTCGCGGCCACTTGCAAGCACTGGCCAAGAAAGGTGCGATTCAACTGACGCCGGGCGCCTCGCGTGGCATTCGCTTGCTTAGACCCGGCACCGATCCAGGCTTACCGCTGATCGGCCGGGTCGCGGCCGGCCAGCCGATCCTGGCTGAACAACATATCGAAGGCTATTGCCAGCTCGGCCCCGAATTATTCCAGCAGCGGGCCGATTATTTACTGCGCGTACACGGCCTGAGCATGCGCGATGCCGGCATCCTGGACGGCGATTTGCTGGCCGTGCAACGCCGGCCCGACGCGCGCAGCGGGCAGCTGGTGGTGGCGCGGATCGGCGACGAAGCTACCGTGAAACGGCTGCGGCTGGAGGGCGACATCGCTTATCTGGAACCGGCCAATCCGGATTTCAAAACCATCCGCATCGATTTACGCCAGGAGGCATTAGCCATCGAGGGTATCGTAGTCGGCGTGATTCGCCGGGAACCATTATGAATCAGGCCTTGGAAGATTTGCTGCGTAGCCGGGCCGGGATCTGGCGCGGCCTGCACAGCGACCACGCCGCCTGGCCCGTGGTCGGCAGCGGTTTTCCGGAACTGGATACGGTATTACCCGGCGGCGGTTGGCCGCTGGGTACGCTAGCGGAAATCGCCATCCCTGCCGTGGGCTGCGGCGAATTGCGCCTGCTGTTGCCGGCGATGGCCGACTTGAGTCGGGCCGGGCGCCACATCGTCTGGATTGCGCCGCCCTATCAACCTTATGCACCGGGACTACTCCAGGCTGGCTTGGCCTTGCCGCAACTACTGGCCGTCAACGTCGATACCGAGGACGATATACCATGGAGTGCGGAAAAACTGCTGCGTAGCGGCGGCTGCGGCATGGTGCTGCTGTGGCCGCGCCGGCTCGACAACCGGCAAATCCGCCGGCTGCAATTGGCTGCGGAAACCGGATCGGCCTTGGCCGTCCTGTTCGTGCTGCCCGGCCAAAGCTACCCCGGCGCAGCCTTGCGCATCGGCGTATGCCCAAGCAAACCCGGTCTGAATTTAAACATCATCAAGGCCCGCGGCAGTTTGCGCCGCAGCAGGCTGACCATAAGGTTTTGAACCGCCAATGGCCGCCACCGCTCTCGCCCACTCGCCGCAATCGCTACCGCCGCCGACATCTATTGCCAAAGCCCCGGCTACGCCCGCCAAGCTCTGGCTGTGCGCGCATTTTCCGGCATTGGCTTTGGAAGCACTCAAAATCGATACCACGCAAGCGATCGCCGCCATTGCCACCCTCAACGGCCGGCCTGGCCTTTACGCCGTTTCGGCGGCAGCGCGCCAGACCGGCGTGGAACCGGGTATGACCCAAAACGCCGCCCAAGCCTTATGTCCGGCACTGACTCTGCTGCCGCGTGACCCGGCGGCCGAAAAGGCGGCTCTCAAACGACTGGCCGAAATCGGCTTACATTTCAGCCCATGGGTCAGCCTGGACCGGCCCGATTGCCTGCTACTCGAAATCGGCAGTTGTCTAACTTTGTTCGGCGGCGCCGACCGTTTCAGGCAACAACTACGCGAGGCTTGTCTGGCTGCCGGCCACACCCCAGCCATAGCGATTGCTCCAACCGCCGCCGCTGCGGAATTGTTGGCCGGCCTGGGTTTGGAAACTCAAATCGCCGAGCCCGCCCAGCTGCGTTCTGCTCTGGGTCCGTTACCGATCGCAGCCTTGGCATTGGATGGCAAAACCTTGGCCCGCCTGGGCAATGTCGGCATCCGCCGCTTGGTCGACTTGTGGCGCTTACCGCGCGACGGCCTGGCGCGGCGTTACGGCAACGGTTTATTGCAACGCCTGGATAGTTTGCTCGGTCTGCAACCCACTGCTCTCAACACCTTTCACAGCCCACCGGCCTTTGCCGCTCGCCGGGAATTGCCGATCGGTTTGACCCGGCTGGAACATTTTTTCCCGGCCGTCGCACAATTGGCCGAATCGTGGGCGGACTTCCTGAGGCAGCGCGACGCGATGGCGCTGGCGGTAGCGCTAGACCTGCACCACCACCGCCGGCCGTCGACCCGGCTGGAATTACGTTTTCGCCACGGCAACCGCGATGCCGGCCATTGTCTGGCCTTGCTGCGGGAAAAACTGGAACGCAGCCCGCTACCGGCGCCGGTCCTCGGCGTCGAGCTACTCTGTAGCGAAATCGCCCCATTTCAGCCGGCCATCAGTTCGCTGTTCGCTGAAGAGCCGACCACGGAAGCCAACAGCGACTGGCAAGCGATGCTGGACCAAGTGCAGAACCGGCTCGGCCATCGCGCCTTGCGCCGTTTCGGCGTCGCCGCCGACCACCGGCCAGAACGCGCGCACCATCACGATACAACCCAAGCGGCAATGCTGACCGTGGCCTCGCCCCGCCCGCTTTGGCTGCTTGACGCGCCCGAACCGTTATCCGCCGACAGTTTCACGCTACTGTCGGCGGCCGAACGCATCGAATCCGGCTGGTGGGACAATCAAGCGCTACGCCGCGACTACTTTATCGGCCAGGACCGTCTGGGCCGCAAACTATGGCTGTTCCGCGAACTCTCCGGCAACCGGGACTGGTATCTGCATGGTTTGTTCGGCTGACGGCAACGCGGCGGCCATCGGCTTCGCCGAACTGCATTGTTTATCTAATTTCAGTTTTCTGCGTGGCGCCTCGCATCCGGAAGAACTGGTCGCAACCGCCGCCGCGCTGGGCTACCAAGCATTGGCACTGACCGACGAATGCTCGCTGGCCGGCGTAGTGCGCGCCCATCTGGCCGCACTCAAACACAACATCCAGTTGATCGTCGGCAGCGAATTCCGTCTGGACGACGGCTTGAAGCTATTGCTGCTCGCCACCGACCGTGACAGCTACGGCAACCTGTCGGCTTTAATTACGCTGGCCCGGCGCCAGGCCGACAAAGGCCGCTATCGCTTGAGCCGGGCCGATCTCGCTGCTCATTTACCACATGGTTGTCTGGCGATCTGGCTGCCCGGCACCGGTTCTCCGGCGGCCGACGGCGCTTGGCTGAAACAGTTGTTCGGCAGCGACCTATGGCTGGGCGCCGGCCGTTTCCTGACCGGCAACGATGAGGTCTGGCTGGCCGAATGCCGGCAATTGGCGGACAACGTCGGCATCCCGGTCGTGGCTTGCAACGACGTGCATATGCATCGCCGCTCGCAGCAAGCGTTACAGGACACTTTGACCGCGATCCGCCTCGGCCGGCCGCTGCCGGACTTGGGTTACACCTTGTTCGCCAACGGCGAACGCCATCTGCGCTCTTTACCGCGACTGGCCCAACTTTATCCGGAGGAATGGCTGCAACAATCGCTGGCAATCGCCGCACGTTGCAAGTTCTCGCTGGCCGAATTGCGCTACGAATATCCGCGCGAACTGGTACCTAACGGTTATACGCCGACAACCTGGCTGCGACATTTGACCGAGACAGGGATTCGCAAACGTTGGCCGACTGGCGAACCCTACAAAGTCCGCCAGCAAATCGAACACGAATTGGCGTTGATCGCCGATTTGGCCTACGAGCCCTATTTTCTGACCGTACACGACATCGTCCGCTTCGCCCGCGAGCAAGGCATCCTCTGCCAGGGCCGCGGTTCGGCCGCCAATTCGGCGGTATGTTTTTGCCTGGGGATTACCGAGGTCGACCCTAGCCGGATGAATCTGTTATTCGAGCGCTTTCTGTCGCGGGAGCGCAACGAGCCGCCGGATATCGACGTCGATTTCGAACACGAGCGCCGCGAGCAAGTCATTCAATACATCTACCAAAAATACGGCCGCCACCGCGCGGCGCTGGCAGCGACGGTGATCACCTACCGCTCCCGTAGCGCGGTGCGCGACGTCGGCAAGGCTCTGGGTTTGAATGTGGCGCAGATCGAACGCCTGGCCGGCTCGGTGGACCGCTGGGACGGCTATAAATTGATGCCGGAAGCGTTGCAAGAATGCGGCTTCGATCCCACCAGCCCGACCGTGCAACGTTTGGTTGCCCTGGTCGAACAAATCAAAGGCTTTCCGCGGCATTTGTCGCAACACGTCGGCGGCTTCGTCATCGCTCGCGACGACCTGTCGCGGCTGGTGCCGGTGGAAAACGCCAGCATGGCCGACCGCACCGTGATTCAGTGGGAAAAGGACGACCTGGAAGCGATGGGGCTGCTGAAAGTCGACATTCTGGCGCTGGGCATGCTCAGCGCGATCCGCCGTGCCCTGAGTTATCTGGACCACTATAGTCGTCCGCCCGGTTCGCAAACCGGCGCAGCCTGGACCTTGGCCGACATCCCGGCCGAAGACCCGGCGGTTTACCGCATGCTGCAACAAGCCGACAGCATCGGCGTATTCCAAATCGAGTCGCGCGCGCAAATGACGATGCTGCCGCGTTTGCAACCGGCGAATTTTTACGATCTGGTCATCGAAATCGCCATCGTCCGGCCCGGGCCGATTCAGGGCGAAATGGTGCATCCCTATCTGGCCCGCCGCCAGGGGCTGGAACCGGTCGTTTATCCCAGTCCGGAAGTGAAAGCGGTGCTGGAACGTACCCTGGGTATCCCGATTTTTCAGGAACAAGTGATGCAACTATCCATGGTGGCAGCCGGCTTTAGCGCCGACGAAGCCGACCAGTTGCGGCGGGCGATGGCGGCCTGGAAACGCAAGGGCGGCTTGGAGCCATTTGAGCGCAAACTGTTGGAAGGCATGCGCGCACGCGGCTACAGCGCCGAATTTGCCCAGCGCATATTCCAGCAAATCAAAGGTTTCGGCGACTACGGCTTCCCGGAATCGCATTCCGCCAGCTTTGCCTTGCTGGCTTATGTCTCGGCCTGGTTGAAATGCCACCATCCGGCGGCGTTTTGTTGCGCACTACTGAACAGCCAGCCGATGGGCTTTTACGGCCCGTCGCAACTGGTGCAGGACGCCCGGCGCCACGGCGTCGAGGTACGGCCGATAGACGTGCAGACCAGTGTGTTTGAATGTAACTTGGAATTTGCACCCGATGTGGCGCCGGCCTTGCGGCTGGGCTTTAACCAGGTCAAAGGCCTGGCGCCAGATGCAGCAAGTGCCATCGTCCAGGCCCGGCTGCACGGCCGGTTTGCCAACGTCGCCGATCTCGCGGCGCGCGCCGGCCTCAAGCGGCAGGATTTGGAATTTCTGGCTGCCGCCGATGCCTTGCAGGCCCTGGCCGGCAACCGCCACCAAGCCTTTTGGGCGGCCGGCGGCATCGAACCGCCAACCTCGGTATTTGGCGTACCGGCCATTGCCGAAGCCACGCCGCTATTGAAACCGCCCAGCCTCGGCCAGGACGTCACCGCCGATTACGCCAGCACCCGGCTGACATTACGCAGCCATCCGCTAGCCTTGTTGCGGGCCCGCTTGCGCCGCCGGGGCGTAACGACGGCGGCGTCACTATGGCAACGCCGCAACGGCAGCATCGCCCAGGTCGCCGGCCTGGTGATCTGCCGACAACGGCCGATGACCGCGTCCGGCGTGACGTTCGTAACCCTGGAAGACGAGACCGGCCAAGTCAATCTGGTGGTTTGGCCGGCGACGGCAATGGCCCAGCGCAAACCCTTACTCAAAGCCCGCCTGCTGTCGGTGACCGGCACGATCCAGCAGGAAGACGGCGTATTACATTTGATTGCCGGCAAGTTGGAAGACTGGAGCGATTGGATCGGCGACTTGGCCAGTCGGTCGCGGGATTTTCATTGACACGGCCGATTACTCTAAAACTCCGGCCCGGCCATCGCTTTCCCTGTTTTGCTGGTGATGCCGACCAGGTTATAGTTAGTCAAGCTTCCGCCGCATCGGCCCTTTTCATCCCAGAAATAACGTTTGAAATCCATGGCTAGAATCGCTCATACGTTATTCTTTGTCACTGCTTTGGTGACATGCACTCCGCCCACCGAAAATCCCCCGCCGGCAAAATCCCCGTTGGAAGCCGCCATTGCCGGCCACTGGCGCGAGCCCGCCAATGTCGCCCGCGACATTTGGCGGCATCCGGCGCAGACTTTAAGCTTTTTCGAGGTGAGTCCCAACCAGACCGTGATTGAAATCATCCCCGGCAGCGGTTGGTACACCGAAATCCTGGCGCCTTTGCTACGGGACAACGGCCATTACATCGCCGCCGTGATCGAACCGGATAGTGCCGTCAACCCAAGCTCACGGCACTATTACCAGCGGCAAATCCAAACTCTGAAAATCAAACTGGCGCGTTTACCCCGAATTTACGGCAGACCGGAACTCCGCCGCTTCGACGAAGGCAAACCCATATTCGGCCAGCCCGGCTCGGCCGACAGAGTGCTGACCTTTCGCAACGTGCATAATTGGCGGGAAAACGGCACCTCAGAACCGATGTTTCGCGGCTTTTTCGACGTGTTGAAGCCCGGCGGCGTTCTGGGCCTCGTCGAACATCGGGCTAATGCCGGTGCAGCCAACGGTGGCAGCGCCGGTTACACCACGCAAAGCCAAGTGATTGCCTGGGCCGAACAAGCCGGATTTATGTTGGAAGCCGCCAGCGAAATCAACGCCAATCCGGCAGATACGAAAGACCATGAAAGTGGGGTCTGGAATTTGCCGCCAAGCTTCAGCCTCGGCGCGAAAAACCGGGCGAAATACGCCGCCATCGGCGAAAGCGACCGCATGACCTTACGCTTTCGCAAACCGGTAATCGATCAAGCTAACCGTTAGCAGGCTAACGGTTGCACTTAAGGAAACCTCTAAAAATTGCACTTCGATTAACTCAGTGCGAACGGCAGCCTTTATAAATCAGAGCATTATCCGTTCGTGCCGAGTTTGTCGAAGCACGAACGGATAATTTTTAGAGGCTCCCTTAAAACAGTTGGGATTTCAAAAATCCGCCTCCGGACCGGCGGAAGGATGAATCGGGTTTTCGATTACCCGGTGCATGAAGCGGACACAACACCCCCGACGAAACAGTCGCTGTACGAATGCAGCAGGTCTACAACAAAGCAAACGCCTAGCGCGCCTTCGATCAGTTCATCCCGCGCTATGAAGCTAAATATCTCAAGGCGATCGGTGTTTGGCCGCCGTTCCGCCAGATTCTCGGCAACGAGCTAGACACCGCTGAAACGAATGTAACGCCGCAACGGCGAACCGGCAGTCCAAACGAAGGCTTCGGTGTAGTAGTGCATTAAGGCCAGATAACCGATCAACCCCAAGGTAACCGCCTTGTAGACCTGGGTCGCGAACAGCGTTTGCAACAATAAGTTCACCAAGTCGTCGCCGTAGGCCTGCAACAGGTAAGTCAACAAAAACGATAACAGCGGCAATACCACCGCCGCCGGAATCCGACAGTTTGCGGCCAACCGGAACAGTGCGTTTTCCGGGCGACTGCCATGGCGATTGACGTCGTGAGTCACGTAAAAACTATAGGCGGTGATGTCGTGCACCAGGCGCGGCATCAAAATCGCCAAAAAATAATACTGCTGGCTGTAGACGTAACAACTGGCGACCACCAACAAGGTATTGGCCCACAAAAAATACCAGCCCAGCCGGTTCTGCACATAGCGTTGGCACACCAAGCTGGAAATACACAAAGCCGCGGTCAGCAACACTGCAGCCTGCAACACCCAGGCGGCTTGTTCCGGCTCGAGGCTGTTATGCATGAAGATGCCGATATAGGTGAAGATCCCGGCGCTGACGCTGAGCCACAATTGCAGATAAAACGCCCGGTTCGGCAAACGGCACACGGCCTTGGCGACGCCGTGCTGCTGTTTCAACACGTGGTAAACCGTCCAGCAAGCGCTGATCAAATACAACACCCGGTACGGAATAAACAGGCTGCCGACACCGAAAAACAGCGCGATAAATACGGTCATGCCGATCAATTTGCTTTTGTAAGCCGCCAGATAATCGGTGTGGCTGGCCAGCAGTAGATTGCTGGCGACGATATGCGGCGTGCCGAACAAGACCTGGAACAACAGGAAGTGGCTGGGACTGGTCGGCAAGGCTTCGCGCAAGGCGTGGTCGAATCCGTTGCTGTCCAACCAAACCAGCACCAAACTCAACGGTACGATGGCGTATAAACTCAGCAGAAAACGAAACGACACCGCCATCGGCCGGGCTATGTCGGGTTGAGAATTGGTCAGGCTTACTGTCGCCACGGTGCCACCTATCGTTATTATTTTCGGCAGCCACTATTATCGCCATTTTACCCCGCGACTCAATACGCTTGATTTTTCCGACGGTTAACCGTTACCGCGCTTGCCTTGCAAGCCGCCGCTGTGCACAGCGACGATGCGATGTCCGGCCGGAAAATGGCCGCGCGCGATCAAGTCGTATAGCGCATACAGCAATTTACCGGTGTAGACCGGCTCCAGCTCGATAGCGTGCCGGCGTTGAAAATCTGCAATGAAATCGAGCAAGTGCGGGGTGGTCTTGGCGAAGCCACCGCAATGGTATTCGGTCACAATCCGCCATGCGGCATCGTTGGCAGCGCCACTAGAATCCAACAACGACTGGATATCTTCGATCAGGAATTCGCCGCCTTTCAGCGCGGCGACGCCGATC
Organism: Methylomonas aurea; assembly: GCF_024505045.1. Lineage (GTDB taxonomy): Bacteria > Pseudomonadota > Gammaproteobacteria > Methylococcales > Methylomonadaceae > Methylomonas > Methylomonas aurea. The sequence goes on along the minus strand of NZ_JANIBM010000002.1, from coordinate 30,463 downwards.
AATTCGGTGCCAGGCGGCGCAGCGCCGATCAAACCTGCCAACGTGGTACCGGTGCCGCAGGCAACGGCCAGAGTATCGAAGCCGATATCGATTTCGGCGACCGATTCGGCGACGCCCTGCAACGCCGTCGCCATTGCCCCGCCTTCCGGCAGCCAATATTCGCCCGGTTTAAGGCCGGGCAGGCTGCCGGACGCTCTAAAGGCGCGCAATTGCCGATAGTGCTGGCGCGACAGAAAACGCAGCTCCATGCCCCAGGCGACCAAATCCCGCAACGTTGGATTCAGTTCCGGCGGCCGCTCGCCGCGAATGTAGCCTACCGTGTTTAAGCCCAAAGCACGGCCGGCGAAGGCCAATGCATGCAAATGGTTGGAATAGGCTCCGCCCATGCTGAGTACGGTATCGGCGCCCCGATATAAGGCATCGTTCAGGATGTATTTAAGCTTGCGCCATTTATTGCCGGACACGACGGGGTGCAGCAGATCGTCGCGTTTCAGCCAAAGCTGGATACCGCGCCCGGATACGATCGGATCGTCGACCCGGGTCAACGGCGACGGCTGCAATTGAGTTTGAAACGCTTGCAGCCGCGAATGTAAACCGCTCACTGCGCCGTTTTGATCGCCCAGGCCACATCGATGGCTTGGCGATTGGCTTTGACGTCGTGCACTCTAAACATCCGCACGCCGGCCATCACGCCCAGGGCCGTGGTTACCGCCGTGGCGGTGACTAGCTCGGCGGGTTGTTCGACATTGCAGATATTGCCCATGAAGCGCTTGCGGCTGGCGCCCAACAGCACCGGATACCCCATTGCAACAAACCGCTGCAGATGCGCCAATAGCTGCAAATTATCCTGCTTACGCTTGCCGAAACCGATACCGGGATCGATGGCGATATTCCGCGCCGCAATCCCGGCATTCAAGGCCGCATCGATGCGTTGCTGCAACGCTGCCGCCACCTCCTCCACGACATCCTCGTAATTGGGACGATCCTGCATGGTTTTCGGCTCGCCTTGCATGTGCATCAGAATGATGGGCATACCGCTGCGGGCGGCGAAAGCCAACATATTGCTGTCGCCCCGCCCGGCCGATACGTCGTTGATGATATCGGCGCCGGCATCGCGAGCGGCCGCAGCCACTTGGCTGGACATGGTGTCGATACTGATTCTGAGCGTCGGATCGAGTTGGCGAATTGCGCTAATCGCCGGTACTACCCGGCGAATTTGCTCTTCTGCGGTAACCGGATCGGAGCCGGGCCGGGTCGACTCGCCGCCGACGTCGATGATATCGGCGCCCTCGGCGATCATTTTCTCGGCTTGGCTCAAGGCTGCCGCCAGACCGGTAAACTTGCCGCCGTCGGAAAAACTATCCGGAGTCACATTGAGAATCCCCATCAACTGGGGCCTAGCGGTGGGATTGAACATGCAGAAAAACTCCTCGAAGACAGCCGGATAGTTTACCGCCTAGGAGTCGTTTTTGGGTGACCGGCCGCAACAGCCGGTGGGAAACCGCCCCGCGCCAAACGGCGAGAGGCGGCCGGGCTTGCTTAAGCCCTGAGTAAGGCTTTAACCAGTTTTTCCGACAGTTGCTCCTCAACGAATTGCGGTTCATTTGGCGGATATAACGAGACCTCATCGATCTCAAAACCGTATTCCTTGCCCAATAAAATCAACTCCTTGATTTTCAAGCAAGCTTTGAGCTTTTCTTTTAAAGCCTCATCGGCTTTGGCTTTTTCGGAAAATTCTTTGATAACCTTTACTGACATTGTTAACTCCGTGGTAACACTGAAAATGGATAAAATCCATTTCCACGCAAGCAAAATTTCTGCCAATTACGAACCCGGGAATACCACTGCTTTCGCGGCGATTCAACGGGACCTGTTAACCGGAATCAACGTTTTCCCTTACAAAAATTAGTAAATTTGTCGCAAACCCAACAATGCGACAAATCGGCAAACCGCCAGCCAATTAGTCGGCCGCGGCCACGCGCCGATACGCGGAATGGTAGTAAAGCAACGGATCGCCATCGCGGCAAACGACGCGGTCGACTTCGCCGATCACCACCCAATGGCTGCCAGCCTGGATTTGTTGCACCACCCGGCATTCCAGAGCCGCCAGCGCTTCGCTCAAGACCGGCGCGCCGTTCTCTCCGGCTTGCCAGGGTACGGCAGCGAACCGCTGCTCCTGCGTGGTACTGCCGGCAAACTGGTTGGAGACGTCTTCCTGGCTTTCGGCGAGGATATTGACCGCAAAGCGGCGGCTCTCCAACAGCGCAGCGCCGGTATCGGTCGCCTGGTTCAGACACACCAGAATTTGCGGCGGCTCCAGCGAAACGCTGCTGAAAGCGGTCGCGGTCATGCCCTTGGGCTGGTTTTCGCGGCCCTGGGTGGTTACCACCGTTACGCCGCTGGCCCATAATTTCAGAGCATTTTTGAATTGTTTGGCTTCGACACCCATGATAATTCACTTCCCGTAAGATTAAGATTCACGCAGTTTCGCGATTGGCGACAGCATAAAAAGACACCGGCAACGTATTTGCCGGTGTCAAGCCGATCATTCCATCAATGTTTAGGCCGCATATGTGGGAACAACAGAACATCGCGAATGCTCGGCGAGTTGGTGAACAACATCACCAGCCGGTCGATGCCGATGCCCTCGCCCGCCGTCGGCGGCATGCCGTGTTCCAGCGCGGTAATGTAATCGGCGTCGTAATGCATGGCTTCGTTGTCGCCGGCCTCTTTTTCCTCGACCTGTTTTCTGAAACGCTCGGCCTGGTCTTCGGCGTCGTTCAACTCGGTAAAGCCGTTGGCAATCTCGCGGCCGCCGACGAAAAACTCAAAACGGTCGGTGACGTGCGGATCGTTGTCGTTACGGCGCGCTAGCGGCGACACTTCTACCGGATAGGCGGTGATAAACGTCGGATTCATCAAACGGTGTTCGACGGTTTTCTCGAAAATCTCGATCTGCACCTTGCCCAAGCCGTAACTGTCCTTGACCGGGATTTTCAGATTTTCGGCAACCTTGACCGCCGCTTCGCGGCTGGTCAAATCGGCCAGCGTCAATTCCGGATTGAAATGCAGAATCGACTCCAGCACCGTCATCCGCGCGAACGGCTTACCGAAGTCGTAAGTTTCGCCCTGGTATTCGATTTGAGTGTTACCGACGATATCTTCAGCAATGCCGCGCAGCATGGCTTCGGTCAAGTCCATCAAGTCGCCGTATTCGGCGTAGGCCTGATAGAACTCCAGCATCGTGAACTCCGGATTGTGCCGGGTCGACAGGCCTTCGTTGCGGAAGTTGCGGTTGATTTCGAACACGCGCTCGAAACCGCCGACTACCAAGCGTTTGAGATACAGCTCAGGCGCGATGCGCAGATACAACTCCATGTCCAGCGCATTGTGAAAGGTCGTGAACGGCCGCGCGGTGGCGCCGCCCGGAATGACCTGCATCATCGGCGTTTCCACTTCCAGGAAGTCACGGGCCACCAGAAAGTCGCGAATGTAATTGACGATTTTCGAGCGCATGACGAAGGTCTTGCGGGCATCGTCGCTCATGATCAAATCCAGATAACGCTGGCGGTATTTGATCTCCTGGTCGGCGATACCGTGGAATTTTTCCGGCAGCGGCCGCAGGGCTTTGGTCAGCAGGCGAATGTCGTCGACCTTGACGCTGAGCTCGCCGACCTTGGTCTTGAACAACGTGCCTTCGGCGCCAAGAATGTCGCCGATGTCCCACTTCTTGAACTGGTCGTTATAGATGCCTTCCGGCAGATTGTCGCGCGCGACGTAGACCTGAATTTGACCGGACATGTCCTGCAAATGGCAAAAACTGGCCTTGCCCATGATGCGGCGGGTCATCATCCGCCCGGCAATTTTGACCCGTACCGGTTCGGCCAACAATTCATCTTCGGACTTGTCGCCATATTCCGCGAGCAATTCACCGGCCACCACGTTGCGGCGAAAATCGGTCGGAAACGCAATGCCTTCCTCGCGGATGGCATTCAGTTTTTCCCGGCGTTGTTTAATTTGTTCCTGTTCGTCGTGTTCGAGTTCTGACATGTTTTTAAAAACTAAAGCAAAAATAAAAATTAACTATCGGTCCAGAGGCAGCAAGCGCACCCATTCGCGTAACTCGTCGGCAACGACCAGAGCGCCGTTCTCGAGTTCGGTATGAAAACGGCGCAACAACCCGATTGCCCGCGGTCCCAACGCTTGCGGTGCGATGTTTTGAGTGCGAATTTGAAACACACTGGGCGATTCAGCACCCGTCAGCGTCAACAAAGTCCCGAAGTCCAGATCATGGGTAAAAACCACGGCGCCAACCAACACCGGCAACCAACCCGGCGACAAGTTCATATCCAGCAATAGTTTCACGCCGCGTGCAAAGGCAATTCGATTTCCTCTGCTCGCCAAGCCGCAAAGCGCAACGCCTCGGTGATATCGTCAGCCTCCAAATAAGGGTATAAATCGAGAATCTGCTGAACCGAATAACCGCTGGCAACCAAACCGACCACCGTACCAACGGTGACCCTAAGGCTGCGTATGCAAGGTTTACCTCCCATTAGATTCGGGTCGAAAGTAATCCGTTGAAAATTTTTCATCACGCCCTCCGGTTCAGGTAAGGTTCGTTTTACAACCCGCTCTTCAAACTCGCCTCAATAAACTGGTCCAACGCCCCGTCCAATACCGCCTGAGTATTGCCGGTTTCGACATTGGTGCGCAGGTCCTTGATCCGCGATTGGTCCAGCACGTATGAACGAATCTGGCTACCCCAGCCGATGTCGGATTTGGAGTCTTCAATCGCCTGCAAGCCTTCGCTACGTTTCAGCATTTCCATCTCGTACAGCTTGGCTTTGAGTTGTTTCATCGCCGTGTCTTTGTTTTTATGCTGCGAACGGTCGCTTTGGCATTGGGTGACGATGCCGCTGGGCGCGTGGGTAATCCGCACCGCCGATTCGGTCCTATTGACGTGCTGGCCACCGGCACCGCTGGCGCGATAGACATCTATGCGCAAATCGGCCGGATTGATGTCGATTTCGATGTCATCGTCGATTTCCGGCGAGACGAAAACGGACGCGAACGAAGTATGGCGGCGGTTGCCGGAATCGAACGGCGATTTGCGCACCAGCCGGTGCACGCCGGTTTCGGTACGCAACCAACCGAAAGCATACGGGCCTTCGAACTTGATCGTCGCACTTTTGATGCCGGCTACGTCGCCCGGCGATTCTTCGATCAGTTCGGTTTTGAAGCCCTTGGCCTCGCCCCAGCGCAAATACATGCGTTCTATCATCGATGCCCAATCCTGCGCCTCGGTGCCGCCGGAACCGGCCTGAATATCCAGAAACGCATTGTTGGCGTCCATTTCGCCGCTGAACATGCGCTGGAATTCCAGATTGGCGACTTGCTTTTCGTAACCCTCCAGGTCGCTGGCGACGGTGTCGACCGTGTCAGCGTCGTTTTCCTCCACCGCCATCGCCAACAATTCCTCGGCATCGTTCAGGCCTTGCTCCAGATCCTTGATGGTATTGACAATACCTTCCAGCATCGCCCGCTCCTTACCCATCGCCTGCGCCTGTTCCGGCTTGTTCCAGATCGCCGGATCTTCCAGTTCGCGCAAAACTTCCACCAGCCGTTCGCTTTTGCTGTCGAAATCGAGATAGTTCTTCAACCCGGCGCTACGCTCGCGCAGATCGGCAATCTTGTATTTAATCGGATTAATTTCTTGCATGAACCTATGCTCAAACAAAACGCCGGGCAAAGAACCCGGCGCAGATAAAAAACCGGCGATTATAAACGATTAGCCGGCCGGTTTGGATTCCCGCGTGCGGAACGACCAGACGATACAACCGATTCCGGCCAACACAAAGGGCACGCTCAATAACTGGCCGGTGGTGATCGCCAGGCCGTTGTCGTACATGGCTTGCTCGGTTTTGAAGTATTCCAGTACGAAACGGACGCTGAACAACATGGCGATAAAGCTGCCGAATACGAAGCCGGGCTGGTCGCCGCGCTTGGTATAAATCCGCAGCGACACGGCGTAAACCAGCAGATAGCAAAGCGCCTCGTAAAGCTGCACCGGATGGCGCGGCAAGTGGTCGACACGAGAAAACACCACACCCCACGGTTGCGCGGTCGGGATTCCGAGGATTTCGGAATTGAAAAAATTGCCGATTCGAATCAAGGCGCCGGCCAATGCGGTCGGAATGCTGACCCGATCCAGCAACCAGAAATAGCTATCGCCGTATTTGCGCCGGTATAGGTACAACGCCAGAATGATGCCCAGGGTGGCGCCGTGACTGGCCAAGCCGCCCTCCCATACCGCCAGGATTTTCAGCGGGTGCGACAGGTAATAACCCGGATCGTAAATCAGCGTGTGCCCGAGCCGGGCGCCGAGGATGGTAGCGATCACCATATACCAGAGCAAGGTATCCAGTTCCTCGACGTTCTTGCCTTCGCGCTGGTAAATCCATTGCATGGTCAGAAAGCTGCCGACGAAACCGCAGGCAAACAACAAACCGTACCAGCGAATTTTTAAAAAACCGAAATCGACCAGAATCGGATCGATGTTCCAGATCAAGTGTTCCATGATAGTGGCAAGCGAGGCTAAGATCGGTAAAGGTTACTAGGTTACAAAAATCGGAGCAAATCCACCAACCCAAGCCCGGCCCCTTTGCCGGATAGACTAAACCTGGCCAACCGCGACCACTTCCGTAGCTGGCGCGTTGGATAACAAGCCGAACAAGCCTTTTTGCGCCTGCTCCAGAATCGTGTTCACCAATGGATGCTTTAACCGCCGCTGCGCGGTCACCGCATAAAACCGCTCGACCACGCCGTCGGCGATGCCCAACGTACATACTCCGTACTGGCTCTCGATCGCCTCCGCCACCGCCAGCGGCGAGAAAAACAAGCCGCTGCCGCCGGCGCCGAAGGTTTTCAGCAACCCGCTGTCTTCGACCTCGACCTGCACCGTCGGACTGATTTGATTGACATCGAACCATTGGTCCAACGAGCGGCGCAACGCGGTATTCGCGGTCGGCAACAGAAACGGCGCGCCGTTCAGACAACGCGGAAAGTCGCTTCGGTAGCGCTCCGCCAGTGCCGGAGCAGCAAAAATCGCGACCTGCGACTCGCCCAGAAAATGGTTGAACACCCGGGCTCCGCTGGCCGGCGTCGCCGGCACGTCGCACAACACCAGATCCACGCCGTGCAGAGCCAGTTCCGCCAGCAAGCGCTCGGTCTTGTCTTCCAAACAATGGATCTGAACCGGCTCCGCCATACGCAGCAACGGCTCGACCAAACGGTACGACAATAATTTCGGCAATGCATCGCTGATACCCAAATTCAGGCGCATGCCGCGGCCGCCGCCGCCCTTCAACATGTGCGTCAACTCGCGCCCCAGACTGAATATTTCCTCCGCATAGTGAAATACCGCACGACCGGTATCGCTCAGCAGCAATTTCCGTCCCTGCTTAACGAACAATTGGCAGCCCACGGCCTGTTCGAATATCGCCAATTGGCCGCTGATGGTGGGCTGGGCCAAATGCAATACCTCGCAGGCGGCACTGATGCTGCCATGTTTGGCAACGACCCAAAAATAGTAAAGATGCTGGTAATTGATTCGATCCATGGCCTCAATACATCGGAATTTTCTATGAAATAAATTTATTTATTCAATTTTACTATTTTTCTAACAAGACATATCTTTTGGCCAACACAAATTTTCCGAGATCGGCCATGACCAACGCCCAGACATACGATGACAAAGCCCTGCGCAGCAACTTCCGCTTGCTAAAACAAATCTTGGCGCAAGTGCTCAAAACCGAAGCCGGCCCGAACGTTTCGGGCATGGTCGAGCAACTGCAACGCCAATTCGCCGCGTTGCAGCGCGACAACAGCGCCAACCGCCGCCGACAGTTGTCCGACACGCTGAACAAGCTGGCGCCCGAGGCGCAAACCGAAGTGATCCGCGCCTTCAGCATGTTCTTCAGCCTGCTCAACATCGCCGAGGAATCGGCCAACTTGCACCAGCGGAGGCGGCTAGCCGAAAACGATAAGCACTTTTGGCCGGGTTCGTTCCACGATACGCTGCTGAACTTACGCCAGGCTGGCGTCGATGCCGGACAATTACAGTGTTTGCTCGATAACCTGAGCTACATGCCGGTCATGACCGCGCATCCGACCGAAGCCAAGCGCCGGGCTGTACGCGGCGCATTGCGCAACATTTTTCTGAGCCACGAGAAACTCGACGACCCACGGCTAAAAGGCTATTTCCGGGCCGAAGTGCTGGAGCGGCTGCACGGCCAGATCCAATTGCTCTGGAAAACCGACGAGGTGCGCGCCCGCGGTATGGGCGTAGTCGACGAGATCGACGCCGGCTTGTATTACTTCCCGTTGTCGTTGTTCGAAGCTACCGCCCGGGTTTACCGCAATTTCCAGCGCGCGCTGCATGATGTTTACGGCGCCGACGCGGCCGCGGTCAAAGTCCCCAATTTCCTCAGTTTCGGTTCCTGGATCGGCGGCGACCGCGACGGCAACCCTAACGTCAAACCGGAAACCACCGCGCTGGCTTTGCGCATGCAGACCCGCACCGTGTTACAAGCCTACATTGCCCGCGTCGCCGCGCTACGCGAGCAACTGTCCTATTCGTACGGCTTGTGCCAACCCACAGCTGCATTTTTGCAAAGCCTGCAACATGAGCGCGAGTTACTGGGCGATGTCGCCATCCCGTTGGAGCGCAGCTGCCGCCAGGAGCCTTACCGGCATAAATTGAGCCTGATGAAATACCGGCTGGAAGCCGCGTTGAACCGGGTCGAACAGCGTATCGAACAAACATCGGGTGCCAGCGACATTCATGCCTACGCCGGCGCTCCGCATTTTTTGGCCGATTTGCGGCTGATCCGCGAGTCGTTGATCAGCCACGGCGATCAAGCGGTAGCGGACCTGGAGCTGCTGGACCTGATCCGGCTGGTCGAGACCTTTGGCTTTCATCTGATGCAGCTTGACGTGCGCCAGGAATCGACCCGCCACAGCGACGCGGTGGCAGAGATCTTTACGCTCGCGCTGCAAATCGACTACCACAGCCTCGACGAACCCGGACGTTTGCAGTTACTGGGCGAAGCGATCGCGGCCCCCGGCAGCTTGAGCTACGACAACCAGCTGTTGAGCGACGCGACGCAGGAAACGCTGGAAGTGTTTCAAGTCATGGCCGACATGCGCCGGGAAATCGGTGCCGACTGCTTCAGCCGCTATGTGATTTCGATGACTCACTCGGCCAGCCATATCATGGAGGTGCTACTACTGGCCGCGCAAACCGGCCTGGCCGGCCGCATCGGCGGCCGCTGGTATTGCCATGTCGGCGTGTCGCCGTTATTCGAGACCATCGAAGATTTAAGCCATATCGACACGGTTTTGCGTACCTTGCTGGCGCAACCGGTCTACCGCGCCTTGCAGCAGGCTTACGGCCAACGCCAGGAAGTTATGTTGGGTTATTCCGATTCCTGCAAGGACGGCGGCATTCTGGCCTCGGCCTGGGGCCTGTACCGGGCTCAACAACTGGTCATGGAAATCAGCGACAGCGAAAGCATCCCCTGCCGCTTGTTCCACGGCCGTGGCGGTACCATCGGCCGCGGCGGCGGCCCGACCCATCAAGCGATTCTGGCGCAACCGCCGGCTACAGTGCGCGGCCAGATCAAATTCACCGAGCAAGGCGAAGTGCTGTTCTACCGCTACAACAACATGGAGACTGCGGTCTACGAATTGACCATGGGCATCACCGGCTTGATGAAAGCCAGCGTCAGCCTGGTGCAACCGGTCGCCGAGGATCGTGCCGAATCGCTGGCGATCATGAGCGAATTGGCGGCCCTGGGCGAGCGCGGCTATCGGCAATTGACCGAACATACGCCCGGTTTTCTGGATTATTTTTACGAAACCACTCCGGTCACTGAAATCGGCCAACTCAACATCGGCTCCCGGCCATCACACCGAAAAAAGCAGGATCGTTCGAAAAAATCGGTGCGGGCCATTGCCTGGGTCTTCGCCTGGGCCCAATCGCGGCAGACCTTCCCGGCTTGGTATGGCATCGGCTCCAGTCTGGAAAATTGGTGCGCCGGCAAGCCGGAGCGACTGAAAACGCTACGCGAGCTATACTGCACCTGGCCGTTCTTCCGCAATCTGCTCAGCAACGCGCAAATGGCATTGAGCAAGTCCGACATGGACATCGCCCGCGAATACGCCGCCTTGTGCGCCGACACGGAAGTCGGCAAACGCATCCACGGTTTGATCGCCGCCGAGCATCGCCGCTGTGTAGACTGGATTCTGGAAATCGCCGAAAGCGAAAAATTATTGGCCGACAATCCGGAACTGGCCGCTTCGCTGCACCGTCGCAACGACTATCTCGGCCCGCTGAACTTTTTGCAGGCGGACTTGCTGCGCGCGGTACGCCAGGCTGAAGAGAACGATGGCGAAATCCCGGCAATGCAACCCTTACTACGCACGATCAATGCGATTGCGGCCGGGATGCGCAACACCGGTTAGGAACTTCACAAGGAGCTGAGCATGGCATCGCACGATCCGTTACAACGCTTGAAACGGCTGATCCTGATCGAACGGGAAGATATCGGCTCGTTAGTGGCTTATGGCGTCGGTATCGGCCTAATGTCGCTGGCGACGCCGGTCGCGGTACAGGCGTTGGTCAATACCATCGCCTTCGGCGCGTTGCTGCAACCGCTGGTCGTGTTGACGCTGATCCTGCTAGTGCTGCTGTCGTTCAGCAACAGTCTGGTCGCGCTGCAGTTCTACGTGGTCGAAATGCTGCAACGCCGGTTGTTCGTCAGGTTGTTCGGCGAAGCCGCCGAACGGCTGCGCAATGCGGCGATGACGGTACGCGACCAACAGTACCTGCCGGAGCTGGCCAACCGCTTCTTCGACGTGGTGTCGCTGCAAAAGACCGCCGCATCGCTATTGCTGGAAACGCTGGGCTATCTGCTACAAACCCTGATCGGCATGTTGCTGCTGGCGTTTTACCACCCCTTGTTGCTGGCGTTCGACTTGTTTCTGGTGGTTGCGCTGTACCTGATCCTGTTTGTGATGGGCAAACAAGGCATCCCGACCGTGATCGAACAATCCCGAGCCAAATATACGGCGGCGGCTTGGCTGGAAAACATCGCCGCCAATCCCTTGCTCGGCAAAAGCCGGCGCGGCGAGGATTTCGTTAACCTACAAACCGAACGCATCGCTCAGCATTATCTCGCCGCTTGCGTCAACCACTTCCGGATATTGTCCCGGCAGAACATCGGCGCATTGGTACTGCATACCCTGGCCAACACAGCCCTGTTGGGCATGGGCGGCTGGATGGTGATCGAGCGCCAGCTCAGCCTGGGCCAGTTGATCGCCGCCGAACTGGTGGTCAACGCCATGGTCTACGGCCTGACCCGGCTCGGCAAAACCCTGGATAATTTTTACGAACTGGTCGCCAGCGTCGACAAAATCGGCTACCTGCTGGATTTGCCGCAGGAAGCCGGCCAAGGCGGGCAACCGGAGCCTGCCGAACGCGGCTGCCGGGTCGAAATCAAACAACTCTGCCTGCCGGGCACGCCTTACTCCGATCAGGCCAATCGGCTCGATTTAACGCTGGAACCAGGGGAACGCATAGCCATCAGCACCGGTGCCGATCGCGGCACGCTGCTCGATGCGATTTTCGGTTTACGCACGCCAAGTGCCGGTCAAATTCTGCTAAACGGTCAGGATCTGCGCGACTTGAGTCTGGGCCGTCTGCGCGACACCATAGGTTTGGTGCGCCATGCCGAATTGGTGGAAGCAACCGTTGCCGAAAACCTGAACTTAGGCAGCGATTTGGCACTGTTCGAAATGCGCAAAGCACTCGCTCAAGTCGGACTACTCGACGCCATTTCGGCCCTGCCCGACGGCTTGAATACCGCTTTGTGCCCGCACGGGGCACCGCTCAGCGAAGAACAAGCCCTGCGCTTGACCTTGGCCCGGGCCATCGCCGTCAAGCCCCAGCTATTGTTGATCGACAAGGCGCTGGACCGGATCGACGCCCGCTACTTACCCGGTATACTCGAATGCCTGACCGCCGCCGATGCGCCATGGACCTTGCTCGTGATCAGCCACGAGCCGTTGGTTCTGGCCCGGTTCCGACGCCAAGCCGTGTTGGTGGAAGGCCGTTTGCTGGAAACGTTGATTGAGGGAGCATAACGATGCATAGCGAAACCGACGATTGGCTGCCGGGCAACCACCTGAGACTGTTAAGCGATGCGGTCACAGCCCCGATTGCGGGTAAGATCGCCCGCTCTTTACTGCTGCTGCTGACAGTGCTGTTGTTCTTGTTGTTATTGACACCATGGCAGCAGAACGTACGCGGTATCGGCCGCGTCGTGGCCTATATCCCCGGCGACCGCCAACAAACCGTCGGCGCGCCGGTGGAAGGCCGCATCTCGCGCTGGCTGGTCAAGGAAGGCAGCCGGGTCAGGGCCGGCGAAGTGATCGCCGAATTGCGCGACAATGACCCGCTGCTGCTGCAACGGCTGGAAAGCGAACGCCAAGCCTTGCTCGGCCGGCAAACCGCGATCGACAACCGGGTGGAAACCTTCCGCGAACAATTGCGCATGGCCGAACAGGCCCGACCGCAAGCGCTGGCCGCGGCCGAATCCCGGCTGGAGATGGCCCGCCAACGCCAACGCCAAGCCGTGCAAGGCGCCGAAGCCGCCAGCGCCGCCCGCTTGACCTCGTCCTTGAATTTGACCCGGCAACAAACCTTACAAGAGAAAGGCTTGGCCTCGCGGCGCACGCTGGAATTGGCGCAACTGGAAATGGCGCAACGTAGCGCCGATCTCGACCGCGCCCACGCGGCACTGGCGGCGGCCAGGAGCGAAGTCGACGCGGTGGGCGCCGATCTGCGCAAATTGACCGCTGACACCACCGCCAGCGTCGAAAAAGCCCGCGCCGAGTTGAACAAGGCCATCGAAGACCAGAATTATTTGCGTGCGGATTTGCTTAAGGTCGAAACCCGTCTGGCCCGCCAGCAAACCCAAACCATCACTGCGCCGCGCGACGGTACGGTATTGCGCTTGTTGGTCAATCCGAATGCGGAAATGGTCAAGGCCGGCCAACCTCTAGCGATGCTGGTGCCGGACACCGACCAGCGCGCGGTGGAGCTATGGGTCGACGGCAACGACCTGCCGCTGATCGTCTCCGGCAGCAAGGTGCGCCTGCAATTCGAAGGTTATCCCGCCATCCAGTTCGGCGGTTGGCCCGAATTTTCGATCGGTTCGTTCGGCGGCCGAGTGGTGCTGATCGATGCCACCGACGACGGCAAGGGCCATTTTCGGATCCTGGTGCAACCCGATCCGGACGACATTCCCTGGCCGGAAGTGCGTTTTCTACGCCAAGGCGTCCGCGTCAACGGTTGGGTACTGCTCGGCCAAGTCACGCTGGGCTACGAATTGTGGCGGATCTTCAACGGCTTCCCGCCGTTAGTCTTGCCGGAGCCCGAAGTCAAGGATGCCAGTAAAGGCGACGACAAGAAAGCCGACAGCGGCGAGAAAAAAGAATGAAAACCAAGGCAGCGATTCTGATTTTAGCCTGGCTGCCGCTGCTGGCCTCGGCCGAACCCGCGCCCGCGCCGCGGCCACTGGCTTTGGCAGAAGTGTTGGATGCGGCCTTGCGGGCGTTTCCGGGTTTACTGGCGGCGGAGCAGCGTAAGCAAGTCGCCGAAGGCGAGCTGCAAACCGCGGAGGGCGGCTTCGATACTCTATTGAAATCTCAAAACCGCTGGTCGGTAGCCGGCATGTACGAAAACCGCAATTACGATGTGGTGGTCGAACAACCGACCAGTCTGTGGGGCGCGACGTTTTTCGGCGGGTGGCGGCGCGGCAGCGGCCAATATCCGATCTATGAAGGCAAAAGCCAGACTGCCGACGATGGTGAGGCGCGAATCGGTGTCAACATCCCGTTATGGCGTAACCGCGAGATCGACCGTCGCCGCGCCAGTTTGCAACAAGCCGAACTCGGCAAATTGATCGCCAACCACGAGTTCGATCAAGTCTTGTTGGAAGTGCGGCGCCAAGCCAGCCACCGCTATTGGGACTGGGTCTTGGCCGGCCTGCGCGCCCGCACCGCGGCGCAACTGCTGCAAATTGCCGAACAACGTAACGACGGCATTCTGCAGCGGGTCGCCGCCGGCGACATTCCGGATTTCGAAGCGCTGGACAACCAGCGGGCGATCATCGAGCGCCGCGAACGGCTGGTCGCCGCCAAACGTATGCTGGAACAAAGCGCGATTCAGTTATCGTTGTACTGGCGCGACGCCGACGGCCAACCGCAATTGCCCACCGACGAATTATTGCCGAACGGCTTTCCGGAACGTGAGCCCAAAATCGAAGCGGATTTCGAAAACGCCGCTCAACTGGCGCGCAGCCAACGGCCGGAATTGAAGCGTTTGGAATTGCAGAGCCAGCAGACCGAGACCGAACTGGCTTTGCAAAACAACCAGCGTAACCCGGCCGTTGATTTCTCGGTGATGGGGGCCAGCGACATCGGCTATGCCAAAGATAAGTTGAACCGCGACGAACTCTATCTTGGTTTGAATGTCGATATACCGCTACAACAGCGGGTCGCCGGCGGTCGTGCACAAACGGCGGCAGCCAATTTAAGGCGTCTGCGCTGGGAGCGCACCGGCACGGAGGACCGGATCAATGCTGAAGTGAAGGATGTGCTGTCGGCCTTGAACGCCGCCCGCCAGCGGCTGAGGCTAAGCGAACAGCAGCAGCAGGCGGCCCGCCAGTTGGAGGAAGGGGAACGCACTCGCTTCGAATGGGGTGAAACGACTTTGTTATTTGTTAACTTACGCGAAATAGCCAGCGGCGACGCGACGTTGCAAGCTGCTGATGCGGCGGCCAGCCTATTCAAGGCCCATGCCGACTTTCAGGCCGCGGTCGCCGCACCTTTGGATTACGCACAATGAGGTGATGAGTATGATTAGAAAGTTTGATAAAAGCCAATTTTCTCGAACCACGATAATCAAGACTTTGGTGTTGGTCGGTTTGCTGATCGTTTGCGTAAAATTCCCTGTCGAGACTTTGCACTTTATTGCCGTGGCAGTTCATACGGTCTACGAAAGCGTAGCCTTTGCCGTGGAAGAGTTATTGACGCACGTTTTCGGTTTCAGCAAGTTCCAGGCGCAAATGATCGTGTTTTATAGCAGTTGCGCCATCGGTGCCGGCGTTTTGTACCGGATCGTCCGACACTTGCCGATCTGGTTGCAGCGGGCGAAACGCTACTGCATCGAAAGCTGTGTCCGCTTGCGGGAACGGTGGCAAAGCTATTGGGAGATGTTGCCGGTCTTGCAGAAGATGCAGTTGTTGTTGGTCGAATTCGCCTTTTTGGCCGGTAGCGTTGGC
Source organism: Methylomonas aurea (assembly GCF_024505045.1). Classification (GTDB taxonomy): domain Bacteria; phylum Pseudomonadota; class Gammaproteobacteria; order Methylococcales; family Methylomonadaceae; genus Methylomonas; species Methylomonas aurea. Next base: position 15,056 of record NZ_JANIBM010000002.1, on the reverse strand, counting down.
TATATGTTGGTTTGATAACCGGCCACTTTCAGGCCTGCCTCAGGCCGGGGCAGCGACCTGAAGTCTGCCGGCTTCGACCCTCACCGGAAAAGTGGCCACATCTTCGTAGGCGGGCGCGCATTTGACTTGGCCAGTCTTGACGCAAAACCGGGCGCCGTGGCGCGGACAGACGATTTCGTCGCCGTCCAGTTCGCCGCTGGCGATCTCGGCGCCGTCGTGGGTGCAGACATCGGCAATGGCGTAAAACTCACCGCCGATGTTGAACACGGCAACGTCGTCGCCGTCAACATCCACCACTATATGTTCGCCGTCGGCCAAGGCCGAGGCAGCCACTACGTCAATCCACTCTGCCATGCTGTTCTCGCTTGTTTGGTAACAGGACTTTCGTCTATTTCAAATACACATCGTAACGGAGCAGTTTGCCCTGCAAACTCTCACTGGGCTTGCCGCCCAGCGGTTCGGCATAATCCGGGCTTTTGACGACCACCCGCCTGCCGGTTGCCGCCCAGGCGACGTCGAACAATTGCTGCCGATCGAGATCGTCGCCGAGAATATCGCGCAGGATGGCCATCGACTTGCGGGTCGCCGCCGATTGCTTGCGCTTGGCGGGAAACATCGGATCGAGATAAATGCAGTCCGGCGCCTCCGGCAAATTAGCCAACAACTCGATGGCGTTACCCACCAGTAAGGTTGGTGGTTTGAGTTCGCGCCGCTGAACCCAGTCTTTTTGCGCCAAACGTTCGAAACCGTCTGCAATCAACGCCGCCATTACCGGCGAGCGCTCGATGCAAGTTACTTGATAACCCATCCGAAACAAAGCCAGACTGTCTTGCGCCCAACCGCAGGTGGCGTCAACAACAGAGTACGTTTTCTTGCCCACCGCCTGCGCCAGCAAATCTTTTTTCGGGGCCGGATAGGAATGCTGTTCGCCGGGGCGCGGATCGACTTCGACCGCCAAACCGCCCTTTTTCAGGTTTTGTCGGTCCAACAGTTTCAGACAACCATCACGGTAGGCGAGAAAAAGCTCGCCGTCGCCAACTAAGGCTTGCTCCAAGTCCACCAGATCGGCAACCAAATGCTGCGCTAGCCTGGCGTCGCGAAAGTCGCCGCCGCGCAGCACGGCCAGTTTGTGCGCGGACACTATTCGGTGGAAACCGCTTCCTGTTGATTCTTCAACGCCGCATCCAGCGTATGCCAAGCCAAGGTCGCGCATTTGACCCGCGCAGGATATTCGCGCACTCCGGCCAGTACCGCCAGTTTGCCGATCGCTTCCAGGTTGATGTCCTCGGTCTTGCCGGTGGTCATTTCGTGGAATTGTTTGAATAAGGCTTCCGCGTCGTTTTCAGTCATGCCCTTGATGATTTCGGTCATCAGCGACACCGAGGCGGTGGAAATCGCGCAGCCGGAACCCTGAAAGCTGGCATCCTGAATCACATGGTCGCCGCCGATTTTCAAAAACAAGGTGAGTTTGTCGCCGCACAGCGGATTAAAACCATCCACCCGCCTGTTCGCGTCATCCATGATGCGGAAATTGCGCGGGTTGCGGTTGTGGTCGAAGATGACCTCTTGGTATAGGTCGCGTAATTCGTCAAACATTAGCCAAACACCTCAATTAGGGACTTGATGCCTTGCATCAAAATATCGATTTCTTGCCGGGTATTGTACATGGCAAATGACGCGCGCGCCGTGGCCGGTACGCCGTAAAAGTCCATGACCGGCATCGCGCAATGATGCCCGGCACGCACGGCGATACCCAAGCTGTCCAGCATGGTGCCGATGTCGTGCGGGTGGATATGGTCCAGCGTGAACGACAGGATGCCGCCCTTATGCTCGGCTTGGCCGATGATGTTCAGGCCTTTGATTTGCTGCGCTTGGTCGGTGGCGTAGTCCAGCAATTCAGCTTCGTAAGCGGCAACGTTATCCATGCCAATCGCACTGACGTAATCAATCGCGGCACCCAGCCCAATGACCTCGGCAATCGCCGGGGTACCGGCCTCGAATTTATGTGGTAAACCGGCGTAGGTGGTTTTTTCGAAGGTCACTTGCCGAATCATGTCGCCACCGCCTTGATACGGCGGCATTGCTTCCAGCAGGGCTTGCTTGCCGTACAACACGCCGGTGCCGGACGGGCCGTAGAGTTTATGGCCGGAAAATACGTAAAAATCGCAATCCAGCGCCTGGACATCGACCGGCATATGCGGAATCGCCTGAGCGCCGTCCAGCAGCACTGGGATATTTTTAGCGTGGGCGGCTGCGATGATTTTCTCGACCGGATTGATACTACCCAGCGCGTTGGACATGTGGGTGATGGCGACCAATTTGGTGTTACTGTTTAGTAGCTTTTCGAACTCGTCAAACAGCAATTCGCCTTGTTGATTAATCGGCGCGACTCTTAAGACTGTACCGATCTGCTGGCACAGCATCTGCCACGGCACAATGTTGGCGTGATGCTCCATCGCACTAATCACAATTTCATCGCCGGCTTTAAACTGCGACTTGCCGTAACTCTGCGCAACCAGGTTGATCGCTTCGGTGGCACCGCGCACGAAGATGATTTCTTTTTCGCTGCTGGCATTAATAAACGCCCTGACCTTTTCCCGCGCCGCCTCGAAGCGATCCGTGGCCTTGACGCTGAGCGTATGCACACCGCGATGGATGTTGGCATATTCGTGGCTATAGGTGCGCACGATGGCATCGATCACCGCTTGCGGCTTTTGGCAACTGGCGGCGTTGTCCAAATAAACCAAGGGTTTATTGCGGATCTTTTCACCGAGGATAGGGAAGTCGGCGCGGATGTGTTCGATTGGAAATGTGCTCATCGCTAACTGTTTGGTTTAATTGATTTCGTCTTTTCTAAACACTAGAATCGATTCAGTCGATTCGTTCATTGGATAAAACTATGGTCGCCGTTTTCCCGCAAAAACACCTCACCGACATCGCCGAGTGGCATCGCATGGGCGAGGCCGGGATTTTTCCGCCTGAAGCGCGCCTGGAACTGATCGAAGGAGAAATTTTGCATATGGCACCGATTGGCTTTAATCATGCCGGGCATGTTGCCCGACTCATTCATGCCTTAACGCTGCGCGTTCAAGGCCGAGCCATTGTCAATTCGCAAAATCCCGTTCAACTTGGCGACCTGTCCGAACCGGAACCGGATTTTTTATTGCTAAAACCCAACCCCGATTTTTACACCACCCGACACCCCAAGGCTGGCGACGTGCTATTGCTGATCGAAGTTTCCGACAGCACGCTACGTTTCGACCGCGAGCAAAAACGCCGTTTGTATGCCACCCACCAAATCCCCGAGTATTGGATCGTCAATCTGATCGACAACTGCCTGGAAATCTACCGGCAACCCGACGATGGCGATTACCAGGAGCAAACAACGTTAGCGAAGGCCGACACTGTCAGTCTGGTTGCCCTGCCGGAGATTCAGGTTCGAGTCGCCGACATCCTGTAGACGTTGGCTCCTACAAATTCATCGCCGGAAACCGCGCCAATAACTCCTGCAATAACAAGCCCTTCAACTCGGCATTCTCCACCTTATCCGCCATTTCATTGGCAAAAGCGAAGGTCAAAATGTTTCGTGCCGTTTCCGCATCGACACCGCGCGACTGCAGGTAAAACACCGACTTTTCTTCCAACTGGCCGACGGTGACGCCATGCGAGCATTTGACGTCGTCGTTATAAATTTCCAGCTGCGGTTTGGTATCGACCTCGGCATCGGCCGATAGCAACAAATTGCGGTTGTTCATTTCCGAATCGGTATGTTGCGCGCCCTCGGCGACCACCACCCGGCCCTGAAACACGCCACGCGCCTTTTTATCCAGCACACCTTTATAAAACTCGCGGCTGATAGCGTAAGGCTGCAAATGGTTGATGCGGGTGTGATTGTCCAGATGCTGGCGGCCGCTGGCGACGAACAAGCCGTTCAGGGTGCATGCCGACGCTTTGTCCAGATCGCTATGAATATCGCTACGCGCAAGCAAACTGCCGAGCGCAAAATTGTGGTGAGCAAAACGGCTATCCGGCGCTTGCTTGACGTAAGTACCGCCAAAGTGCTGCGCCTTGGCGGCTTCCAATTGCGCTTTGTAGAAAGTCAAACCGGCGTTGCGGCCCAACAGACATTCGTTGACCGACACCGTGAAATAGCTGTCGGCACTGCCGACGTAAGTCTCGATGATTTCCGCTTCGGCCTGGTCGTTGACGAGGAACAGATTGCGGCTGACGACCAGCGCGTTGGCCTCGGTCACCACGTGCAGAATCTGCAACGGTTTATCCAATTGCTGCTTGGCGGCAACCTCGATCACGACACCATCGGCGAACCAGGCAGTGTTGAACGCAACCAGATTGTGTTCGCTACTGGCGACCGCTTGGCCCAATTTACCGGCAAGCGCTGCGGGATTTTGCGCCAGTACCTCGGCCAAACTGCGCACGCTGACGCCGTCGTTCAAACCGGACAAAGCCGACAAACCGGCAACATAGCGACCGTTAACCAGCACCACGCTATAAGCGTCTTCCAGGCGGTATGACTGTAACCACGCCGCGTCAATGCCCTGTTCCGCAACCGGCGCGAACACGGTTTTGTTCAACGCCGACAGATTGGTGTAACGCCATTCTTCTTCGCGGATATTGGGAAAGCCGCGCTCGGCAAAGGCAGCCAAGCCTTCGGCACGGAGTTGCTGCAACCATGGCTGATCGACACCCGGCAACGACGGTGCCAAGTCTTGGTAGGCAGACAGATATGAATAAGCTGATTGTTCGGCGGCGATCATGCGGCTTGCCCTTCCAGCCAGCTGTAACCTTTTTCTTCCAGCTCCAACGCCAGCTCCGGCCCGCCGGACTTGACGATTTTGCCGTCCGCCAACACGTGCACTACGTCGGGTTTGATGTAATCCAGCAGGCGTTGATAATGGGTGATCATCAAGAACGAGCGCTCGGCGGCACGCAGCGAATTGACGCCGTCGGACACAATCCGCAACGCGTCAATGTCCAGGCCGGAATCGGTCTCGTCGAGGATGCACAACTTCGGCTCCAGCACCGCTGCCTGCAAAATCTCGTTACGTTTCTTCTCGCCGCCGGAAAAACCTTCGTTGACCGCGCGGTACAAAAATTTCTCGTCCATCTGCAACAACTTGACCTTGCTTTTGACGATGGTCAGAAAATCCATCGCATCGACTTCCGGCAGGCCCTTGTGCTTGCGCATCGCATTCAGGGCCGCTTTCAGCAAATAGATGTTGCTGACACCCGGAATCTCGACTGGATATTGAAACGCCAGAAACACCCCTTCGCGGGCGCGGACTTCCGGGTCCATTTCCAGCAAATCCTTGCCGTCGTAAGTCACGCTGCCTTCAGTGACGGTGTAACCGGGTTTGCCGGACAGCACGTGCGACAAAGTGCTCTTGCCGGCGCCGTTAGGGCCCATGATGGCGTGAACTTCGCCTGGGTTTATGTCCAGGGTTAGACCCTTTAATATGGGTTTGTCGTTGATGGTTACGTGGAGATTTTTTATGCTGAGCATACGTTTTTTACCTAAGTTTTTAAAATGTAGGCTGGGTAGAACGAAGTGAAACCCAGCATTAAATCTTTAATTTGTGTCGCTGACGCGACGGTGTTTTGTAAGTCGGTTCTCGCACCGACAGGCGAGACACTTTTCTTTGCTTGTCCAAAGAAAAGTATCCAAAAGAAAAGACACCTGGATGCCGCTTGTTCCCTGCGCTCCGAAGCTTTTGAACGGGGTTGCCGAAAGGGGCTTCCTGCCCCTTTCGGCAACGTGCGGCATCCCTGCCGCCCCCTTCGGGCTGATCCGTTCAAAAGCTCCGGTGCTCGGCGCGACAAACGGGAGGAAAACCATCACAACTTCAAAATAAATCCAGAAAAGGCAAGTCTGATTATTACGACATAACGGGGCATACGCGGGATTTAAATATTTCCCCAAAAGGCCCATAAAACCTTTTTACTAGGTGTTAATTCTCTGGCTTCTTTTTGCCACAAAGCATGTCGCTTACCAAACTCAGCATTATCAATTTGCCCTCTCTGCGCACTGTCAGTTGAGGAATTAATATTACTTAAAATACTAGAAACAGAATCACCTGCTTCTCTATGTTTCAGAAAATATAAATCACTTGCAATATTAATTAATGAAGGGACTTTTTCATTATTAGATACTTTCACGCACCCTTGCTCCCCATATAGTCAATAGCCCTAACAATCCTTAATACTTCATTTCTTAGATCAGAAAACCTGGAGTATCTTGTAACAATCAAACCTGTATATAACCCACTAACTAGCCCTATGGGAATCCCAAGCAATAAACTTATTAATCAATCTATTGACATATTAAAACATCCAAGTGTTGAGTTTTATCTATACTAAAATTAAGCCTTGAAATAAAAAATCGTATAGGCCGCGAATAATTTCGCCTTATCTGGTCAGTTGCATCCTAAAACTCTTCCTACGAGTAATAGCTGACAAAAAGTTCCAATCCCGCGACGGGGTTTTTCCCGTTATTCCGCCCCGAGCATCGCAGCTTTTGGCTAGATCAGCCCGCAGGGGAGCGGCAGGGATGCCGCTCGTTTTCGGAGGGGCTGGGAAGCCCCTTCCGAAAACCCTCGCCAAAAGCGAGAAGCGCAGGAAATTGGCGGAATTCCGGGTGGCCTTTTCTTTGGATACTTTCTTTTGGCCAAGCAAAAGAAAGTATCTCGGCTGTCGGGCCGAGACCCGACTTTAAAACCATCCGTCGCGATAACGACGCAACGAAAACAAAAGCTACCAAACAATTCAAAAGCCGCTGTGTTGGGTTACGGCTATCGCCTAACCCAACCTACAAAACACCATTTAGCCAACCGCCCCTTCCAAACTAATCCCCAACAACGCCTGCGCCTCCACCGCAAACTCCATCGGCAATTCCTTAAATACTTCCTTACAAAACCCATTCACAATCATCGACACCGCATCTTCGGCCGACAAGCCCCGCTGCTGACAGAAGAACAATTGGTCTTCGCTGATCTTCGATGTGGTGGCTTCATGTTCGACTTGCGCCGACGGTTGCTTCACCTCGACATACGGAAAGGTATGCGCGCCGCATTTATCGCCTACCAATAGCGAATCGCACTGAGTATGGTTGCGGGCGTTCTCGGCGGATTTGGCGACTTTGACCAAGCCGCGATAAGTGTTCTGCGCTTTGCCGGCGGAAATACCTTTCGACACGATGGTGCTGCGGGTATTTTTGCCGATGTGGATCATCTTGGTGCCGGTGTCGGCTTGTTGCAAATTGTTGGTTAAGGCCACCGAGTAAAACTCGCCGACCGAGTCGTCGCCCAACAACACGCAACTGGGGTATTTCCAGGTGATCGCCGAACCGGTTTCGACTTGCGTCCACGAAACCTTGGAATTACGGCCACGGCATTCGGCGCGCTTGGTGACGAAGTTGTAGATCCCGCCGACACCGTCTTTGTCGCCGGGATACCAGTTCTGTACCGTCGAGTATTTGATCTGAGCGTTTTCCAAAGCGACCAATTCAACGACTGCCGCATGCAACTGGTTTTCGTCGCGCATCGGCGCGGTGCAGCCTTCCAGATAGGACACGTGCGAGCCTTCGTCGGCAATGATTAAGGTCCGTTCAAACTGACCTGTGTTGGCAGCGTTGATTCTAAAATAGGTGGACAACTCCATCGGGCAACGCACACCTTTGGGGATGTAAACGAAGGAACCGTCGGTAAACACTGCCGAGTTCAACGCGGCGAAAAAGTTATCGCCAACCGGTACGACGCTACCAAGGTATTGTTTGACCAGTTCAGGGTGTTCCTGTAACGCTTCGGAAATCGGACAAAAAATCACCCCTGCCTCTTTGAGCTTGCCTTTAAAGGTGGTGGCGACCGATACGCTGTCGAACACCGCATCGACGGCGATGCCGGCCAGTCGCTCTTGCTCGTCCAAAGGTATGCCCAGCTTTTTGTAAGTTTCCAGCAACTCCGGATCGACTTCGTCCAGGCTTTTAGGTTTATCCTTTTTTGACTTGGGTGCCGAATAATAGCTAATGGCTTGGTAGTCGATGGGATCGATTTTCAACTGGGCCCAATCCGGCTCGTTCATGGTCTGCCAATGACGAAACGCCTTGAGCCTGTATTCGAGCATGAATTCCGGTTCGTTTTTAACTTTCGACAACCTGCGAATCACATCTTCATCCAGACCAGGCGGAAAAGTGTCGGCTTCGAGTTCGGTAACGAAACCTTGCTTGTATTCCTGGCTGATCAGGTTTTCGATTTCTTGGGCGGATGTGGACATAAGCATTTACTAAATTATCGAAACAATTGGTTGACCGGAATGTATACCTCATCCGGCTGTTTAAACGGCGAGACCATGTCCGCCAAAGTTATCGACTCCAGTGCATTCGCAATCTTCCGGTTTATCAGATCCCAATTACCCTGGATTCGGCAGCCACTAGCCTGATCGCAGCCTTTGTGCGAAGCACTGCACTCGGTCAAGGCTATGGGCCCCTCGAGGGCGGTAATGACGGTAGCCACCGTAATTCTGCCGGGATCGCGCGCCAATGCATATCCGCCTTTCGCCCCTCGCACAGATACAACAACACGCGCCTTGGTCAAAATTTTCAAAATCTTACTAACCGTCGGCTGGGCAATCCCGGTAACTTCAGCGAGCTCGAAAGCACCGTGCAAACGATCTGTTTCTCGAGCCATATAGCTCAGAATTACCGTTGCATAATCAGTCAGTTTACTTAGCCGCAACACTCGCCACCCTCCAGAATTAGGACTATTTTAGTCTTATTTAATTACCGAGTAAAGCGCTTGGTTTTTAACTTTTTGACACCTTCATAGAGAGACCAGCCTCGCCCGGCCAAAACGGTGCGCAAAAACACGTATCCAACTTTCAGTGAAACATTTGGTTTTTTGCAATACACTTTGACTCAACCGCAAATCGACACAAATCAAGCGCAGCCAAACCATGTCCCACATACGCAGCCCGATTGTTCTGATGTACCACGGCACCCCGAGCGAAACACCTGAATCGGTGTATTCGATCAAGTCAAATTTATTCGCTCAGCATTTAAGATACCTACAAAAGAATGACTGGACTACCATCCTGTTCAAGGACTTGGCCACACCGCACTCGTTGCCAGAAAAAAGCATTGTTTTGACCTTCGATGACGGTTACAAGGACAACTTCCAAGGTGCATTTTTACCTTTACTGGAGCACAACATGAAGGCATCTTGGTTTATCACTACCGACTGTATCGGCGGCCACGCGCAATGGCTAGGTAAAATTTCCCAACAAAGCCAAATGCTTGACGCCACGCAACTGCTCGAAATGCATTCGGCAGGAATGGAAATCGCTTCTCATACATGCTCGCATCCCGACCTGTCGCGCCTAAGCTATGACCAACAATTTGCCGAATTCAACAGCGCCAAAAAAATCCTGGAGAATTTATTGTCCGCACCAGTGACAAGCCTGGCCTATCCCTTTGGCCGATTCAACGCCAATTCGTTACCTGCTGCTGAACACGCTGGATACTCGCTAGCCTGCACAACCCGCCCTGGCTGGTTCGGAAGCGAAAACAACCCTTTTCTAGTTCGCCGAATCGCAATATTTTCCGGCGACAGCCCCGGCATATTGGCGCGAAAACTGGCCTATGCCGATAATGACGTTTCTTGGAAAAAAATCGTTAGTTACTATACTGGCCGCGTCCTGAACAAACTACACGCCAAGGTTGGCATCGATTGACAATAGTGACTGGGAATTGCTTGATAGACGAGAACAAGAAACTCTTTTTGTCTGCGGCAGCCGTTGCCGGGCAAGCGATTTATCAAAGTTAGCACTCCCGATTCGCGCCGAACATACACTATTATTCTCGACCGCAATCTAATTTAAATGAATAAGAACCGCTCGACCCGGAAACTTGCTTTTGCATTTTGCACATTCAACCGCGCAGAGCGATTGCCGGATTTAGTGGCGTCAATGCGCTTACAAACATGCCCAATTCCGTTCGAAATACTCGCCATCGATAACAACAGCGACGACGATACGCGTAGTGTTTTGGACGGAATATCGAAACTTCCGGGACCCAAGCTCAGGTACGTACATGAGCCGAATCAAGGTATCGTTGCGGCGCGTAATAGAGCTATTGCCGAAGCACTCGACTCGGATGTTCTGGTTTTTATCGATGACGACGAACTCCCCCAACCCGGACTGTTGCAAGCTGCGGTAGATGCAATTATCAATGAAGGTGCGCAATGCGTGGGCGGACGCATCGAAATCGACTTTAGAACCTTGGCGCGCCCGAATTGGCTAAGCGACGAACTACTGGGTTTTTTAGGCGCACTGAACCATGGAGACAAAGCTTTTTGGATCGAAGACACTAGCACCCCTGTCTGGGCTGGGAATATCGCTTACGATATGAACCTATTCCGCAACACCCCTGAATTAAGATTCGACAAAAGATTCGATCGAAAAGGTAAAACCATAGGTGGCGGTGAAGATGTGATGATGTTCCACCAGCTGCTAAAATCGAAACATAAAATCCGTTACAGACCGGATATGGCTATTATTCACGCGATAGAAGCATGGCGCCTTAAAAAAGCATACTTTATAAAAATACATTATCTGGCCGGATTTCGTGGCGCGCTAAATGATTTCCCCGAATATAAACGCACCATTTTTGGCATACCGCCGTTTTTAATAACACAAGGTTTAAATCAAACCCAAAAGTGGATAATCCAATTATTACAGACAGGATACGGCTTAAGACAAGCGATGAACATCAGCCACACTGTCGGCCAAATAATCGGTTGCTTCTTGCGGCGCAAAAACAGCACATTAAATCCGAACAATATTCAGTCTAATTAACATCATACCAAAAAAGTATTTGTGCGCGACATCGTTGTTCTTATATTTTTAACGGCTTGCATTATCGCAGCGACAAAAAAGCCATGGTGGGGCGTGCTTTCGCTAGCTGTATTCAGCTACTTAAATCCCCACGCGTACGCATGGGGATTCGTGAGATCTCTGCCGGCATACTATGTACTATTTTTAGTGTTGGCAGTCAGCACATTTGCAACAGACGATAAACAACCAATTCCAAAGGATTGGCGTATCCCTGTTTTTATATCGCTTTGGATATATTTTATTTTCACAACCGCCTTGGCCCCATTACAGGAAATCGCATGGGCCAAGTTTATATTTATTTGCAAAATATTCGCGCCATTTTACTTTACCTGGGTACTTATTAATACAAGAGAAAAGCTTTACTATCTGATTTCAACAATAGGCGCCTCAATTGGAATAGTAGCCGTCAAAGGCGGCGTTTTCGCAATTATCACCGCTTTCGGATACCGCGTTTACGGCCCGCCTAACACCCAATTCGAAGACAATAACTTATTTGCAGTAGCCATGCTCATGGCCATCCCACTTTTACTGGTTTTGGAGAAAGAATTAACCAAAAAATGGCTTAAAACCGGCATAATGTTAACTATTCCAGTTATATATGCAGCCTCGTTGTCATCTTGGTCCCGCGGAGCGCTGCTAACCATGATAGCACTGACTTTCATGCTAATTTCAGACAGCAAGCGCAAGCATTTAATGATACCCGTTATCATTGCGGGAGCATTCATCTTAATTCCCGCCATGCCCGAGGAATGGTTCGGACGCATGCATACTCTCGAGACCTACGAAGAAGACCTATCGGCGATGTCGCGAATCGAAGCATGGGTAGACGGTTGGAATTATGCACTAAGCCATCCTTTCACTGGTGCTGGATTCGACGGGTGGATACATGTCACGATGCGGGATTGGCACAGCTCATACATTGAAATGCTAGCCGAACACGGTTTCATCGCGTTCGGACTTTGGATATCCTTGTTGGTAGGCAGTGTTTTTAGTTTGACCGGATTGAAAAGAAAAGCCAAACGGATTGACGGCATGGAATGGGTGATCCACTATAGCTCTATGGTTAGAGCCTCAATTATCTGTTATATGATAGGCACTGCATTTCTCGGTTTATCCTACTGGGATCTGATTTATCATTTGATATTCATATCGGTATTAATTAAACAATTTGCAGCAAAGGAATTCTCGGAAAGAGAAGAACTTAGATCTGAACAATTCCCATCTAAGGCAAAACCAATCAATGTCCAGGCCTTTAAGCAAAAATGAGCCCCCAACTCTGACAGGTAGGCAAGCGAAGCTTGGCAATATGTGCACCTAAAGCGTGAATCGCTATGCAAACGCAAGAAGGGAGAACCTGATGAACGGTAACGAGAATTTAAGTCACTCAAAATGGGATTGTAAACTCACGCAATACTAATATATCGCCGGACGTTGTATAAGTTGATGAATCGGCGTTTTGGATGACATTGTTCGAAGACTTGCGAGCTATTTGAAAAGTCATTTTTTGCCTGGGCATGTACATATGCTGATATTGGTATCTCATAAATTTGCAGCGTCGGGAGCCATCTACTACGTCAAAGGTAAGATTACTATTCATTTGGCTCGTATTGTGGATACAAGAAACGGTATTTTTTGGGGCAGTTTTTGGGCACGAGGTTATTTTTTTTATCGACCTGGGGTCGGGATTAAACGATGATTCAGGAACTTATCCCGCATCGACAGCACGAAGGCCAACGAAATGAACAAAAAGTCGCGCCTACTAGCGGCTAATGTTACGGGGCTGCATTAGCGTCCCTATTTACCACATTCAGCGGTTAACAACATAAGCGCTTAGCAACAAGTCGACAAGTGCGCGATCTTTTCCAAGCCGCGTCTTCATAGGGCTTGACAACACGGGATACATGTGAATTTTTTGCTAGGCGCTTAAAGCCCCCACCGGCTCTGCCAGGGAATATTTACTCGAACCACTCAACAGAGATGGACAAGATATTAACATCTATTTACAGTTGCTCTATTACCGCACTCTGTTTATCAATTACCGTTATTATACTTGCAGTATGCAACTACTCAAGAACCGGCCCCGCAATTCAAAAAGAAATTGAAAATAAATTTGGCTACTACCTCGTATTTGCCTTGGCGAGATTGAGTTTCTGGTTATTTATTATCTTTTCTTTAGCCTCATTACCGGGCAGCATAGCCGTTTATACCATTTCAAAACTGTCCTCTTACATAAGCTTCAGTTTATACAGCAATATGGCGGGCTGTTTTTTGTCCTGTGTCGCTGTTACATTTTATTTTTTTATACACCAACTACTATACACTCCAGGAAGCATTCAACTTTCTTTCCAATATAGATTTTCAAGACTATTTTTCTTATGGAAACTTCTATCTCCCAGTTCAATCGAATTGGTGAAATTTTTGCTGTTATTGCTCTTTACTTCGTGCTGGGTAGCTACACTTTATTTTTCCATACGAGAAGCAAACCAGTTGTTTCTGTTTTACGCATCGGCGTCGGCCGTTTTTTACCTGTATATCTACTATGCAGCAAGCGAACGAGAACCACCATTAATTCAGTCAACCAAACAAGAAAAAACCAACGTTGTCATGATAGGAGCAGATACTTTACGTTGCGATCGGATTGGCGGAAACGGTTACCCGCGCGATCTAACCCCAAATATAGACAAACTGAGATCCCAAGGCGTCAGGTTAAAAACTTGCATTACGCCGCTAGCGAGGACCGCCCCCAGCATTGCGTCGCTATTTACCGGACTTTGGCCGCAGAATCATCGAATTCGAGACAATTACCCATCCGAGTCGGATTGCCATTTACCTCAAGCGTCCTTGATAGACATACTAAATCAGCATGGATATCTCACAGCGGCAGTATCAGATTGGTGCGGAGCTGATTTTGCCAAACTTAATTTCAATTTTACGGAAGCTTCGGTGGCTGAAGATCAATGGAACATCAAACTTTTACTGCGGCAGGGCCCCTCCCTAATTAGAAATGTTTTATCACTGTTCACAAAAAATCCATTAGGAAAACGTTTTCTTCCCGAATTTTATTATTTAGCGGGAGCAACATTAACCAGTCAGATGGGCCGCGAGCTCAGAAAATATTTAGCTCATTGCGCACAAGGCTCACAACCTTTTTTTATAAATTTATTTACATCCACCACACACGTCCCATTCAATTCCGAATATCCTTATTATAATTTATTCACACCCAAAGACTACAAAGGGGAATCGCGATTTATAATGACTCGACTGGCATCCCCTGAAGAAATCATCAACAAACAAGAAAAAAGCACTGAGTTTTTCGATGTTCCACAAATTATTAATCTCTACGACAGCTGCGTAAAGCAATTCGATGACGAGGTTGGAAAAATTTTGGACTATCTAGATAAATCCGGTTTATCCGACAATACGATTATAGTTATTTACAGTGATCATGGTGCGGATTTCTTCGAAACCGGATGTTGGGGACAGGGAAACACTCTCGTCGGGAACGACCCGAGCGGCAAGATTCCGCTGATAATAAAGGGACCAGGGGTCCCGAAAGACCTCGATTTCGAACCACTCACACGCTCGATCGACATAATGCCAACCTTACTGGAACTTTTGGGTATTCCAATACCAACCAATATCGACGGCATCAGTTTGGTACCTTATGTTAAGAATCAGACATCTCCAAACCTATTCGCGTATCAAGAAACCGGAATATGGCTAGGAAAAATCCCCGGCTTACATCCACGCCAAATATGCTATCCCAACATAGTCGAATTACTGGATATTCCAAATAAAGACACTGGAACATTGGTCGTTAATGAAAAATTTTATCCGACCGTTATACGTGCCAAAAACAGATCCATACAAAATCAAAAATGGAAGCTGGTATATATACCGACATACGATGGACCGATTTATCAGCTATATGATTTAGATAGCGATCCATATAAAAACGTTATCGATCACTTTCCCAGCATATTCGCCGAGTTGAAAGAGCTATTGGACGCGCATATCGCGAACGATTCAGAGCATACTACTCAGAACTCCGTGACTCCCGATTATTAAACTGGGCTGATTCAAAAGTGAAGTGCAACTGTTAACCGGCGTGCAAAACTTTCCAGGGTCCTGGGGAAAAGGGCGTTGAAAAG
>NZ_JANIBM010000001.1 GCF_024505045.1 Methylomonas aurea | reverse complement strand
CTTTGAAAGCGAAGGAATCATGTAAGGAATCGCCATGTCGCAGACCACCGAAAAAGCCTTCGAAAGCTACGTCGAGCAAATGTTACTAGCGAAAGGCTGGCAAGCAGGCTCGGTAAAAGAGTGGGATAAGGAGCTGGCTTTATTCCCGGCGCAAATTATCGAATTTATCGCCGCCACCCAAAAGCCACTTTGGGACAGCATGCGCGAGCAGCATGGTACTAATCTGCAAGCCATGTTAATCAAAGAGTTGGTTAAGGAACTAGCCATCAAAGGCTCGTTGCATGTATTGCGCCACGGCTTTAAGTTTTACGGCAAGACCTTTCGGCTGGCCTATTTCAAACCGGCGCACGGCTTGAATGCCGAGGTGCTGGCACACTATCAACAAAACCGGCTGACGGTGACCCGGCAAGTGCCTTGCCATCCGGGCGACCATAGTACGCTGGATATGTTGTTTGCCGTAAATGGCTTACCAGTGGCAAGCTGTGAGCTGAAAAACCCTTGGACGGGGCAAAACTGGCGGCATGCTGTGAACCAGTATCGTAATGACCGTAATCCGCGCGCGCCGTTGTTTGAGTTTAAACAGCGGGCGCTGGTGCATTTTGCCGCCGACCCGGACGAAGTCCACATGACTACCCGTTTGGCAGGCAAAAAGACCTTTTTCCTGCCGTTCAATCGTGGCAGCCATCCCGGCGAAGTAGTTTGCGGTGCGGGCAATCCACAACACCCTTCCGGTTATCGCAGCGGCTATTTCTGGGAGGAGGTGCTGGAGCGCGAGCAGTTTCTGGACATTCTCGGTAATTTTATTTTTATCGAGCGTAAGGAAGAGAAAGTCGAAGACGGCAAGGGCGGCAGCCGATTGATGCAAAAAGAAGCGGTGATTTTTCCGCGCTATCACCAGCTCGATGCCACCCGGCGACTGGTCAATGCTGCTCAATTGGAAGGCCCCGGCCAGAATTATCTGATTCAGCATTCAGCCGGTAGCGGCAAGACCAATTCGATTTCCTGGTTGTCGCATCGTTTGGCTAGTTTGCATGATGGCAACGATCACAAGGTGTTCGATTGCGTGATTGTGATTACTGACCGGCAAGTGCTGGACAGGCAATTGCAGGACGCCATTTATCAAATTGAACACGCGCAAGGGGTGGTGAAGGCGATTGATCAGGATTCCAAGCAGTTGGCGGCGGCGCTGATTGATGGCACCAAAATTGTGGTGACGACGTTGCAGAAATTTCCGCTAATCGTGCGCCGACTATTGCAGATTGCCGATGAGAGAAAAGACGAAGATTCGCAGAAAAAATCTGAAGTACTGGCCAAGGAATGGGAAGCAGAAATCGCCAAACGTAATTATGCAGTGATTGTTGACGAGGCGCATTCATCTCAAAGTGGGGAAACATCCAGAGAGTTGAAGGCGATATTGGGTGTCAAAATAAAGAACGGAGACGATAATGAGGAAGATTGGGAAGATGTTCGCGATCAGGTTATGGCGTCACGTGGTCCCCAATCTAATGTAAGTTTTTTTGCCTACACCGCCACACCCAAGGGCAAGACTTTGGAGCTGTTCGGTCGTGTCGGTCAAACCGGCAAGCCGGAGCCATTTCATCTGTACAGCATGCGCCAAGCCATCGAGGAAGGTTTTATTTTGGACGTGTTGCAGAACTACACGACCTACAAAACCTATTTCAAATTGGTCAAAGCCATGGAGGAAGACCCGAACCTGCCGAAGAAAAAGGCGGCGCGGGCCTTGGCTAAGTTCTTGGTACTACATCCAACCAACATTTCGCAAAAAATCGAAATCATCGTCGAACATTTCCGCAACCACGTTAAACATCATTTGGGTGGCCAAGCCAAGGCGATGGTGGTGACCGGTTCACGCCTGCACGCCGTCAAATACATGCAAGCGTTTCAGGATTATATCGAGCAGCATGGTTACCACGATGTACAGCCCTTGGTAGCGTTTAGCGGCACGGTACTCGATCCAGAAACCGGGCAGGAATATACCGAACCGGGCATGAACGTCGACAGTGTGACCGGTAAAGCGATCAGCGAAAAGCAATTGCCGGAGCGTTTTAATTCACCGGATTATCAAGTGCTACTGGTGGCTAACAAGTACCAAACCGGTTTCGATCAGCCGAAGTTGATGGCGATGTATGTCGATAAACGTTTAGATGGCGTACAGGCGGTGCAAACCCTGTCGCGTTTGAATCGCATGTTGCCGGGTAAGGAAGCGCCGTTCGTGCTGGATTTTGTCAATGAAGCCGATGATATTTATCGCGCCTTCAAACCTTATTACGACGCCACCAGTTTACAGGAAACCTCCGACCCAGCTTTGCTGGAACAGGTCAAGCATGACTTGGACAGTATGCAGGTTTATTACTGGAACGAGGTGGAAGCGTTTGCCCGTATTTTCTACCGATCACCCAATAAGCAAAATCCGGCTGATCACGCTCATTTGCAGCGTCACTTACAACCGGCAGTGGACCGGTTCAAGGCGATAAGCGATGAAGAGCAGCGCTCTGTATTTCGGGACAAGTTAAGTGGCTATGTCAATGTGTATGCTTTTTTGAGTCAGATCATGCCCTATGCCGATCCTGATCTGGAAATGCTGTATAGCTTTGGTCGCTTGTTATTACCGCATTTGCCGCTGGATCGGGATAACACCAACGTCAAGCTGGGCGACGAAGTCGATTTGCAGTATTACCGGCTGCAACGGGTGTTTTCCGGTGCGATTGATCTGGCGGATGAGCAAGGCGAGTACACGGTTAAAAGTCCGACCGATGTCGGCACCGGCAAAGCCAAGGACGAAAAAGCCCCATTATCGGAAATCATCGAGATATTAAACAACCGCTTTGGTACGAACTTTACCGAAGAAGACCGCTTGTTCTTCGAACAAATCAGAGAAAAAGCGACCAATTCGCCAGAGGTGATTCGGTTACGGCAAGCGAATCCGTTTGATAAATTTCAGCTAGGTTTACGCCAAGTGTTGGAAGATCTGATGATTCAACGGATGAATGAGAACGACAAGATTGTTACGCGATACATGGACGACAGAGCGTTTGAAGATGCGGCGTTTGCGGTTTTGTCTAAGGTTATCTTTGACAGTATTCCTCAAACCAAGGGTTAGACCGGATTTGCCATGTTCGAGACCTACCCGTTTTTGACGGCAATAACGTCTGGCTTGCTTTCGCTGATTGGCGCGCTTCTTGGTGTGCTTGCAACTCATTTTTTGTCGGACAGGCGCAAACGGCGCGAAGAGTTAACCGAACAGAAATTGAAAGCGTATTCGGATTTTATAAATTCCGCTTCCAAAATAATCGCCGCTAGGCGGCTGGGCAATATCGAGAACGATCCCCAAGAATTGGCGGTTCTTAACGATGCAAAGGTCCGAATTTGTATTTGCGGGGACAGGTCAGTAATACAAGAATTAGCCAAATTTTGGGAAAACGGCGCAACTCTGGAACGAGAGCATGAAATTTTAGCTTTTACCCGTCTTTGTATGAGAATTCGCGAAAGCTTAGGGTACAAAGCGCACGATCTTGCTGATCTAAAAATATCCGATACGCTGTTTCGGATAGAGCCATCTTGTTTTTCTTATAGAGCGTCGAAGCAAGAGAAAGCTAGTGATGCCGAGAATGTTGAATTGTGATGCTTTCGCTGCATAACGACACAACAGATTCAAGGCGTAAATTTAGGCGCACTATTCAGACAAACCGACTCAAAACCAGTCAACTCAAAACAACTTGAAGCTATTGATATTTAAGGAATATACTATGGTTTCACGTTGTTTCAATTCGTCCAACAAGCACTCGTAACGCGAAGGTCGTAGGTTCGATTCCTATTGCCGGCACCATTTAAGCGGTTGATTTGTAAAAATTTTCAGCAAGATTGCCTGTCGAGTTGAAGCAACAGTCCGCAGCAAGTCTGCAAGTTTAGGCGCAGTGCTACTTAATTTTGCTCAAGCATATGGCGCAATGAACCAAAAAAATCACCCAGCTCAGCTAGGTATCCATAGGCATTGCCAGTCACATCCACCGAATTGAGGAAGCGCAATAAATTCTGTTATTGCGCTTTGATTGAAGGCTTACTTGATTTTTAACAGTTCTTTACCTTCGCTGGAAAAATGGCAAATGCCGGCAGCGAAGTAAGTGCATTCTTCAGATTGGTCAAGTTTGGCGCCGTTGGGGGTAAGATGGACCTTTACGGTGCAGGAACGCGCTTCGCCTTCGATGTGTTTTTTCAAAACCAATTCATTCTCGCCGGCCGCTTTCGCATCACCCGTAATCTGCGCGGAGCAGGCGTGTTTGCCCACTTCATCCGGATTAGGTTCGAAATCCACATCGGCGGTCACGCTGTATTCGTTGCCCAGTTTGGTGATTTTCAAATGCTGAACATGATTGCCGTCGCGCAAGATGTAATGGTCGGTAGCCGCAATCGCCGAACCCGACGCCAATATCGCGACAGTCAAAAACAGGATTTTTTTCATGTTGTTACCTCTTCTTCTAATATAAATGATTCAGAAACACCGAGCCCCAGCTGGCTACACCCAAAACTAGACGACGCATTGCCGAGCAAGTGGCTTGTCGCGATTGTACCTTACTGCCCGGTATTACCAAAGGCTACCCACAGCTCTGGCAGGCCCAGAGCTTTCAACAATCGCGACTATAGGCAAGGCTGCCGCAACCATGAAAGCCCGAAGGATTTGTGACATAATCCGCCCTCATTTTTTCCGGCTGTTTCATACCCATGTCCAAGCGAAAAATCCTAGTTACCAGCGCCCTGCCTTACGCTAATGGCCCGATCCATCTCGGCCATCTCGTCGAGTACATACAGACCGATATTTGGGTGCGTTTTCAAAAACAACGCGGTCACGAGTGCTTTTATGTCTGCGCCGACGACACCCATGGCACGCCGATAATGCTCCGCGCTGACAAGGAAGGCATCACTCCGGAACAGCTGATCGCCGACGTCGAAAAACAACACCGCGCCGATTTCGCCGAATTCGGCGTCGCATTCGACCATTACCACAGCACCCATTCGCCGGAAAACCGGGAGTTTTCGGCCTTGATTTACCAGCGTCTGCGCGCCGGTGACCATATTAGCCAACGCAGTATCACCCAGGCCTACGATCCGGTGAAAAACATGTTCCTGCCGGACCGTTTCATCAAGGGCGAATGCCCTAAATGCGGCGCGCCGGATCAATATGGCGACAGTTGCGAAGCCTGCGGCGCCACGTATTCGCCGACCGAGCTGAAAAACGCTGTTTCCGCCATTTCCGGCGAACGGCCGATCGAAAAAGAATCGGAACATTACTTCTTCGAATTGGGCCATTTCGAGCAAATGTTGCGGGAATGGACCACCGCCGGCCACTTGCAGCCGGAAGTCGCCAACAAAATGGCGGAATGGCTGGAAAACGGCTTGCAGCAATGGGATATTTCCCGAGACGCCCCGTATTTTGGGTTCGAGATACCCGATGCGCCCGGCAAATACTTTTACGTCTGGCTGGATGCGCCGATCGGTTACATGGCCAGCTTCAAGCATTTGTGCGACCGGCAGGGCTTGAACTTCGACAGCTTCTGGCAAAAGGACAGCGACGCCGAGCTTTACCATTTCATCGGCAAGGACATCATTTATTTTCATGCCTTGTTCTGGCCGGCGATGCTGACCGGCGCCGATTTCCGCACCCCGAGCGCTATCTTCGCCCACGGCTTCCTGACGGTTAACGGCGAAAAAATGTCGAAATCGCGCGGCACCTTCATCAAAGCTCGCACCTATTTGGACCATTTGAATCCCGAATATTTGCGTTATTACTTCGCCGCCAAACTCGGTGCCGGCGTCGACGACATCGATTTGAACTTCGACGATTTCTGTCTGCGCGTCAATTCCGACGTGGTCGGCAAGGTCGTCAATATCGCCAGCCGCTGCGCCGGTTTTATCCACAAGCGTTTCGATGGCGTGCTGTCCGACACCTGCGCCGAACCGGCTTTGTTCCAGCAATTCGTCGATGCCAACTCTGCGATTGCCGAGCTTTACGAGCGGCGCGAATTCGGTAAGGCGATGCGGGAAATCATGGCGCTGGCCGACAAAGCCAATCAATACATTGACGAGAAGAAACCTTGGGTAATCGCCAAGGAAGAAGGCAAAGACGCCGAATTGCATGCCGCCTGCAGCATGGGCATCAACCTGTTCCGGATGTTGGTGGTTTATCTGCGGCCGGTGATTCCAACCTTGGCCGCCAACGCCGAGGGCTTTTTGAATATTCCGCCACAGGCCTGGCCGAACAAGGTCGAGCCGTTGCTCGGCCACAAAATCAACGCCTTTACGCCGTTGATGACCCGGGTCGAGCCGGACAAAATCGCCGCCATTGTCGAGGCGTCCAAGGAGAACCTGGAAAAAACGCCACCGGCCAAAGCCAAGCCGGCAAAGGCCGCATCTCCCGCGCCGGCCGCCGGCATCGAGCCGATCGCCAGTCCGATTGAGATCGACGACTTCGCCAAAATCGATTTGCGGGTTGCTCGAATCGTCAAAGCCGAGTCGGTCGAAGGTGCTGAAAAACTGCTGCAACTGACCGTCGATTTGGGCAACGAAACTCGCAATATCTTCGCCGGCATCAAATCGGCTTACACGCCGGAACAACTGGAAGGCAAGCTCACGGTTGTGGTCGCCAACCTGGCGCCGCGCAAAATGCGTTTCGGCACTTCGGAAGGCATGGTGCTGGCGGCTGGTCCGGGCGGCAAGGATATCTTCGTGCTATCGCCGGATCAAGGCGCGCAACCGGGCATGCGGATTAAATAAAACCAAGCGCATGACGGCAATCGAAACCACGCTAGCCGACCGCATCGACGCCGTTCTGCCGCAAACCCAATGCGGCAAATGCGGCTACCCCGGTTGCCGGCCGTATGCGGAAGCCATTGGTAACGGCGAAGCCGATATCAATCAATGTCCGCCTGGCGGGGCCAAGGGCATCCAGTTGCTCGCCGACTTGCTTGGGGTTGACGTCAAGCCGTTGAATCCGGCATTTGGCATGGAACGCCCGCGGTTGGTAGCAGTGATTAACGAAGCCGAATGTATCGGCTGTACCAAATGCCTGCCGCCGTGTCCGACCGATGCCATCCTGGGCGCTAACAAACATATGCACACCGTCATCACCGATTTATGTACCGGCTGCGAATTGTGCGTTGCTCCGTGTCCGATGAATTGCATCGCCATGGTTCAGGCAGCAAATCCCGAGTGGACGACAGCAGATGCGGAACGTGCCCGCCTGCACTATCAAGCCCGCAACCGGCGTATGGCCAGGCTGGAAGCAGAAAAAGCCGAACGCCAACTTCGGCAAAAACAGATGCTGGCAAAATTGAGATCGGCAAAAAATTCTGCGTAAGCGCAAGCGGTCCATGACTTTGCCGGCTTTTGCCCGTATAATTGCCGGCTGTAAACAAGGTCCCATAGCCACTGCTAGATCGGGACTGGCCCACCGGAAACAACAGTCAGCCGGATTTAGGGTTATAGAGAACGTTCAAGACCGTTTGACCAAAGTGACTGTAACGTTAGACCGCAAATCACTTGCGCCCGTAGCTCAGCTGGATAGAGCGCAGCCCTCCGGAGGCTGAGGCCAGAGGTTCGAATCCTCTCGGGCGCGCCATTTTGACATTCATCCCCCCAACGTTTTTTGCGCCGTGCCACATGTGCGCCCTCGCCGTGCCTTAAACAAACTTTGCGGCGATCAACGCTAAACTACTTCGGGCCACACAACTAAAACGATTTATCGAATATCTCGCCAAGCCCAACAAAGATCAAAAATTCGATAGTCTTGCATTACGCGCATCCCGATCCGAAAATTCAGGCGCCTGGAGATCACCGTGACTATACGCCCGACATCCGCACACACGACTACGGAACTTTCAGCGCCGATTATCTCGGTGCGCGGCGTACACAAAACTTACGCCGGCGGTTTTCAGGCCTTGCGCAATATCGATCTGGAGATCCGGCGCGGCGAGATTTTCGCATTGCTCGGGCCGAACGGTGCCGGCAAGACCACGCTGATCGGCATTATCTGCGGCATCGTCAATCCGTCCTCGGGAACCGTGGTCGCCGCCGGCCATGACATCCGCAAAGATTACCGCGCCGCACGGGCGGCGATCGGCTTGGTGCCGCAGGAATTGCATACCGACGCGTTCGAGTCGGTCTGGGCTACCGTCCGCTTCAGCCGCGGCTTGTTCGGCAAAGCGCCGAATCCGGATTACCTGGAGCGGATTCTGCGGGCCTTGTCGCTATGGGATAAACGCGACGCCAAAATCATGTCGCTGTCCGGCGGCATGAAACGCCGGCTGCTGATTGCCAAAGCCTTGTCTCACGAACCGGAAATCCTGTTTCTCGACGAACCCAGCGCCGGCGTCGACGTCGAATTGCGCCACGACATGTGGCGGCTGGTGCGCGAACTGCGCGAGCAAGGCACCACCATCATCCTGACCACGCATTACATCGAAGAAGCCGAGGACATGGCCGACCGGATCGGCGTAATCAACAAAGGCGAACTGGTCGTGGTAGAAGACAAAACCGCGTTGATGCGCAAACTGGGCAAGAAAGAACTGGCCTTGACCTTGCGGCAACCGTTGACAGCATTACCGGCGGAGCTGAATGCCTGGCCGCTGAACTTGTCCGCCGACGGCCAAACCTTGGTTTACACCTTCGACAGCCAGACTGAGGAAACCGGTATCGCTGAATTGTTACGGGCCTTGAACCAACACGGCATCGATTTCAAAGACTTGCGCTCCAGCGAAAGCTCGCTGGAAGACATCTTCGTCAGCCTGGTACAGCAAGCCAAGGGAGTTAAGCCATGAATTTTTACGGCATCCGCGCCATCTACCATTTCGAAATGGCCCGTACCTTTCGAACGCTGGCGGAAAGCATCGCCGCGCCGGTGCTTACCACTTCGTTGTATTTCATCGTCTTCGGCCGCGCCATCGGCTCGCGGATGGGCGAGATCGACAATGTCGGTTACGGCGCCTTCATCATTCCCGGCCTGGTCATGCTGAATCTGCTGAACGAGAGCATCTCCAACGCCTCGTTCGGCATCTACATGCCGAAATGGTCCGGCACGATCTACGAATTGCTGTCGGCGCCGGTGTCGTGGATCGAAGTACTGCTCGGCTACGTCGGCGCGGCCACCACCAAATCGGTGATGTTAGGTCTGCTGATTCTGGGCACCGCCCGAGTCTTCGTGCCCTACCAAATCGCCCACCCCGGCTGGATGGTGGCGTTTTTATTACTGACTGCCGTCAGCTTCAGTCTGTTCGGCTTCATCATCGGCCTGTGGGCGGACAGCTTTCAGAAACTGCAAGTGGTGCCGATGCTGGTGGTGACGCCGCTGACCTTTCTCGGCGGTGCGTTTTATTCGATCAACATGTTGCCGCCGCTGTGGCAGAAAGTCACCCTGTTCAATCCGGTGGTCTACCTGATCAGCGGTTTCCGCTGGAGCTTTTACGGCATTGCCGACGTCGACGTAGCAATGAGCCTGGGGATGACCTTCGGCTTCTTGGTAGCCTGCCTGGCCTTCGTTTGGTGGGCGTTCAGAACCGGGTATAAGATCAGGAATTGACGCCGATCGGCCGCGAAGATGGCTTTGGTTTCAGGTTTGGTTGCGCTGGTTCCGGCCATTGCGTCGATACGCCGCGCCCTAGGCCGATCTTTTCGCAGCCGCTGTTGTTTCGACGCCGGCGCGGCGATTTTATTTTTCGGCGCGCTGGCCCAGCAGCCGGCGCTGCAAAGCGATGCTTATCAAGCAATCCAGGAGCTGGCGGCACTCGGCTACCGTATCCCCAGCGCAGAGGCGCCGTTAAGAGTGTTCCCGGCATTGACCGACACCGAGTTCAGCGGCCGCCATGCCGGGGCTTGGCGGCCCGGCAGCATCTATTTGCGCGACCGAACCCAGACCGATTTCCCCGCACGCGCGTACCTGCGCCACGAGCTGTTTCACGAAGCCAGTTATCGCAGCTGTAACCGCCGCCTGCCGGAATGGGCCGAAGAAATGGCTGCGATGCGTTTTAGCGGCGAACTGGCCGGCCGCGAGCAAGAGCCGCAGCCGAACACCACCGAATTGGAAGACCTGATCAGCCATATTCGGCAAAATTCGCCGCTGAACCAACGCGACCGGGACGTATTGGGGCGGCTGGCGCTGCATTACCCGTGGCCTGCCGAAATCTGCCAGGTTCCGGAAACGTTGAGCCGCCTATTGGGCGCGCCTTTCGCTGCGGCCGGCTCCGGTTACGTGTTGGCCAATCTCATTTCCGGCCGGATTTTAGAAACCGGCGGCGACATTGCCACGCCAATGCCGCCCGGTTCGTTGCTGAAAATCCCCTATGCGGCGGCGTTGAACCAAGCCAATCCGCAAGTCCTGGCCGACGAACTGGCGGCCAGCGATACCGGCCAATTGTTGTTACGCCGCGCCGCGTTCCGGCCGGAACGTTACCGACTGCTGTTATCCCCGATCAAACAGCAAAGCCTGACGCAACAAGCACCCGTAACCGAACGGGATTGGCGGGCATACCTCGGCGAACGCGGTGGCGACGGCGGTTTCGCGCTCGAAGCCTCGTTGCCGGAACTGGTGTTGACGCTGCGGGCCGCCCTGCTGTCGCAGCCCGATTACTTCAAAGGCCTGGTGCGGAACGGCGCCAATCCGAATTCGACTTTGGTCGGCATCAACTCTGCCGACAAACGCACTTTCCGTGAGCTGAAAGCCTTGACCAAGACCGGCACGGTATCCAGCAGTGACGGCCAACCCTTGATCGGGCATTTAATGCTTGCCTGGCCGGCCGAGCATCCGGTGTATCTGGCCGTTTTTCGCCAATCCGGCAGTAGCGGCGCCGCGATTGCCGCGAAAGCAGCTGGGGTACTGCGCGATTGGCAACGTCGGTTTCCGCCGCGCTATGCTGCCGTGCGGGTGCATCTGTTATCTGCAACCGATCCGGCCAGTTGGCAGGCGGATAGCGATTGCCCGGAACTGGAGACCGGCTCGGCGCGTTTCAATCTTTGCGGCACTTTCTATGTTACCTCGACCGCTCGCGGCAGTCGCTCGGAACGGCAGGTAAGCGGCATATTGCAACAGTCCGCGGCGGGCAGCGCGAAGGTATTGGAAACCGATGCCGACAGCTATGCCGATGCAGTAATGGCAGCCGAAGCCCAGCAGTTGAAAGGGGAGGCGCGGGAGGCGTTGCGGGCGGTGATCGTTTGGAACGGCAGTCGGGGCGGACACCGCCATCCGGAATCCCGCTCGCTCTGCGACACCACCCACTGCATGGTGTTTCTTGGCGAGGACGTAAGGGGACCAAGCCGGGGCGGACACACCACCGACCCGAAATTACTCGGTTTATTGGATGAATTGGCCGCTAACCGCGACTGGTTGCCGTTTGCCAACGGCGGCGCACAACACTGGCAACGCCAAATCCCAATCGCAGAGTTGCAGCGGCTTTTCGCCGAAGCTCACATTTTGGAGATTCGGCGGGAGCGGCGTAAGGACGGCGCCTTATACGTGCGCCTGGTCTATGCCGACAACGACGAAACAGTTTCCTGCGAAATATTTCGCAATACGCTAAAGCTGCCGTCCTGCCCGGACTCGATTCAAGCCGCAGACAACCAGAGCTGGCTATTTCAAGGCATAGGTGCCGGCCATGGCGAGGGATTGTCCATCGAAACCGCCAGCGAACTGGCTGAAGCCGGCCGCAGTGCGGAACAGATTTTACGGGACGCTTACGCTAAATAAAGCTCCCCGCTAGGCGGTTGACACCCAGCGGGAAACAGCGGCCGATCAGGTAATCACGTCCGGTTCGGCTCTGCCGGTACGTTTTTTCACTTCGCACAGTTGTTCGGCAATGTCGATCAATTCGGCCAATGCTGCCTGGGCATCCTGATCGTGCTTGCGGACATCGCGCTCATAGCGCTCCAGGTAAATCCGCAAAGTCGCGCCGACCGTACCGGTGCCGGACAGGCGAAACACGATGCGGGAACCGTTGACGAAGCCGATTCGGATGCCTTGCCGGCTGCTGACGCTGCCGTCGACCGGGTCGGTGTAGCTGAATTCGTCGGCGTATTTCACCTCGTAATCTCCCCAGGCCTTGCCGGGCAGGTTGTCGAGCTGGCCGCGCAAATGGTCGACGATGGCGTTGGCGATTTCGGCATCGACGGCTTCGTAATCGTGGCGGCAATAGATGTCGCGGCCGTAGGTTTGCCAATGTTCGCGGACGATGTCTTCCACCGATTCGCGTTTGCGGGCGATCAGATTCAGCCAGAACAATACCGCCCACAAACCGTCTTTCTCGCGCACATGGTTGGAACCGGAGCCGAAACTCTCTTCTCCGCATAGAGTGATTTTGTCTGCGTCGAGCAGGTTGCCGAAGAACTTCCAACCGGTCGGGGTTTCGTAGCAAGGCAGGCTGAGCTTGTCGGCGACCCTGTCCACGGCCTGGCTGGTCGGCATCGAACGCGCCACGCCGCTAATGCCTTTGGCGTAAGCCGGGATCAATTTGGCGTTGGCGGCCATGATCGCCAGACTGTCGCTGGGCGTGACGAAGATATTGGCACCCATGATCATGTTGCGGTCGCCGTCGCCGTCGGACGCGGCGCCGAAGGTCGGCGGATTGGCGCCGAACATGATTTCGGCCAGTTCGTGAGCGTGCACCAGATTCGGGTCGGGATGGCCGCCGCCGAAATCCTCCTGTGGGACCGCGTTGAAGACCGAACCGGGTGCGGCGCCGAGTACGTCTTCCAGAATATGTTTGGCGTAGGGGCCGGTGATCGCGTGCATCGCGTCGAATTTCAGCGTGATGAAGCCGTTCTGGATACTTTGTTTCAATAGCTCGAAATCGAAAATCTGCGCCATCAATTCCGCATAATCGGCCACCGGATCGATAACGCGGATTTTGACGCCGCCTTTTTCGACCTCGCCGACCGTGTCCAAATCGATATCGCCGAAACGGGCTTTTTTGTAGCCGGTGATGGTTTTGGTGTTCTCGTAAAGCTTGTCGGTGAACTTCTCCGGTGCCGGTCCGCCGTTGCCGACGTTATATTTAATGCCAAAATCTTCTTCGGGGCCGCCGGGATTGTGACTAGCTGATAGAACAATGCCGCCGAAGGCATTGTATTTCCTGATAATATTCGATGCGGCGGGGGTGGACAACAAGCCGCCTTGGCCTATAATGAGCTCACCGAAACCGTTGGCGGCCGCCATCTTGATGATGATTTGAATGGCTTTACGGTTGTAGTAACGGCCGTCGCCGCCAATCACCAAAGTTTGGCCTTGGTAGCCTTCCAGGCTGTCGAAGATGGATTGGACGAAATTTTCCAAGTATTTGGGCTGCTGGAAGACTTTGACCTTTTTACGCAAGCCCGATGTGCCGGGCTTTTGATCGTCGTAGGGAGTGGTTTTGGTGATTGTTGTTGTCATATGCTACCCTTTGTAATACCACGTTTCGAAAGGGTTAAAGTACACCAAAATTTTGATTATTTACAGATTGCCATGTTAAAGAAAAAGTTACTAGGCGCTTTGATTGTACTGGGAAGTTCCGCGTCCGTTAACGCTTTCGCAACGGATGAAGTTTGGCTGCTAGTCGATACTGAGAAGCAGAATATGGAAATACGCAAGGGTGAGAAAACCGTTGCCGTACTCGAAAACATCGCCATCGGCCGCAATGGCGCCGGCGAGAAAAGCCACCGCGGCGATGACGTCACCCCGCTCGGCAATTACCGCATCGGCTGGATCAACCAAAAAAGCGCATTTCGCAAGTTTTTCGGCCTGACCTATCCCAACGTCGAACACGCAGATCATGCGCTGAAGCAAGGCAAGATCGACCTCGATACTTACGAGGCGATTGCCAGGGCTCATTCCTCCGGACAAGTACCGCCACAAAATACCGACCTGGGCGGACAAATCGGTATTCATGGTTTGGGCAGCGGCAGTTTGTCCATCCACAGATCCATGAATTGGACACACGGATGTATCGCATTGACTAACGATCAGATCGATCAGTTAAGCCAATGGGTCGAAAAAGGGACACTCGTAACAGTGAAATAATGTTGGTAAAATCCAAAAAAATGTTGGACAATTGCTACCGTTTTTCATTCTTTATTTTTTGAAACCACAATCAAGGGGAAATAAACCATGATGAGAGCTATTAAATTATCAGCAGTTGTTGCCGTTGCAGCTTTGGCTACCGGTTGCGCCAGCACTTCTGACCTGGAAGCTTTGGACGCACGCGTTGGCACTTTGGAAGGCAAAGTAGCTACCGCATCTGCTGACGCTGCTTCTGCGAAAGCTGCTGCTGCCGAAGCTGCTGCAAAAGCTGCCGCTGCTGAAGCTGCCGCTAACCGCGCTGCTCAATATGCTCAAGACACCAACAGCAAATTGGACCGCATGTTCAAAAAATCACAACACAAATAAGCTTTAGCGCTGTTGTCGATTTAAAAAGCCCGTGAGCCGCAAGGCCACGGGCTTTTTTGTTGCCGCTAATTTGGTGCGGCCTGACTTTGCACAACCGGAGGAGTCTGAACAGGACGCTCGTATATAGCGGTCGGGATTCCGGTAGACTTTTCGATAGCCGCCTTCAATACAGATCCTTTGATGACCGGCATTTTGCCGCCGTTGGCCTGCTCGATTAAATCCAATGCTGCATGCAAGCGCTGCTCGAAAGTAGCGGGCGTTTCTTCCAGATCCGGATAGGCTTCGAGATAGAGCGTATCGTGATACCAACCGACTTTGATCGACTGATTCACGATGTTGACCTGAGTCCCAACCTTGACCATCGGGAAAAATTGCTCGATGTCGGCCGGATACATACGGATGCAACCATGGCTCACGCGCATGCCAACACCGTTGGTTTTGTTGGTGCTGTGGATAAGGTAGCCGGGTATGCCCAATTTGAAGGCGTAAAGACCCAGCGGATTATCCGGCCCCGGCGGGTAGTAGGGCTCCAATACGTCGCCGTCCGCCAAATGCTCGGCAATGATGGACGGCGGTGGAGTCCAGGACGGGTTTTCGGTTTTGCCGGCGATATGAGTTCTACCCAGCGGCGTTTTCCAGTTGTCTTCACGACCGATACCGATAGCGTAAGTAATGACTTTGCTGGAATCGGGATAGTAATAAATCCGCATCTCGGGCAAGTTAACGACGATGCCCTGCCGCGGCGCATTGGGCAATATGTAACTGCTGGGGATTCTCACTTGCGTGCCTTCGCGCGGCAGCCAGCGATCGACGTAAGGATTGGCCAAGACGATTTGGTCCTGCCCGAGCCTGAAATTGACCGCGATATCGATCAGAGTGTCTTCCTGCTTGGCGGACACATACTTGACCTCGTGCGGTGGATTGCCAACCAGGCTGTCGCCGGGCCGATCCGGTGCCGGCAGGGTCAATGCCGAGACACCGCTGCTCACGGCCAACAACAGGCCGGGTAATAAACGAATTTTCATCAGATAGCGCCCTCGGCGTTAAACAACTCAAGCAGACGCGGTAAAAACTGCGCAAGTTCCGCGGTCATAATCGAAAAATCGGCATCGAATTGCTCGGTTTCGTCGAACGCTTCGATATCGGCCGCCTGCTCCTGAATCAGATCGAGAAACTTCAAGCGTTTGACGGCGAGATTTTCATCCAGCACGAACGACAACCGCTCGGCCCAACTCATCGCCAACTTGATCACTTGCTTACCGCTATCCAAATGATTTTTGATCTCCGGCAAAGCCAAGTCATGACGCTTGCAGCGAATAATGGCACCTTCCTCTTCCGGGGAGCGTAACTCGCACTCGTCTTCGATCAGAATATCCTTGGGCGAGGCATTGTCGGTCAACCATTGCGTCATCACACCGGCCGGCTTTGCCGTGGCCGTCAACGGTACGACCGGCAAAGAGCCCAGACACTTGCGCAACTGGCTTAATAGGTCCTCGGCTTTCTTAGCCGACGCCGCATCGACCACCAACCATCCGCCCTGACTATCGATATAGGCATAGGTTTTTTTGGAGAACGAAAACGCCCGCGGCAACAACTCGAATATCAACTCGTCCTTGAGCCGGCTGCGCTCCTTTGCCGGCAACCTCCGCGCCTCCCGCTCTTCGATTTCGCTGATTCGCTCTTGCAACATTTCGTTAATCACGGAACTCGGAACGACCTTCTCCTCTTTTTTGCCGCATAGCATGAAAAAGCCGTTATTCGCATGCACCAAGGCGTCGGAAGCCCTGCCCAAAGGCGCAGTCCAACCGAAACTGAATTCGTCGTGGCTCCCGCAGGCGCGGAACGGCTGCTGCTGCAACTTTTGCTCCAGTTCATCGGCTTTCAGCTCGAACGGCTCGGTGAAACGGTAAACGGCTAAATTTTTAAACCACATGAAATCGCTCTTTTTTCAAAACCGGCAATTATCTCAAATTTGCCCGACTGCTTACACCTGTAAGCGGGTAAAAAGCCCAAGAAATTAGTCGTTTCTGCCGGATTATTAGCAGCCGCCACGGAAGTTATACACACAAAGCCTTAATCAACCGACCGCAAATATCACTTGACAAAATAACTCCTTGAAATAAATAGACTAAACGTAAGGCATTGATTATTATATAAAATACGATCTGTCCAAAATTAATACAATTTAACGAAACACCAGCATCTGCAGGCAGTCGCCGCGGCTTTCGACATTCAATACACAGAGTTATCCACAGACATTGTGATTAACCAGCAAATCTTCAGCAGCAAGAAATGCTTAGCGCAAAATGGCGAGAAATCCTTGTAAGATTTGACGTAACTCAGAAGCCCCCAACATCCACCACCTAGCTACGCAACCAATTCTGATTTAACGTTTAACCATTTCAACTTGGATCAACACCTTAGCCCGACCCACAACCTCCGGCAGCATTTGGCGAGGCCGAACACGAAACATTCGGTCGCGATCGAAGCACCAGCATCCGACAGGATTTGAGCCGCAACGGATTGACACCACTATAAGAACGCCTCACCTCCAATCAGACGAGCTTGCTGACACCGGGCGGCGTCAACACGCCGCCCTGCCCCAACGAATTTCTCGCCTAAAAATCAGCCGGCCGATTTGAAAATCGTCTCCTGGGCTTTTGCGCGAGACAGCGTTCCGCCACCCACCGCGTAACTGGGCAGCCCCACCCCGCGGCAATCACGCCTGAAAAGCGGGCCACGACATTCTTCAACACAGCAAAAAGACCGCACTGCATTATGGCAAAGAGTTTGTGATAATGATCCGGTTTAAACTCGACTGCTTAGGCTCCGGCCAGTTTCATGCAAAGAATCCATTACCACTACTGCGCGTTGGCCGGATTTTTCGGTTTGTTCTTGTTGCTGATGGCTTGGCATACCGTATTGTCACCGTCGAACCGCTTGCCAACGGCCTTGATCTTGATTGTTAGCGTCGGCCCACTACTTTTGCCTTTTCGGGGCCTGCTGAACCGCAATTTGAAGAGTTGCACCTGGATGAGCTACCTCAGCCTACCGTATTTCGCGCACGGCATTGCCGAATCTTACGTTAGCCAAAGCCAACGCCCTTATGCCTTGCTGGAGGTTTTATTCAGTCTGATGTTGTGCTTCGGCGCCGGCTTCTACGTCTATAAAGCGGATAAAGCTTAAACCGACGCCGATGCAAATTCCGTTACAGTTCGAATTCCAGACCAACCAGACCTTTAGCAGCTATTACGCTGGGAATAACAGCGAAATCCTCGACCAATTGCAGAAATTGGCGACCGGCGGCGCGGAACAGCAAATCTATTTATGGGGCGAAACCGGCAGCGGCAAAAGCCATTTACTGCAAGCCTGTTGCCAGTTCGCGACGAAGGCCAACCAAGAACCCTTTTATTTGGCAATAGCGCCGAACCGGCTGCCAAATCCGGCCTTGCTGGAAGGCTTGGAGCATCTGGAACTGGTCTGCCTGGACAACATTCAACATATTGCCGGCAATCCGGATTGGGAACACGCCTTTTTTAATTTTTACAACGCCCATCGCCAAGCCAACCACCGGCTGCTGCTGGCAGCGGACTGTCCACCCAAATATCTGAGCTTCGAGTTGCCGGACTTGAAGACGCGGATGGGCTGGGGCCTGACGCTGAAAATTCAGCCATTGCGCGACGACCAACTGATCGACGCTCTGACCCACAAAGCACGTTTTTTGGGCTTCGACATTCCGCCGGCCGTCGGCCGCTTCTTGCTGAAACATTACGTGCACGACATGGCCGCCTTATGGTTATTACTGGACAAAATCGACCGGGCGACGTTGGCCGCACAACGCAAACTGACGATTCCGTTTTTAAAACAGATTCTGGGCGAGACGCCGTGAACGGCAAGATCCTGATCGTCGGCGCCGGAGCAATAGGCGGCTTTTACGGAGCCTTATTGGCCAGAGCGGGCGCCGAAGTCAGCGTGGTTTGCCGCTCGGATTACGACTATGTTAGCCGCCACGGCTTCCAAATCGATAGCCACGAATTGGGCTGTTGGCAGTTTCGTCCTGCGCAAGTCTTACGCCAAGCTTGCGAATACCAGGATAGTGCCGACTACCTGATACTGTGCAGCAAAGTCGTGGCGGGCATCGACCGTGTTAACCTGATCCGCGCAGGCTTGACCGCCGAAACTGCAATCGCATTCATCCAAAACGGTGTCGATATCGAATCAGAATTGCTCGCCGCCTTCCCGGACAGAGTGTTGATCAGCGGCCTGGCGTATATCTGCTGCAACCGAGTGGCGCCGGGCCATATCAAGCATCTGGCCTACGGCAAACTGACCCTAGGCGCGCTAACTCCGGACGATGCAGGACTTAGCCAAAGACTGCGGGACTTGTGTGCCGCCGGCGGCGGCGACTGCGAAATCAGCCGAGACATCGTCGCCAGCCGCTGGCAAAAATGTGTCTGGAACGCCCCGTTCAATCCGTTATCGGTATTGTCGGGCGGCCTTGCAACTCAGGCGATATTGCAGAGCCAGGAAGGCTTTGTCCGCGATATAATGCATGAAATATGCCGGATAGCGGCCGCCTCCGGCCATCCGTTACCGTACGATACGGTTGAGCTCAATATCGAACGCACCCGCCACATGCCGCCCTACAAAACCAGCATGTTGCTGGATTTCGAACAGGGCCGGCCGATGGAAACCGAGGCCATTCTCGGCAATGCGGTTCGCGCCGCGCAACGCCTCAATCTCGAGTGCCCCCGCTTGCAGTCGCTCTACGCGCTGATGCGGCTACGCGAGCTGCAAATTAGCCAAAGCTAGGCACCGCAATAATTCACACAATTGACATTCCGTTTTTTTTGATTTTTCGGTTAGAATGTGAAGATTTTCATTGACCTTGTCATTGAAGAAGCCGTGTGCATTTCGCCTCATACCTGACAAAGCGAAGAGCGGCCGCATACTTCGCTAGGCTAGCAGCTATGTGATCCACAACGACCGTGGCAATGGTGCTGGGGTTTAAAGAGTTTTTATGTTTAATTTTAGAGTATAACCATGACTGATCTATCGCTTTACAGAAACATCGGTATCTTCGCGCACGTCGATGCCGGTAAAACCACCACGACCGAGCGGATTTTGAAGCTGACCGGAAAAATCCACAAAATCGGCGAAGTACACGATGGTGCGGCGACTACAGACTTCATGGTGCAAGAACAAGAGCGCGGTATCACCATTCAGTCTGCAGCGACCACCTGCATGTGGCCGGGCAGTACCAACCAATTTCCACCACACCGCTTCAATATCATCGACACCCCGGGCCACGTCGACTTTACGATCGAAGTGTATCGTTCATTGAAAGTTCTGGACGGCGGTATCGGCGTATTCTGCGGTTCCGGCGGCGTTGAACCGCAATCCGAAACCAACTGGCGCTATGCAAACGATTCCAAAGTCGCACGTGTTATCTACGTCAACAAACTGGACCGTCTTGGCGCGAACTTTTACCGCGTCGTCAAGCAAGTCGAAGACGTACTGGGTGCGAAGCCGGTTGTTATGACCCTACCGATCGGCGAAGAAGAAAACTTTATCGGCGTGGTTGACCTGTTGACCCGCAAAGCCTGGATTTGGGACAACTCCGGCGACCCGTTGAAATACGAAATCCAAGACGTGCCTGCCGACATGGCCGAGCAAGTCGAAGAATGGCGTGCGAAATTGATCGACCAAGTTGCCGACCAAGACGACGAAATCATGGAGAAATATCTGGAAGGCGAAGAGCCGACCATCGAAGAAATCAAAAAATGTATCCGTAAAGGTACCATCGCGATGGATTTCTTCCCGACCTTCTGCGGCTCTTCGTTCAAAAACAAAGGCGTGCAATTGGTGCTGGACGGCGTGGTTGAATATTTGCCGAATCCGACCGAAGTCAAACCTCAACCCGAAACCGACATCGAAGGCGTACCGACCGGCGAGCACGCCATCGTCGATCCGGATCGTCCGTTCCGCGGTTTGGTGTTCAAAATTATGGACGACCGTTTCGGCGCCCTCAACTTTGTCCGCATTTACTCCGGCAAATTGAAAAAAGGCGATACCGTACTGAATACCTATACCGGCAAAACCGAAAGGGTAGGCCGGATGGTGGAAATGCACGCCGACGACCGTAACGAGATCGAATCCGCGCAAGCCGGCGACATCGTCGCCCTGATCGGTTTGAAAAACGTACAAACCGGCCACACTCTGTGCGATCCTGACAAACCGGCCACACTGGAACCGATGGTGTTCCCTGACCCCGTTATTTCGATTGCCATTTCGCCGAAAGACAAAGGCAGCAACGAAAAAATGGGTATCGCGATCGGCAAAATGGTTGCCGAAGACCCATCGTTCCGTGTCGAAACCGACCAGGAATCCGGCGAAACCATCATCAAAGGTATGGGCGAGTTGCACCTGGACATTAAAGTGGACATCCTGAAACGGACCCACGGCGTCGATGTTAACGTCGGTAAACCGCAGGTTGCTTACCGCGAAACCATTACCAAACGCGTCGAAGACGAATACGTCCACAAAAAACAATCCGGCGGCTCAGGCCAATACGCGAAAATCAACTACATCATCGAGCCAGGCGAACCCGGCAGCGGCTTCCAGTTTGAATCGACCGTGGTTGGCGGTAACGTACCGCGCGAATACTGGCCGGCGGTCGAGAAAGGCTTCCGTGCCAGCATCGATAAAGGTGTCTTGGCCGGTTTCCCGTGCTTGGACTTCAAAGTCAATCTGACAGACGGCGCGTTCCACGCAGTTGACTCGTCATCCATCGCCTTCGAAATCGCCGCCCGTGCCGCGTATCGCCAATCGATCCCGAAAGGCGCTCCGCAATTGCTGGAACCGATCATGAAAGTAGACGTGTTTACTCCGGAAGCTCACGTTGGTGATGTTATCGGCGACTTGAACCGCCGCCGCGGCATGATCAAATCGCAAGATCCGGGCGTCACCGGCGTTCGCATCAAAGCCGACGTGCCACTGAGCGACATGTTCGGTTACATCGGCGATTTGCGCACCATGACATCCGGTCGCGGCCAGTTCTCGATGGAGTTCTCGCATTACGCGCCTTGTCCGAAAAACGTCGCTGACGAGGTTATCAAAGAAGTCAACGAACGCAACAAAAACAAGGAAAAGTAAGTCCCCGCAACCGGAGGCGCGACCGCCTCCGGTTCGATCAAGCCTTCCGGCGCTTACTTGGTCGCGGGCTTGATCACTGGATTATTTTTAACCATAAAGTTTCCGCCACGTACGGAAACTTGTTCCAGTACCTAACCTTGGAAGAACATTATGGCTTTTGTAATTACCGAAAACTGCATCAAATGCAAATTCACCGACTGCGTTGACGTCTGCCCGGTGGACTGCTTTCACGAGGGGCCGAACTTCCTGGTCATCGACCCGGACGAGTGCATCGACTGCACGCTGTGCGAACCGGAGTGCCCGGCCAACGCCATCCACGCCGAAGACGAATTACCGGAAGGCCAAGAGCACTTCGCCGCTTTGAATGCAGAATTGGCCAAAGTCTGGCCGTTGATCACCGAAGTGAAAGATGCGCTGCCTGACGCCGACGAGTGGAACGGCAAGCCTGGCAAATTCGCTTTATTGGAAAAATAAACTTCCTTCCGTTTTGCACAAACCGGACCAACTCGGCAAGGCTAGTGTTGGTCCGTCTTTTTTCGGCCAGTTTTGCGCCGAAACTGAATAAAAACCTATCGAGCGGCGCGCTAAACGCAGCCAAACCTGACCGGCTAAGGCGCTAAATCTCTCCTTTCTCGATCACCGGCATAATCCAGTAATGGATACCGGAACCGGAAAACTGCTCTTTTAATCTTTCCAGCAACACCGATATCGCCATTTTTTCCGCATAGATCTGGAAACGCGCAGTTTGCTGTTCGTTGGCATCGGCAGCAGTGAGAAACTTGGTCATACGATGCTCGCCGAAATTATCTCGATCCATCTCGAAACCCGACAAGCATTCCATCATCGCCTCCTCCAAATCCGGCGGCACGATGAACGATATCGAAAATTGCTGGTGATTCACCGATTTGAAAAAGTCGTCTTCGCTGTTAAACCGATCGGAGGCGTTCTTGATAACTTGCAAATAACGACCGCGGCGCCGATCCCCTTTGCGCCGATCGGCGATATCGGCCGGAATTTCGGCCTGGTTTTGGCGAGGATCGTTGTACCAGCTGCGGTGGTAGTAAGGCCTGACCACGACCATCCGGCCGTTAAAACGGCGGTTTTTCAAAGCCTTGACCACGCGTTGCACGGTGATTTCGGAGTCCAGGGTCACCAAACCGTGGTATTCAATGGTGCCGACCCGGGTATCTTGCAGCGCCAAAATCTCCACATCGACAATGCGTCCGGATTTTCTGAAAAAACCGTTGTTCAGCGCGGGAGCCACGAATTCGGAGATTTCTATATGCCGGGTGTTGGCGGGGATTCTGCGCAAAAAAATGTTCATAACTATTAATGAGACATGGAAATTAGCTCGTTACACAAGGTTTCACCGACGTCGGCAGAACTGTAGCACTCCCGCCCTGATTCTGCATACTTTATGCCTAGATTACGCCCTGTTCGATTGCCGGCACTAGCCAATATTGCAGCCCGGAGCCGGCAAACTCTTGTTTAAGTCTAGCCAACAACGCGGGGACATGCTGCTTTTCCACATACATTTGAAAACGGAGCTTGCGTTGATGCCCGGCAACCTGTTCCGCCAGCGACAATCCCTGAATATTATGCTCATGAACATTGGCCGAAAAACTGGAAAATCCCTGTTGCCAATCCAACGCCAACAGACAGTCGACCAACGCGTCTTCCAGACTCGGCGGCACAGTCACGGTCAAGATAAAAGCATCGCGGTTCATGGTTTAAGCTCCGGGTTCCGGCCGAACAATTTATACAATATCGGCAGCACTATCAGAGTCAACAAAGTGGACGATAGCAAGCCGCCGGTCACCACGATCGCCAGCGGCCGTTGGATTTCCGAACCCGGTCCGGAGGCAAACAGTAACGGGATCAAACCGAACGCGGCGATGCTGGCTGTCATCAACACCGGCCGAAGCCGGCGTGCCGAACCGACCACCACGACGCGGGCAATGTCCATGCCGGTTGCGCATAATTGGTTGAAATAGCTGACCATGACCACACCGTTGAGCACGGCGATCCCCAGTAAGGCGATAAAACCCACCGATGCCGGCACCGATAAATATTCGCCGGACAACCACAAGCCGAACACGCCGCCGATCAGGGCTAACGGAATATTGGACAATACCAGCGCCGCTTGCCGAACCGACCCGAAGGTGGAAAACAGCAATAAAAAGATCAACCCCAGCGACAACGGAATCACCAGACTCAAACGCGCCGACGCCCGCTGCTGATTCTCGAACTGACCACCGAATTCGACGTGAAAGCCTTGCGGCAATTTGACCCGTTCCGCCACCGCCTTGCGCGCCTCGTCGACAAAGCCGACCAAATCGCGACCCTCGACATTGCTGCGGATTACGACGAAGCGCTGACCCTTCTCTCTATCGATCGAGACCACGCCTTCTACCGGCCGAATCTTCGCCACCGCGGTAATCGGTACATGACCGCCGTCGGGCAAGGTCAATTGCAGATTATCGAAATTGGCAGTGTTACTGGCGCCGCGCAGCAATAACGGCGTACGTTTTACCCCCTCCTGGACGATGCCGAGCTGTAAACCTTCGATTTGGGCGCGCAACAGGGTTTCGATACCGTTGGCATCCAACCCGAATCGGCCGGCGGCCTGGCGGTCGATGCTCACCTGTAAAAACTGCATGCCTTCGTTCTTGCGGGTGAATACGTCGCTGGCGCCGGGGATGGTCTTCAATACCGTTTCGATCTGTTCGGCCTTACGATTCAAAATTTCCAGATCGGCGCCGAACAATTTGATTGCGACGTCACCGCGAGTACCGGTCAGCATTTCCGAAACCCGCATTTCGATCGGCTGGGTAAAACCGAAAGCAATACCGGGGGTGTGATCCATGATCTTGCGGATTTCCTCGATCAACTGCTCTTTGCTGTCCATCCGCCATTCCGATT
This sequence comes from Methylomonas aurea, assembly GCF_024505045.1. GTDB lineage: Bacteria > Pseudomonadota > Gammaproteobacteria > Methylococcales > Methylomonadaceae > Methylomonas > Methylomonas aurea. The sequence continues at coordinate 391,281 of NZ_JANIBM010000001.1, read as the reverse complement.
TCGGTTTCAGAATCAGAAAGGTATCGGTATCGTTCAGACTCATCGGGTCCAGACCCAATTCGTCGGCACCGACTCGAGACACCACCGTGGCAACCTCGGGAATATGCTCGCGGATGTTTTTTTGGACCCGGCCATCCAGCGCGACCGAATCCTGCAAGGTAATCGACGGCAATTTCTCCAATTGCACGATGATGTCGCCTTCGTCCAGCGTCGGCATGAAGGTACTGCCGATTTGGAAAAACACGACCAGGCTCAGCACCAGCATGGCGCCGGCGCCAACGAATACCTTTTTGCTGTTCTCCAAACACCAGGCTAAAACCGGCTGGTACCACTGCAGCAATTTGCGCGGCAACCAAGGCTCGTCATGCGACACTTTCTGCAACAACAACGATGCCAGCACCGGTATCACCGTCAACGACAAAATCAAAGATCCGCTCAGGGCGAACACGATCGTCATTGCCACCGGTCCGAACAACTTGCCTTCCAAACCTTGCAAGGTCAAAAGCGGTAAAAACACAATGATGATGATCAAAATCCCGGAAGTTACCGGCAGGGCAACCTCGCGGCTGGCCCGATAAATCATGTGCAAACGAGGCAGACGCTCCGCTCGGCGCCGGTCGGCCAACTGAGTGGTGATGTTCTCGACGACGACGACAGCGCCGTCAACCAGCATGCCGATCGCAATCGCCAACCCGCCCAGACTCATCAGGTTGGCCGACATGCCGAATGCGTGCATCATGATGAACGTCGCCAGCGCCGCCATCGGCAACGCCAACGCTACCGTCAAGGCCGCTCGCAAATCCCCCAAAAACAGGATCAACAGCACCACGACCAGGACAATGGCCTCGGCTAATGCCTTGGCGACGGTGTTTACCGCCTTGGCGACCAAGACCCCGCGGTTATAGAACACATTGATTCGTACGCCTTCCGGCAAACTGGGCTGCAATTCCGCCAGTTTCTGTTCCAATTGTTCGATGGTCAGCCTGGCATTGGCCCCGCGCAAACCCAACACCACCGCGGTGACGGCTTCGCCGTTCCCGTCCTTGCTCACAGCGCCATAACGAGTCAGCGCGCCAATCCGCACTTCGGCTACATCCTCCACACTGATCGGCATACCCTGATGCTGAGCCACGACGATCGACCTGACGTCCTGTTCGCTTTTTATACGCCCCTCGGCGCGGACGATCAGCGCCTCTTCGCCCTCGGTTAGCCTTCCGGCGCCGTCGTTGCGGTTGTTGTTCTCCAACGCAGCCATCAGTTGTTCGATGCCGATATTCCGCGCCGCCATCCGGACATTGTCCGGTACCACTTCGAAACTGCGCACCAAGCCGCCCAAGGCATTGACGTCGGCGACCCCTTTGACTGTGCGCAGGGCCGGCCGAATGGTCCAATCCAGCAATTCCCGGCGCTGCGTCAAATCGAGACCGCCGCCTTCGATCGCGAACATGAACATCTCGCCCAACGGCGTGGTCATCGGCGCGATGCCGCCTTGCACTCCGTCCGGCAAATTGCCCCATATTCCGTTCAAACGTTCCGCCACCTGCTGCCTGGCCCAATAAATATCGGTGCCTTCTTCGAAGTCCAAGGTGATGTCGGTAATGGCATATTTCGCCAACGAGCGCAGCATGGTCTGATGCGGGATCCCAAGCAGTTCGACTTCGATAGGCGCCGTAATCCGGGCTTCGACTTCTTCCGGTGTCATGCCGTTGGCTTTGACGATAATCTTGACCTGAGTCGGCGAGACTTCCGGAAACGCGTCGATCGGCAGTTGCTTAAACGCGTAGACTCCGGCACCGATCAACACCAATACGCTCAGCAGAACCAACAGGCGTTGGGTCAGAGCAAACCGAATCAATGCGGCCATTATTCATCGCTCCCCAAACCCAACCAATTGGCTTTCAACGCCACCGCGCCTTTTACGGCAATATGTTCGTTACCGGTCAACGCTCCGCTGATCAGCGATTCACTGCCTTGCTTGCCGTTGACGGCGACTTCAACCACGGCAAACCCTTCGGCATTACGGACAAACACATAACTGCGACCTTCGTTTTGCGACAACGCCGAATTCGGCACACTGAAGCCGCCTGGAACGCCGTGTTGCAGAATTTGCACGTTGACGTTTTGCCCGACCCGCAATCCTTGGGGTCTGCCGTCTACCACCGCCCGAGCCAATACCGTTTGATTATCGACATTGACACTCTGCCCTAAAAGACTGATCGTCGCCGAAATATCGCCTGATTCCAGCCTAACCCGATCGCCCACTTTGACAGTGCTCAGGCGTTCCTGAGGAATGCTGATTTCCAGCCATAATTCCGCGAGGTCGGCGACTCGGTACAACGGCGCCTGAATGTCCAACCGCGCCCCCAGATTGACCATCCGCTCCAACACCACACCGTCGATCGGTGACCGAATCTGCAAACTGTCGCCGAGCTTGCGGGTTTGCGCCAGTGTTTGAATGTCGGCAGGGGACATGCCAGCTAACAGCAACAACTGCCTGGCCTCGTCCGCGCGAGCCGCCTTACCGCTATGCTGGGTCTGCGTCTCTTGCCAACGCCGTTCGGCAATTACGCCTTCCTGCAACAACTTCTGATCGCGGTTGCGTTCCAGCCCGGCTAAATGCAATTCGCTGGCAGCAGCCAGAAACGCCTGCTGTAAACCGACCAACTCCGGGCTGCGCAACTGTGCCAGCGTCTGGCCCTTATGCACGGTATCGCCGACATTGGCCGCCAGTCGCGTCACCAGGCCCGGCTGACTGCTGCTGACCAATATTTCTCGGTCGGCCGGCGTTACAACTTTGCCCGGCGCGTAAAATAACGGTACGGTCGAACTGGGGACCAACGCTGCGGTTTTGATGTCCAGATTGTCGATCTGCTGCTGACTGATCCGGATTTGCGCGTCCTGGGCGGAGACGGCGCCAGCCAAAAACGAGAACAGCAACGTGGTTGCTATTCTCATGGCTGCACTCCGACTGCCTGGTTGTAGAATGCAATATTGCGTTGCAGCTTCACTTCCTGCAATTTGGCATTACGCACGGCCTCCAGGCTGCGTGCCTGGATTTTGATCAAATCCAGCAAATTGATTTCGCCGGCCGAAAAACTGACTTCGGTCATCTTCAGATGGGTCTCGGCGATTTGTTTCAATTCGTTGGCAATCGCCAGTTCGGCCCGGGTCACTTCCAGCGCGTGCTCGGCTTCATGTAGGCCTTTTTCCAGCTGGCGGTACAGATGCTCGCGTTGCGCCATGGCGTTATTCAGCTCCAGGTTGGCTTTGGCGATTTCCGGCGCGTTATAAGCATCGCCGCCGAACAGCATCACCACGCCGACACCTGCGCTTTCGATATTCTGGCCGTCACGGCCATCCCGAGTACTCCTGGCGCCGACATTCAATTTTGGCTGGTTGATCGGGTCGGTGGTTTTGATCCACTCCACCTCGGCGCGTTTGCGTTCGATTACGGCGTTTACCGCTTCGAGTACCGGATGGTTGGACACGATACTTTTCAACTCGCTCTGCCGTTCCTGATAGTTGGCTGGAACCCGCGCCAGCGTGGTCAGACTGGAATACGCCTTCCGGCTGTGCATCACTTCGGCTTCGGCCTGTGTAACGAGCGCGCGGTTTTGCAAATACTCGCCCTTGGCCAGCAGCAAATCGGCGCGCGGCAAGTCGCCCAGTTCGACCCGCCGCTCGACCTTCTTCATCAACTGCTCGGATACCGACAACGCATTCTGCGCCTGTTGCAGGCCGATGTTGGCGATCTCCATATTCCACAGAGCTTCCCGTACCAGTCGCGTCACCTCCAGCTTGACCGCCGCCGACTGCTTCTGCGCCGATACGCCGGCCCGCTCGGCCACGGCTTGCCCGGCATCACGCTGGCCCCAACTCCAGGTTGTGACTTCCAGGGTGGCTGACATCTCGCGCGAGCCTCTATTCTCCGCAACCCGGTCGTCGAAATAATCCAGCGCAAGCGCGGTAGACCCCGCTACCCAGGCATCGCTGCGCTCGGTCAAAGCGCTGGCCTCCTGAGCCAAGGCTTCGCTGACCAGGCGGTCGGGGTATTTTTCCAGGGTCAGTTCGACCAATCCGGACAAGCTCAGCGAAGGATCCATTTCGATCGGATCCAGATGTTCGACGATCAGCTTGTCCGCCTCCATCGCGGTCTGCGGCTGAAGCTGGCGACGTTCGCTTTCATTGGTTTGAGCGGCGCAAGGGAAGGCCGCTATTAGCAGTACAGGTAATCCGTATTGAATATGACGATATACGGTCATATCTCGCTCCAAAAATTGATCGATGGCATGGCCCGCGGGAAACAATCGCGGCGGCCGATAAAGGCGATAACGGGCGAAAACACGATCGCAGCGCGCGTTCGCCGCCCTTTCTCAGCAAAACGGAGGGGCTCGGGAAGCGTTATCGGCAGGAATGGGGACAGCCGGTGGCTGCGACGACCTGGAACGGCAATAGAATTTGCCGACCCGTGGCTGGAAGGTCGGCTCGACGCTGGCCGGAAACAAAAATGGAGCTGGCGTGAATCGCTCGCGCTCGGTTTGCAGCCTGATCGCTGAACCAATCTGAACGACGCCGGCTTGTTGCTGCAATTCGTCCTGGACGCTGTGCAATTCCGATTGGTCCGCATCGTTCTGCAAGCGCTCTATTCCATGAAAGTGAATTCCGCAGCCGTCGTCATCGCCGCCGACATGGGCATGCACCAACGGCGCGGCGGTCTGCAACAGCACCAGCAGCACAACCAGAAATTGACGCAGATATGCAACCATTTACGATTTAGGAATGTCTGTGAACTCGCTTACCCGGCCAAACCCCGGTTGTACCGGGCGGTACGAAACGCTATTCTACTTGAAAAGCGTGATTCTACCCTGAATATTAGGAAACATTTACTCGACTTAGGCGAAAAGCTATGAACAGAAAAATAGGCATTTTGGCAACATTATTCATCGCGTTGGCCTTGACACTAGGCGGCATTCAGGAAGCGCAGGCCAAACGCATGGGGGGCGGCAAATCCTTCGGCAGCCGGCCCAGTTACAGCGCACCTTACCAGCGCTCGACGGCGCCCAACGACATCGGTAGCCAAGCGACCCGTTCGGCCAGCCAGCAACAGGCTGCGGCGCAGAATCAGGCGGCGCGCCAAAATTGGGCGGGCCGCGGCGGTTTGATGGGCATGCTCGGCGGACTGGCACTGGGCGGACTGCTTGGCTCGTTGTTCTTCGGCGGCGCGTTCGAAGGACTGAATCTGATGGACATGTTGCTGTTCGCCGGCATCGCTTATCTGTTATACCGTTTGTTTGCGGCCAAGGCCGGCCAGCAAACGGCGCCCAGTGGCGCTTTCGGCCAAACCGACGTCCGCCGCGAGTCGGCTTACTACCGTGACAATTCAGCGGAGCGCGGCAATCCGGCCGGTTTCAATACCGACGTGCTGTTCGATAAAACCAAAGCCAATGCCGGCGCTGGTTTCCAGTCCGCACCGACCACTTTACCGGCCGGCTTCGATCAGGCCAGCTTCCTGACCGGTGCTGAAAAAGCGTATCGCTACCTGCAGGCGGCTTGGGACAACCGCGATCTTGCGGAAATTCGCGGCCTAACCACCGATAAAGTCTTCGCCGAGATCCAGCAACAGTTACAGGCATCCGCAGAAACCAACCGCACCGAAATCCTGTCGTTGAAAGCAGAGTTGCTCGAAGCGCGCGAGGTGGGTTCGGAGCTGGAAGCCGGCGTGTTGTTCGAAGGCCTGATTCGCGAAAACGGTGGTCAGCCGGAAACCGTGCGCGAAGTCTGGCACTTCGTTAAGCCCAAACACAGCAGTCAGACCCGCTGGTTCCTGGACGGTATCCAACAAATCGAGGAGTAAGGATGGCGGCGGCGGACAGCGACAAGATACGCCAGCGCTACGACCGGCTGGCGCCCTGGTTCGACAGCCTGGAAGGAATTCTGGAAGGCTTGCTGTTTCGCCGACTGCGGAAAAGACTTTGGTCACAAGTCAGCGGCGATCACATCCTGGAAGTAGGGGTCGGTACCGGCAAAAATTTTGCGTTTTACCCGGACGGCGCCCGGATTACCGGCATCGATTTCAGTCCGAACATGCTGGCGCAGGCGCAACGCAAGCGCCAGCGCAAGCAACTCGACGTCGATCTAGCCCGGATGGATGTTGAATCGCTGGACTATGCCGACAACTGCTTCGATACCGTGGTAGCCAGCTTCGTGTTCTGTTCGGTGCCGAGACCGCGCCGCGGTTTGAAGGAGCTTTACCGGGTGTGCAAACCCGGAGGTCAGGTGTTACTGCTGGAACACGTACTCAGCTCGAACCGGGTTATGGCATTCATGATGAACCTGTTTAATCCGCTGGCGGTTCGCGCCTTCGGCGCCAATATCAACCGCGACACTCTGAAGAACGTGCAGGCCTGCCCGTTCCGCAATATCTACATCGACCCGGCCAGCGGTGACATGATCAAACTGATCCGGGCCGTGAAATAGGCGCACCGGCCTAAACCGGTTTATCGGCCAGCGCGTATATGACATTGGCTTGTACCGCGCTGATGCCATTTTGCTCGATAAAATTCAGGTTCGCTTGTTTCACCCGATCAAACGCGGCGGCATCCAGTTGGTCGATCGTGCCACGATAGCCGGAACCGATCAGAGTGGTCCACCAATCCTCAGGGCTGGCCAGCGGGTGCCGAGCGCTGTCTTCGACAATATCGACGTTGACAATCCCGGCTTCTCGCAACATCGCCCTTAACGAAGTAGGGTCGCTGATCCGATCCCAGGGGTTGAAAGCCTTGTGCAAGTGCGGTGCCTCGTGCCGGATCGTTTGCCAAAACGCTGAATTGGCCGGTTCGAAGAAGTCTGGCCCCCAGGTTGTAATCGCCAATTGTCCACCCGGCCGCACCATTCGCCACAACTCCCTTACCGCAACCGCCATGTCCGGCACGAAAAAAATCCCGAATACGCAGACCACCGCATCGAAACCGGCGTCAGGCAATCCCAGTGTCAACATATCGCCGTGGCGGAATTCGACATTACCCAAACCGGCGGCTGCAGCTTTTTGCCGAGCCAGAACCAATAAATTTTCCGCCAGATCAATACCCAACACATAACCGTCGGCGCCGACCCGTTCCGCTGCCGGCAGTGCAGAGGCTCCGGTGCCCGAACACACATCCAACACCCGCATTCCGGGCTGCAAGTTCAGCCCGGCAACGGTTGCCCGCCCGAACCGGTCCCAAAACCCGTTGACCGGGTGATCGAAATGATCTGCGGCGGCATTATAAGCCGCCGCCGCCCGCGTCCGGGCCATGTCTAACTCGCTCATCGTTGACTCCTAAGGTTGAGGTTATATTCGGTTTAGCCGCGATGGGACCAGCACAGCCATGCACATCGACACAGACACGTTTAGCGTCAGCGAACGGCGCCTGTTTGGCGTTTCCGGGTGATGGAAGCGATTAGTCCTATCAGTCAATAGGTTGCAGTTTAACCTTATGGTAAGGTCAAGCGTTTTGTGCGCGGTTCGAGCGCAGCCCTCCGAAACGGTTGCGCTTTAAACTCCGCCGTCTAAAATGCAATTGGGCTTTTCATCACATTTACTGGCTATGGCGAATTTCGCAAACACTTCCGGCGACATACGCTCGATATGGCTGCTGTGCATCGCTATGATCGCCCCACGCTCAGGACTGGCCGACGACGATTCGCTGGAGCGACTGAAAGCTTTATCGTTACAGGAACTGACGGCCACCACGGTTTCACTCGCTGTGAAAAACCAGCAAAGTTTACAAGAAGCCGCCGCCGCGGCTTACGTAATCAGCAACGAGGAAATCCGGCGTTCCGGCATGCAATCGATACCGGAAGTTCTACGCAAGGTTCCGGGCCTGGAAGTTGCCAGGGTGGACGCCAACCAATGGGCCATCACTAGCCGGGGCTTCAACGGCGCATTCGCCAACAAATTATTGGTCATGGTCGACGGCCGCACCGTTTACGATCCGTTCAATTCCGGTGTGTATTGGAACGAGCAGGACTATCCTTTGGAAGACGTAGACCGCATAGAAGTCATCCGTGGCCCCGGCGCAACGTTATGGGGATCGAATGCGGTAAACGGCGTGATCAATATCGTCACCCGTACTGCTCAGGAATCGCGGGGGGCGCTGCTGTCGGCCGGTACCTCGCACGAAGAGCCCGGATTCGGCACATTGCGTTACGGTGGGCAGATCAATCCGAATCTGCATTATCGGGTTTACGGCAAATACAATCATCGCGACGACTTTCATTTCAGCGGCGGCAATAAAGCTGCGGACGATCTGGATGTGGGCCGCGCCGGCTTCAGAAGCGACTGGACCCCGGACGCGCGCGAAACTTTGACGCTGCAAGGCGACTATTTCAACGGCACCATGCAACAAACCTTGACCGGCGCCGACCCCGCGGTGCCGGCGATGCCGGACCGCACCCAAAAACAGGGTGGCAATTTGCTACTACGCTGGCAACGCAATTTAGCGGACGGCAGCCGCTTACAAATCCGTAGTTACTTCGACCACGCCAGTCGCCAGCAAATGCGCCTCGACCATCGCCGCAACACCTTCGATTTCGACGTGCAACACAGCTTTCGCTGGGGCAACCATTACCCGACCTGGGGGGGAGGCTATCGGTTCAACAGCGATCTGCTGACCCAGAAGTTGGCATTGCTGAGTTTCGAACCGAACCGACGCGACTTACATCTGTTCAATATCTTCGCCCAGGACGAATGGCGGCTGTTCGGCGACGATGTGCGACTGATCTACGGTGGCAAGCTGGAGCACAACGATTTCACCGGCTTCGAACTGCAACCGACTGCGCGGTTGTTATGGAACGTCGATCCGCAGCACAGCCTGTGGACCGCCGTTTCCCGCGCGGTGCGGGTACCGTCCCGCGTCGAGCACGACCTGAACGCCCTGTATAACTTCACGCCCGGCGTGACGGCCAATATCCGCGGTGGCGACAGCTTCAAGTCCGAAACCGCACTCAGTTATGAACTGGGTTACCGCTTTTTCCCGAACCGATCTTTCAATCTGGATACCGCTCTGTTTTACAGCGATTACGCCCATTTGAGTACGACCGAACCGCAACCGCCCATCGCCGTCGGCGGCGGCGTGCTGGTTCCGTTTCAAATCGCCAACATGGCCGAAGGCGAAACCTACGGTTGGGAGACGTCGCTGAATTGGCGCGCATCGGAGATTTGGCGTCTGCAAGGCAGTTACAGCCTGTTCGGTATAGCTATCCACCGCGATCCGCAGAGCTTGGACAGCAGTGCGGAAATCGCCGAGGGCAACAGCTCTCGCCACCGTTTCAATCTCAGCTCCTACCTTAATCTGCCTTACCAGTTGGAATTAGACGGCCATTGGTATTACACGGACCGTCTGGCCAACGGCGTTCCGGCTTACCATCGGTTGGATTTAAGGCTAGGCTGGCAGCCCAACTTGCATTTGGAACTGGCCGCCGGCGTGCAAAATTTGTTGGACAATCGCCATCTGGAGTTCATTCCGCCGCTGGATAATCCGGTACTGAGCAGCGAATTCGAACGCAATTATTACCTCAAAGCCACGTTGCGCTTCTGAATGCGAAAGTTATCCCGCTGTTCGACATTGCCGATCCGCACTTTGGCCTCACTCATGCGCCGGTTTACGCCATGGGCGCTGAGTGCAATGGTTTACGCATTTTCTGCACCGGTTTCCGCACAGCAATTCAATGAAACCGAATTGAAGGCCGCATATCTCTACAACTTCGCGTATTTCATCACCTGGCCGGAGCCGGCGGCTCGCGATTTTTTATTTTGCAGTTATGCCAACACTCCGGTGACCGGGATCCTGGCCCGGTTGATCGACGGCGAAAAGGTACACGACCGACCGATCCGGTTACTGATCGATCCGGTTCCGGAACAACTGCACGAATGCCAGATCGTCTTCGTTCCGGTCCAGCAGGAGCGAGTTCTGGCCTCGATCTTGGAATACATTCGCGCTTTTCCGACATTGACCGTCAGCGATGTTCCCGATTTCGAGCAGCGCGGCGGCATGGTACGCCTGACCACCGAAGACCGGCGGATTCAACCGGTGATTCATTTGCAAAACGTGACTCGCGCCAAGCTTGCAGTCAGTTCCAAGCTATTGCGCAGCTCGCGCATCGCCGAATAACCATGGCAATCGGCGGCTTCCCTAAATTCGGATCGATTCGCCGCAAGATTTTCGCGATTGCGGCGTTTACGGCATTGTTGACCGCACTGATTACGCTGCTGTTCTTTTTAAGTACCGATTACCACCATCAAAAACTTGAACTGCTGGAACAGAGCCGGGTCCTGTCGAAAATGTTAGCCAGCAATGTGTCGGCGGCTATCGTCTACCGAGATCCTAATACTGCCGAGGAAATATTGGCGGCCTTGAAAGAGAAAGCCGACGTGCTGGATGCGTATATTTTTACCGCCGAGCAGCAATTGTTCGCGGCTTACCATAGCAAAAACGCTGCCGATACCGGTCAGTACACGCCGGATGCGGCATTGCAGGACGGCTTCCGCCGACTGTTTGACGGATATTTACAGCTGGGTAGCGACCATCTATTCAGCGCCGACGCGCTGGATTTGGTCGTGCCGATCCAGGTCGACCAGCGCCGCATAGGCTTCGTCGCGCTAAACCTGTCGCTTGCCGAATTGAAACAAAATTTCCGCTACACCGTACTTGAAGCGCTGGGAGCGATGCTGTTGGCAATCTCGATAGCGGTAGTGCAAGCCCGTTGGCTGGGAGCTAAGATCAGCCGGCCTTTATTGCAGTTGACCGCAAACATCGAACAAATCAGCCGCGACAACAATTTCGACGCCCGTTTGCAAGTGGAAAGCCAGGATGAAACCGGCGTGCTGATCAACGCCTTCAATTCGATGCTGGATAAATTGGAACAGCAGGAGCACAACAAAAACGCGTTGATCGTCAACCTGTCACATGCGAAATGGGAGGCGGAACGCGCCAGCCGCGCCAAAACCGAATTTCTGTCGCGCATGAGTCACGAATTCCGTACCCCGCTGAACGCGGTGATCGGATTTAGCCAATTGCTGGCAGCGGATACTGCGCACCCGCTGAATGCCGAACAACAAGATTCGGCGCGCCACATTCTCGACGCCGGGCTACACCTGTTGGATTTGATCAGCGAATTGCTGGATCTGTCCGCTGTGGAAAGCGGCAAATTGACGCTCAATATCGCCAGCGTGGACTGCCGAACGGTTATCTCAGAGTCTTTGGAATTAATTCGCAGGCAAGCCGAGGAACGCGGGATTCGCATTTCAAGCCAAACACCGGAACATGAAGTGTGGGTCGCGGCCGACCGGATGCGTTTAAAACAATGCCTGTTAAACCTGCTCTCGAATGCGGTCAAATACAATCGGCCGCACGGCCAAATTACATTACGCGTGGAAGTCGAAGAACAATGGGTGCGGATTTTGGTGGAAGACAGCGGGGCCGGCATTGCCCCGGAGCAATTCGAACTGCTATTTCAACCGTTTAGCCGCTTCCACCACGACCAGGATTTGATCGAAGGCACCGGCATCGGCCTACTATTGACCAAGCACATGGTAGAACTGATGGGCGGAGAACTGCAGGTTGAAAGCAGGCTCGGTCTAGGCAGCAAATTTATGCTCATGCTGAACCTCGCCGCCGAACCGCCGCCCCCGGAGACCCGTTCCTAGCCTCCAGGCTGCTTTTGCCGGTCGCATAAAAGTTGCGCTTCCGGCCGAATTGAAATTGCGCTTGCCGGCTAGCGCCGGATAACATCAGCGCACGGCGTTAACGGTGCGCTCCAGTTCTTCCCGGCTCATATGCCGTACGTCCTTGCCTTTGACCATGTAAATCACCTGTTCGCAGACGTTGCAAGCGTGATCGCCGATGCGCTCCAGCGCCCGGGCGGCCCATAACATATCCAAGGCGCGGGTGATATTGCGCGGATTTTCCATCATTTGCGTGATCAACTGGCGGGTGATACTGGTGTATTCGCGGTCTACCTTCGCATCCTGCTCGGTAATCGCGATTACTTCCTCGACATCATTGCGGGCATAGGCATCCAGTGCGCCATTCAACATGTCTTTCACCAGATTCAACAAGTGCTCGATCTCGTAGTATTTGTCCTGATAATAATCGGCCCCTTCCAGACGCATCGTCATTTTGGCGATGCGCGCCGCTTCGTCGCCGATCCGCTCCAAATCGGTGATGATCTTGATCGTGGCGATCAACATGCGCAAATCGAAGGCGGCCGGCTGGCGTTTGGCCATGATTTCGGTGCATTCGTGGTCGATGTCCTTTTCCATTTCGTTGACTTGGTGATCTTGCTGCACCACCTTTTCGGCATTTTCCATGTCGTAGCCCATAAAGGCTTTGGTAGCCAGATCCACCTGCTGCTCGACCAATCCGCCCATCGACAAGACCTTATTGCGGATATCTTCCATCTCCTCGTTAAATTGTCGGGAAATGTGTTGTTTGATTTTGCTGTTATCCATTGTTTACCTCCTAACCGTACCTGCCGGTAATGTAATCTTCAGTTTGTTTTTTCACCGGGTTGGTAAACAACTCGCTGGTTTCGCCAAATTCGATCAATTCGCCCATATACATGAACGCGGTATAGTCGGACACCCGCGCCGCCTGTTGCATGTTATGGGTGACGATGACGATCGTGTACTTTTCTTTCAATTCGTTGATCAGCTCCTCGATCTTCAGCGTGGATATCGGATCCAGCGCCGATGCCGGTTCGTCGAGCAAAATCACTTCCGGCTCGATCGCAATGGCACGAGCAATCACCAGACGCTGCTGCTGGCCGCCCGACATACCCAAAGCGTTGTCGTTCAAACGATTCTTCACCTCATCCCACAACGCCGCGCCGCGTAGGGATTTTTCCACCACTTCGTCGAGGATATGGCGGTCGTTGATACCCTGAATCCGCAAGCCGTAGGCCACATTTTCGTATATCGTCTTCGGGAACGGATTCGGCTTTTGAAACACCATGCCGACCCGGCGCCGCAATGCCGCGACATTGACCGACTTGTCGTAGATATCTTCGCCATCCAACAGAATTTTGCCGCGGATACTGACACCGTCCACCAGGTCGTTCATCCGGTTGATGCAGCGCAACAGCGTCGACTTGCCGCAACCGCTTGGGCCGATATAGGCCGTGACTTTCTTGCGCGGCATTTCCATATTGACATTGTGCAACGCCTGTTTCTGGCCGTAGAACAGGTTCAGATTTTCCACCTTGATGCAGGTTTCGGGCTTTTCGGACAAGCTACGGTCGTCTCGATTCAACGCACTGATATCGATGGCGTGAGTTTTGGTTTGGGCAGTGGTCATGGTCCAAGTTCCGGGTAAAAGGCGAGATTAGTTTTCCAAGGCGCGGTATTTTTCGCGCAGATTGTTGCGGATGGTAATGGCGAACATATTCAGGCCGACGATCACCATCACCAGTAGCAGAGAAGTGGCGTACACCAGGGGGCGCGCCGCTTCCACGTTCGGGCTTTGGAAGCCGACGTCGTAGATATGGAAACCCAGATGCATGAACTTACGGTCCAAATGCAGAAACGGAAAGTTTCCGTCCAGCGGCAGGGTCGGCGCCAATTTGACGACGCCGACCAGCATCAGCGGCGCCACCTCACCGGCAGCGCGAGCCACGGCCAAAATCAATCCCGTCATGATGGCCGGGCTAGCCATCGGCAACACGGTACGCCACAAGGTCTCGGCCTTGGTTGCGCCCAAAGCCAAACTGCCTTCACGGATGGATTTCGGAATCCGCGATAAACCTTCTTCGGTGGCGACGATCACGACCGGCAAAGTCATCAAGGCCAGCGTCAGCGAGGCCCATAACAAGCCGGGGGTGCCGAATACCGGGGCCGGCGCGGCTTCCGGAAAAAACAGGCGATCGATGTTGCCACCGATGATATAGACGAAAAAACCGAGGCCGAAAACGCCGTAAACAATGGAAGGTACGCCGGCCAAGTTATTGACCGCGATCCGGATAATCCGGGTTACGAAACCCTCCTTGGCATATTCACGCAAATAAACCGCCGCAATGACACCGAATGGCGTCACTACCACCGCCATCAGCAACACCATCAGCACGGTACCGAAGATAGCCGGAAATATGCCGCCTTCAGTATTGGCTTCGCGCGGTTCGTCGCTGACAAAGGTGACGAAGTTGCGGGCGTACTCGACCATTTTATCCAGGCCACTCATCGCGTTCGGCTGAGTCAGTTTGACGATGCGGTGCAGCGGCAGATTGACTTCTCTACCGCCGGCCTCGACCGCGACCAAACTGGCGCGCTTGATTTCCCTGTTCAGTTTAGCCAGTTGGACTTGAATCTCCTGGTACTTTTGCTGGTAAGCCTGCTTTTGTGCGGCAAACTCCTGGGCATGAGCGTCGTCCCATTCGCCTTTCAATTCCAAGGCTCTTTGTTTCAAGCGCAAACGCTCCAAACCGTAATTGATCGCGCCAACGTCTTTGTTCTGCAACACATCGATCTGTTCATGCAACTCCAACGCGGCCGCCAATTTCTCCTGGGCGACGGCCAGCGCGGCTTCGCCTTGAACGATGATGCTGCCGTCTTCCTTGACCGCCTTAAGCCTGCCGTAGAAATTTCCCCATTCGCGGCGTTCCACGCTAATCAAATCCGCGGGCTCGGCTTTATGCCTGATGTATTGTTGCTGAATCCAACGGAAATCGCTGCCCAAAATGTCGCGGTTACCGGTTTTTACCAGAAATTGCACCAGATACTCGGCGTCGTTCAATACCTGGTGACCGGCAGCTTTGGCCTGCGCGGCCGGCAACAGCGAGGTGTCGACCTGTTCGCCGATGATGGTCGAGCGGCCGCTCGCGTCCTCATATTGGTACTCGACGATGTCGGCCGGCCAGAAATGGCCCAGACCGCGGAATGCAATCAGTAGCAACAGGCCCGCAACCAGCACCAGATTGATCGTCACCGCGCCGGCAGTCAACCAAATCCACGGCGAACCGCTTTTAAACCATTCTTTGATCATAGTGAACTGTATTTCTGTCTGAGATTTTGCCGGACCAATTCGGCCAGCGTATTGACGACGAAGGTAAACACGAACAATACCAGCGCCGCTAAAAACAACACCCGGTAATGGGTGCTGTTGACTTCCGATTCCGGCATTTCTACCGCGATATTGGCGGATAAAGTGCGCAATCCCTGAAAAATACTCAAATCCATCACCGGCGTATTTCCGGTGGCCATCAGCACGATCATGGTTTCGCCCACCGCCCGGCCGAAGCCGATCATGACCGCGGAGAAAATACCGGGACTGGCGGTGAGCAATACGACCTTGGTCATCGTTTGCCACGGCGTCGCGCCCAACGCCAGGGAACCGGTGGTCAAATGTTTGGGCACGCTGAAAATTGCGTCCTCGGCAATCGAAAAAATCATCGGAATCACGGCAAAACCCATGGCCAAACCGACCACCAGGGTATTACGCTGGTCGTATCCGATGCCGAATTCCTCGCGCATCCAGACTCGCAAATCGCCATTGAAAAACCAGGCTTCGAAACTCGGCGCCAGTTCAAACGCCAACCAGGCACCGAACGCCACGACCGGCACCAGAACAATGGCATCCCAGCCATCGGGTATTTTATGGCGGGTGGGTTCCGGCACTTGTTGCCAGAGATAGGCAAAGATCATCACCGACAGCGGCACCACCATCAGCATAGCGAATATCCCAGCCAGATGAGATTCGACGAACGGCGCCAGCCAAAGGCCGGCCAGAAAACCCAGAATCACGGTCGGTAACGCGCCCATGATCTCGATACCAGGCTTTACGTACTGCCGCACCCGCGGTGCCATGAAATAGCCAGTGTAAATCGCGCCGAACAAGGCCAGCGGAATTCCCATCAACATGGCGTAAAACGAGGCTTTCAAGGTACCGAACACTAGCGGCGTCAAGCTCATCTTCGGCTCGAAATCGTTGCTGGCCGACGACGACTGCCAAATGTAATCAGGCTTCGGATAACTTTCGTACCAGACCTTGCGCCAGAGCGATTTCAGCGAAATCTCCGGGTGTTCGTTTTGCAAATGCCAGGTCAGTATCTTGCCGTTGGCATCTTCCACCAGAAATAAATCGGCCTTCGGCGACAAGGCCAACACTTGCGGTGCTCCCTGCAATAACTTGGTGTTGATCAACTCGCGCTCGGCGGTGGAATTGTAGACCGCCAACTGTCCGCCGCTGTCGATCGCCAGCATGCCGCGCCGGCGCTGCTCGGCGCTCAGCGCGACAATCGGATTGTCGGCCAATTTGAAACTGCGCAGTTTTTGCATGTTCACGTAGTTCTGGTCGTTGCGCACCAACGACCACTGCGCGAGTTCGCCCTTGGAATCGCCGACCAGCAACGAGTTCTCGCCGTTCAAAAAAGCCAGACTGTTGATTTGACTGTCGTTTTCTACCAAATTCAACTTGTGCTTGACGGCCGGCGCCGCGGCGTCGCTGACATCGACAACCGTAATACTTTGCCGGCTGGCCAAATACAGATTGCGCTGTTGCTTATCGACCAGCATGTATTCGACGTCGTCGCCAGCCACCTCCAATAAGGTGTCGCTAGCCTCCCACGTCACTTCGTCATCGAACATCGATTCCTTTTTGCTCAGCCGGCTCAACAACAAGCGGTTGTCCGCCGTTTTCGCCACCAACGTGCTGCGATCTTCTGCGACGGCGAGAGCGATTTTGAGCAATGGCTGACCGGATTTATCGATGGTCAGAGCTTGGTTGCCCAACGGATAGCTGATCGATGGCGTAATCAGGCGCTTGCCATCCGGATAGCTCAATTTATATTCATGCTTGGCGACCAGCACCTTACCGTCGGTCAGGCCGTATGCCACCACGCCATTATCGATGCTGCCGTGGGCAAAACTGGTAATCTGGCTGGTTTCCGGGACGGGTAACGCTTGATTGGCGACGATTTCGCCGCCGGCCAGATAGAAAAACACCGCCTTGCCGGCATCGGTAAATCGAACGGCCATTTGGTTTTGTTCCTCGACCGCAGCGAACAGGGTTTTGCCCATTTCGGCTGCCGGAACGCCATAACCGGCGTTACCGGCGACCTCGAGTTTGGCCGGCAATAGCAACGGAAAGACGACGTACAACAGATAAAAGAAAATCAGCACCACCGCAACGATGATACTCAAACCGCCGACCACCACGCCCCGCGCCGCCAATTTGTCTTTAACCAGGCGCCAACGTTGATAACTGTCGCTGGTGGCCGTTTGGAACAGCGTCGGTTTGCTTTGAGTGGTACGGGATTCAGTCATAACTGGGCATCACAAAATTTGCGGAAAGAAACACACCGGAATGCTTAAAACAAAAAAGCCGATAATTTACGCGCAATTATCGGCTTCGTTATTATACTAGATCAACCGCATTTGATTGGCGGCTACGAATAAGGGCGGCGATGCTTCGCGCCAATCCTTTGAAGCGTCCCTGCATAATTTGTCCCTGATCAAGCCGGTCCCTGGCTTGATGAATTACTGGATCAATGTCAGCGCTTTTTCCACTGCTTTGGCCGGCAACGGAATGTAGCCGTCTTTGATCACGACCTGCTGACCGGTTTTGGACAACACCATTTTGATGAACTCCTTCTCCAGCGGCGCCAACGGTTCGTTCGGTTTTTTGTTGACGTAGACGTATAGAAAGCGCGACAGCGGATAAGCGCCGGAAGTCGCATTTTCCGGAGTGGCTTCGACAAAGGCTTCGCCGTCTTTACGCGCCAGCGCCACGGCTTTTACGCCGGAAGTGGAGTAGCCGATACCTGAATAACCGATACCATTCGCAGAGGTAGTAACAGATTGCACCACCGATGCGGAACCGGGTTGCTCGTTGACGTTGCTTTTGAAATCGCCTTTGCACAACGCTTCGTCTTTGAAGAAACCGTAAGTACCGGAAACCGAGTTACGGCCGTACAACTGAATCGGGCGGCTGGCCCAGGCGCCGGTCAGGCCGGCTTGGCCCCAAGTCGTAATATCGTTGGCGCCGCCACATTTCCGGGTTGACGACATGATCGCGTCGACTTGCGGGATGCTCAAGCCTTTTACCGGATTGTCCTTGTTGACGAATACAGCCAATGCGTCGATCGCAACCGGAATCGCGGTCGGTTTGTAGCCGTATTTGCTTTCGAAATCGTCGATTTCGTTGTCTTTCATTTTCCGGCTCATCGGCCCCAGATTGGAAGTACCTTCGGTCAGGGCCGGCGGCGCGGTAGAGGAACCCGCGGCTTGAATCTGGATATTGACGTTGGGGTAAATCTTACCGAATTCTTCGGCCCACAAGGTCATCAGGTTCGCCAAAGTATCAGAGCCGACGCTGGACAGGTTGCCTGAAATACCGCTCGCCGCGGAGTATTCCGGAAGAGCCGCATCCAAAGTTGCAGGGGCAGAGGCGACTTCGCCGGCCAAAAGCGCGGCGGAGGCGAAACCTAATCCCATGACCAGCGATTTCAGCTTGAATGTTTTATTCATATATTTTCTCGAAAATGTTTAAAACCAAGATCAGTGTGCCAAAGTGACATGACAATACTATGAAGCAAATATGACAGCTTTGTGACAAAACTTAAGGAATTGTAAGCGCAACCGGCATTTTAGCCAAAACCGTATCCGCCTCGCCGGTATTGGCCCGCCGCAACTTTAAAAAACGATAGTGGAAATTGACGCTGGCGTCGTTATCTATGGTCTCGCGGCTTAGTTCTTGCCATTGCCGCCGATCAAACTCGGGAAAAAACGTGTCTCCCGGAAAATTGCAGTCGATTTCAGTAAGATAGAGATAATCGGCCACAGGCAAAAGCGCTTGGTACAGCGTGGCACCGCCGATCACGAACACTTCCTCGCGCGCTGCCAAAGCCTGTAATGCGCTCTCCATGTCGCCGAACACTGTACATCCTGGAGCATTGTAAGGCGAAGACCGGCTGATCACGACATTTTCCCTACCCGGTAATGCCTTGCCTATGGCTTCGAAGGTTTTACGCCCCATCAAAACCGGGAAGCCCATCGTGATTCGTTTGAAGCGTTTCAAATCGGCAGAAAGATGCCACGGCATCCGGCCGTTGAGACCAATGGCATTGTTGCTGGCCATCGCCACAATCAGTGATATTTTCATGCGAAATTATTTAAGATGCGGATTTAATCCGTAACCCGACATGATACTAGAAACGCCGAATATGAATAAAAACATCCTGCTGGTGTTTACCGGCGGCACCATAGGTTCGCAGTTGGCGGGCGGCACCGTCGACACTTCGGCTAGCGCCGGCTTCAAACTGCTGGCATTGTTTGCCGACCACTACCCCGATGCGACTTCGATAACGTTCAAGTCTCTACAACCATTGCAAATCCTCAGCGAAAATCTCCATACCCAACACTGGCAACAGATCGTTGCCGCAATCGAAGCCGAGGATTTACGCCGATTCGACGGCATTATCGTTACCCACGGCACCGATACCCTGGCATTTAGCGCCGCGGCATTGGGATTGTATTTCCATAAATTACCGATTCCGCTATTGCTGGTCTCGAGCGATTTACCACTGGATAACACGCAAGCCAACGGACTTGCCAATTTTTGCTGTGCGGTGGAGTTCATCCGGCAAGGCGGGCATAGTGGTGTATTCGTGCCATACCGCAATCCTGGCCAGGATATGCTGGTTCACTTGGGAACGCGGCTCAGTTCCTGTCTGCCGTTAGGCAGCGATTTCATCAGCGCCCAATCCCGGCCGTTTATGCGCTATCGCGGCGGACAGTTTGAAACCTTGGCTATCGCCGATAACCCGCATCGCCAGCCGGCCGAGTTGAAGCCCGACTTTTCGGCACGGGTTTTGTTGATCAGACCCTATCCCGGCCTCGATTACGACGCCTTCAATCTGGGCAACTTCGACGCGGTGCTGCACGACCTGTACCATTCCGGCACGGCCTGCGCATCGGATGCAACCGGCAGCGAGTACAGCCTGGCCGGCTTCGCTCACAAATGCCGGCAATCCGGCCTGAAAATATATATGGCTCCGGCTCTGCACTCGGAAAGCGCTTACGCCTCGACCCGGGAATTGATCGCTGCCGGGGCGGAGATGGTTTGGAATATGACGTTGGAAGTGGCTTACGCCAAGCTGCTGTTGGCGCTCGGTCATTTTACCGAGCCGGAACAAATATCGGAGTTTTTACGGCAGGATCTGGCTTACGAACATGTCCAGCCAGCCTGAATAAGCGTGGGAGCGGCCGCGGTCCAGCGGCCGGTTCCCTGGCCAAATTATTGTTTAGGCAACGGTTTGGTCGTCAGCACTTTGGCATCCGGACCCATCGCCACCGAATAGTCGGTAGACGAAACCACGTTCTGGCTGGCGATATCCACCACGCGCAACGACACGTAAATATTGTCGCGCCCCGGAGCGTAGGAACCGATCACAATGGCTTTAGCGCCGACGTTATTCAGGGCTTCCTTGGTTTTTTCCGGCAATTCCAGAATACCTGATTCGTTTTTGGCGAAAATCTCGGTCGGCAACTCCATGCCCATCACCCGATACCCGGAACGATGCAGTGCTGAAGAAAGCTGGTCGGAAATGATTCTGCCGAACGGCAGGGTTTGCCCCATGTCGTCGACGTTGACCAGGGAGTTGATTACAACCAAGCTGCCCTTAGGCAGCGGTTGACGCAGATCGGTTAATAACCAACTGACCGCGTCGTAGCTGACTTCAACCAAGTCGTCGTCGTCGATGCTGGTGGAGTAATAGTACAGCCGGCCGCAACCACTCAATGCCGTCAAACCTGCTAACATCAACACCATTATTTTTTTATTGAGCATGTAGCGTCTCCCCTGGAAATTGTGGGCTTTAATCAGAGCTTAAAACTATAGGCCAGTCAATCGATAAATGCGCCCGATCGGCTGCAAATATTTGTCTGCCGGCCTTTCCGGACTGCAAATTTTATTGGCCGCTTTCGGTGACGATTACGCCAATACCGTTTTTCTGCAGCAATTCCTTGATCGTGGAAACGCTGGCCGGATTATCGTACGGCCCCACCTTGACTCGATGCCAAATCACATTGCCGACCTTGGCTTTTTCGACCCGCGACTCGATACCGAGTAACGCCAATTTCGCTTTGTGGCGTTCTGCTTCGGCAGCTTCCCTGAACGAGCCTGCCTGCATGATGTATTTGGTTGCCTTAGTTTTGCCGACCAATTGCTCGCGGACCCGGGTTTTGATCTCGTAGTCCGGCACCACGACTTCCGCCTGCGGCAGAATGGTGTAAAAGTCGTAGCGCGGCTCTTCAGGTTCGACCGGCTCGGCCGGTTTCTCCGCTTCGGCGGCGGTTTTCGGTTTTAGCGGCAATTCCTGCTTTATCGGTTCGGCGGCCGGCGGCGTTTCCTGGACGGGCTTGCCGGCGACCAACTCGGGCACCAATTTGCCGATCATGTTCAGAAATACCACGAAGGCTGCAATCAGCATGATCACCAACAACCAGCGCCATAACGCAACCGACGACTGCTTCGGCTTCCGCCGGCCGGCGCCGTAATTGGGGCTTTGTACGCGGTGCTTGTAATCTCTGGCCATTTACATCGCTTCGGGTGTATTGATTTTCAGCAGAGACATGGCGTTGGCCAACACTTGCCGGACCGCACAAACCAGGTTAATCCGGGCATTGCACAGCTTGTCGTCGTCGACCAAAAATTGGTGGGCGTTATAGTAACTATGGAATTGGTTGGCCAATTCGCGCAGATATTGAATCAATTGGTGCGGCTCGTAGTTCAACGCCGCCCGTTCTAAGGTTTCCGGATATCTGGACAATGTCGTCAATAGCGCGCTTTCCTGTTCCTCAGTAAGCAAATGCAAATGCTGCATTCCCAGAAGGGGATCGCGTTGCCGACCTTTTTCGTCCAGTTGGCGCAACACGCTGCACACCCGGGCATGCGCGTACTGCACGTAATAAACCGGATTCTCGTTGGTTTTGGAGGTCGCCAGTTTCAAGTCGAAATCCATGTGCTGCTCGGACTTGCGCATCACGTAGAAAAAACGGCAGGCGTCTTTGCCGACTTCGTTACGCAGTTGGCGCAAGGTGACGAATTCGCCGGATCGGGTCGACATTTGCACCTTTTCGTCGCCGCGGTAAAGCACGGCAAATTGCACCAACAAGACCTTCAGTTTGGAATCGTCGGCACCCAGGGCCTGCATCGCGGCTTTAACCCTTGGAATATAGCCGTGGTGGTCGGCACCCCAGATATTGATGATTTTGTCGAAGCCCCGATCCAGCTTGTTCATGTGGTAAGCGATATCGGACGCAAAATACGTGGTTTGGCCGTTGTCGCGCACCACCACCCGGTCTTTCTCGTCGCCCAATCGGCTGGAGGCGAACCAGGTCGCACCTTCCTGCCGGTACAAAAACCCGGCCTCGTCCAAGCGCCGTAACGCCCGGTCAATGGATTGGTCGTCCATCAACGAGCGTTCCGAGAACCAGCGTTGGTAGCCGACGCCGAACTCGGCTAGGTCGTCTTTGATATCCTGCAGAATCTCGTCAAGACCGGCCTGAAACACCTGCTCGTAAGCTTCCGGCCCCAACAGCGTTTTAGCGCGTTCGATCAGCGCATCGATATGCTTTTCCTTATCGCCGCCTTGCGCTTCGTCGGCCGGTAAATCCGCCAAAACCTGAGCGGAGGGCTTGCGGTACTTGTCGCCGGCGCTTCTGTGCAAATTGGCTGAAATATCTCTAACGTACTCGCCACGGTAGCCGTTACTCGGAAAAGGCAATACCTCGCCGCAGGCTTCCAAATAACGCAACCAGACGCTGGTCGCCAAGATATCCATTTGCCGACCGGCATCGTTGACGTAGTATTCGCGCTCGACACTGAAACCGGCCGCTTCCAGCAAATCGGCTACGGCGGAACCGTAGGCAGCACCACGGCCGTGGCCGACATGCAACGGCCCGGTCGGATTAGCCGAGACAAACTCGACTTGCACTCGTTGTCCGGCCCCGATCCGGCTCAAGCCGAAGGCGCTGCCTTGTTCCAGCACTTGGCGTACGATCTGGAACTGGCTATCGGGATTTATGAAAAAGTTGATGAATCCAGGCCCGGCGATCTCTACTTTGACCACTGCCGGGTCGGCCGGCAATGCGGCGACGATTTTTTCGGCGAGCTGCCGCGGGTTTTGTTTGGCCGGCTTGGCCAACAACATCGCCAGATTGGTAGCGAAATCGCCGTGTTGCGGGTCTTTGGTGCGTTCTAATTGAATTTGGGCAATGAAATCGCTTTCGAGAATACCTTGGGTTTTGATACCTGCAACTGCCTGTTGTAAAAGGGACTCCAGCTTTTGTTTCATCGCTTCGAAGAATGGGGATTTGTCGGAAAATTCCCCGCATTATCCATGAAAAACAATTTATTGGCTAGGACGCGCGCCGAACAGCGCGGTGCCGATCCTAACCAGCGTCGCACCCTCGGTGACTGCGGCGAGCAAGTCGCCGCTCATGCCGAACGAAAACGTGTCCAGCTGCGGCCGATGCAATGCCGTCGCCGCCTGGTAGAGACGTCGATAGGGTATACGCTGCGCTTCGAAATCGGCCGCCGGTTCCGGTATTGCCATTACGCCGCGCAGACGCAGGCGCGGCAATTGTTCCACTTGCCGAACCAAATCCGGCAACTCGGCCAAGCTGATGCCGGATTTGGTAGCTTCGTCGCTGATATTGACTTGCAGGCAGATATTCAGCGGCGGCAAATGGTCCGGGCGTTGCTCGCTGAGACGCTCGGCGATTTTCAAACGGTCGACGCTGTGCACCCAGGCGAAATTCTCCGCTATCGGCCGGGTTTTGTTGGATTGGATCGGGCCGATGAAATGCCAACTGATATCGAACGCAGCCAGTTGCTGCTGCTTCTTCAAAGCCTCCTGCAGATAATTCTCGCCGAAATGGCGCTGGCCCAATCGGTAAACCGCGGCCAAGTCGGCTGCCGGTTTGGTTTTGCTGACGGCAAGCAGTTGCACGCTACCCGGCAGGCGCCCGGCGGCGTTTTCGGCATCGCGCAATTGGGCGCGGACCGCTGCAAAACGTCCGGCAATACTAACCATCGTTCTCGGCTGCGCGGTCGCGCCGGGTTATCAATCTCGAGAACAGTAGTCCGGATTCGAACAACAACCACATTGGCACGGCTAACAAGGTCTGCGACAGCGCATCGGGCGGCGTCAGAAACATCGCCACCACGAATACGCCGACGATCACGTAAGGCCGTTTTTCCGCCAAGGATTCCGGACTGATGATGCCGGTCCAGACCAGCACGATGGTCAACACCGGAATTTCGAAGGCCAGGCCGAATGCAAAAAACATCGCCAAGACGAAATCCAAATAGGTGGCGATGTCGGTCATCACGGCGACGCCGGCCGGTGCTGCGGCCGTCAGATAGGAAAACACCAACGGGAACACCAGAAAATAAGCGAACGCCGCGCCGCCGTAGAATAATACCGTGCTGGCCAGCAACAGCGGAGCAACCATCATTTTCTCGTGGCGGTACAAACCCGGCGCGACGAAGCCCCAAAACTGGTAAAGAATGAAAGGGATACTGGCAAACACGGCGACGACGAATGCCAGTTTAAACGGGGTAAAAAACGGCGAAGCCACGTCTATCGCGATCATAGAGCTGTTTTTCGGCATATGCTGTAACAGCGGATCTGCCAAAAAAGCGTAGATCTCGTTAGCGTAACTGGCGGTGCCGACAAACACCAGCAGTACGCAGAGCACCATCTTTAACAGACGGTCGCGCAGTTCGACCAGATGGCTGAAAAATGACTGTTCGTTATCCGGCTGAACGTGGTTTGTCATCGTGTTGATCGGCTTCGGTCGCTGCTTGAATATTGAAATTGATGTCTTCTACGGCCGAGCGGGTGTCGTCCAAGGCTTTTTGCACTTCGCCGGCAATAATGTTTTGCTGCATCAGTTGCCGCATCTCTTCGGCCGCCAGCTCTTGCTTGATCTCCGCCTTGGCGACTGCCAGCACGCTACGAGCCTTACCGACCCATAGCCCGGCCAAGCGGGCGGCTCTGGGCAATTTTTCCGGCCCCAATACCAATAAGGCCACCAAGCCGACCATCAGCAATTCGGAAAAACCGACGTCGAACATAGCCGCGTTACACCTTGTCTTTTTCGTTACTGGAGACTTCGCCTTCCAGCACATCGCCTTCCTTATTGGCCAGCGTTTTGTCTTCGCTGCCTTCCTTTACGGCATTCCGGAAACCCCGGATGGCCTCGCCGAGATCGGCGCCGACATTTTTCAATCGCTTGGTGCCGAATACCAACACGACGATGATCAGCACCACCAATAAATGCGGAATACTAAAACCCATTATTTACTCCTGCTGTTTGACTATGAAGAGCTGCGTTGCGCTTTTTCCTGCAGACCGGACAAACCGAAACGCCGCTGCAGCTCGTTGATCACCTGTTCCGGCCCGAGTTCCTGATGCGCTAACAAGACCATGGAGTGAAACCATAGATCGGCCACTTCATAAACGATCTTATCTTTATCGCCGTCTTTCGCAGCCATTACCGTTTCCGTGGCTTCCTCACCTATTTTTTTCAAAATATGGTCCAAACCTTTGGCATACAAGCTGGCCACATAAGATTGATCGGCGGATTGTTGTTTGCGCTGCTCCAGCACCAATGCCAATTGCTGTAAAACGTCGTTCATGACTGTTGATCTCGATTGCGAACGGGCTGAATCATAGCATGACGCCCAAAGTGCCGGAAAAACTGCGGACAAAAAAAACCTCCCAATGCTCGCGCAGAGGGAGGCAAGAAAACCAGCGGAGTGCTTGGAAGGAGGTTACCGCTCGTTAATTACAACACCAGGAGGTAGTTACAAATTCGGGGGATCAGCGGCTCGCTTGAGTATCGAGCGAGATATTGCTGAACATCGACGTCGCTGCAAACAGGACAGTGGAAATCACAAACAGCCCGGAAAGAAAATTCAAAATACCGGCGACAAACAAAGTACCGACCAGTACATCTTTTTTAAACTCGTTCATTGTGCTCAAATCCTCTGTTTAATCTTGTATTTGCCAAGATTTTCTGTGCTTTCTCGTTAAGTTGCTGCACACTATACCGGAGATAAAAAAGTTTACAATTAGGCATTTATTAAATAAATTGTATAAAGTTAAGAAACAATAAAAATGTCAACGTTTTTTAGCCCCTTTATAATGTCCCCGGAGGCAGAATGGACAAACTAACCAGCATGAATGTTTTTGTCCGCGTCGCCAAGGCCGGCAGCTTCGCCGGCGCCGCCAAGGATTTGGACATCTCCCGCGCCATGGCCACCAAGCACATCATGCAACTGGAGAGCGAGTTGAATACGCGCCTGTTCAACCGTACGACCCGCAGCTTAAGCCTGACGGAAGCCGGCGAGGCTTATCTGGAGCGTTGCCAACAAGTGCTGCTAGACGTTGCAGAAATGGAATCGGCCATCACCCATTTGCAAACCGAACCGCGCGGCACGTTGAAAATTTTGGCGCCGCCGGTGATTGGCGCCAGCCATATCTCGCCGGGTCTGACCGAGTATCTGAAAAACTACCCGGATCTGTCGGTGGAGATGGTGCTAAAAGGCGGCCAGGTGGATTTGATCGACGAGGGCGTCGATCTGGCAATCTACTTGGGCCAACTCAACGACACCAGCCTGGTCGCCCGCAAGTTGGCCAGTTCGTCATTGGTGGTCTGCGCCTCGCCGGAATACCTGAAAAACCACGGCATCCCGCAAGACCCGGAAGACCTGGAAGACCACAGCTGCCTGATCAACTGGGCGATTCCGCCGCGCAACAAATGGCGCTTCAAAGGCATTCTCGGCGAGCGCACCGTCACAGTAACCGGCCGGATGCAGGCCAACATGGCCGACCCGATCCGCAATGCCGCGGTCAACGGCCTGGGCCTGATCATGCTGCCGCGCTATATCGTCGGCCGCGACATCGAACAAGGCCGTTTGCAAGTGGTGATGGAGCAATACGGCATCGCCCCATTGGAAATCTACGCGGTCTATCCGCACCGCAAGTATTTGTCCGCCAAAGTCCGTTCCTTCCTGGAGTTCATCCAGGCCTGGCTGCCGCACCGGATCGGCATGAATCCGTGAGCGAGCTACAAAACAAGTGGGACGCTATCTATAGCTGCTCTGCGGATACGCCAACGGCATCCGAAGTACTCGCCAACCACTTGCATTTGCTCCCGCCTCAGGGCAAAGCGCTAGATTTGGCCTGCGGCCTGGGCGGTAACGCACTGTCATTGGCTAAATCAGGACTAAGCGTTGACGCCTGGAACGTGTCGTCGGTAGCGCTGGATAAACTCCGCCACTATGCCGATCGGCAAAGCCTCAGCATCAATACCCGGCACTGCCAAATCGGCAGCGAATCGTTAGCGGATCACCGCTACGATGTGATTGTCATCTGCCGTTTTCTTGACCGCACCCTGTGTAATGCGATAATGGCGGCCTTGAATCCGGGCGGCCTGCTGTTTTATCAAACATTTACCCGCGACAAGCTTGACCAACACGGCCCCAGCAATCCCGATTACCTATTGGCGCGCAACGAGCTTCTCGAGCTGTTTCAGCCCCTGAGCGTGGTTTTTTACCAGGAATACGCCAGGATCGGTGACACGCGGCTCGGCAACCGAAACGAAGCCTGTTTCATCGGGCAAAAAACTTGAGCGGTAACCCATGATAGAAAATCTCGACCCCAAACAAGCCTGGGACTTGTTGCAAACCGATCCCAACGCCGTGCTGATCGACGTCCGCACTGCCATCGAACACGGCTTCGTCGGCCATCCGCCAAAGGCCATCCACGTCGCCTGGAAAGAATTCCCAGGGATGCAGTTGAACGCCGATTTCATTGCCCAGGTCCAGCAACACGCTCCGGATAAAGCGGCGCCGGTACTGCTGTTATGCCGCAGCGGACAGCGTTCTGTAGACGCCGCCAAAGCCCTGGAAGCCGCCGGCTACCAGCATTTGGTCAATATTCTGGAAGGCTTTGAAGGTCCGCTCGACGCCAACCAGCATCGCGGTAACCTCGGCGGCTGGCGTTTCCACGGCCTGCCTTGGAGCCAAAGCTAATCCCCCCATTCACTGTAAACCCATAGCCACCCATTTCCGCGCCGGCTCGCGTTTTTAGCAAAGCTGGCGCACGTTCTTTTGTAAAAAACTTAATAAATCCCGTGATAGAAAAACTCAGAAATATCGCCATCATCGCCCACGTCGACCATGGCAAAACCACCCTCGTCGATCAATTGTTGCAACAATCCGGCACCTTCGACGCCCACGAAAAAGTCGACGAGCGGGTGATGGACTCCAATGCCCTGGAAAAAGAACGCGGGATTACGATCCTGGCGAAAAACACCGCCATCGATTGGAACGGCTACCACATCAACATCGTCGACACCCCGGGCCACGCCGACTTTGGCGGCGAAGTCGAACGGGTATTGTCGATGGTCGATTCAGTGCTGCTGCTGGTCGATGCGGTTGACGGCCCGATGCCGCAAACCCGCTTCGTGACTCAGAAAGCCTTTGCCTTGGGTTTGAAACCCATCGTCGTGATTAACAAGGTCGACCGGCCCGGCGCTCGCCCGGATTGGGTGATCGACCAAACCTTCGATTTGTTCGACCGCTTGGGCGCGACCGACGAACAACTGGACTTCCCCATCGTTTACGCCTCGGCGTTGAAAGGTTATGCCGGCTTGGACCTGGAAAGTACGGTCGAAGGGGGCGACATGACGCCGTTGTTTCAAACCATCGTCGACAAAGTCAGCCCGCCACCGGTCAACATCGACGGCCCGTTTCAAATGCAGGTGATCAGCCTGGACTACAACAGCTACGTTGGCGTGATCGGTATCGGCCGCATTCAGCGCGGTACCGTCAAATCCAACCAGCAACTGACCTTGATCAACCGCGAAGGCACTACCCGCAACGTGCGGATGCTGCAAATCTTCGGCTTCAAGGGTCTGGAACGAATCGAAGTGCCGCAAGCCCAAGCCGGCGACATTATTGCCTTTACCGGTATCGACAAGTTGGAGATTTCCGACACCCTGTGCCAGCAAGACGCGGTCGAAGCACTGCCGCCCCTAAAAGTCGACGAGCCCACCGTCAGCATGACCTTCCAGGTCAACACCTCGCCGTTCGCCGGCAAGGAAGGCAAGTTCGTCACCTCAAGGCAGATTCGCGACCGTTTACAAAAAGAATTGCAGCATAACGTGGCGTTGCGCGTCGAAGACACCGAGGACCCGGACAAATTCAAGGTTTCCGGCCGAGGCGAACTGCATTTGTCGATCCTGATCGAAAACATGCGCCGCGAAGGTTACGAACTGGGCGTATCGCGTCCGGAGGTGATTTTGAAGGAAGTCGACGGCGAGATGCACGAACCGTTCGAAATGGTGACCATCGAACTGGAAGACGAACACCAGGGCGCGATCATGGAAAAGTTGGGCGAACGCAAGGGCGACCTGCTGAACATGGTGCCGGACGGTAAGGGCCGTACCCGCTTGGAATACATGGTGCCGTCACGCGGCCTGATCGGTTTTCAAACCGAGTTTCTAACCGCTACTTCCGGTTCCGGCTTGTTCTATCACGTCTACGACCACTACGGCCCAATGAAAAAAGGCAGCGTTGGCGGCCGCATCAACGGCGTGCTGGTGTCTATGGTACAAGGCAAGGCACTGGGTTATGCGCTGTTCAATCTGCAGGAGCGCGGCCGTCTGTTCATCGAACACGCCACCGAAGTCTACGAAGGCATGGTGATCGGCATCCACTCGCGCGATAACGACTTGGTGGTCAACCCGACCAAAGCCAAGCAGTTGACCAATATCCGCGCCGCCGGCTCCGACGAGAACATCCTGCTAACCCCGCCGATCAAGATGAGTCTGGAGCAAGCGCTGGAATTCATCGCCGACGACGAGTTGGTCGAAGTCACGCCGCAATCGATCCGGTTGCGGAAAAAACTGCTGACCGAAAACGAACGCAAACGCGCCTCGCGCGCCAGCGACTAAGCGCTAAACCCGTTGCGGCCTGGCTAATACTTGGCCGCAATCGGCATCTGCCGCCCGGCGCCGAAGGCTCGGGGGCGAACCCGGATGATGGGCGGCGCCTGACGCCGCTTGTATTCGTTCCGCGTCACCATCCTGCCGATGCGTTGGAACACCGCCTCGCCTTCGGCCGAACGCCGATAATCGCTAACAAAATCGCGGGCTCGGCGGTATTCCGCTTCAGCCAGCAAATCGCCCTCGATCAATAGTTTCAATATTTCGTCCAGCACCGGATACGGCGGCAAACTGTCGGTATCTTTCTGGTCGAACGCTAATTCGGCCGAAGGCTCCTTGATCAGAATCGACTCCGGAATCAACGGCCTGCCGGCGCGCCGGTTCATATAGTCCGCCAAGCCGTAAACCTCGGTTTTGTACAAATCGCCGATCAAACCCAAGCCGCCGTTGGTGTCGCCGTACAACGTGCAATAGCCGACCGAGATTTCGCTCTTGTTTCCGGTCGTCAATACCAACGCGCCGGACTGGTTGGAATACGCCATCAACACGGTGCCGCGTATCCGCGCCTGTAAATTTTCCAGCGGCAGACCCGCCAGCGGCGCGGCGAAGCTGGCTTGAAACTGGGCTTTGAAGGCGTCGACCTGTTCCCGAATCGGATGCGTCAGTAAACTTACCCCCAACGCGTCGCACAACAACTGTGAATCGGTGACGGAACCGGCGCTGGAATATTCGGAAGGCATCGTCACGGCAATCACGTTGTCCGGGCCGAGCGCTTCGGCCGCCAAGGCGATGGTCAACGCCGAATCGATACCGCCCGAGGAACCGACCACAACCTGCCGGAAACCGCAGCGGCGGGCGTAATCGCGCAACCCCATAAGGATATGCCGAATGACAAACTCCGGCTCCGGCAAAGGCAGGCCAGAGCCGACGCCATGAAACGCGCCGGCGCTAAACTCGACCGGCTCGACCCCCGCTTCGAAAGCCGGTAATTCGAACGCAAGCTTTCCGTCCGCATTTACCGCGAACGAGGCGCCGTCGAACACGATGCTATCCTGGCCGCCGACTTGGTTTACGTACAGAATCGGCAACCGGTGGCGTTGCGCGGCACCGGCGATAATCCGGTGGCGTTGGTCGCGCTTGCCGATATTGGACGGGCTGGCGTTGATGCTGACCACCAGGTCCGGCCCGATCGCGGCCAAAGCCTGGTAAGGATTGACCGGATAATCGTTGGCAGCGTCGTTCCAGCCGTCTTCGCAAATCATCAAACCTACTTTATAGCCAGCGACTTCGATACTGGCGGCGGTGGCCGGCCCCGGCTCGAAATGCCGGCGCTCGTCGAAAATGTTGTAGGTCGGTAACAATTGTTTATGGTATGCGGCGAGCACTTGGCCGTTTGCCAGCGCAAGCAACGAGTTATGCAGCGGCTTGCCCGGCCCGGATCGGGTTTGCGGCAAACCGGCGATAACGCTAATACCCGGAAACCCGCAGGAAAATTCCGCCAACTCTGCCAGAGCCCGCTCAGCCTGACGGATGAACGCCGAGTCGTTCAGCAAATCTCCCGGATAGTAGCCGCACAACGAAAGCTCCGGAAATACCAGCAACTGCGCTTGCAGCCGCTCGGCGTCGCGAAACGCCTGCTCGGCGATGCGCAGGTT
Organism: Methylomonas aurea; assembly: GCF_024505045.1. Taxonomy (GTDB): domain Bacteria; phylum Pseudomonadota; class Gammaproteobacteria; order Methylococcales; family Methylomonadaceae; genus Methylomonas; species Methylomonas aurea. The sequence continues at coordinate 359,634 of NZ_JANIBM010000001.1, read as the reverse complement.
GCCGGCAAAATCGCCGACGGTCGGATTGGTTTGGGCGACGGCGATACGCAATGGTGTTTGTCCCGGCATAACTGATTCCCGCTTCAGACGTAGTGGTTGAAAATCTGCCGCAAATAGGCGACGAAGGTCGGGTCGTCGCACAAGGTCTTACCCGGCGCGTCCGATAATTTGGCCACCGGGTCGCCGTTGCAGCGCATCAGTTTCATGACGATATTCAGCGCTTTGACGCCGAGATCGTTAGTCAAATTCGTGCCGATGCCGAACCCCAGCTGGATCCGGCCGGCAAATTGGCGGTACAGCGCGATCGCTTTCGGCATGTCCAGACCGTCGGAGAACACCAGACGCTTGGTGTGCGGATCGATTTTTAGCACCTGGTAATGGGCGATGGCTTTTTCGCCCCAAATGCCCGGATCGCCGGAATCGTGGCGCAAACCGTCGAACAGCTTGGCAAAATACAGATCGAAATCGCGCAAAAACGCATCCATGCCGATGGTATCGGTCAAGGCTATCCCCAAATTGCCGCGGAACTCCTGCGCCCAATCCTCCAGCGCCGTGCGTTGGAACTCGCGCAAGCGGACGACATGCGCCTGGTAAGACTGTAAATATTCGTGCGCCATCGTGCCGATCGGTTTCAGGCCGTATTTTTGCGCTAGATAGACATTCGAAGTACCTTTGAACAGATTCGGCACCTCGGACGACAAGGTCTGCACCACTTCTTCCTGCCAACTGCCCCAGGCCCGGCGGCGCAGACCGAAGTCGAAAAACTCGAACGGATGGGTTTCGGCCGGCTGTTCGGCAAAGTCTTTCAGCATCGCGATTTTTTGTTGCAGGCGGCGCCGGCCTTCGGCCAACAAGGCGGCTTGATCGAAGCGGCGGAAATACAGTTCCGAGACGATGTATAAAACAAAAATCTCGAAATTCATCACGTGAACTTGCGGGCCGGCGGCATCGATTCTAAGCCGGTCACCCTCGGCATAGACTTGCAGATATTTGGGTTTGAAGCGGAACAGCGATAAAAACTCGATGAAATCCGGCTTCAAATAACTAAGCCCGCTTAAATACTCGAGTTCGTGGTCAGCGAATTGCAGTGCGCACAACTGCTCCAACTCGCGCTTGACGTCGGCAACCAGTTCGGCCAGCGGATATTCCGGCGTATTGCGGCAGACGAAACCGTATTCCGCCGTGGCTTCGGGGCGTTTATGCAGCATGGTTTGCCACATCGGAAATTTATACAGATCGTTTTCCAACAAGCTTTTTACAATCGGGGCCATCGCTTCCTCCGTTACGGCCAGCAGCGGCCGAGTTCGCTAGTGGCGGCCAAGCGGACGCCCCGCTGCCGCACATCGTCAAAAAATTGCTCGGCCAATGCTTCGCAACCCGGCACCGGGCTCATGCAATCGGTCAGCAGCGTCAAGCGCCCGGCGATATCGGCCGGGCCGTATTGCAACAGGTCCAACACGGTTTGCCTGACGCAGTGGCTGCTGGCCTGGCCGGCAACCCAGACCGGTTGCGGACCGGCCAACAGGTCGAGCAAATGCCGGTTCAAATCGGTATCGGCGTCGCCGGGGTAGGGAATCACCGCTTTCAGTGCCGAAAAGCTTTCGGTCCACATGTTGCGGCCTTTTTCGATCACATCGATAGCCTTAAAGCGCTTGGACTCCCAGCGTTGCAGCGCGCCGGCAAGTTCGGCGTTCAAATTTGCGCCCGGCGAGCCGACCAGACAATGCGGCGGCCACAGCGTCAACGCCAAACCGAGCTGCTCCAGATTTTGCAAATATTCCAGAATGTACTGCTCGGCGTAGGCGGATATTGCTGCCGCCAACGCGCGGTAACGGCCGTGGCGGACGTCCGCCGCCGTGACCTGGGTAAACGGCGGCGGCAAGGCGCCGTTCGCGTCGCGCCACATCGTGTGATGCGCCAGATCGATACTGTGGTGCAAATCGAGGCTGACGATGACCGAATCTATCGCCTCGGCCAGCCGATCTACCAACCGGACCAGGCGCAGACAGTCCTGATAGGCGCCGGGAACCGGCAAAGCCGGCAATGCGCCGGCGAAGGGACGGTCGCAAAAATCGTTTTGGGCGTCGATGATCAACAATTGGATCGCATTCATAAGCCTGCTCCGGCTATAAAATCGGGACAGGCTTAGCTTATTCCTGTTAGTTACATATTGCAACTATTAAAATAACGAAAAATACCTATAAAATAAGACTTACATTGATAAACTTCACATTTTGTTACTAAACAGCCTGAAGGATAAACGCCCTCCATGTCCGAGCGGATGATTGCAACGATAGATGTGGTGCTGCTGACGATTCAACAGCAACAATTGAGCGTGGCTTTGGCCAGGCGCGAACACGAGCCTTTCACCGGCCTGGATGCCTTGCCGGGCGGCTACATCCACGCCGAGACCGACCGCGACAGCCTGGATGCGGCACTGCGCATTCTGCGCCGGAAAACCGGAGTGAATCCGCCTTACCTGGAACAGTTGCGTACCTTCGACGGCTGCGCCCGCGACCCCAGGGGCTGGTCGATTTCGATCGCTTATTTTGCGTTGGTCAACGCCGAATTGCTGCTGCAGGCCGGGCATCCCGGATTGTCGATTTGCCCGGTCGATGCGCTGCGTCGCTTACCCTTCGACCATAACGACATTGTCCAGGCCGCGGTCGAACGCATCCGCAACAAATCGCAATATTCTTCGTTACCCTGCCACTTGGCCGGGGAACGCTTCACCTTGCCGAAATTGCAAAAAATCTACGAAGCCTGCCTGGGCGAGACCTTGAATAAGGTCAGCTTCCGCCGAAAAATGGACGAACTGGGGGTGTTGGAGGAAATAGCGGGGCAAACCGAAGCCAACGGCGCCCACCGGCCGGCGCAGGTCTACCGGCTGAAAGCCGAATTTGCCAATGCCTTGAAGTTGTTGCAGCGGGGATTATGACCGCATCGCACCAAGGCGCGCCTCCGATCCGGATAAGGCGGCCTTGGTCCTAAGAATTACTGCAACACGAATTTGGTGCCGATCACCAGCAGCAAAGTCGCCAATACCGGCCGCAACACCTGTTCCGGAATTTTCGCGCTCAAATGGCTGCCGATCCAAATCCCCGGCACCGACCCCAACAACAAGCTAATCAGCAAATCCAAATCGAAATTGCCCAAACTCAAATGGCCGAGGCCGGCCACCGCGGTCAACGGAATCGCATGCGCCAGATCGGTACCGACGATTTTCAAGGTCGACATCTTCGGATACAAGAACAACAAAGCGACCGTACCCAGCGCACCGGCACCAACCGAGGACAAGGTAACTAGCACGCCGAGTACCGCACCGGTCAGCACCGTCGCGATTTTCTCCCAACGCGGCGAAAACCGGCCGCTGTTTTCCTGAGTGCTATGGTCGTCGTCGATCTGCTGTTTGGCGGCTTTGCGCAACAGAAAACTGCGCACCAACAAGGCGCATGCCGTCAACAGCAACGCCACGCCCAAGGTAAACGTAATCGCGCCGGTGGTTTCCTTGCCGACCGCCATCAGGTTTTTCAAGACATACAAGGTCGCGCCGGCAAACGGCAAGCTACCCAGCCCCAGCCAGCCGACGATTTTCCAATCCACCGAGCCGTGTTTGCCGTGGTGGACAAATACGCCGGCGGTTTTGGTGATCGAGGCGTAGAGCAAGTCGGTGCCGACCGCAACCGCCGGTTTGAAGCCGAACAAAAACACCAATAACGGCGTCATCAAAGAGCCGCCGCCGACGCCGGTAATACCGACCAGCAAACCGACCGCGAAGCCGGACAAGGTATACATCAAATTCATTTTTTACCTTTTCAATTCGTAAAATTCGATAACGGCTGCATTATGCCAGCGCAAGCGATCAAACTATTAATGCTATATCGGCATATAGTTATCAGAAAATTAGATATTTGAGCCGGTAAGGCTAAGGGACCGTCCGTGGCCGAAGGCGACCAACGGCCGGAATGGAAAATGCGAATCAAGAATCGATTTGCGCGCCGGGGACTGCAACCCGGAACCAGGCAGCATACAGCGCCGGCAGAAACAACAAAGTCAAAATGGTGGCTACGGTCAAACCACCCATGATCGCAACGGCCATCGGCCCGAAAAACGCGCTACGGGTCAACGGAATCATTGCCAGAATCGCCGCCGCCGCGGTCAGCACGATAGGCCGGAACCGGCGCACGGTGGAATCGACGATGGCATTGAAGTCCGAGCTCCCGGCGCGCTTGTCCTGCTCGATCTGATCGACCAGGATCACCGAATTGCGCATGATCATGCCGGACAACGCGATCGTACCCAACATCGCCACGAAGCCGAACGGCTGGTGGAACACCAACAGGAACAAGGTCACGCCGATCATGCCCAACGGTGCGGTCAGCAGCACCAGCAACATCCGCGAAAAACTTTGCAACTGGATAATCAACACCGTCAATACGCTGAACAAAAACAGCGGCATGCCGGCAGCCACCGATTCGCCGCCCTTGGCCGATTCCTCCACCGCGCCGCCGACTTCCAAGCGGTAACCGAGCGGCAATTGCCGCTTGATACCTTCCAGTTGGCCTTCGACCTGGGCCGACACTACCGGCGCCTGGATATTGCCGTACAGATTGGCGCGCACCGTCACGGTCGGCAACCGATTCCTGCGCCAGATCACGCCCTCTTCGAAAACGTATTGCAGCTTGGCAATCTGCGACAGCGGCACGCTGTGGCCGTCGGCGGACGGGATCATCAGATTTTCCAGCCGCGACAAGTGCTTGCGCTCGGTGGCGGTGCCGCGCACCAGCAAATCGATGCGTTCGATGCCCTCGCGAAACTCGCTGACGTATAAACCCTGCGAGGCGCCATTGACCAGATTGGCGATGTCGCTGGATGCCACGCCGAGCAAGCGGGCTTTGGACTGGTCGACATCGATCCGCACCACTTTCACCGGCTCTTCCCAATCGTGCTGCACATTCGACAGATGCGGGTTGGCGCGCATCACGTCGGCGACTTGGCGGGCGATGGCCTGCAGGGTCGGCAAATCCGGCCCGGACACGCGAAACTGCACCGGAAAGCCGACCGGCGGCCCGTTTTCCAAACGCAACACGCTGCCGCGCAAGCCTGGAAAATCCTGTTCGAACAAACGGATCAATTTTTCCCGTAGCGCCTCGCGTTCGACCGGACCTTGGGTCAAAACCACCAATTGCGCAAAACTGCGTTGCGCCAATTGTTGGTCCAGCGGCAGATAGAAACGCGGGCTGCCGGTGCCGACATAGGCCACGTAATTGTCGATGCCGTCCTGCTGCTCCAGCCAGGCCTCCAGCTTTTTCACCTCGCTTTCGGTCGCGGCATAGGACGCGCCTTCGGCCAGCCGCAAATCGACGATCAGTTCCGGCCGGGTCGAATCCGGAAAAAACTGCTGCTGGACGAACTTGAATCCGAAAATCGCCGCGGCAAACAGGGCCAGCGTCAGCAGAATCACCCAGCCGCGGTGTACCACGCAAGCTGCCACCAACGCGCGAAAACGCCGGTAAAACGGGGTTTGATACAAATCCGCGTGGACGGCGCCGGGCGGCTCGACTCCGGCCCATCTTGACCATAATCGGCGCCAGGCCGAGTCCGGCTGCCGTCCGTCGCGCCATTCCGGCAGCAAATGGAAACCCAAATACGGCACAAACACCACCGCGGCCAGCCAGGACACCAGCAACGCAATCACTACCACCTGGAACATGGAACGGGTATATTCGCCGGTCGACGATGCCGCGGTCGCGATCGGCAGAAAACCGGCCGCCGTGACCAGAGTCCCGCTCAACATCGGCATTGCCGTCGAGGTGTAAGTAAAGGCCGCGGCGCGGGTCCGCTCCCAGCCCTGCTCCAGTTTCGAGGCCATCATCTCCACCGCGATAATGGCATCGTCTACCAACAAGCCCAGCGCCAGAATCAGCGCTCCCAGCGAAATCTTGTGCAAACCGACGCCGAACAAATGCATCAGCCAAAACGTCGCCGCCAATACCACCGGAATGCTGATCGCGACGACGACGCCGGTCCGCAGCCCCAAAGACATCAGGCTGACGCCCAGCACGATGACCAAGGCTTCGGCCAGCGATTTGACGAATTCGTTGACCGAGCGCTGCACCGCGTGCGGTTGCGACGACACCGGATGCAATTCCAATCCGACCGGCAATTGGGTTTGTACCGCCGCGGCCGCCGCGTCCAGATTACGGCCCAGTTGGATGATATCGCCGCCGTCGCGCATCGACACGCCGATCAACAATGTGTCGCGGCCTTTATAACGCACCCGGTCGTGCGGCGGCTCCTCGAAACCGCGGCTGACGCTGGCGACGTCGCCCAATCTGAATTCGTGGTTATTGGCGCGCAATCTGAGGTCGCGCAACTGGTCGAGGCTATCGTAGCGGCCGCTGACCGACACCCGGACATGCTCGTCGTGAAAATCGAAACTGCCGCTGCCGGCCACCAGATTCTGGGTCTGCAAGGTACGGATCAGCGTCGCAGTGTCGATGCCGAGCGTCGCCAGTTTGGCGTTGGACAAATCGATATAAATCCGCTGCTTCTGCTCGCCGAAGAAATCGACTTTCGCCACGTCCGCGACCCGCAACAACTCGGCGCGCACCGATTCGGCGTAGCGTTTCAGCGCGCCATAGTCGTAACCTTCGCCGGCCAGGGCATACAGATTGCCGTAGACGTCGCCGAATTCGTCGTTGAAGGTCGGCCCCTCGACACCGTCGGGCAAGGTATGGCGGATATCGAAAATTTTTTTCCGCACCTGGTAAAAAATATTCGGCACTTCCGCCGGCGGCGTCGAATCCTTGGCCAGCACGAAAATCAGCGATTCTCCCGGCCGCGAATAACTGCGCAGGTTGTCCAGCCACGGCACTTCCTGCAGTTTTTTTTCCAGCTTGTCGGTGACTTGCTGCTCGACTTCGCGGGCGCTGGCACCCGGCCAACCGGTGCGCACCACCATCAACTTGAAGGTAAACGGCGGATCCTCGGATTGGCCGAGCCGACTGTAGGAAACGGCGCCGATCAGCGTTAACGCCAATAAGGCATATAACACCAAAACCGGGTGGCGTAACGACCACTCGGACAGGTTGAAGCGTCCGCTCATGGCCGCTCCCTGCTGACCGGTAGCACGATCTGGCCCGGCACCAGAGTCTGCGTACCGACGGCAACCACCAACTCGCCGCCCTGCAAGCCCTGGCTGACGATGGTGCCGTCCTCGCGGAACGGACCGGTCTGCACCGGGCGCGGCGCCACGGCGCCGGTCGCAGGTTCCACCACCCAGACCACGGTGCGGCCGTCGCGCTGGGTCACGGCGGTGGACGGCAACAACCAGACCTGGTCGGTTGCCGCGTCGAAGCGAACTCCGGCGGTCATGCCCAGATGCACGCCGGCATCGGCGTCGGCCAAAGCCACCCGCAATTGGAAGGTCCGCGTCACGCTGTCGGCGGCCGGCGCCACTTCCCGCACCGATCCGCGGTAAGTTTTATTCGGTAAAGCCCAGAGCCTGACCTCGGCCGCCGCACCAACGGCTACGCCGCCGATGTGCGACTCCGGCGCGGAAATCGCTACTTCCAGGCTGTCGGTCGCCGCAATTCGTACCACCACTTCGCCGGCTTCGACCACCTGCCCCGGTTCGGCGCGGATTTCGGTGACCACGCCGTCGCGGTCGGCCTGCAATTGGGTATAGCGGGATTGGTTGCCACTGACGGCGGCTTCGGCGCCGGCTTGTTTGACGCGGGCTTGGGCGGATTTGAATTTGGCCTCCTGAATATCCAATGCTTGGCCGGAAACGAATTTGCGTTCGAACAAGCGGCGCTGCCGGTCCAATTCCGCCTGCGCCAGCGCCAGATCGGCCTCGGCAACGCGCAGTTCGGCTTGCACGGCCCGCGCGGACAGGCTGGTGTCGGTATCGTCCAATCTGGCTAGCACCTGCCCTTTGCGGACCAGGCTTCCGCGTTCGACCAAACGCTGTACGATTTTGCCGGCGATCCGGAATCCTTGCCCGCTTTCGTAACGGGAACGCACCTCTCCGACCAACACGGTCGGTGCCGCCCGGGTTTGTTCGCCGACTTCAACCACCTCCGCCGGACGCGGTTTCGGCGATGTCGCAACTTCTTGTTGGCAGGCGCCGAGCAACAAGAGCGACATCGTCAAAAAGACTTTCATTGATTCTCCTTGAAAAAAACTCCGCGGGATTGCCAATCATCATTTCTGCACCGCTTTAGTGATCAGTTCCAAAGGCGTTAAGGAAATCGAAGCCCGAAACAACACCAGGTTATCCGAGCCGAACAAGCCGTAACATTCGTAATCCAGCGGAGTCGCCTTCAGATCGCCGAAATCGTGGGCGGCGCAATCCTGCGCAGGCTTGATCAGGATATGCAACGCGTCGTTACTCCTCAGTTGCGCCAGCAAGCGCCGGTCGATACTGATCTTGTGGGAAGTATAGACCATCGGATTGCGCTCGAAATCGTGCAACCATTTCAGGGCTTTTTCCAACAGCGCGCTGGACAGCAAGGCACAGGGGAACATTTCCGGAAATTTGACTTTATCCTGCAACTCGTCGAAATATTCGGTTTGGTCGCGCAGCGACGCACACAGAAAATTCTTGGCATTGCTGGTCATCATGAATTTGCGCTTCAGGAAAAAGCCGTTAGGTAAAAAGCAGCGATCGGGCTGGATTTTCAATTCGCCGATGCGCGCCAGGTTCGGGTTCGGCAAAAACAACGGCTCGGCCGTTTCTTTTTTGTAGCCCATCAAGGCTAGGTTGCCGTCGGCTTTGACCACGATACGGTTGCTCAATACCGGCTCTGGCTCGGTTTTGAACTGGCTGTCTTTAATCTCGACCTGCAAAATCTGGCCGGGTTTGACCACATTGGCGAAGGTAAATTGATAGTTGCTGAAATGCAATCCGTGCTGCTCGATGACATCAGTCTCCTCCCGGCTGGCACGCAACCGGGCAATTCTGCCTTCGATCAGAGACTCCAATTGAAAACCCAGCGATATCGGCCCGCCGAACGGATTGTCTTTGATCCGCTGCCACTTGTGCGGATCGTGAAACAGATTGAAATCGTCCGTGGAATTGCGGGCGATGTCGATGTGAAGCTGGGTGAAAACGTCCTGAATGTCCGAATGCATGTAGGGCCTCCGCGGTTATGTGGTCCGAGACTATTCTCTCGAAATGCTAGCATCGGATCGATATTCCCACCAACTGCCCGAGCCCCGATTTGCCCGACGCACCCGCTATTTCGGCTCTAGGCACAATGCCGCGAGCTGTGACAGCAAGCGGCCGAAATCGACACACTCCTGCTCCAGCCCGACATTTTGGCCTAAGCTATCGCCGCAGTTTCGTGGCTTCGGCGTCGACGTCCGCTAGCAACCAATCGTGCATTTCCCGTTCGCGGTTGTCGTAGGAATCGACCTTGATCTGCCGTTCGGCCAGGACTTCGCCGGGCATCGTTTTCAAAGCAGGGCAATGCGCAGCGCGGGCATAGCCGGCTTCGCGCACCATCTCGACAGTCTCTGCCAATGTGACGTCGGCGGCCTGTTTGCGCCGTTCGGTGAAACCGCTTTCCTTGATTTCACCCCTCAAGGACCGCCCGGTTTCGCGCAATGCGCTTGGTTGCGCCGTCAGTTGTTCGCCCTGGCGCTGCAATATATCGGAAGCAGTTTGCATTCGGCTCGGCTCTTCCTCCAGCACCGCGCTGTCGGCGGTCAGCGAATCGCGGTGCGGATGCGGCACGTCTCCGCACTAATGCATCGGGCTTATCGACCCGGCCTGAATTATTGCTGGTACTCCGCGCAGGCGGTCGAAGCCCGATGGGACGCGCCCTTCGACACTCCAGGTACTCCGAGAACATTCAGGCGAACGGTATTTAACGGCCTGGTTAATAGTCCGAACGGCGGTCGCCGCGGCGTAACCATACCGGAAGCAGACTGGCGGCGGCTACTAGCGCCAGCGAGCAGGCCGTTTGCCACTCGAACAATTCTGCGGCGGAACGGATCCGTTCCAAACGTTCGCCGCCGTTGGCGTAAATCAATGAGGCCGGCAGTACGCCGAGTACGGTGCTGAGCAGATAATCCCTGAACGATAACCGCGACAACCCGGCGACGATGTTGATCAGGAAGTAAGGCACCACCATGGCGACGCGCAGACTGAAGAAATAGTACAGGCCATTACGTTCGATTTCGTGTTCGATGCTTTCCAGCCGGGCGTAAAACAATTGCTCGAAGCGGCGGCGGAAGGCATAGCGGCTGAGCCAAAATCCGACCAAACAGGCCAGCAGGGTCGCGCCGACGTTGTAAACCGTGCCCAAGTAGAAGCCGAATAAATAGCCGGATAGGATTTTCATCGCCGCCGCCAACGGTAGCGGCGAGTTGATAAAGATCACACACAACGCAAAGAATAAAGCCACTGAAACTCCATAGTGGCTGCCGACGAACAGGCCTATGGCCTGTTTGTGGTTCTGGATATCCTGTAAACCGGGTGTGCCGTGCCTGAATGCGGCGACGCTCAACGCCAATACCAACAAAATGGCGAATATCTTCGACTGGCTAAGCATCGGTTTGGCTGAGTAATCGGTTGCTGGTTGGGTAGGGCCGACAGGCGGACCTTGGCCGCGGTCGGACTAGGGCTATTCGACCACAGGTGTATGACCGGAGTATGACAGGCAGCAGGCAATCGAGCGACCGGTGTGGCAACAAACCATTCGAATCGAGCTGTTTCGGATTTTATCTCGGCGAAATTCCGCTTCAATTTATCCGGCGCAATTAATCAACGCGGACCGGCGGTAATGTTATTTTGATATTCCATGGCCTGGGTTAAATTGTAGCCATTATCGCTGAACAGATCGCCGGTGAAATACAAGCGCATGTCGATAATCCAGGCAATGTGCTTTTGCTTGTTATTTTCGACGATAATCGTCGATAGTTTCGGGTTGTTGTCGGTAACTTGCAGCACCACAGTTTTCGGGTAGTTCGGATCTTCCTTCAATGCCCCGGAGACGATGCGCTGCGCCGCCTCCTGAGTCAGAAACTGGCGCGCCACCGGCATTGCAGCGTTCTTTTGTTCGATCAGGGATTGGGCTTTGAAATAACCGATATCGTAGGATATTTTGGAAATCAAACTCAAAACGATAGCGGCGGCCCAAAGCGACAGGCCTATTTTCAATCGCCTTCTAACTTGCGGATGCGAGAATCTTTTTAGAACAACGCGAAGTTTCATTTTAATTTCAATTCGAAGATTTTATTTTATCGGCTTATACCAAGTTAATCGGCGGCAGTTTCGAATCGGTTGTGGCGCCAATCTCGACCCGCAAAGTATAGAACTCTCCATAAACTCTCAGGCATTCGGTTCCGCAAAATTCATAAGTCCGTCGTATTTTCGATAATGCGGTGGATGCGTTTGGTGGCGAGGCCGACCACAATGAAAATGAACGGAATCGCTACGCCCTCGGCAATTTCCGGATCGACGTGCCACCCGGCCTCGTGCAACGCTTCGGCGATTTTGCCGACCAGGCTGGCGGCATAATACGTGATCGCCACCATCGAGATGCCTTCGACCGTTTGTTGCATGCGCAGTTGCATTTTGGCGCGCAAGGCCATCGACGACAGCAGGCCCTGGTTCTGGCGTTCGATGATGATATCGACCTTGGTGCGCAGCAACTGGCTGGCGTTGCTGACCCGTTCCGAAATCAAGTTGAAGCGGTGCGAGGTCGAGGCGCAGGTGTTCATCGCCGGTTCCAGCCGGCGCTTGATGAACTCGCCTAGCGTCTGGATGCCTTGAATCCGCGCTTCGCGCAAATCCTCCAGCCGTTGTCCGACCAGATGGTAATAAGCGCTGGCCGCGGCGAACCGAAACTGGTGCGACGAAATGTGGTTTTCCACTTCAGCCGCCAGTGCGGTCAGTTCGTCGAGCAATTTGGCGTCGTCGGCATCCGGCTGGGTCATCGAATTGGTGATCGCGTACAACTGGCGGTCGGCTTTTTTCAGTTCCGGATAGAGTTTGCGGGCGATCGGAAACGCCAGCAATGCCAGTACCCGGTAAACCTCGATGTCGAACAGGCGGTGCAGCAGGCGTCCGGCCTGGGCGGTTTTCAGGTTTTGGTCGACGACCAGGAAGCGGCTGAAACCGTCGACGTGAATCCGAAAATCGGTGAAGACCGACGCCGCACCGCCGGTCACCTTGGAGCCGACGATAGGGTTACCGGCAAAATAGGCCGATAGCGGGCTTAAATCCATGCCATCCTGGTAATCCGCATCGGCAGCCGAAACCACGCTGGCATGCGCAGCGACCATGGTTTGCCCGCCGATTTTCGCCAGCCAGTCCACCGGTACTTTTTTCAGGGCCGGTTCGCTGAAGGGTTCGATCTCGCCGTCGTAGGCGTAAAAGGTGTAGGTGCTGAATTCGCCGTGCTGTTCCCAACTCATTTGAAACGCATCGAACACGGCGCCGAAATGGTCGGCATCGTTATCGGGCGGCGCGGCACCGTAGCGTTGGCACAGCGCAACCAGATGCTGGCGTTCGCGCAGTTTTTCTTCGCCGGACAAAGCCAAGGCCAGGTAGCTGGCGCGCACCGGCAGGCTGCGAATCGACGAGGCGCGGGCGTGGACTTCGTTATGCAGCACGAAGCGTTGCGGATGGTTGGGCGGAATTTGAAATAAAGTAGCCACGGGAGGTCAGTTGAATGTCTGTGAGATAGCCGAGCCGCGGCTCGTTGCAGTCCGGAACTGCGGCAGCGGTTTGGCTGCGGCCGAAGATTTGCGTTGAAGAGCGGGATTAACCATGCGCGGCTCGCGATGCCGACCATTGCCGGACGATATCCTGCAGCTGCCGCAGGCCGTGCTGAAACACCGCCGGTCCGGGTTGTAAAATGTCGGCCGATTTAATTTCGCGGACGAAGCCGTTGCGTACAGCAGGAATATCGGCCCAGCCGGGGCGGGCCGCGACTTGCTCGGGCCGGAACTTCTTGCCGCACCAGGAGCCGACGATGATGTCGGGTTGGCGTGCGACGACTTGGTTCGGGTCGGCAATGATTCGGTCCTTGGCCGCGGCTTGGCGGCCCAATTCCGCGAAGCAATCGCTGCCGCCGGCCAACTCGATCAGTTCGGAGACCCAGCCGATACCGCTGATCAGCGGATCGTTCCATTCCTCGAAGTAGACTCTGGGTTTAGCCGTTACCGATTCGGCCTCGGCGCGAGCAGCGGCCGCCAACCGTTCCAGCTCCGCACGCAATGCGGCTGCAGCTTCGGCGGCGTCGACCAGCGCCCCCAGCGTAGAAACCATTTGCAGGATGCCGGCCAGCGAGCGTTGGTTGAAGGCATGCACTTCGATGCCGGCTTTGATCAACGCTGCGGCAATGTCGGCCTGCAGATTGGTGCAGGTCAACACCAGATCGGGAGCCAACGCCACGATTTTGCCGATGTCGGCCGAGGTGAATGCGGCAACCTTGGGTTTTTCCTTGCGCGCCGCCGCCGGGCGGGTGGTGTAACCGGAAATGCCGACGACGCGCCATTGCTGGTTCAGCAGATACAGTACTTCGGTGGTTTCGCCGGTCAGACAAACAATGCGTTGCGGGCCGTTCATGTTGAATCCTTGATGATCTGTTCCTTATCGGTTACTCGGTTCCTTTCCGCCGTTTTCCATGAGCGCGGATCGAGGCGCTCGTAGCCGGGCTGTGGCTAACTTTATCGGTTCGCCGGGTCGATATCGTCGTTCTGCTGCTGCTCGAACATTCTGAGCCAAAACCAAGCTTCGAATACGCCTCCGGCAATCGCCGCGGCAGCGCTGGCTTTGGAATAACCTACCAGATAAAGCAAGGTTGCGGCCAGAAAAATCGCGGCACTGAGCAGATGGCGTTTCATCGCGCAGCCGGTTTCTCGCTGCAGCCAGTCTGGCAGGTCAATGCGACAGGGTCCGCAGCAGGTTTTTGTAATCTTCCGCCATTTTCACATCCTCTTCCTTCAGTTCGGCGACGCGTTTGCAGGCGTTGATCACGGTGGTATGGTCGCGGCCGCCGAAGGCGTCGCCGATTTCCGGATAACTGTGGGAGGTCAACTCGCGCGCCAGGCTCATCGCGACCTGCCGCGGTCGGGTGATGGATTGCTTGCGGTTTTTCGACGACAAATCGGCGACCCGAATCTTGAAATACTCCGCCACAGTTTTCTGGATGTTGTCGATGCTGATTAGCTTGTCCTGCAGGCTGATCAAATCGTGCAGCGCTTCCTTGGTGAACTCCAACGTGATTTCGCGGCCGGTGAATTGGGAGTTGGCCACTACCCGCCGCAGCGCGCCTTCCAGGTCGCGCACGTTGGACGGGATGCGTTTGGCGATGAAAAAAGCGATTTCCTGGTCCAGCTCGACGCCGACCTGCAAGGCTTTTTTGATCAGAATTGCGGTACGGGTTTCCAAATCGGGCGGCTCGATCGCCACCGGCAAGCCCCAGCCGAAGCGCGATTTCAGCCGGTCTTCCAGGCCGTCGATTTCCTTCGGGTATTTGTCGCAGGTCAGAACCACCTGATGCTTGTTATCCAGCAGATTGTTGAAGGTATGGAAAAACTCCTCCTGCGAACGCTCCTTGCCGGCCAGAAACTGGATGTCGTCCATCAACAAGATGTCGATGCTGCGGTAGTACTCTTTAAACTGGTTGATGCTGTTCTGTTGCAGGGCCTTGACCATGTCCTGCACGAATTTTTCCGAATGCAGATAGACGATGTTGGCGTCCGGCTTTTTCAACAGCACCGCGTTGCCGATGGCATGCATCAAATGGGTTTTGCCCAAGCCGGAGCTGCCGTAAATGAACAGCGGGTTGTAGACCTTGCCGATATTGTCCGAAACCGTGACCGACGCCGCCCGCGCCAACTGGTTGGATTTACCTTCGACGAAGCTCTCGAAGGTAAAGGCCTTGTTCAGAAAATTGGGCTGGTTTTTTTTCTGCGTCGAACTCTTGCTCAAGGTCGGCGCCTTGATGGCCGGCGACTTTTTGGAGCCGATCTCGAAATGCACGGACAGCGTCGCATTCGAGAACTCGTTGACCGCGTCTTCAATGATCGAAAAAAAGTGTTGTTTGATATGGTCGATAATGAAACGGTTGGGAGCGAGCAACTTCAGTTGGCTGTCCGACTCCACCGCTTGCAGCGGCCTGATCCAGGTACTGAAATCCGCGCTTGGGATTTCATGTTCCAGTTTGGCCAGGCAGTTGTTCCAAATCACACTCATCGGCATTCAAGAAGGGGGCTTAGCAAGGCTCTGCATCATACCACAGCACGCGGCGGGGCTTGACTCTTGGGCGTTATCAGAAAAGAATGGCGGCCGCATGGATAACCCTGAATAAATAAATGACTACGGGCAGACTTTATATCATTTCCGCGCCGTCCGGCGCCGGCAAAACCAGCTTGGTCAAACAACTGTTTGCCGAACTGGACGGTTTGACGGTGTCGGTTTCGCATACCACGCGAGCGATGCGTAGCGGCGAGCGCCACGGCACGGATTATTTTTTCGTCTCGGTCGACGAATTCAAAAGCATGATCGAAAACCAGGCGTTTCTGGAACACGCGCAAGTATTCGACAATTTTTACGGCACTGCGCAACAGACCGTGGACGACAATCTGGCGTCCGGCCTGGATGTGATTCTGGAAATCGACTGGCAAGGCGCGCAGCAGGTGCGACGCATGGTTCCGGCCAGCCAATCGATCTTCATTTTGCCGCCGTCGATCGAGGTTTTGCGGGAACGTCTGCAAAACCGCGGCCAGGACGACGCCGAAGTCATCGCCCGGCGCATGCGCGATGCGGTGACCGAAATGAGCCATTATCCGGAGTTCGATTACCTGATCGTCAACGACGATTTCGAGCTGGCCTTGAGCCAATTGAAAAGCATCATCGTCGCCAACCGCTTGCGCCAGGACGTCCAGCAACAAATGCTGGCCGGGTTATTACAGGACTTACTCAACTAAAATTACCTAGCACACACCATGAAAAACATTTCCTTGAAACGGGCTTGCGCCCTCGCTCTGCTTCCTGCTTTGTTGCTGTTATCGGCATGCTCGGACGATAAAGCCGATGCTGAAGCCCCGAAAACCGCCAAATCGACTGCCGCGAAGAAATCCGTGCACCGCGACGATACCGGCGAAGCCTCCGGTTCGGAAAAACGCCTGTTCGAAAAGGAGTTCTCGGCCAAATGCGTCGAGCGCGAATTGAAAAATTCGACCAACAAGGATGTCGACGAACCGCGCTTCAAGCAAACCTGCGATTGCATCGCCGAGCACATCATGAAGGACCTGTCGGAAATCGATGCCGAAAAATATATCGAGGACCACGAAGATACCCAGACTCTGGGCATCAAATTCGATGCCGCCGCATATTTCTGTTTGCAAAACAAACCGCAGCCGAAAGGTCCGCATTTGTTCGGCAAACCTTCGGATAATTCCGCCAACTAACGGCAAACGGGCCGCGAGTGCGTCCGGCAGCACCGCCGGCGCCGGCGGCCCGATTCGACCCGGCTGCTGTTAGCGGCCATGGCCGGCCGCCGATCGCGGAAAACCGGCGGTATTTCCGCTTGTCGACCCCCAAAATATTCCCGCCGGCCTTGCGCTTTAGGCTCGGTCAAACCCAACCCGATTTCACAGACCATGACATTATCCAGCGAACTGTTTTCCCAAGCCCAAAAAGTCATTCCCGGCGGCGTCAACTCGCCGGTACGCGCCTTCAAGGGCGTCGGCGGCACGCCGGTGTATTTCGATCGCGCCCAAGGCGCCTACGTCTGGGACAGCGAAGGCAAGCGCTATATCGATTATGTCGGCTCCTGGGGGCCGATGATTCTCGGCCACGCTCATCCGGCCGTGATTGATGCGGTCAAGCACAGCGCCGAAAAAGGCCTCAGTTTCGGCGCGCCGACCGAAATCGAAACCGTCATGGCGCAAAAAGTCTGCGAGCTGCTGCCGTCGATCGATATGGTACGCATGGTCAGCTCCGGCACCGAAGCGACGATGAGCGCGCTGCGCTTGGCGCGCGGCTACACCGGCCGCGACAAGATCGTCAAGTTCGAAGGCTGCTACCACGGCCATTCCGACTCTTTGCTGGTCAAAGCCGGCTCGGGCGCGTTGACCCTGGGCGTACCCAGTTCGCCGGGCGTTCCGGCCGCATTGGCCGCCGACACCATCACCTTGGCCTACAACGACAGCGACGCCGTCAAACAAACCTTCGCCGAACTCGGCGAGCAAATCGCCTGCATCATCGTCGAGCCAGTGGCCGGTAACATGAATTGCATCCCGCCCGAACCGGGCTTTTTGCAATCCCTGCGCGACGTCTGCGACCACTATGGCAGCGTGCTGATTTTCGACGAAGTGATGACCGGCTTTCGCGTCGGCCTGCAAGGCGCGCAAGGTCTGTATGGCATCAAACCGGACCTGACTACGCTGGGCAAAATCATCGGCGGCGGCCTGCCGGTCGGCGCCTTCGGCGGCAGCCGCAAGATCATGGAGTATCTGGCGCCATTAGGCCCGGTTTACCAGGCCGGCACCTTGTCCGGTTGCCCGGTGGCAATGGCGGCGGGATTGAAAACGCTGGAATTGATTTCAGCGCCGGATTTTTACGAAGAGTTGGCCGCCAAAACCGCCGAACTGCTAGCTGGCCTGCAAGCCGCAGCCGATCAAGCCGGTATCCCGTTCACCACCAACCAGGTCGGCGGCATGTTCGGTCTGTTCTTCAGCGCGGAAAAATCCATCACCCGCTTCGCTCAAGTCATGGCTTGCGATGTCGAGCGCTTCAAGCGCTTCTTCCATGGGATGCTGGATCGGGGAGTGTACTTGGCGCCGTCGGCGTTCGAGGCCGGCTTCGTTTCCGCCGCCCATAACGAGCGGGATTTGCAGGCCACAGTGGAGGCTGCCGCCGCGGTGTTTAAGGCTTCTGCCTAAACTAATTATCCGCTGCACCATTTGCGGTTATCAGAAACACTGAGAACCGCTTCGGTGAGCGACATAGGCGCCGCCGGACCCGCCGTCCGGCGGCATTGAAGCGATGTTTGCCGGTCGGATTAAAGTACTTCTTGCTCCGCAGCCGATTTTTGCACTTTAGGCTCTTGAATGGCCGTGGATTTGAAATCGATCACCGGTTTCATCGTCACCCGGGCCTTGCCGTGTAACGTGCAAAAATCGTCGGTGTCGCTGACGCGGTTGCAATGAGGGCATTTCTTCAACATATATTTTCTCCGTTAAGTCTAAATCTTCGAGGCTACTCAGCTTGATCTGGGGCCGGCCCGGTAATATGGGGGCGTCGTCCCGGTTTTTCAATAGCGCTACCGATATTGGCGCACAATTTTTGCCGCGAGTATTACGGTTTAACCCGATCATGCGCAAGACACCGATATAGCGGAGGCCGCTGCGCCGGCCAATATTTGTGCGCACGTTCAAATTTCGGCCGCCAAAGTTCCGGGCAAGCAGCATGTTCGAAAGCAAGCTTGACCGCTACGTCGCAAATTAGAGCATGACATTTTGCCGACTCCGACCAATACTTGTCCTGTTTGCGCAATCAATGCAGGGTGGATACATGAGTTTTGTCGAGATTTACTTCAACAGTTCGTTGCAAAACGTGGTCGAGATCGGCGATCAGGCCTGCAGCATCGGCCGAGCCAGCTACAACCAGGTGCATATCGGCAATAAGGGCGTATCTCTGGTGCATGCGGCGATTTCCCGCCAGGGCGGCGAATGGTGGCTGGAGGATATGAACAGCACCAACGGTACCTATTTGAACGGGACCAAGATCGCCGGCCGGCAAAAACTGCGCTTCGGCGACGTGATTAGCGTCGGCAAGCACGATTTGAAATTCGTCGACCAACCCACCTCTCCCGCCGGCAATGTCGCCCAAGCCGGGCAAGCGGCGGATTTCGACCGGACGCTGCTGGTCAACCCGGCGGCCGCTTCCGGGCAGGCCGCACCGGCGGCTCGACCCGGCAACCATGCGCTACTGATACACGGCGAAGCCCGCAACATCAACAAACTGCTGCTGAACAAGGATTACTACACGATCGGCAAGGGCGCGCAGTGTAACGTGCGGGTGGGCGGCTGGTTTACGCCGAAACTGATCGCCGAAATCATCCGCCTCGGCGACCATTATTACCTGACCCCGGTCGTCAACAAGCGCATCCGTTTGAACGGACGCGAAGTCGGCCATCAGGTGCGCTTGAGTAACGACGACAATATTTTGGTGAAAAAGGTGCTGCTGAAATTCGTCGAGCAATAGCGCGGCGTTACTGGCAGATCAAAACCACCGTGATGTTGTCTTTGCCGCCGGCGGCATTGGCGGCAGCGACCAGGGCCCGGGTTTTGGCTTCCAGGTTGTCCGGAGCCAGGCCCGACAACAAGGCCGCGATTTCAGCATCCCCCAACATGCCGGTCAAACCGTCGGAACACATCAGGAAACCGTCGCCGGGCGCGATTTCGACCAGTTGCGTTTCCGGTTCGATCGCCGGATTGGGGCCGATAGCTTGATATAACTGGTTTGCAGCCGGTTGCTCGCCGATTTGGCCGCCGTCGCGCCACTGCCGATACAGCGAGTGGTCTGCGGTCAACAGTTGCAAAGCGTTGCCGCGCCAGCGGTACAAGCGGCTGTCGCCGACGTGGAATATCTGCAGCTGCGCAATGCCGGGCAGGAAGCGGCAACCGACCAAGGTGGTGCCGCTCCCGATGCCGTCGACCGCCCCGTTCTCCCGGTTGCTCAAGTACAGTGCGCGGTTGGCTTCCCGCACGATGTCGGCCAATACCTCGAGTTGCCTTGCCGGCAGGCCGTTGTCGGTTCCGCTCGGACGCTTGAGCCAACGGCCGAGCCAGGTCGAGCCGTTACTTACCGGCGCCACCGGTAAATGCCGGGCGATCAGCCGGTCGACTTCGGCGACGGTGCGTTGGCTGGCGATATCGCCCCGGCCGTGGCCGCCCATGCCGTCGGCCAGCAAACAAAGGCCGGTTGCAGCATTTAGCAACATGGCGTCCTCGTTGGCCGCGCGCACCCGACCCGGATCGCTGGCGCCATAAACGAAATATCGGTTGAAGATGCGTGCGGCCGGCATGGCTATGTCCTTGAAAAAGGGGAGTTGAACGAAGTGCGCCATCGAAAAGTGGCCGCAACCGGCCGAATTGTCAAGGCCGAGGCTTCGAATTGCCGGCGGCAACGGCAGCAAGCTGCATAAAAAACCGCCCGAAGGCGGTTTCAACTTATACGGAATCTTCAGCAATCTATGCGTTACGCCGCTGCAATCCCAGCAGTCCCGCCAAGGCCGAGCCGAATAGCCATGCTGCCGCCGGAAGCGGCACCGGCGCCGCGATGTCGGCGTTGTCCAGCGTGAAATGGAAACCGGCGCCGAGATAGTCCTCGCCGCCGCTGGCAATGAATTCCAGCCTGTCGATGCCGGCAAAGTTCAGGTTGAACAACTGTGCGGCGTCGGTGTTGACCAGCAATTGCTGTTGGTAAAGCAGGTCGCCGTCCCGGTAACCGGTCGCGGTAATCTGCATGCCCCAGCGAAAAGCGGCAGCGAAATATGCGGAGCGGAAATCGAACAGGCTGTTTGACCGTATGCTGGCCGGGCCGCCATCGGCGTTGAAAGCCGAATAATCGGGCGACACGACGCCGTGGTAAAAGCCGGAATCGAAATCCGCGACCTGGGCCAATTGCGGGTTCTGTACCCAGAAATTGGACCAATTCAGTCCGGCGTAGCCGTCGGCGATCGCCGCTTCGGCATCGGCGGTCACGTCGTCGAAATTCAAAATGGCGGCGTCGGCGTTGCCGACTCTAAGAATGGATAAAGCGAAACAAAATAATGCGAGATGAAGTTTATTCATGGCCGTATCAGATAAAAGCGATTAAAGAATGGAAACCGGTGGATACCCGCCGCCGCGATGGCGCTGCGCCGACTGGTAGTCGGTAGCGCGACGGTTAGCGGGTCGGCGAGAATTTATTCACCACCAGTTTGCCGCCGGACATGACCAAATCCGGGTATTCCAGCAATTTGAAGCGTTCCAGCGCATTGCCCTTGACCGCGATCAAATCGGCCGGTGCATTCGCAGATAGCGTGCCGAGTCCGGGAATGCCGGTGGCCAGGCGCGCAGCGGCGGCCGAGGTAGCCGAGCGCAGTACGTTCAATACGTCGCCGAAATCGATAGAATCGCCGCTACCCATGTGCAACATCAGATGCAATTCCTCGCCGTTGATGCCCCACGGCACGTTATCGTGGGCGATTTCGGAGCCGTAAACCATTGGAAAGGCCAAGCCCTCGCCGGCATGCTCCTGGTAAACGTGGCCCACCGTATGGGCGTTTTGGTAAAGGCCGGCGCCGCATGAGGCCAAGGTGTCGATCGTGGTCATGAATTCCATGCCATCGTGTACCGCGGAGTGCAGCAGATTGGCGTCGAGCGCCGCGCAGGGCATATGGGCCAACATGTCAACGCCGGCCGCGTAGGCGATCTCGAAACCGGCGTTTTCGCCGACATGAGCCAGTACCCGTTTGCCGTGGTTATGCGCCTCGCTGACGATCCAAGCCACTTGCTGCTGCGACAATATCGGCCAGGGAGCCGCCGGGACGTCGCCGTGGCCGTGCGACATCATCCACGGCGCACCGGCTTCGCCGCCCGGTTCCAACGCGATCTTGATCGCCGAGGCGCCGCCGGCTACCAGATTCTGCACCACGGCCCTAACCTGGCTTTCCGTGGCGTTGGCGGCGATGGCCAAACCGACCTTATCGAAACCGCCGCCGGTATCGTCCGGCGTGAATACATTTAGCGGATAACCGCCCTGCGCTTGCAGAATCGGTCCGGTGCTCAACAGGCGCAGGCTGCCGTTGCCGCCTTGAGGAGGCATCAATGGCCCGCCGGTATCCTGCACGGTGGTAATACCGTGTTCCAGGATTTTGTCCTTGCTGACGTTCTGAAACGTGACGTGGGCGTGCGACTCGATGAAGCCCGGCAGAATCGTCGCGTCGCCCAGGTTGTAACGAGTCGCGCATTGGCCGCTCAGGCTGGCGTAATCGCCGACGGCCTTTACTTTGTCGCCGACCACCAGCACGCTTTTGTTGAATTGCACTTCGTTGCCATCGAACAGGCGGGCGGCGCTGATTAATTTGCAGGATACCGGAGCGGTGGCGGCGTAGCTCGGCGCCGAGCCTGCCAAGAAAGCGAGGGCCAGGGTATTTAAAGTAAACGATAGCGGGGTGCGTGGCATAAGGAGTCCTTGTCGAATCAGTTTTAGTTATGTCCGGAATGAATAACCGGCCAGTTCCGCCGGATGGCTCACGGCATTAATCGCCAGTAAAATCAGTCTGTTAATAGGCGATGTTTGCTGGGTTGGCCGCGGGCTATCTTATCGGTTTAACCCGCTGCGGATTTATGCGGAACGGAGTCTTTGTTATGGCAGACGTATTTATTTTCCGGAATGCATCCGGGCTCAGTTGACAGGATCCGGCTCTGCGCTATTCGGCGATGCCGCGGCCTCCGGGCGGAGGGTGGCATCACCGCTACGCGGCCGGACAATGGCATTCGGCCGGAACGGGAACAGTTGGGAAAAATATGCCGTGTTTATCGGTTTCGGCGTCTGCCCGTTCGACTGGCGGTGCACCCTTTCATTTTCACACCTCGGGAGCCGACCGATGAACGCATCCGTCAAACCGATGCACAAACAAGGTGACTCTGGCTTTCAGTAGTCACATTTTTTCAGTTTTTGTGTAACTTTATGGAAAGGCACAGCAGAAACAACGGCTGTTTTTGCTGTGTGAATCTTGAATCAGCAATTATTGCAATAGTTCACGTTAAGCCACTACTCCCACTCGATCGTTGCCGGCGGCTTGCCCGAAATGTCGTAAGTCACCCGCGAAATCCCTGGCACTTCGTTGATGACGCGTCTTGAGACCAAGTCCAAAAAGTCGTAGGGCAGATGCGCCCAGCGGGCGGTCATGAAGTCTATGGTTTCCACGGCGCGCAGTGCCACAACGTAGTCGTATTTGCGGCCGTCGCCCATCACGCCGACGGATTTGACCGGCAAGAAAACCGCGAAGGCTTGGCTGACTTTGTCGTACAGGCCGTGGTTGCGCAGTTCGGCGATGAAGATGTCGTCAGCCTTGCGCAACAGGTCAGCGTATTCCTTTCTGACTTCGCCGAGGATACGTACGCCCAAACCGGGGCCGGGGAAGGGATGGCGGTGGATCATGTCGGCCGGCAGGCCCAGTTCCAGGCCGAGCTTGCGCACTTCGTCCTTGAACAATTCGCGCAGCGGTTCGACCAGTTTCAAGGTCATGTTTTCCGGCAGACCGCCGACGTTGTGATGGGATTTGATCAGATGCGCCTTGCCGCTTTTGGCGCCGGCCGATTCGATCACGTCCGGGTAGATGGTGCCTTGCGCCAGCCATTTGGCATCGGTCAGTTTGCCGGCTTCCTCGTCGAAGATTTCGACGAACAGGCCGCCGATGATCTTGCGTTTTTGTTCCGGGTCGTTGATGCCGGCCAAAGCCGCCATGTAACGGGCCTCTGCGTCGACACGAATCACTTTGATGCCCATGTGCTGGGCGAACATTGCCATGACTTGGTCGCCTTCGTGCAGGCGTAACAAGCCGGTATCGACAAAAACGCAGGTCAGTTGTTCGCCGATGGCGCGATGCAATAACGCGGCAACCACCGACGAGTCGACGCCGCCGGACAAGCCGAGAATGACTTGGTCGCTGCCGACTTTTTCCCGCACCGCCTTGATACTGTCCTCGATGATGTTGCTCGCGTTCCATAAGGCTTGGCAGCCGCAGATCTCCAAAGCAAAGCGGCCCAGGATGCGGCCGCCCTGTTTGGTATGCGTGACTTCCGGATGGAATTGCAGCGCGTAAAAGTTGCGCTCTTCGTCGGCGATGCCGGCAATCGGTGCGCCGTCGGAACTAGCGATCAGCTTGAAGCCTGCCGGCAGTTCGACCACGCGGTCGCCGTGGCTCATCCAGACGTCCAGCAGGCCGTAACCTTCCGCCGAGACGTGGTCTTCGATGTCCTTCAACAGTTTGGAGTGGCCGCGGGCACGGATTTGGGCGTAACCGAATTCGCGGTGGTCGGAGGACTCGACCTTGCCGCCCAATTGCTCGGCCATGGTCTGCATGCCGTAGCAAATCCCCAGTACCGGCACGCCCAGTTCGAACACGGCTTGCGGTGCGCGCGGCGTGTCGCTGCTGGTCACGGTCTCCGGGCCGCCGGACAGGATGATGCCCTTGGCGCCGAAAGCTGTGACTTCGGCATCGGAACTATCGCAGGAGTAAATTTCGCAATAAACGCCGATTTCGCGGATGCGGCGGGCGATCAATTGCGTGTATTGCGAACCGAAGTCGAGGATAAGGATTTTGTCGGAATGGATGTTGGCGGCGGCAGGATTCGTCACGGTGTAACCTTCGATGATGCTGGAGAGGCCTTAACCGGTTAAGGCCCGATAATATTGGCTATTGGCGCCGGCTGTCACAGCAGCCGATGCTCGCGGTAAAGTTGATCGAGCAAGGTTTTACTGTCTGCGACTTGCTGGCTCAAGTTGCGCTCGGCAATGGTACGTTGCAACTTTTTCACAAATCGCAAATACGGCGCCGCTCGCATGTAATGGCGTAAATTGGTATGGCCTTTGACCACAGCGCTGATCCGCTCGGCATTGCCCGGCAGCCGCCAATCCGTCTCGGCAGCGGTATCGGTAGGCTGGAAGAACATGGTCAGGTTGCCGCCGTCCGCCGACAGCAAATGGCCGACCGCATGCAGGCCGGCTTTTTCGCCCATTTTTTGCAGCGTTTGCACATTGAAGTTGAACAGATGCGCTTCGTGGAAACTGCTGGCCGGCGATTGGCACACCGCTTCGACATTCGGTACTTCCACGACCAACGTCGCGTCGGGTTTCAATAACTTGCGCAAAATGCCGAGTACCGAACCAGGGTCCGCGGTGTGTTCCAGCACATGCCAGATGGTAATCAAGTCGAAGCTGGCATCGGTAAAGTCGCCGTCCTGGACAAAGCCGACCTGCAAGTTCAACTGGTACTGGGCTTTGGAGTATTCGGCATAGCCTTTATTCGGTTCGATACCTTGAATGTCGTGGCCGAGGGCCTTCATCAGGTAAGCGAACTCGCCGCCGCCGGTGCCGACGTCGAGCATGTTTTTCCGGCTTTGCAGCAAATGCTTGATCTTGTCGTGGCGTTCGATCGCCACTCGGCCGGCACGCAATATGTGCTTGGCTTGCGGCGCATAGGTCTTTTTGTAATCCAGCCGGTACTCCTCCTCGTAAAACTGGCGCGGGTCGTGCGGAAACGGATCGCTCCAGACCAAGCCGCAGTGGTCGCAGATCACAGTGCGTAATTGGGCGCCGCTTCGGCTACGCATGGACAGCACGCTGACATGGTGATTGCCGCATAAATTGCAGGGGGTCGAAGAAGTTTCTGACATTGCGCTTACAGAGGTTCGAGGGTTGAGATTCGCACCGGACCAGGTTGGATCCGATGCGCAGACCGGCACGGCCGGTTTAGTTCATATGGTAATTCGGCGCTTCTTTAGTGATCGTTACGTCATGGACGTGGCTTTCGCGCATGCCGGCGTTGGTCACGCGCACGAACTGGGCATTCTCCCGCATCTCGGCGATCGTGCTGTTGCCGGTATAGCCCATGCTGGAACGCACGCCGCCGAGTAACTGGTGGATGATGGCCAATACGCTGCCTTTATAAGGCACGCGGCCTTCGATGCCTTCCGGCACCAGTTTTTCGACCTGGTCGGTGTCTTCCTGGAAATAACGGTCGCTGGAGCCTTGCTGTTGCGCCATCGCTCCCAACGAGCCCATGCCGCGGTAGGATTTGTAGGAGCGGCCCTGGAACAGTTCGACTTCGCCCGGGGCTTCCTCGGTACCGGCGAACAGGCCGCCCAACATGACGGCATACGCTCCGGCCGCCAAAGCTTTGGCGACATCGCCGGAGTAACGGATACCGCCGTCGGCGATCAGAGGCACACCGGTCCCCTTTAGCGCGGCGGCTACGTTCGCGACCGCAGTGATTTGCGGTACACCGACACCGGCAACGATGCGGGTGGTGCAAATCGAGCCGGGACCGATACCCACCTTGACGCCGTCGGCGCCGGCCTCGACCAAGGCCTTGGCCGCTGCCGCGGTGGCGATGTTGCCGCCGATGACTTGTACTTGCGGAAAGTTTTGTTTGACCCAGCGCACTTTGTCCAGCACGCCCTGCGAATGACCGTGGGCGGTATCGACGATGATGACGTCGACGCCGGCCTCGACCAAGGCGCCGACCCGTTCGCCGGTATCGGCACCGGTACCGACCGCCGCGCCGACCAGCAAGCGTTCCTGTTCGTCCTTGCAGGCTTGCGGGTTATCTTTGGCTTTTTGGATGTCCTTGACCGTGATCATGCCGCGCAAATGAAACGCGTCGTTGACCACCAACACTTTTTCGATGCGGTGGGTATGCAGTTTCTCGATGACCTCTTTATGGCTGAACGACTCGTGCACGGTCACCAGTTTGTCTTTCGGCGTCATGATCTGGCTGATCGCCACATCCAGCCGAGTCTCGAAACGCAAATCGCGGCTGGTGACGATGCCGACCAACTCTTCGCCGTCGACGACCGGAACGCCGGAGATATTTTTGGCCCGAGTCAATTCCAATACTTCCCGCACCGTGACGTTGGGCGATACCGTAATCGGATCCTTGATGACCCCGCTCTCGTATTTTTTCACCCGTCTGACTTCCGCCGCCTGTTGCTCGACAGTCATGTTTTTATGAATGATGCCGATCCCGCCTTCCTGAGCGATCGCAATCGCCAAGCGGGCTTCGGTCACGGTATCCATCGCCGCCGATACCAGCGGGATATTCAGTTTGATTTTGCGGGTGAGCTGGGTTTTCAGCTCGACTTCGCGCGGCAGCACGCTGGAATGGGCGGGAATCAATAAAACGTCGTCAAAGGTGAGAGCTTCTTGAATGATTTGCATAAATCACACCTGGGGGCTAATCGTGGATAAGCCAGCCATTGTACAACTTTACTGAGGTTCCTAAAAACCGGAAATAGTCAAGGACTTACTCGCCCCGGCCGTTTCGCGCCGGAAGCGCCGCAACAATCGAATGATACTCCGCCATTTTCGGTCGATGCAGGAATATACCCAAGGCATGCATCGTGCTGAATATGTATAAGGTGTTGAAGCCGTCCCCTAGTACGATCATGATCGGCCCGAACAGGCCGACCCATTCGATCAGCGCCTGGCTGACGGTGATGGTCGTGAAATAGCGTTGCGCCGCCGTTCTCGGGCCGGGCATGGTCTGGTTCAGCCGCAACAAGACATGCTTGGTCAGATTGGTCAACGGAAACAATACGATCGCGACGCCGTACAGCACGCTACGCAGCAACACGCGGCGCTCTTCGCTGACGCTAATCTGCAGTTCAGCGCCCCAGATGTGGCAAACGACGTTGTAAACAATCAGCATGAGTAGCATGGCCGCGCAAACCAGCCAATGGCTGCGCAAAGCGGCGGGCGGCGTTGGGGCGGTGGCGGACATCAAACGCTCCTGTCGAGGCGATTACGGTAATCGCGCAGAATAACAACAAAGGCCACGAAATCGTACGCCGCGTGGATTACGATCGGGGTCAGCAGATTGCGACCGCCGCCATAGTCCAGCAGGGTTCCCAAATACAATCCCATCAGAAACGCCAACAGCGCGTACAAAGGTGTTACGGCGTGTACCAGGGCAAATACCACGTTGCTGAACAGCAGGCCGAGTTCGGCATTCCAGCGCAATTCCAACCAGGGTTGCAAAAAACCGCGAAACAGCGCCTCTTCAGCGAAGCCGGCAATACAAGCCAAAACCAGCAAGTCGGCCCAATGCCGGTCGCTCAACCTGGCACCCAGAGTTTCCAGCAATAATTCGCGGATTGCTTGGAGCGGCGGATACGCCAGATGCTGCAGCGCAAAAAACAACAACAGTAAGGGCAAGGTCGCCAACAACCCGATCGCCACCGCGCTTTCCGAAATATACAAGTCCTGAAACGGGTCGACATCAGCCATCCAGCCGAACAGCATGGCCAATCCCGCTAATGCCGACTCGAAATAACAAGCCGCGTTAAAAAAGTTTTCAGTAGAGAACGGGCTGGATTTCATTTGCGGAAACGGCTTAGATCGACAAGGGCTGAAAATTCTAAACAAAAACCGTTAGAATTGGCAGGGTTACATCAGGAGTGGCAGACATGAACTGTTTTATCTACAAAAGCCTGAAGAAGGACGAACTTTACCTGTATTTGGATAGAAAGGACGATTTTTCGGCTATTCCGGCCGAACTATACAAGAGTTTTGGCCGATTGGAGTTTGTCATGGAGCTGGAACTGACGCCACAACGCAAGCTGGCGCGGGTCGATTCAGCCAAAGTCATCGCCAGCCTGCAAGCCAAGGGCTTTTTCGTGCAGATGCCGCCAACTGTGTTCTCCGCAGTCCTTCCTACTGCAGCCCGGTATCTGCACTGAAAGCGAGCTAGCCATCACAATCCGTGCTAACATGCCGGCATTCGGCCGCTAGGGCCTTTTTGTTCTCATCCGGATACGTAACACATGTCAGACAATTCATTCGCACTCGAAGAAGACGCTAAGTCTAAAGGCATACTCTGGGGATTCGGTACGCTGGTCGGCATTGTCGTCGTGGTCATGCTGATTTTGGGCGAATGGTGGAGCCGCGAACCCGAACAGTTCAATGTGCAGGATGAAGCAATCGAGCGGATGAATGTGACTCATACCGACCAGATGCCGATCGGTTATGTTTACGCCAATACGCTGGCCCATATCGCCGACGTCATCCTGTTCAAGGCCGGCGGCTACCTGTCCAACGACGTCGCCCCCCCCGGCCTGTTCTGCGACAACATTCAAAACTTCGAATACGGTGCGTTGGTCATGCTGCGCGACGGCACCACAGCGCTGCGTAACCACTTTGCCCGCGACCAGTCGCAATCGGCGGAAGACCCGGATTTGGCGAAAGCGGAACCTTATTTTTATTACGAACGCAATTCCTGGGCCTTGCCTTCGACGGAATCCGAATATATTAAGGGTATAGAGGCCTTACACGCCTATATGTCGCGACTGCAAAACCCGTCGTCAACCTCGAAAGCGGCCCAATTCCATTCCCGCGCCGACAACTTGTGGCAATACACCGAGGTCGTGATCAAGCGCTTGGGGGGCCTATCGACCCGTCTCGCCGCCAGTACCGATAAATTTGCCGGCGCCGCGCACGGCGATCCCTCGAATCCGGTCGATATCAACATGCCGACCATCGGCCAGACGCCTTGGATGGAAATCGACAACGTATTCTACGAAGCGCGCGGTTCCTGCTGGGCCTTGCTGCACATCCTGCGAGCCATCAAACACGATTTTTCCGACATTCTGCTGGACAAGCGGGCGATGAACACGCTGGATAACATGATTCAGGCACTGGAAAACGCATTGACGCCGACACTGAGCCCGGTGGTATTGAACGGCGACGGCTTCGGCATTTTTGCCAACTACTCGCTGGCCATGGCCAACTACATTGCCCGTGCCAATGCTGCCGCGCTCGACTTGCGCGACGTGATGAACAGAGGTTAAGTCGCGGTTATGCAGGAACAAATCAACGAGAATTTGAAAAAAATCGAAACCTGGAAGCGGGTGATATTCATGTTGGTTTTCGCTGCGATAGACAGTTTGGTCAAACTGCTGTTGTGGCTGGTAATTTTGCTACAGGTCGGTTCGGTGCTGTTTACCGGCACGGCCAACGCCAACATTCTCACCTTCGGCCGTAGCCTGTCGACCTACCATTACCATATCCTGCTGTTTTTGACTTTCAATACCGAGCAATTGCCGTTTCCGTTTTCCGATTGGAACGAAACCGCCAAGCTGGAGCAGCTCGACAAACCCTGACCGTTGATGGACCGCCCTCCGCGCAAAATCATCCACATCGATATGGATGCGTTTTACGCGGCGGTCGAACAACGCGACCACCCGCAATATCGAAATAAACCGATCATCGTCGGCGGCAGGCCTGACTCGCGCGGCGTGGTAGCCACCTGCAGCTACGAAGCCCGCCAGTTCGGCGTGCGCTCGGCCATGCCTTCCGCCCATGCTTACCGACTGTGTCCGCAGGCGATCTTTATTAAGCCGCGTTTCGACGCCTACCGCGAGGCCTCGACCATCATCCGCGGCATTTTCGCCCGCTATTGCGACTGTATCGAGCCGCCATCTCTCGACGAGGCCTATCTGGACGTCAGCGATTCCGAGCTTTACCAAGGTTCCGCCACGCTATTGGCGAAGCAAATCAAACAAGACATCTCGAAACAAACCGGCCTGATAGCGTCGGCCGGCATTTCCTACAATAAGTTTCTGGCCAAGCTTGCCTCGGACATGGGCAAACCGGACGGGCTGTATCTGATTACTCCGGAACAAGGCCCCGAATTTGCCGAGCAATTGGACATCGGCCGGTTTCACGGCATCGGTCCGGCCACCGAACAGAAAATGCGCGATTTGGGTATCAATACCGGCAAAGATTTAAAAGCAGTGCCGTTGGCGATATTGCAGCAACATTTCGGCAAGGCCGCCCGGCATTATTTCAACATTGCCCGCGGTATCGATATGCGCCCGGTCAACGCCGACCGGGTTCGCAAGTCAGTTGGCGTCGAAACCACTTTCGAACAGGATTTGGCCGATCTCGGTTCGATTCAGCGGCAGTTACAGGATTTGATGCGCACCGCGTTGCAACGGCTAGCGGAGAAAGGTATGGCCGCGTATACCCTGACGGTGAAAATAAAATTCCAGAATTTCGTGCAAATCACCCGCAGCCGCACGCTAAACGAGCCGGTTGCCGATAACCCGACCTGCGTATTGCTGCTAACCGAGTTGCTCAAAAACACCCCGGTGGGTTCCAGTAAAGTCCGCTTGCTCGGGGTCACGCTATCCGGGCTGGATAACGGCGACGCCAACGTGAGGCCTTATCGGCAACTGGATTTATTCGATAATTACTGACCATTTAAGACGGCGCCAGACTATCGGCTATCCGTTGACGCCGGACTGGTCGCCGGCAATTCTTTGATAGTCGCGCTTAATCGCCTGCGCCAATTCGTGAACCGCCATCGCGTAATGGGTGCTGTGGTTGTATCGAGTAATCACGTAGAAATTTGGATGGCCCAGCAAATACTCGTCATTGCTTTGGTGCCTGAGCAGCAACAGCCGGAGCGGATAATCGCAACCACAATTCTCGACCGGTTCGATACCGGCCTGAACCAACGTGCCGAGCGGATATTCATGGTCGATACCCGGCGCCAGGCTTTCGATACCGCTATAGCTGCCGCGAGTCCGGCTCACGACCGGTTGGCCGCTGCGCCAACCGTGCTGGGCAAAATAATTGGCAACGCTGCCGATCGCATCCTCCGGATTCCACAAATCCCGGCGGCCGTCGCCGTTGAAATCGACCGCCCACTGTAAAAAGCTGCTGGGCATGAATTGGCCGAGCCCCATGGCTCCGGCGAAGGAACCGACGGGCTTACCGGGGTCGATGCCTTCGCTGCGCGCCATCACCAAAAAGCTCTCCAGCTCGCTACGGAAAAATTCGCCGCGGCGTTGGTAGTCGAAACCGAGCGTAGTCAGCGCATCGATCACCCGATGGTTGCCGACGAAGCTGCCGAAGGTAGTTTCCACAGCCATGATGCCGAGAATGTATTCGGCCGGAACGCCGTATTGCCGGCTGGCGCGCTGCAAAGCGGCCTGGTGCGTCCGCCAAAACGCGACGCCG
This sequence comes from Methylomonas aurea, assembly GCF_024505045.1. Classification (GTDB taxonomy): domain Bacteria; phylum Pseudomonadota; class Gammaproteobacteria; order Methylococcales; family Methylomonadaceae; genus Methylomonas; species Methylomonas aurea. The sequence continues at coordinate 327,869 of NZ_JANIBM010000001.1, read as the reverse complement.
GCATCGATATGCCGGGCATCCAGAAATTGGGAACGGTAGCGGCTCCAGCCGCCTTTGCTGGGCTTGCCTTTCAAGCCTTGGTCGGATTTGGCCAGATAATCCAAGGTCCATTGTTTGCGTTTGGCTTGCGAGAACAGACCGTTTAAATATTCCCGATCGAAGCCGTGCTTTTGCACCATCTGCTCGATAAATTGCGCCAATGCCGGATAACCGGCGTAATCGCCGCTGACCGCACCGGCGCGATAGCCGCCGACGCTGGCAAAGGGTCTAAGGTCGGGCTGGACGTTGGCCGATTGGCTGGGGGGGTTGGGTTTGACCGCTGCCGAAGTTCGGAGTTGGCTACGCGGCGGCTCGGAAGCGCAGCCGAATAGTAGTGCGGCCAACGCCGCGGCAGCGGAAAATTTGAGTATCGAGTTCGGTGTAACTAAGTGTGGCAAAACGGCTAAATCCGCGGTTTATTTATAAAGGCTGCCTCCGTCTTCGTCGTTTTCGGCCAGCGTCATGCCGGCAGTTTCGAAGTTGACGTTCTCGGCGCCCAATTTGATCATCAGGCGGACTTCGTTGCGGGAGTCGGCAGCGTGCAGAGCATCTTCGTAACCAATTTTACCGGCTGTGTACAGATCGTAAAGCGCTTGGTCGAAAGTCTGCATGCCGTGCTCACGCGAGTTCTTCATCAATTCTTTTAATTTATGCACCTCACCTTTGCGAATCAAATCGGCGACCAATGGCGTATTCAATAGAATTTCGATGGCCGGATAGCGGCCTTTGCCGTCGGCGCGCTGTATCAACTGTTGGGCGACGATGCCGCGCAGATTCAGCGACAAATCCATGAACAACTGGCTGTGCATGTCCTCAGGAAAGAAATGCAGAATCCGGTCCAGCGCCTGGTTGGCGTTGTTGGCGTGTAACGTGCAGACGCACAGGTGGCCGGTCTCGGCGAAGGTAATCGCGTGTTGCATCGTCTCGCGGGTCCTGACCTCGCCGATCAGAATCACATCCGGTGCCTGGCGTAGCGTGTTTTTCAAAGCGACTTCGAACGATTCGGTATCCAGCCCCACTTCGCGCTGGGTAATGATGCAACCCTGGTGGGGGTGAATGAACTCGATCGGATCTTCGATGGAAATGATATGGCCGCTGCTGTTTTCGTTGCGGTGGCGAATCAAGGCCGCCAGCGAGGTCGATTTACCGGTACCGGTCGCGCCGACGAACATGACCAGACCGCGTTTGTGCATGATCAATTCTTTCAACACCGGCGGCAGATGCAGCTCTTCCGCGGTCGGAATCGTGGTTTCGATGCGGCGCAACACCATGCCGGCCGAATCGCGCTGGGTGAAGGCGCTGACCCGGAACCGGCCCAGGCTGTGTGCGCTTAACGCAAATTGGCATTCCTTGGTGTTTTCGAATTCGTCGCGCTGGCGCTGCGACATGATGCTGAGCACCAGTTTCATGGTTTGCTCGCTGGTCAGCGGCGTCTTCGAGACTTCGACGACTTTGCCGTTGACTTTCATCGACGGCGGCCGGCCGGCGGTGATGAACAAATCCGACGCCCGTTTTTCCACCATTAACGCCAATAGCGCGGTAAAGTCCATGGTGCCTCCTTATGCCTCAGCGGAACATGTCTTTATTCACGGCCCGGGTCATCGCCGCCTTGGCGGTAATCAGGCCCTTGTCGACCAGCTCTTTTAAGTTTTGGTCCAACGTCTGCATGCCGTCCTTGCGCCCGGTCTGGATCGCCGAATACATCTGCGCCACCTTGGCTTCGCGAATCAGGTTGCGGATCGCCGGGGTACCGACCATGATCTCGTGGGCGGCGATCCGGCCGCCGCCGACTTTTTTCAATAGCGTTTGCGAAATAACCGCCTGCAGCGACTCGGACAACATGGCCCGGATCATGTCTTTCTCGGCGGCTGGGAATACGTCGATAATCCGGTCTATGGTTTTTGCGGCCGAGGTGGTGTGCAAGGTGCCGAATACCAAGTGTCCGGTTTCGGCCGCGGTCAGCGCCAAACGGATGGTTTCCAGGTCGCGCATCTCGCCGACCAGGATGATGTCCGGGTCTTCCCGCAACGCAGAGCGCAACGCTTCGTTGAAACCCAGCGTATCGCGGTGTACCTCGCGCTGGTTAATCAGCGATTTCTGGCTTTCGTGGACGAACTCGATCGGATCCTCGACAGTAAGGATATGGGCGTAATCGTTGTTGTTGATGTGGTTGATCATCGCCGCCAACGTGGTCGACTTACCCGAGCCGGTCGGTCCGGTCACCAGGATCAAACCGCGCGGTTTGGTACACAGCTCCTGGAAAAACTTCGGCGCATCCAACTCTTCCAGAGTCAAGACTTTCGACGGAATGGTCCGGAATACCGCACCGGCGCCACGGTCCTGATTGAAGGCGTTGACCCGGAACCGGGCCACACCGGGCAAGGCAAACGAAAAGTCGGTTTCCAGAAACTCCTCGTAATCGCGGCGCTGCTTATCGTTCATGATGTCGTAAATCAGCGCATGCACTTCCTTGTGGTTCAGAGCCGGGATGTTGATCCGGCGAATATCGCCGTCCACCCGAATCATCGGCGGTAAACCGGCGGAAAGATGCAAGTCGGAGGCTTTATTCTTGACGGAGAACGTCAACAGTTCGGCAATATCCATGGTCGATTCTCAACGGTGAAAATGTCGTTGCCAAGGATAGTACACAAATGGCAACTGGCTTGCCGCCTGGACCGCATTTTTCCGGCCACGCGCCGGCTCAACGGTATTTAGATGGCGGTTTTGCCGTTTAACCGACTTCGAACCGCCTTATTGCCGGCGGTGCGGCGGGAACAGCGGCAGCACGTTAATTCCTATCACAAACCGTCCAAAATACTTTTTTTCTTCTCCGCATATTCTTCGGCAGTAATCAGCTCGGCTTCGAACAGTTTTTTCAGTTGCGCCAGTTTTTCCATCGGATCGGAAGATGCCGCCTGGGCGGCGGCGCCCGGCGCGGCCACCGGAGTATTCATCGCTTGCGCCAGATTTTGACCAAAACTGATACCGGCGCCCAAGCCCATTCCGACCCCGGCGCCGCCGCCTTCGTTACGGGCGGCTTCGCGCATCGCTTCCAATTGCTGGATGCGGGCGTAATCCAGACCGACTTCTTTCGCCGCCTGGGCCTCGGCGGTCATGTCGGCGATACGATTGACGCGCTTCAGGGTTTCCTCGTCGAAGTCGGTGCCTTCGATCCGAAAATCGGTGATTGCAAAGCCGAGCTCGGCGAACTGCGGCAGCAACTTCTGCAGCACGCCGGCAGAGATTTCCTCGCGGTTGGTATCGATATCCAGATAGCCGAAACGGCTGGTGGCCAGAAAATCGGCCAACGGCTGGCTGAGGCGGGCGACGATGACGCTGCGCAATTGCTCGGTGGTAAACAGGTTTTGTTCGCCGACCACGTTGACGAAAAACTGCGCCGGTTCGGCCAGGCGATAACTGTAGTTACCGTAAGCGCGTAGTCCGACCGGAAATTTATAGGTCGGGTCCAGATATTTGATCTGCGAGGTGGTGCCCCACTTCTGATCCAGAATCACGGTCTTGCGGTAGAAATAAATCCCGACCTTGTACTGGCTTTCGAAGAACTGCATGAAGCTGGCAATCGTGGTCCAGAATGGGATGTTATCGGTTTGCAGGTTATAGGAACCCTCGCTATCGAATACCGCCTGCACCTTGCCGCGGTAAACGAATATGCAGCCCTGGCCGGGGCCGACGATCAACGTCGAGGCATTTTTGATTTCGTCGCCGTTGTCGCTCCATTGTTCGAACAACGCATTCGGCGCCGGATTTTGCCATTCGATGACCGAACGCAACTGGCGTTGCAAACCGTCGAAAAGTCCCATGAGTGTCTCCTGTGGATTTTTGAATTGGGTGCCCGTTGGCACGCAGGCAGGCCGATCGGCACGTCGTTCGTCAAAACGACTAGACTTAGCCGCAGAACGGATTTGCCGGCCGTAGCCGCGGCTATTCGGCACGCCGAAGGCAAACCTGAGTATAGATCAAGCTGGAACAAGCCTATGAAACAGTATTTGGCGCCGGACTACCAAAGCCGGCTGTGGAACACGATCAAAAACCTGGAGAACGGTTCGCAGGCCGAAGCGGTGGTAGTGTTTCGCGCCCGCTCCGCCGACTATGCCTCGGTACCGTTGTTATGGGGCCTGGCCGCGGCCTGGTCGGCTTTTACCCTGATGATGTACGCGCCGGTTTATTTCGAAAATTGGCTGGTCTATTACGCACCGCTGGCAGCATTTACGGTTGGCTACGGCTTCGGCTCGCTGCCGGCGGTCAAACGCGGCAGCATAAGGCGGGCGACGCGGGACAAGCAGGTCGAAATCATGGCCAGGGCCATATTCCAAAAGGGCGGCATGCAGCATACCCAGGATAAATCCGGCTTTCTGGTGTATTGCTCGTTGCTGGAACGGCGGGTGTTTCTGTTGCCGGACCGCGGTTTGGAGCTGGCCATCCCGCTTGCGGTATGGCAGGAATTGCAAAGCGAGTTCGACGATATCTTCGCCCAGAGTCAACCGGAACAAAGTCTGCTGCAGGTGCTGGAAACAACGGCTGCCGCATTCGCCCGCTACTTACCGGTGCGCGATGGCGACATCAACGAACTGCCGGACCGGCTGGATATTGATCTATGAAAAAGCTGCTATTGGTCCTAATGTTGGCCGGCCTGGCCGTTTCCCAACCGTTGCCGGCCCGGCCCGGCGGCGGCCATTCCAGCAGCTCGCACAGCTCGTCGAGCTCGCACAGTTCCGGCGGCTGGTCGCATTCCGGCTCCAGTTGGAGTACCCACGACAGCTCCAGCAGCTCGTCCGGCACCGCCCATCCGATGTCGTCGCTGGAAGCCTTGATTTTGTTCATTATCGTCGTCGTGATCGTCATTATCCTGATTCGCAGCCAAGCCGGGGCGCGCAGCGTCGTGACGGCGCCGCCGGCGCAATACCGCGCCCAACGCCAACAAAGCATTGCCGAGCAAATCGCGGCATTGAAACAGGCCGACGCCAATTTCTCCGCCGTGGTGTTTTTGGATTTTGCCCATTCGCTGTACTGCAAATTCTACGAATATTCGACCAAGCCGGAATTCAGCTACCTTTCGCCGTTCTTGAGCACCGAGTTGCAAGGCCATTTCCAACGCTCGCAACCCTGGACCGTCAGCGAAATCGTCGTCAACAGCCTGCGTTGGCTGGAGATCAACACTGCGGGCAGCGATACCGAGACCATTACCGTCGAATTCGACGCCAATTACACATTGGATTTGCAGGATCAGCGTTCGCGCTATGCCGTGGTCGAACGCTGGCAGTTTTACCGGCGTAAAGGCCTGTTGTCGGCGGAACCGGAGAAAATGCAAAGCGTAAATTGTCCGCAATGCGGCGCACCGGCCCATTTCACCGACGCCGGCGTCTGCGGTTATTGCGGCGCCAACGTACAAAAGGGCGACGCGCAGTGGTGCTTGGGCAAACGCGTCGTGGTCGCCACCCATGCCGTGCCGGCTGTGGCAGGACTGGCGGCTTACGCCGAAGAACAGGGCACGCAAGCCATCACGATCAAGCAAGCCGACCTGATCGAACAGATGAACCGCTGGCAGCAGCGTTACGGGATCGGCGAGTGGCAGCAGTTTTGGTTGCCGTTCGAGAACGACGTGGTAGGCAATTATTTTACGGCCATATACGGCCACTGGAGCCGGCGCGACTGGCAGGCGGCGCGGCACCTGTTATCCGACCGGCTTTACGAGACCAATGCCTTCTGGCAGAAAATGTACGTCGAGCGCGGCTGGTTCAACCGGCTGGACCATCTGCGCATCGAACAAATCGTGCTGGCGAAAATCGACAGCGACAAATTTTACGAGGCTATCACGGTACGCATCTTCGCCGCCTGTAACGACTACACCGAAGACGCCGGCGGCAAGATCGTCGGCGGTTCGAAAACATCGCTCAGGCGTTTTTCCGAATACTGGACCTTCGTCCGCCGTAGCGGTAAGGAGCGCCAGGACAAACCCTACAGCCTGAGCCAATGCCCCAGCTGCGGCGCGCCGGCCGACAACATGGGTCAAAGCGGCGAGTGCGGTTACTGCGGCAGCAAAATCAGCACCGGCCAATTTTCCTGGGTTTTGTTTCTGATCGAACAGGACGAGGTGTATTGCGGCTGATCGCTGCCGCAACTGCCACCACTTGACCGGGTCTGTCGCAGTTAAATATATGAAAATCGGCCGGAAACGGAATTGATCTTGCCTTAAGTTCCGCAGACAGATTGCTAAGAGACTTGCTTAAGTTCGTAAGGCTTCAGGGGAATGATCCCCACCATCAAAAACGGACAATTCAGAGCTCCCTTACAGAACGTCAAAACTTGCCTTTGTCTTGCTGATACTCCGGATGGTAAGGCCCGGCGGGAAGACCCTTTGGCGGTTGCAACGCCATGAAATTGGCTTGCCTGGCCAGCGGCAAATAATCGGTGATCAGCGCATTGATTGCCGCTGAAATCGCCATCGCGATAGGATCGCCGCCACCGGAATTCTGCGCATAAGTTTGCTTGTTCTGCCAAAGCACGGTGCCGGTCCTGGTGTCTTTCAGGACATATTCCATTTCGACCACCACCGACGATGCCAGTACCAGATACTTGGTACTCCAATCCTTGATCGTCACCAACAGCACCGCGTCGGCGCCGAACAGTTCGTAGAAGCGTTCGGCCGGTAATAAGTGAATATGTCCCGCTTCTACCAGCCCGAAATCGCGCAGAATCATGTCGGTCAAATACACCGGAAACACGTAATAGCCGCGTTCGGCCAGCGGTTGAGTGATAGTGGTGATGAAAACCGAATTGGCGGTTACTTCCGGCGACTCGTTGACCACCGGCACCACCACGATCGAACGGGGCGGATGTGCATAAAACGCGTCCAAATTAAGATGCTGCGGCGCGACGCACGCTTGCAACAGGCAGACGATTAACAGACTAAACCCAATTCTCATGGCGCGGCCCGCTGTTGCGTGGGAAGTACGGCGGTTTCGCTGTTCGGCTCCGGCGTTTTTTCTTGCTGCTGAATTTTCTCGATCAATTTGTTCATCAACGCCGTGGATTCCGGATACAGCGTGCGTTCTTTCTGAAAGTAGGCGATGGCGCGGGCTTTATCGCCGCGGGTGTACAATAAAAAACCGTAGTCGGCATACACACCCGGCGGCACGCGGCGCTGATGCTGCTCGGCTGCGGTAATCGTATCGCGCAAATAGGCATCGGTATGCTGGCTGTTATTGTCGACATAGCGTTCGTAGAGACTGCTTTCGTAGTCGCCCCAATAAAACAAGCCTTGCGGTGCGCAGCCGGAAAGCACCAACGACATGGCGATTCCAATAGCGGACTCGCCAACATACCTTGTCCCAAGACGGTTAAGCATCATCCGCTTCCCTACTTTGAAAGGTTTACGGCTGGGCTTTGCCGCGTGCTTCCAAGGTACTGACCACGTTGTTGATCATATTCACAATGGCCGCATCGATGGCCTTGCCTTCCAGCGTCGAATCAAAGCCTGCCGTGCCGCCAAATCCCAGCGTCGCGGTCGAGGAAATCGACGCTTCGCCGCTGCCTTCCTGGCTATAGAACACTTGGCCGGTTTTCGGATCGACCAAGCGCAACACCACCCGCGCCCGCGCCCGTTGAGTTTTTTCCTTACCGATCAGCCAGACACCGCCGGTGGTATCGCGTCCCAACTCCACCACCGAGCCCATGATCAAGGCATCGACGCCGAGCAGATTTTGTTTGAATTCCGGTTCGCTCTTGCCCATCAATTCGGCTTCGGATTTGAGTTTGCTGATGTCCTGCCGCTCCACGACATTGAAATGCTGGGTTGCCATCAGATGGCGCGACAACAAATCGGCCGCCTGCTTGCCAATCCGATCGCCGGATTGATCGGTAAACAAGCCGCTGCCATAGACCGATTCGTTGGTAAAGCGGGACACCGCCACCGTCAGGCGGCTGGCTTGCGGCAACGGTGCAAAGGCCACTTGCGGGCCGCGGTCTTCGACGGCTTCATGGATGTCTCGACTGACACAACCGGTAAAGCTGATCAATGAGGCTGTCAATACCAGTGCGAAGGCATATTTCATACGGTTACCTTTGGAGTCAGTGGCTAGCACAAAAGCCAGCCGGGTAAATAACATGAATCTAAAACGGTTTAATAGCTAGCGTGTGAATCGCCATACTTTCAATTCGGCAGTAAAAAGCCGGACTACCAAAAATGACGTTAACGACGTCGAATTCGGCATTCCGGCTTTCCGAATTTAGGGACCCGTGACTTTCCGTCTCTACCTCACGATAGGTTTAGCTGCTCGTGTTTTGTGATTTCTACCACAAAGTTATTGGGTATTCTACTGAGTGTTTTTATCCACATCTAACCACAGCGATATTCTGTAAAATTGGAAAAGCCCCCATGCGCGGACAAGATGCCATCTACGACAGCTAGTTCAGCTAGATCAGCCAGGAAGAACGCATTTAGGTATTGTTCATCCACGTTTTTCATCACTGTTAACTCGGTGGCGGTGTCTTTTGAATGGTCTGTTATCTGAACCGGCATTCCATAACCTTCATATTGCTGCCCTGGAGCAATATTGGAGGGTCTGCACCCATTCCCGCGGACTTGGTGTCCGTTTCAACCGAACGATGATTGATAATTCCCCCCCACTATCTGAGCTGACCTACATTTTTTGCTTGGCTTGCATCGGCGAGCCGGTGATGATTTGATAAGCGGTTTTGGGCTAGCCATCATCATGCAAGAACTCTCCGACCAGCAACTCTTTGCCGCTCTTCAATACGCCAGAAGCCAGGACGAACAGGCAGGCCGGGCTATTTTGGAACGATTCCAAACCCTTCAACCGGCCTTTGCCCAAACGATCTTGGGTGTGTTTCCATCGGTGATGGTCGACTTGGATCAAGCGATGGCCCATTTATTTATGGATCTGTGCTTTGATGTCATTGCCGTTTATGAGCAGGTATTTGGCAAAGTCCCCGATCATCGTCTGGTCGGCAATCGCTGGTTTGAACAACGCGCCGAACGGCTGGATCGAGAGATGAAAATGGCGATGAAGCAGACAAAGCCAAGCGTTCCAGACCATGCCTTTGATCAGGAACATCAAACGGGACTCGTGAGGTTTTTACATGCCGCCATTGACCAGCAAACGTGTAACTCCAAAGACGCGGTGCGCTTAGCCAAAACCATGATCTTCACCACGGTGCAGTTGTTCGACGCGCTTTATGACGCCGCCAGCTCCCATCAGAATACGTCTTTTCACTGAGCCATTGAAATGTGGTCCGGTCGTACCCATCACGGCCTGGATTCGACACATTTTAGAATGCAGTTCCATGAAACAACCCATTTCCGTAAAACCCGAACCCCGCAAAGCACAGTCCAACTGGTCCTACCAAGCCTATTTTTTATCGCAACAGCAGCGTCTTAAGAGCGTTACAAATCTAACATCGGAAGCTTCGGCGCCGTCTGATGAACCAAGCCATCACCAGCCGGCGTGGCAAACCGAACAACGCGATCAAATCATTGCGAAAATGGAGGCGTTGGCAGCATCTATCGGTGTCCGTATTACGATCAGCGATCACTCATCGGCGCCACAATCCACTTAATATCGCTGGGTGGTATTAAGCGCGATCAAGCTGCTTTGCTGGCAAACAACACGACGTTGCGGGTATCCGATTTCGGCCATTCGTGAAAGTCGATGGGCAATTCCAATACCGGCCCGGTGATACAAGATTTCAACGAACCGTCGGTGGCAATATAGATCTGCTTCGATGCCTTGGCCTGCTGACTGGGGTGTTTGTGGGTTGTCGAATCCATTTCGGTCAAACCTGTGTTTTGGGGGAGCCTGCACTCTAAGGTGGGTTTCTTATTGGCGCCTTAAGGCCCTACACTCAAGATCATTGCTGGAAAATGCGCCTCCTACATTATGTGTTAAATGATGGATGGGGTCTTTTGAAGCTAACCAGACCATGCCAACGAGTGGCGTTACTGATTGATAGTTAAAAATACCCCACTGGCCGCTAAACCGCATATTGCATGAGGCGCCTATCAGATCATAGTTTTCAACGGTCACTCAGATGACCACTTTAAGGAAGCAAAGTGCGACATCAAATGTTCGATCGGCTGAAATTCCAAATGGCTGCTTTGTAGCCTTCCAGTTTCCAGAATACGGATTGTGACTGACCGGATTAGAGAAGCTCGACTGGCTCGAAAGGGTCGGTTGGACTGGCCGCTTTATGGAATTGGAATTCAATGACCGCTATCCGGCGACGAAGCTGAAGAACTGACGGTCGCTAGGCGACCCAAACCTGCCACTCGAGAAGATCCAGCGGCAGAACAAACATAGTAAGCTGCCGTTGGACTCTTTACAGAGAAAACAGATACTGGATACCCACAAAAGCCAGCAACTAAACGGCTAATGAGTCAATACCCAAGGGTTGCAGTGGATCAAATCACAATATTGGCCTGACAACTTCCGGTTATACCGATCGTAAAGCGTCGCCGATACTAGCCCGTACTACCCGTGCGCTCGCAAGCATCGTTGCAAGCAATGCCGAGGACGAACCAAGACCAAATGTGATTAAAGCCATCGATGGTTGAAATTCAATCAGTACTCGAAATTGTCTGGTCAAGCCTGGCGCGGGCGGCATCAGGATGCCTTCGCGCAAAAGGAAAAAATCCAACCCCAGTGCAACGATCAATCCGAGTCCGGCGCCGAGTACGCCCAGCGTAATCCCTTCCCAAACCAACAGCAGCATGATATCGGATTTAGATTCGCCATTAGCGCGCAAATTACCGATTTCTTGTTTACGCTCCAAGACGGAAGTGGAAACCGTATTGAAAATGCCCAAAATGACGATACCCAGAATGATCAAATGAATCACGCCAAACTGGGCTGCCAACCAATCGACCGAATGCTGGTAATAGACTTCGTCGAGTTTCGCAAACGGCACCGCTTCCAGGTCAACAAATTCTTCATTGACTAAATTGGCGACTGCCGGCCAGTCGTCCAGCGAACTTAAGCCCAAGGCCAAGGTCTCGATACGGTTGGTTTTCAGCAACTTTTGGCCATGACGTAAAGGCACGCGAAACATCACATCGTCGAATTCCTTGGATCCGGTATGAAAGATCCCGGTCACCGTCAGATTTGCCTGCTGCAGCTGGCCGTTGATGTCCTGAACCATAACGGTCAATACCTTGCCAGGATGGGCATCGAGCCCACTAGCCAAGCCTTTACCCAACAAAATTCCGTCAACTTGTGCGCCCAAGGTTTGTCCTTCTACGATATTCAGGGTATTGAAAAAGCCGGATTCAGCTTCACCGTCGATAGCTTGGCCGTGGCCGCTGATCGTGACAGTCCCATTGGTCAACAAGGCGGAAAACTCCAGTCTAGGAAACAGCAGTTCAACGCCCGTAATTGTGCGGAGGCGCTCCGCCAAGGGAGCCCAGTCGGCTATCCAATGTTCCCAGGGCTTTGCGAATACCTGATCGCGATAGCCACGTGTGTTGATCTGACCGTGGCCGTAACGGGCATGAATGCAGTTATCCCGATACTGGTTCATGATACCGTTGTTGAAGCCGTGAAAAATGAACAAAGATCCGGTTCCCATGGCAATGGTCAAAAGAACAGCCAACGTGCGTCTGGGATTGCGGAACAGGTTACGGGTTGCCAGTTTAATTAACATATTTTTCCGTCTACCAGCCGAACTTGATGACGTGAATAACTTTGTACCATCGGATCATGGCTCGAAATGATCAAGCTGATTTGGTGATCGTGGTTCAACTTGGCAAAAATTTCCATCACCCCTTTGCCAGTAGCCTGATCCAGATTGGCGGTGGGTTCATCGGCGATGATCACCCGAGGACGTTTAGCAATAGCTCTGGCTATTGCTACCCTTTGCCGCTGGCCGCCACTCATTTCAGCCGGTTTCTTGTCGGACTGATCCAAGATGCCGACGGCGGCTAAGGCGTCTTTGACTCGGTTTTTGCGTTCCGTGGTCGGGATACCCTGCCGGGTGAGGAAATATTCGACGTTCTCGGCCGCCGTTAACACCGGAAATAGCTGAAAAGTCTGGAATACAAAGCCGATTTGATAGCGGCGGACCCGATTTTTTTCTCGTTCCGTCAATGTCTTCAGGCTGTTGGTATTGAAGTGGATATCGCCATCCTGCACCGCTTCGATCAGGCCGAGCAGATTCAGCAACGTGGTTTTTCCCGAACCCGAAGGGCCTGTCAGGCAAATAAAGTCGCCTTGCCGGATGTCCAGGGATACACCATTGAGGGCCGGCGCCTTGAGGTTGCCAAAATCGTAAGAAAATCTCACGTCCCGAATGCTGTAAAGAGGAGAATCTATAGTGTTCATAAGGTTTTCCATTTTAGCGGTGGTACGGGGTCAGGCACCATCGAAGTGGAGTTTCGACAGTAGTTTAAACAACGCCTGATAGTCGATCTTGGCATTATGCCGCGAGTCGAGTGGAATCAACGGAACAGTCCGAACGGCGTCGACACACGCCCAACCAAGTTTGTCCCGGATTACGGCCAAATCGGCTTGACGGTCTGCATCGCTTTCCAGCAGCAATAATCGCCGGCCTCGATGAGAGACCATCGCGACATTGCGAATCTCGGTAAAGCTTCTGCAGGCGGCTTCGACCGTCAAAGGATAGAGTTCACCCCGATCGTCGCAAATGCGGGCAACACACTTGCCAACCAACCATAGCCGTCCCTGTTCGTCCAGATAACCTGCATCGCCGGTTCGATGCCAGATTCGCCCGGCGACGGCAAATTTGCTTTCTTCATCGCCCAGGCCATCCAGATAGCCCGCGAGGACGTGATCGCCACCGACCACGATTTCGCCGCAGGCATTGGCAGGCAGAATTTCGCTGGCGAAACTTTCGGCTGAAAACGGGCCTATGGGCTGTCCCCAGCGGTCGGGCAATATTCTAAGGTCTATCTGCGGTACCGGATATCCCGCCGGCAAGCCGGCGCCGGCGCCGATAGCGGCTTTGTCGTTGGTGGTCAACTGTGAATAACGCACCAGTGCGATGGGTTCCGCTTCGGTGGAACCGTACAAACAGACGATATCGGCCGCAGGCGCCAATGTCGTCAATTGGTCGATGATATCCGGGAATACCGGCGCGCCGCCGGTGTAAATCTTGTTTAAACTGGATAGCCGAACGTTTTTTTCCAGACAGGCTTTGGCTAGACCGGCAAAAAATGCAGGCGATGCCGTCGCGCGCGTGGGGCCAAAAGTTTCAATTTGTTTCAGCACGGCTTTGGCGTTGACCTTGCCGGGATGGCGCAGATCGGTATCCGCAATCAATGTGGTAACCCCGGCGGCAAGATTGGCCAGCACAAATACCGGCAAGGTTGCCAAATCGATTTCACCGGCTTTCAATTGTGTTGCGTCGACGAGCGCTTGGTACTGAGCGATCAGTAAACCGTGACTGCGAATCGTGCCCTTGGCGACACCGCTACTGCCACTGGTGAAGGTAATCAAGGCCGGGTGATCACGATCACAATCGACAAGACTTACCGCTGATGGTTTTTTTGCTGCCATCGACAATGAGGTGGCGCCCGGAAAAGGCAGGCCGCAAGAAAATTTCAATGGAATCCGCCATAGCTCAGTCGACAATAACTGAAGACTTAGTGCACCCGCAGTGCCGATGAGTCCCTTGGGCTTTACCCGCCGGCAGCAGCTTCCGACGCCTGTCATTCCCCCTGACGGAGATGGAAACACCGCGACCAATCCTAAGCGAAATATCGCCAACAGCACCACATACAACTCTATCGAAACCGGCAGTAACAGCAAAATCTTGTCGCCCTTGCCCAGGCCGCAGCGTTGCAAGCATTGAGCAACATTCGCCGATGCCGCCTCCAAATCGGCAAAACTAAGGCTTCGGGCTTTCCTCGCACCGGATGCGATCAGCGCGATTTGCCGGGGCGACAGCGTAACCCGCTCCATGAATAATTCGGTGAGATTCATGTTTCCGATCCAAGGTGCTTGGCGAACAGCGAGTAGCGCCGTATGGTTTGAACGTTGGCTTGATGACGGCTGACATTCCGCGACGCGTTGTGTTCATGCATCAGGGCATGAATAGCACACCGGTAGCCCAAATCATGGTAAATAGGCATGGCCTGGGCGACCAGAAACGCACCCAAGCCTTGGGTCTTGCTTGACGGAATCGCGGCAACCGTTTTAATGACAGCCGTATCAATGATTTCTCCTCGGCGTCGTTGCAAGATGTCCGGTACGGTGAACAAGAAAGCAAGTGGGCCTTGCTCGTCTTCCGCCAGCAACACCATTTCCGGACGAATGTAAGCTTTGATTGGAGCATAGAGGTCCAAAAATTCGTTCTCAGCTAATGGCGTATACAGAAAATTGTTGGCAAAAGCGCTGACGGAAATCCGGTAGATAGCGCTCAACTCCCTCTCGTAACGGGTCATTTGCAGTTGGCGAACCTTGATACCCAGTCTCGTGAAGCGCTGGGCAGCATGATTCAAATCACGAGCCGACTTTCCAAGTTCGGTGCTGATCGCTGACGTATAACCGGCCAACGCAGAGAAACCCGCATCCAGCCAGAATTGCGGCCAAATTGCCGGATTGAAGGGTTCTAGAAAAAATGGCGGCCGATTTCCAGGCTCGGTGACAAATCGGTAATGATGCCAGGTATTGCCATCTATTGGCCCGATGGCCAGTGTGCACCCTTGGGCAGCCAAGCCTCGGCACGCCGAGCGTAGCAGTAAATCCGAAACTGCGCGGCTGGATGCAGCATAGTGGCCGATGTACCCCAGCCGTTCGGAGCCATAAGACGGTAAATTGGTCCACCATAGCGAACAACGGGCGAGCGGTACTTGATTTTCGTCCAAAGCCAGTAAAATTTGATCCGGCTTATTCAAAATCAAGTGACTTGGTTGAAAATCGCTAAGCACTCCCGTGGTCGGAAAATCCGCCAGCTGTTGAGGGTGATTGAGGGTTAATAGGCGTTCCATGACTTTTGCCAAACATCCAACAGAAACCAGCAAATTATGGAAATCGCCAACGCGATCCAGGTTTGGACGCGGAGCCGCGGCATATCCATTGGATAGTCTGGCCGAGGCGCTTGCGAGCAAGCAAAAAACCACGCCACCAAACCATTGATCGGCAGTAGCGCCCAAAGCGTTGCGCTAGTAGCTTCCTGTAGCAATAACACAGGAATTAGCATCAACAACCAGCCCTCCAAAGCGCTGTTACCGACTACGGCGATGAGCGCGGGATTGCCGAGAAAACGGCGCCTCGCAACCGAGCTCATCGACAACTGCAAACCGTAAGCGATGGTGTAGGGCAATACCAAGAAGGGTTTATTCAGGGTATGGCCTAAAAATAGCCAGAACAGGCCGGGCGCGGTCACGTAAAACACCGACTGCACGTCGGAGTGACGCCCCTGTCGATTGCGAGGCCGAGGGACGATCAACGAATAAAAGCACAGCGTGATGACGGGCGGCAGCAGCCAATGCCAACCGCCAATGGCCCAACTGACATAGCCGGCTAATACCGAGCCGATGACACCGCTGTCGTTCAACGTGGTGCGGCGGCGCAGGAAGAAGATGACGGCGAGCAGCGTGCACAGTACCAAGGCTCTGGCAAATAATTGCGACATGTCCAGCGCCAAATAGATTTTTAACAGCAAGTATCCGCCCAGCGGCACGAACAAATTATCCAGGCCGCGCCAGGCGACCGCTTCGAATAAGGTCACCAGCAGCCCGAGCATCAGCGCGATCAGCACCGTTTCCCGTCGGCCGACTTCGGTAAACAGAATCAGTGGCAGTAATACGCTTAGAAAGGCAAACTGAAAAAACGCAAACGAGCCTTCGATGGTCTTGGTCCCGTCCAAGGTTTGGTAGGCATGCATGCCGTAACTCTGGCCGATCAACGCCGCTGCCGCATCGGCGATGATCAGCAGCAGCATCGGAATCACAAACAGCAGCGGCTCTTGATCGGCGGCAACAAACAAGATAGCCGTCGCCAATGGATAACAAAAATCTCCCCAGGACGATCTTTGAATGTCGTTCAGGCTATGGCCCCAATCGGCGAATACACCCACCGCGAGCCGTGAACGCAATATCGACAGGGTGACGAGCACGCAGGCGCACAAGGCCAATACCGGCCATGCCGAAGCAAATAGCCATGGAAAGGCGAGGATGATGGGCCCCATACCAATGTGCAACATTTTTCGGCTGATTTCCGGCTGCAATTTCAATCGTTGGCGGAAGTGGTTTACCGCCATGAATAAGGCGATCAATACCGCCAGCACCAGAGCCATTGCCGGCCAAGATCCTACGATCAAAACACTTCCTCCACGATCAACGCCCCATAAAAAAAAGCCTTATCCTGGCCATGCAACGATACCGCCAGTTCGTCCAGCGAGTGCAGTTGCTCAGCCATGCTTTGGGGTCTTCGGCGCGGAGCCAACAGGTTCCAGTAAACCAGCCGCGCTCCGGGCGATGCTGCCGAAACAAGGTCACGCAGCAAGGCCAGATACTGCGATTCGGCCATATATTCGAAAATGTCGCTGAGATTAAAGCGCTGGATAGTCGGCCGGTCGTTTGATGATAGAAAGTCTTCCAACGCGCAGCAACGCCATTCCAGGCGATCCAGGTTGTTGCGGATGGTAGCGAAGTTTTCCGCGCGCAAAGCGAACGGCAATGCCTCGCCGTGGCGGCCGGTCACGATCCAGTGCAGATAAGGATTGTCCTTGGGATTTAATGCCACCAGCGCGTGACGAGTCCGTTCCATTAGGCGCTCGGCGATTCCACCTTCAACATAACGGAAAAAACTCGGATCGCGCCCGAGACGACCCATCACCAGCCGGGAAAAGAACAAACGAAACAATAAGCGCCAGCGCCGGTTATCCCAAATCCTCGAATAAAACGCCTCCCGCTCGCTAGCGTTGCCGCCTCGCAGCATTTGAACCACAGTGGTGCGCCCGTGTATCAGCGGCAAGATATAACGTCTAAACAAACTAAAGTAGCGTTCGAATTTGCCGGCGCTGCCTATGCCTTGTTCGATCGCCGTTCGACGCTCGTCCCAGAAACAGCGGGCATTTTGGCTTAATGACGGGCGACAGTGTTGGTAAAGCTGCAAGCGCCTGATGCTGGGACGGGACCCGATCAGTTCCAGGAGTTCCGGATGTTCCAGGTTGCGGTAGGCCGCGATGCGTAGTTCCAGACAGTACAATTGGGCCGGGCTGATATCCAGCGCAATCACCCGGCTGGGGTCGTGAGCGAGCATGGCCAGACAGTTATCGCCGGCCGAGGCGATCGATAAGCAAACATCCCCCGGCCGAATCGCCAGTGCTTTCAACAATACGTCGGCATCCTCCCAACACTGCGCGTAACGGATGGTGCTGAAATCGGCATTGGCGGCAATTTCGGTAGTCATGGCGATGCGTCGGCCAAACGATGAATCAGACCCGTCGCGCCGTCCATTGTTATCCGGTCACCATCCTTCAGCAATTGGGTGGCATTGTTTACCCCCACAATTGCCGGAATTCCCAACTCGCGGGCAACGATGGCCGAATGCGACAACAGGCTGCCGCGTTCGACGACGATGCCGGCCGCCGCCGGAAACAGCATTATCCAGCCCGGATCGGTGAATTCCGCGACCAAGATCTCGCCGGGACTTAGGCGGGTCTGGCCGGGATCTCTGACCACATGTACCACTCCCTGAACTTTGCCGGCGCAACAGCCCAGACCGCTCAGTTCATCCGAAGAGAGTTCAGCAGCGGCCGGATGTTGCTCCGCGCGATAGTCATGGCCCTGATAGACGATGCCCCGGGTTGAAAAGCGCGGCGCCGGAGGCGGATCTTGCCGGTATTGATCGAACTCAGCTTTGCGTAGCGCCGCCAGTTCGCAAAGCCGCGTGGTCGTAGCGGTGCCTTCGACAAAGGCCAGGATTTCCTCGACCTCCAGATAGAATATATCCCGGGGATCATCGAGCAGATTTAATGCATACAATCGGCGGCCGAATTCGACCAACAGGCGCCTGACGCGTCCGAATAACCGGGTCCGTTCGAAGCGCAGATTTTCCCGGTCGCGCACTCGCCGGCGTGCATGGCTGAGTACCCATAGCAACAGATGCTTGCGCAAGGGGTGATGCGCTAACTTACTGGCTACCTGGTTTTCGGCCTTGCGGCGTATCCGCCGTTCGGCCGTTTCTTCCGCAGTGGCGTCGACAGGCTTGGCCGCCAATTCGCCGATGCAGCGCAGTAATGACAGCGGCTCGTCGGCTAGCGTGCGGCTTTCCAGTTTCAGTTCGCCGATGCAACGCTCGCCAAACCGCTCGAGGTAATCTTGATAGAGCCGATGGAGTTGGGTGTGTTTCGCCAATGCCGTTTCGATGTCATCGCCATTACCTTGTCTAAGGCAGTCGACCAATTGCGGGTCGGTGGCGGCAAGCCGCGCCATCGCCTTAAGACGCTGGGCGGGTTCCGCGCTGATCATGCCGCCTTCGCCGCATAATAGGTCGTTGGCTAGCGTTTCTTGGCCGTCCGCGCACCAGGCGGCCGTCAAACGCCGCAACAGGCCATGGAAAATCATCGCGAAAAAGTCGTTGATCAGCGGCGCATCCCAGCGTGTGAGCAGTTTCTGTTCCAATTCGCGGTAATACGAGCATAACTGATCGGGACGCATGTATTCCAACGGCACGCCGGGCGGAGTCAGCGCGGCGTCGAGTCGGGCATAGAAGTGTTTGATCTTGGTTTCCAGGCTGAAGTGGTTGATCAGCAAGCCGGCCACGGTGCGAAGGAGATACAAAACATCGAGACTGCGGTTGCGTCGGTTCCTGGCAAGCACTTGCCCTATTAAAGCCTGGGGCAGGGCTTCCTTGACACCCATCATTTGTTCCATGAAACGGCGATTGCTGGAAAATCCCGGTAGCAACGATAACGCGGTGTACCATGACAGCAGGTTGTAATAAACCCGGCCGCGGATCAGGCCTATCATGCAGGAAAAGGTCGCATTGTTTTCCTGAATCACCGCCTCCGTCACGCCGAGGATGCGGCAGAATTGACGATATACCTCGCGGTAAGCGCTACGGGCAAAACTGTAGGTGAGCGGGGTGGTGATGCCGCCGTAGCTTTCGACGATATTGCTGTTGTCCCACAGCGTGAATTGGCCGTCGGGGTCGGCCATCCGGTACAGCGAGGTAATCGGGCGGGACTGAACTAGATAAAGCGTTTTGTCGGCGTAGGCCCATTCGATGTCCTGGGGGCGGCTGAAAAAACGGCTGGCCTGGCGAGCTAATTCGGCTATTTCAACGATTTGCCGGTCTTCCAGGCTGCTGAGCTGCGCTTGTTTGGCGTCGATAGCGACGGCCACGACTTTATCGATGCCAATTGCCGACAGTTTTAGTGCTTTAGGCTTGTCGACGACATGCCTGAATACGATGTTGTTCTGCCGATCGACCTGGAAAGTATCGCCCTCCACATCGCCGCTTACCAAGGCGCTGGCCAGTCCATAGACCGAGGCGATGACGGCCAGCGATCGCCGGCCGCTGGCCGGGTCGGCGGCGAATGCCACGCCGGATTGATCCGCGTCGACCATGCGCTGCACCAAAACGGCTGGAACGCCGGTAAAAGCTGGCAATCCGGCTTGAGTGCGGTAGGCCAACACCCTTGCCGAGAACGCCGAGCGCCAGACATCGGCGACGTACCGTGCGACTTGATCTTTTTCTACGCCCAGAAAACTTTCCAATTGCCCGGCAAAGGAATGATGAGCGCTGTCTTCATCGACGGCTGAAGACCGTACCGCCAACAGCGCGTCATCCGGGCAAAGCCGGATAAGGGCCCGCTCTAAGGCGCTAACCACCGCGGCGCCCGGCTGGATGTCAACCATTGCCTGACTGATTATGTCCGCCTGCCAGTCGCCGGGGGGCGTCTCACCCAACTCAGCGGGGAGACTGGCGTAAAAGGCGGCGGGCGTGACGACAAACCAGTCGGGAATCGGCAGTTTGGCCCTGGCTAGCGCCAGCAGCGAGCCGGCTTTGCCGCCGATAGAATCTTGGGGCGATACTTGTTCCGGAAACAAAATCAGCGCCATGGCTGCAACCTCAAACCATCAATAACGCAACTGGTCCCAGCAACAGATAGGAGGCCAGCGTCCAAAGCCCGGAACAGGTCTCGATGGCTTTTCCGCTTTGGGTCCGGGTCTGGGTTAGGAAGTGAAACGCCAGCAACGCCGATATTATCCAACCCAGGCTCAGCAGCACTATTGTGAGCCCTCCAACAGCGACACGGTCGGCCGCCAGCGATGCGAAAACGCCGGCTGCGCCCATGGCGCTCAACCAAACGAGGCAGGCGGTTTTGCGTCCCCACAGCACCGAATAGGTTTCGACGCCGGGTTCCTCGTCTTCCGGCACGCGAATCTTGCGGCCGATTTCGATCACCAGGCCATTGGCATAGCTGGCGGCAAGAAACCAGCTTAATCCGGCCGGCGGAGTCGAAGTTTGCGGCAGCCAATCGCAGGCGCTGGCATAAAGCTGAATCAGCGGCATGATCAGCATGTGGCTCAACATATAAGGCGTTGGGTGCCGCCGCAGCCAGGAACCGGCGAAAAACTCCACTGTCATCAAGCCCAGATAAACCCAGACCAAGACCAACAACATTGCCAATGGCGCGTGCAGCAGCAGTGCCGCCAGCATCTGTAATGCCAGAACGATGATCGCCAGATAACGCAGATCGTTCAAACCGATCAATCCGCGCGGGACCGGGCGATAAGCACGGTAACGGCAGTCGTCCTCGAAATCCTTGAATTCATCGGCGATGCGTAACAAGAGAAAAAAACCGAATGTGGTGGCGAAGGCAACCGCAAAGGCCGAGAGTTCTAAGGCATAGCGCCCGCCTAGCACGGCCGAATAAGCGACGGCCGCCAAGCTGAAGACGGCAATCAGTGTGCCGTGCGCGAACACCGGAAAACGTTCTTGCTGATAAATCCACCAGCGGTTTTGTTTGATTGCATTCCACATCGCGTTATCCCCGTGCTAGTTTTTGATGGGCGCGGGCGAAATCGCCGGCGCATAGCGCGCCAACAATCGAAAGCTCACCAGCCAGGCACAGCGCGGCGCAGGTTTCAGCAAAGGCCTGCGCCTTGTCCGCGCCAGCAAAGCCGGCAATTTCCAGGCAGGCATGCTGGCTGGGCAGGCCGGTGCCGCCGCCGACGCTGCCCACTATCAAATTGGGCAGCGTCACCGCGGCGTATAAATCGTGGTTTTCGGTCTGTTCGAAGCGCGTTACTCCGACGGCGGATTCGGCGACACAGGCAACGTCCTGCCCACAAGCCAGATACAAAGCGGCCAAACCGTTGGCGTAATGGCCCTGTACACCGATTGTGCCACTCAGTACGCCACCTATCGCCGCCATGCGCCAATGATCGACCATTGCGGCGGCCGAGGTATGCAGATGGGTTTTGATCATTGGACCGGGTATCAACACTTCCGCGGTGACTTTCTTGCCGCGCACGGCCAGAAACGATTGCAAGCTAGCTTTCTTATCGCCGGAAAAATTGGCTTCCAGAAAGTAATATTTCGGTTTGAGTGGCGAGGTGGCGATGATGTAATCGCAAATGGCCTGAGTGGCGATGGTCACCATGTTTTGCCCGGCGGCATCGCCGGTCAGAAACTGAAAGCGCAGGTAGACATGATTGCCTTCTACGGTGAATTCCAGATCGGCGAGTTTGCCATGCCGGGTAGTCCGCTCGGCGGCTAGACGGAATTGCTCTTCTTGGGTAACCGCCCAAGCCACGAATAGCCCGGCATCGCGCAAATTCTCGAAGGCAAAGCCGGGAGCGCGGCTGACGCCCTCGCTCAACAACATCGCCGTGCAGCCACCGGCTTCGGTAATGAGTTGCGCGCCACGACTATAGGACGCTACCAGCGCGGCTTCGGTGGTGGCGAGCGGTAGTACGAAATCGCCCTGTGCGAAAAGGCCATTCACCCGCAATGGCCCTACCAATCCAACGGGTACTTTTACCGTGCCGATGAAGTTTTCGATGTTGTGTTGATAACTCCGATATTGCTGTTCAGTCTGTGGATCCAGCAACTGGGCCTGGATTTCCGCCGAGACACCGAGCGCGTGCCAGCGTTTTGCGATTTCCCCGCTAGTTAATGTGTGATGATGTTTGGGAATGGAAATCGCCGGCGTATCAGAACGCGGGGCCAGTCTTGAGGCCAGCTCTTGCAGCGAGTGACTTTCCAGCAGTCGGGAAAGATGCTGGTTGGCGCGTTGCCGTGAAATTGACATGATCCACCTCTCAGAATGGAATGTGGAATCGGAAAGTAAACCTGTTTTATATTCCCGTCAAATTTATCAGGTTAATCTCACCGTTGGTCGTGTTCGACAAGCGGTCTATCCGCATTCTCTGGCGGTAATTTGATTGGTACCGGCCCAACCTTCCAGATCTGATCACAATATTCGCGTATAGCTCGGTCCGACGAAAAACAGCCTGATCTGGCCGTATTCAATATAGACATGCTTGTCCATTTATCCTGATCTTGCCAAAGCGAGCAAATTCGCTCGTGGCAGGAAATATAATCGGCATAGTCCGCAAGAACCATATACGGGTCAATCGAGCGAATATTGTCCAACAGCGGAAGGAGAATTTCCCGGTCTCCATGAGTAAAATGGCCAGTGTCCAATAAGTGGAAGATTTCCGCTAATTGCTGATCGTTTTCTATGTAAGAGGAGGGGCTGTAACCTTCGCGTTTGAGTCTTTGCACCTCAAATGCTTGATGACCAAAGTCGAAAAAATTCTCGGCCCCCACTCTTTCACGGATTTCGATATTGGCGCCATCCAGCGTACCTATGGTTAATGCGCCGTTCAACGCAAATTTCATATTACCGGTGCCTGAGGCCTCTGTACCGGCCAGGGATATTTGTTCGGACAAGTCCGCCGCAGGATAAATGATCTGGCTCTTCTGCACATTGAAATTGGGGATGAAGACAACTCGCAACAGACAGTTGATTTCCGGATCGTGATTGATTGTTTCGGCTACGGCATGAATGAATTTGATGATGCTTTTAGCCATTGCGTAATTAGGCGCGGCCTTGCCGGCGAAAATAAAGGCTTGTGGTGGCAGCTTCAAGGTAGGATTTCGTTTCAGACGACAATACAGAGTCAGAATGTAAAGTAGATTCAGGTGCTGACGTTTGTATTCATGGATACGTTTGATTTGAATATCGAATAACCAACTTGGATCAAGAGAGATACCGATCTGTTTTTGAATATATCCGGCAAGCCTGACTTTATTGTCGTGTTTTACTGCCAGCCAACGTTGTCGAAAGTTTGGATCCTCGGCATAAGCTTCGAGCTTTTGGAGTTGATCGGTCCTCGTGATCCATTGTGGGCCTATCGTTTCAGTGATCAACTCGGTTAGGTCCGGATTGGCTAATACCATAAACCGGCGCGGCGACACGCCATTGGTCTTATTGTTAAACCGGACAGGCCAAAGTTCGTAGAACTCTTTCAATATACTGGTTTGCAGCAATTCAGTATGTAGTTCCGCCACGCCATTGATGGAATGACTGCCAACGCAGGCCAAATGTGCCATGCGAAGGTGCCTGAGGTTGGTTTCATCGAACAACGATAACTTGGCGATACGCTCGTCATCGCCGGGATAGCGTTGCCTGACTTCATCCAGAAAATGGCGATTGATTTCATAAATGATTTCCAAATGACGGGGCAGCAGATCCTGGAATAAGGCCAAGGACCAAGCTTCCAAAGCCTCCGGCATCAGCGTGTGATTGGTGTAGCTGAAGGTACGACAGGTGATTTGCCAGGCATCATCCCACGACAATAATCGTTCATCGATTAACAGGCGCATCAATTCGGCTACCGCGATGGCCGGATGGGTATCGTTCAGTTGAGCGGCAAAACGATCTGGAAACTCCGTTATGGCTTGCCCCGTGATATCGAGCAAATGCAGCATGTCCTGTAGTGAGCAGGACACGAAGAAATATTGTTGCGATAACCTAAGCTTTTTACCGGCTTCCGGCTCGTCGTTGGGATAGAGAACCTTAGTTAGGGTTTCGGATATAACTTTCTCTTCCACCGCCTGATAATAATCGCCGGTATTGAAAGCCTGAAAATCAAAAGACTCGCAGGCTTCGGCACTCCATAACCGAAGGGTATTGCAGGTATTGACTCGATAGCCAGGTACCGGTGTGTCGAACGCCACTCCCTTAACCATGCGGTCTGGAATCCAGCGCATGCGGATGTCGCCCCTATTGTCGCGGTAAGATTCGGAATGGCCGCCGAATCCGACGTAATAGGCGACTTCCGGCTTGGCGATTTCCCATGGATTGCCGCCGCGTAACCATTTGTCGGTCATTTCCACTTGCCAGCCGTCGCGGATATGTTGGTCGAAGATGCCGAACTCATAACGAATGCCGTAGCCGATGGCAGGACGCTCCAAGGTCGCCAAAGAATCCAGATAACAAGCCGCCAATCTGCCGAGCCCGCCGTTTCCGAGTCCTGGCTCAGCTTCCAAGGCTATTAATTCATCGAGGTCCTTACCCAAATCAGCAACTGCTTTACGAACCTCGGGCTCGATACCGAGATTGATCAGGCTATTTTCAAGCTGTGGGCCTATCATGAATTCGGCTGAAAAATAGCAGACGACTTTGACGTCTTTTTTTAGGCGAACGCCTTTTAAATAATTCTGGACAGTATTAATCCACCGGTGCTGCAAACGGTCCCGTATAGCGAATGCCAAAGCCTTGTAATAGGCTTGTTTCGGGGCCTCGTGGGGCGACCTTCCCAGACTGTATATCAAATGTTCGAGGATGCCCTGTTTGATAGAATGGGCACTGAGACTGGTGCGAGACTGAACAACCGTTAGCAGTTCTTCGATTCGAGGATCGCTGATTCTATTCTTGGAGTGCATTAAGTGCCGTATTATGGACGCGTGAAAAAATAGTTACTGGCACGAGCAAAATCCGCGAATTTCCGGCCATTTCATATGACCAATGTACTCTTATCTTGTCCAGATTTCACTGACTTCTAGTCAACAGATTACTCTCTGACGCTGAGGAGTTTTATCGAAACAAACAATCCAAAATTGTCGAATATGGCGTGCCAAGTGATAAGCGCCTAGCAAAAAATCCACATGTATTGCTTGTTGCCAAGCGCTATGAAGATGGGGCTTGGAAAAGATCGTGCACTTGTCGACTTATTGCTAAGCGCTTACGTGATTACTTACTATGCATAAATGGAAGCTTCACATAATGGCCGATCGGCGCCACTAGCGGGTTTCGATTGGAATTCCTGGCGGTTTTGACTTTGGAATTGGGGCTGATTTAATCCGAATACGTAATCTGCCCAATAATGCTGATGCTTAAGGATAGGAATTATCGATATCAAATACTGCTAATGCAGCGAAAGATATTAGAGTGTACGTTACACCTGCAGTGGCCATTCAAGGACCACTGTGGTGTAAACAATTTTTACGACTTTATTAAACGTTTTACGACTTTATTCTCACGAAACACATCCATTTCACCAACATCGCCGCTATTCCACCGTTACCGACTTCGCCAGATTGCGAGGTTGGTCGACGTCGGTACCTTTCAACACTGCGACGTGATACGAAAGCAGTTGTAACGGTATCGTATAAATAATCGGGGAGATGGCGTTGGCAACGCTGGGCATTTTGACGATTTGCACGTTCTCGTCGGCGGCGTCGCTTTCGGCCAAATCTTCGTCCATGAATACGATCAGCTGACCGCCCCGGGCGCTGACTTCCTGGATGTTGGATTTCAACTTTTCCAGCAAATTGTTATTCGGCGCCACGGTGACCACCGGCATTTCCGCGTCGATCAACGCCAGCGGGCCGTGCTTCAACTCCCCGGCCGGATAGGCTTCGGCGTGGATGTAGGAAATTTCCTTAAGCTTCAAGGCCCCTTCCATCGCAATCGGGTAATGCGTGCCGCGGCCGAGGAACAGCGCATTGTGCTTGTCGGCAAATCGCTGCGACAGCAATTCGATTGCATTGTCCAGCTTCAGCACTTTTTCGATGTTGCCTGGCAAAGCGAACAATTGCGAGACGATGTGCTCTTCTTTCTCGGCGCTGAGTTCGAAGCGGCGGCCGATGGCGATGATAAGCATTAGCAGGGCGACCAACTGGGTGGTGAAGGCCTTGGTCGACGCGACGCCGATTTCCGGGCCGGCGCGGGTCATCAACACCAGATCTGATTCGCGCACCAGGGAGCTTTCCGGCGCGTTGCAGATCACCAAGGAATGTTTGACGCCGAGCTTTTTAGCCTCCTGCAATGCGGCGAGAGTATCGGCGGTTTCGCCGGACTGGGAAATAGTGACGACCAGGGTATCCGGGGCGACGACCGGGTTACGGTAACGAAATTCGCTGGCGATCTCGATTGCGCAAGGAACGCGGGCGTATTTCTCGAACCAGTAGCGGGCGACCAAACCGGCATGGTAACTAGTACCGCAAGCCAGAATCAGCACCGATTTGATTTGGTCAAACACTTCGCCGGCATTGTGACCAAAGGCATTATCCTGCAAGCGGTTGTCGATGAAACGGCCTTCCAGGGTTTCCGATACCGCCCAGGCTTGCTCGTAGATTTCCTTGAGCATGTAGTGGCGGTATTTGCCTTTGTCGACTGCGTCGGCCTTGAGCTGGCTTTCGATGACCGGACGAATGACGCGGCGGCCGGCGTCGTCGAAAATAGTGACGCCGTTGATGGTCAATTCGGCGATGTCGCCGTCTTCCAGAAAGATGAAGCGTTGCGTGACCGGCAGCAGCGCGGCAATGTCGGAGGCGATGAAGTATTCACCGATACCGATACCGATCACCAACGGGCTGCCTTTACGGCAGGCAACCAGTACGTCCGGTTGTTCGCTGTCGATCACACCCAGCGCGTAGGCGCCGCGTAAGGTTTTAACGGTTTTGCCGACCGCATCGAGCAGGCTGCCGGAGTCTTTCAATTCTTCGGCGACCTTGTGGACGATGACCTCGGTATCGGTTTCGGACGTGAAAACGTAGCCGTTTTCCTGCAGTGCGGTGCGCAGGTTATCGTGGTTTTCGATGATACCGTTGTGGACAACCGCGACCCGGTCCTTACTGACGTGAGGGTGTGCGTTGCGAGTACTCGGCTTGCCGTGGGTGGCCCAGCGTGTGTGGGCGATGCCAATACGGCCTTCGATCGGATCGGCCGCAATCAATTCTTCCAGTCCTTTAACCTTGCCCAATTCACGCTTCCGGAATATTTCGCCGTTTTGGATCACGGCCAGCCCGGCCGAGTCGTACCCGCGGTATTCCAGACGTTTCAAACCTTCTATCAAAATCGGAACCACGTTGCGTTGGGCAACGCCCGCGACTATGCCACACATATTATTTCTCCGACTTACAGGAATGTTGGGAGTGCAGAAGATTGTCCGGAACAATCTCTGCCGACTTACAGGGATGTGAGGAGTGCGGAGAATTGTCCGGAACAATCTCCGCCAGTTTAACCGGTCTTTGCCAAGTCGGTACGCTAAGCTGCTTGGTGCGGCTCAACGTCAATTGGTCGTCGGGCGTATCCTTGGTGATGGTGGAACCGGCGCCAATCGTGGCATTTTTGCCCACCGTCACCGGCGCTACCAACTGCGTATCAGAACCGATAAACGCGCCATCGCCGATCACGGTTTTGAACTTATTGACGCCATCGTAATTGCAAGTGATGGTACCGGCACCGATATTGACTTTACGGCCGACTTCGCTATCGCCAATATAGCTTAAATGGTTAATCTTGCTACCGCTGGCAACGGACGACTTTTTGATCTCGACAAAATTGCCGATATGCACGTGGTCGGCCAGTTCGGTTTGCGGCCGCAGCCTGGCAAACGGGCCGATCCGACTGCCGCTGCCGACGCTGGCGTCTTCAATTACGCTGTTCGCCAATACTTCTACGCCGTCGGCAATCGTCGAATTTTTGATCAGGCAGTTAGGGCCTATTTTGACGTTAGAGCCTATTCGATTCGTCCCTTCGAAAATAACGTTGACATCGATATCGATGTCCTGACCCAGTTCGGCAAATTCGCCGCGGATGTCGATACGAGCCGGGTCGCGCAATGTAACACCCTTTTCCATCAGGAAATGCGCTTGCTCGGCTTGGTATACGCGTTCCAGCTGGGCGAGCTGCATCCGGTTGTTTACCCCGAGCACTTCATCGGCACTGCCGGCCTGGCAGGTTTCGATGGTTAGGCCATCTTCCACCGCCATTTCGATGATGTCGGTCAAATAGTATTCGTTTTGGGCGTTGTTGTTACCGAGCCTGGCCAGCCACTGTTTGAGTTGGCTGCCTTTACAGGCCAGGATGCCGGTATTGCCTTCCGTAATTTGCAACTCGGCTTCGTTGGCGTCCTTTTGCTCAACGATCTTCACTACCGCATGTTCCTTGTCACGCACAATGCGGCCATAGCCGGTCGGGTCGTCCAAGTTGACCGTTAACAAAGCCAGAGTGGTCAGGCTGACTTTATGCAATAGCGCATTTAGGGTTTTTGCTTTCAGTAACGGCACATCGCCATACAGAATCAACACCGTATCCGGGTCGTCGACGTAGTGAATGGCCTGTTGCACGGCGTGTCCGGTGCCTAACTGCTGCTTTTGTTCGATCCAGGTGGCATCCAGCGACGCCAAGGTTTGCTTGACCGTCTCGCCACCGTGGCCGTAAATGATGTAGATTTGGTTATTTTCCAGAGATCGCGCAGTCTCGTAGACGTGTTGCAATAGCGCCTTATCGGCGATTTCGTGCAGTACTTTCGGCCGGGACGAGCGCATTCGCGTACCTTGGCCGGCGGCGAGAATAATGGTTTTTATCGACATCGCTATTCCTTAAACAAAAAAAGCCCGATAACGTTACGCTATCGGGCTTAAATTTTCACGCAAATCGGATTTTATGCGCCACGCTTTCTGAGTCTGTCCAGAGTTTTCAACTGGTTAACCGCTTGCGCCAATTCGGCTTGGGCGATCGCGTAATCGTATTTGCCGGACTTGTCTTGCAACATTTCTTCCGCTCTGGCCTTGGCTTGCAATGCCGCCGCTTCGTCAATGTCGTGAGCTCTGATCGCGGTTTCGGCCAGCACGGTCACCAAATGCGGCTGAACTTCCAAAAACCCGCCGGATACGAAAAACGCGTGCGATTCTTTGTCGCTGATTTTAACCCTGACTTCACCGGGCTTCAGCTTAGTAATCAGCGGCGCATGGCGCGGCGCGATACCGACTTCACCCAACTCGGCAGGCGCGAACACCATCTCCGCCAAGCCGGAAAAAATTTCCGCCTCGGCGCTGACGATGTCCACATGTATTGTCATTGCCATGTTAAAACTCTCCTATGAGCCGGATTACATGCCTTTGGCTTTTTCAACGGCTTCGTCAATCGTGCCGACCATATAGAAAGCTTGTTCGGGCAGGCTGTCGTATTCGCCGCTGATGATACCTTTGAAGCCGGCAATGGTATCTTTCAGAGAAACGTATTTGCCTGGCGAACCGGTGAAGACCTCAGCCACGAAGAACGGTTGCGACAGGAAACGCTGGATTTTACGAGCCCTGGCCACAGTCAATTTGTCTTCCTCAGACAATTCGTCCATCCCCAAAATCGCAATAATATCGCGCAGTTCTTTGTAGCGTTGCAGGATACCTTGCACCGAGCGCGCCACTTCGTAATGTTCTTGGCCGATAACCAACGGATCCAACTGACGACTGGTGGAATCCAGCGGATCGATCGCAGGGTAAATACCCAATTCGGCGATTTGGCGCGACAATACCACGGTCGCGTCCAAGTGGGCGAAGGTAGTGGCAGGCGACGGGTCGGTCAAGTCGTCCGCCGGTACATAAACCGCTTGGATAGAGGTGATGGAACCGGTTTTGGTCGAGGTAATGCGTTCTTGCAGTACGCCCATTTCTTCCGCCAATGTCGGTTGGTAACCTACCGCGGACGGCATCCGGCCCAACAATGCCGATACTTCGGTACCGGCCAGCGTGTAACGGTAAATGTTGTCGACGAAGAACAGTACGTCGCGTCCCTCGTCGCGGAAGTACTCGGCCATGGTCAGACCGGTCAACGCTACCCGCAAACGGTTTCCCGGTGGCTCGTTCATCTGGCCGTAAACCAACGATACTTTATCGATAACGTTGGAGTCGGTCATTTCGTGGTAGAAGTCGTTACCTTCGCGGGTACGTTCGCCCACGCCGGCGAATACCGAGTAACCGCTATGTTCGATCGCGATGTTGCGGATCAATTCCATCATGTTTACGGTCTTGCCCACGCCGGCGCCGCCGAACAGGCCGACTTTACCGCCTTTCGCGAACGGGCAAACCAAGTCGATAACCTTGATACCGGTTTCCAACAATTCGTTGGCGGGGGCTTGTTCGTCGTAGGATGGGGCGTCGCGGTGGATGGTCCATTTTTCTTTCTCGCCGATCGGGCCTTTTTCGTCAATCGCTTCGCCGAGAACGTTCATGATGCGGCCCAGCGTGGCTTGGCCTACCGGTACTTTAATCGCCTCGCCGGTGTTGGTCACATTGACGCCGCGGCTCAGACCGTCGGTGGAACCCATCGCAATGGTCCGCACCACGCCGTCGCCCAATTGTTGTTGAACTTCCAGAACCAGACCGCCCTCGACATTCAACGCGTCATATACTTTCGGCAGGTTGTCGCGCGGAAATTCCACGTCGACGACCGCACCGATGATTTGAACGATTTTACCCAAACTCATTATGTCGTCCTCTATAAAAATCTATCTAAACTTGTCTTGAATGCCTTACACCGCGGCGGCGCCGGCGACGATTTCGGAAATTTCCTGCGTAATCGCGGCCTGTCTGGCTTTGTTGTAGACCAGTTGCAATTCTTTGATGATGTTGCCGGCGTTATCGGAGGCGCTTTTCATCGCCACCATCCGTGCAGCCTGTTCGCAGGCGTTGTTTTCGACCAAACCCTGGAATACCGCTGACTCGACATAGCGAATCAATAGGCTGTCCAATACGTCTTTGGCGTTGGGCTCGTACAGGTAATCCCACCGGCCTTTTGTCTCTTCGCCCAGTTCGCCGACCGATACCGGCAACAATTTCTGCATCACCGGCTTTTGAGTCATGGTGTTGACAAAGTCGTTGCTGAGCAGGAAAAGCTCGTCGATATCGCCGTTAGTAAAGGCATCCAGCATGATTTTGATCGGGCCGATAATGTCACTCTGGTGCGGTGTGTCGCCCAACTTCGAAACCTGACCGACCAAATTGGCGTTGATCATACTGAAGAACGCAGCACCCTTACCGCCAATCGCGCAGACATCGACGGCGACACCTTTGCCTTGCCATTGGTGCATTTCGCTCAGCACCTTTCTGAACAGGTTGGCGTTCAAGCCGCCGCATAAACCACGGTCGGAACTCACCACGATAATGCCTACCCGTTTAACGTCCCGTTCGATCATGAACGGATGTTTGTACTCAGGATTGGCTTTGGCCAGATGCCGAATGATCTGGCCAATTTTTTTCGAGTAAGGCCGGGTAGCCTGCATACGGTCTTTGGTTTTACGCATCTTACTCGCCGCCACCATTTCCATGGCTCGAGTAATCTTCTGAGTATTCTTGATACTCGCGATTTTTGATCGTATCTCTTTACCAACAGCCATGTGCGAGTCCTTTACCAGCTAGCAGTCTTGACGAAACGCTCGATCGCCGCGTGAATGCCTTTTTGGATTTCGTCGTTGTAGTCGCCTTTTTCGTTGATTTTGGCCATCAACTCGGCTTCCTCGTTTCGCATGAAATCCAGCAGCGCCGCTTCGAATACGCGTACTTGTTTGACTTCCAAGCTATCCAGAAATCCGTTGTTTGCCGCATACAGCGAAACGCCCATTTCCGCAACCGACATCGGCGCATATTGGTTCTGTTTCATCAGTTCGGTGACGCGTTGGCCGCGCTCGATCTGTTTGCGGGTACTTTCGTCCAGATCAGAAGCGAACTGAGCAAATGCCGCCAACTCGCGGAACTGCGCCAAGTCCAGACGAATACCGCCGCCCAATTTTTTGATGATCTTGGTTTGCGCCGCACCGCCAACCCGCGACACCGACAAACCCGCGTTCACGGCAGGACGGATACCGGAGTTGAACAAACCGGTTTCCAGGAAGATCTGGCCGTCGGTGATTGAGATTACGTTAGTCGGAACGAACGCGGAAACGTCGCCGCCTTGAGTTTCGATAATCGGCAACGCTGTCAGCGAACCGGTTTTGCCCTTAACTTTTCCGCCGGTCAGTTTCTCGACTTCATCGGCATTGATACGGGCAGCACGTTCCAGCAAACGGGAGTGGATGTAGAACACGTCGCCCGGATAGGCTTCACGTCCCGGCGGACGACGCAGCAACAAAGAAATTTGACGGTAGGCCCAAGCTTGCTTGGTCAAATCGTCGTAGATGATCAACGCATCTTGGCCGTTGTCGCGGAAGTATTCACCCATCGAGCAACCAGTGTACGGCGCGATGAATTGCAGAGCAGCGGATTCGGAGGCCGAGGCGACGACGATGATGGTATGTTCCATCGCGCCGTGTTCTTCCAACTTACGCACCACGTTGGCAATCGACGAACGTTTTTGGCCGATCGCAACATAAATACATTTAATGCCGGTGCCTTTTTGATTGATGATGGCATCGACGGCAATCGCGGTTTTGCCGGTTTGGCGGTCGCCAATGATCAATTCCCGTTGGCCACGACCTACCGGGATCATCGAGTCAATCGATTTCAAACCGATTTGTACCGGTTGATCAACCGATTGGCGCGCGATAACGCCGGGTGCGATTTTTTCGATTGGGGAGGTCAGATTGGTCTCGATCGCGCCTTTGCCGTCGATCGGGTTACCCAGCGCATCCACCACGCGGCCCAAAAGCGCTTCGCCGACAGGCACTTCCAAAATCCGGCCGGTGCATTTAACGGTGTCTCCTTCGGTGATGTGCTGGTAAGCACCCAGCATAACGACACCGACAGAGTCTCTTTCCAGGTTTAAAGCCATGCCGTAAGAGCCGCCAGGAAATTCCAGCATTTCACCTTGCATTGCTTCAGACAAACCGTGAACCCGAACGATACCGTCGGTAACGCTGACTACGGTGCCCTCGGTGTGGGCCTCGAGGTGGGCGTCGAAGTTCTCGATCTTCTTCTTGATCAGATCACTTATTTCTGATGGATTTAATTGCATGTTATTTTCCCGCTCTAACTCTTAAAGTCTTTTAGCTAATTGATGAAGCTGGCCTCTGACGGAACCGTCGATGACTTTGTCGCCGGCTTTGGCGAGAATGCCCCCAATTAACGATTTATCGACAGACACTGACGCGTTGACTTTTTTCTGCAAAAACTTTTCGAGCATGGCGACGTATTTGCCTTGCTCGGCTTTTGTCAAAGCGTATGCGCTTTGCAGCTCGACATTGACATAACCTTCGTCGTCGGCCCTATACTGTTCGAACATTACCGAAATCTGAGGCAACAAAGGCAATTTGTCGTTCTCGATCAACACTTTGAGAAGGTTTTTGGCTTCATCGTGAATTTGATCCTGGCAAATATCCAGGAGCAACTGTGCTGTATTCTGTTTGTTGACTCTGGGGTTGGCAACGATTCCAGCCAAGGCCTCGTCTTGGACCAGCAAAGACAAAAACGTTAAAGAATCGGACCAGTTTTGGGCAGCATCGGCTTCTTTGGCCCGCTTGAACGCGGCCTGAGCGTAAGGTCTTGCTAATGTCGATATTTCAGCCATCGCTTAACCCAATTGTTCTGCCGCTTTACTGATAATGTCTTGGTGCTTGGCCTTGTCGATTTCTTCTTTCAAAATCTGTTCGGCGGCACGTAAAGCCAGAGAGGAAACTTCCTTACGCAAACTTTCCTTGGCGTGCAACATTTCCTGTTCGATTTGCGCTTTGGCTGCTTCCAGCAGGCGTTCGCCTTCTTTCTTGGCTTGTTCCTTGGCTTCTTCGACTAATTGGTTGGCGCGCTTTTGCGCGGCGCTGACGATCTCTGCCGACTGCTCTTTGGCTTCCTTCAACACGCTTTTGGCTTTCTTTTCGGCCAGTCTGATTTCTTCCTGGCCTTTTTCCGCCGCAGCCAAACCTTCCGCGATTTTGGTTTTGCGCTCTTCCAGAGCAGCAATGATCGGCGGCCAGACATACTTCATGGTGAACCACACCAGAAGCGTGAAAGTGATCATCTGCCCGATCAGAGTAGCATTGATACTCATTGATGCTTTCCTCGTAATGCCGTTGTTAGTCTATCTGTCCGCAGTCGTGAATAAACGACACGCAAAAGGCTTGCGCCTGGATTACAGATGAATGGGTTGATTAACCTGCAACGGATTGAACGGCAGAAAGGAACGGGTTTGCGAAAGTCAACATCAGAGCCAAACCCACGCCGATCATGGTTACCGCGTCGAGCAAACCGGCGATGATGAACATTTTGACTTGCAGCATCGGTACCAATTCAGGCTGGCGGGCTGCGCCTTCCAGGAATTTACCGCCCAACAGGCCGAAACCGATAGCGGTACCGATCGCGCCCAATCCCAGAATGATACCGACGGCAATAACGGTGAAGCCTTGAACGTTGGCGATTAATGATGCGAGTTCCATAATGTCTCCTAAAGATTGATATGAATGTAAAAAATAAAACGGTTAGTGGTCTTCGCAGGCCAGACTCAGGTAAACGATGGTCAAGACCATAAATATGAATGCCTGCAAAGTGATTACCAGAATATGGAATACGGCCCAAGGGAAGCCCAGCAAAGGCTGCACGATCGGAGGCAACAATGCGATCAGAATGAAGACCAGCTCGCCGGCGTAAAGGTTGCCGAATAGCCGCAGACCCAATGAGATTGGCTTGGCCAGCTCCTCGACAGTTTTCAGCAGCAGATTGAACGGCATCATTTTCGGGCCGAACGGCGTGCAAGTCATTTCGTGGGCAAAACCGGCCAAGCCTTTGACTTTAATACTGTAAAAGAAAATCAGGAAAAATACGCTTATAGACAGGGCGAAGGTGCCATTCAAATCGGTACTCGGCACGACGCGCATGTATTCCATGCCCATCAAGCTGCCGATCATCGGCAGCAAATCCACCGGCAGCATATCCATCGCATTCCAGAGGAATACCCAGCAGAAAATGGTCAACGCCAACGGTGCGATCAACGCGCTACGGCCGTGAAAACTATCCTTGACCTGCGTATCGACGAACTCGACCAACATTTCGGCGATATTTTGCGCCAAGCCGGGAACGCCGGAGGTTGCCCGTTCGGCAACCGATTTAAAAAACAAAATGAACAATCCGCCCAAAAACACGGAAAAAAACAAGGTATCCAGATGCAATTTCCAAAATCCCTCACCAACCGACAACGGGGTTAAGTGGTGGACTATGTAACCGGTTGCGCCGCCTTCACTAGCCATTTTGCCTCTCAAATAAAAACTAACCGCGCCAATAAAAAAGCGCGAACCAAAAAACCGACAACACTGCGATATAGCCAACCAGCAGCGTTAAAAAATTAATCCAAGGGATTTGCAATACCATCGCGAACAATGCCGCCGTGAGCAGCAACTTGACCGTCTCGCCGGTATAGAACGCCTTGACGATGCCGGACGCTTCCTGGTACCTGGCGAGATAGACTTTGTACGCGAAATAAAGATTGGGAATCAAGGCCACGCCACCGCCAATCAGCGGCGACATTGCGGTTTTCCAGCCGCCCATCAATAAAAATCCCGACGCCACTAACGTAGCCATCAGGACCTGCGCATACAAAACCCGTCTGACAGTTGAAAACGAATTTTCGACTGCCATAAAATTCTCCTCGACCGTTAAGCGCGGCGATTATATCCAGCCATCGCCGTTTACGCAAGGAAAGGGCGCCATCGGGCCTGATCCGGTCTTGAGCTAAGGCTTTGAACCGCAATCAAGAAATCGAAAAAGGCGCCTGCAATGCAACTAACGCTCCGCCGTACACAGCAATAGCTATGCCAGCATTAAAATCAATAGTTTTTCTAAGGTTTGCCATGAAATCCTTGTCGCAGATACGACAAACCGACAAGGGCTTGCGACAATCCGCCGCATCAGTGAATTTTCCCAATGATACCTTCCAGCTCTTCCAGACTGGTGTAGTTGATGATCAACTTGCCCTTGCCGCCGGCCTGATGATTGATCTCGACCTTGGCTCCGGTACGTTCCGACAGCTCCCGCTGCAAACGCAACGTATCGGGGTCGATTCTCTTCGTCTGAACCGCCGGCTTTTCTTCGTGCATCTCGCGCACCAGTTTTTCCACTGCCCGCACGCTCAGGCTTTGCTTGACCGCTTTGTGAGCAATTTCAACCTGTTTCGATTCGTCCAAACCCAACAGGGCTCGGGCATGGCCCATTTCCAACAAGCCTTTGCCCAGCATGGTTTTGACTTCGCCGGCCAATTCCAGCAAGCGCAATAAATTGGTTACCGTGGTGCGCGACTTGCCGACCGCTTCGGCGATCTGTTGATGTGTCAGCTCGAACTCGTCCTGCAAGCGGTGCAAGGCTTCGGCCTCTTCCAGCGCATTCAAATCCTCGCGTTGGATGTTTTCGATCAAGGCGATCGCCATTACCGAACGGTCGTCGATATCCTTCACCAACACCGGCACTTCGGCCAGCTCCGCCAACTGGGCGGCGCGCCAACGCCGCTCGCCGGCGATGATTTCGTATTTCTCGGCGGCGATTTTGCGCACGACAATCGGTTGAATGATGCCTTGCGCAGCAATCGAATCGGACAGCTCTTTCAGCTTTTCGGGATCCATATCCTTACGGGGCTGGTACTTGCCGCGTTGCAGAAATTCGATCGGCAGCTTTTGCGTATCGTGAGTCTTTTCCGGAGCCGGCGCCGAAACATCGCCGAGCAACTCGCTCAATCCTCGGCCCAAACCGCGTTTTTTCGGATTCATCATTTGGCTGCTTTGTGTTTGCGGATCAATTCGCCGGCCAACGCGATATAGGCGACCGCACCGCGCGACGCTTTATCGTAAGCCAAGACCGGCACACCGTGGCTGGGTGCCTCGGCTAAGCGGATATTCCGGGGAATCGTGGTCCGGAACACTTTGTCGCCGAAATATTCGATCAATTGGTCAGACACGTCCTTGCCCAACCGGCTCCGGCTATCGACCATAGTTCTGAGTATGCCTTCCAAATGCAAACCCGGATTCACGGTATCGCGAATATTGCGCAAGGTCGACATCAACGACGACAAGCCTTCCAGCGAGTAATACTCGCATTGCATCGGAATCAAAACGCTGTGGGCGGCGACCATGGCGTTCAGCGTCAGCATGTTCAACGACGGCGGACAGTCGATCAAAATGTAATCGTACTGGTCTTTGACTGGCAACAACGCATCGGCCAGACGCCGCTCCCGATGCAGGGCCGTCATCAATTGCACTTCGGCGGCAGTCAGGTCGGCGTTACCCGGAATCAAGTCGAAACCCAAATCCTTGTTCTTGACGATGATGCCCGAGACCGGCACCTCTTCCAGCAACAACTCGCAACTGGAATATTCCAGCTCGTCCTTGTTGACGCCGCAGCCCATCGCGGCATTGCCTTGCGGATCGAGGTCGATCAACAGAACTTTGCGTTTGGTAGCGGCCAACGCGGCCGCCAGATTGACGCTGGTCGTGGTCTTGCCGACACCGCCTTTTTGGTTGGTGATCGCGATTATCTTAGCCATGCTTGAGTCTCTCTATGCGAATCAGACAACGCTCGGCATCTATGCCAGGCACCGCCAACGGGATCACTTGGTATTCGGCGTCGATTCCAGCCAACTCTTCGACAGGCTGCTGGCCTTTCATCGCCAATAACGCGCCGTCGTCGGCCAATAAATGGCCGGTCATTTTAACGATGTCCGGCATCGAGGCGAAAGCCCGCATCAACACCATGTCAAACAATTCGGCAGGTTGAAACTGCTCGACCCGGCTATGCACCACTTCGACATTACGCAGCTTCAATTCCAGCACGGCTTGCTGCACGAAACGGGTTTTCTTGGAATTGGAATCGACCAGCACGAACTTGCATTCGGGGCGGCAAATTGCCAACGGTATGCCGGGCAACCCGGCGCCGGTACCGATGTCGGCGATGCGGGACGGCTTCAAGTGCGGCAATACGGCCAGGCTATCCAGAATGTGCAAACCGACCATTTCCAGCGGCTCGCGCACGGCGGTCAGGTTATAGGCTTTGTTCCATTTTGCAATCAACTGTACGAACTTGAGCAACGACTCGATTTGCTCGGCAGACAAACTCAACGCCAAGGCAGCAAGGCCTTGCTGCAATTTTTCCCGGCAGGCTTGCATCAGGCGCTTTTCTTTTTCAGATGCACCAACAACAACGAAATCGCCGCCGGCGTCACGCCGGGAATCCGCGAAGCTTGGCCCAGGGTTTCCGGGCGCTGTTTTTTCAGCTTTTCGCTAACTTCGTTGGACAGGCCGGACACCAGACTGTAATCGACGTTTTCCGGCAATTTCAAATGCTCGTAGCGCTGAGTACGGCTGATTTCGGTTTGCTGACGGTCGATATAGCCGGCATATTTGGCCTGAATCGCCACCTGCTCGGCAACTTGCTCGTCGACTTCGGTCTCATCGGTGAAGGTTAACAGATTTTCGATATCGACTTCCGGGCGGCGCAGCATGTCCATCAAGCTGGCTTCCTTGACCAACTTTTTACCCCAATACTGCTCGGCCAACGCTGCTTCGTCGGATTCGGCTCTGATCCACTTTTTCGCCAGCTTGCCTTGCAGATTGGCAATCGCTTCGCGCTTTTCCTCGAACCGGCGCCAACGTTCGTCGTCGACTAAGCCCAACGCGCGGCCTTGTTCGGTCAAACGCAGATCGGCGTTATCTTCGCGCAACTGCAAGCGGTATTCGGCCCGGCTGGTAAACATTCGGTACGGCTCGGAGGTCCCGCGGGTAATCAAGTCGTCGATCATCACGCCAATGTAAGCTTCTTCGCGGCCGGGGCACCAGCTCTCCAGGCCTTTTGCCAGCCGCGCGGCGTTTAAACCGGCGATCAAGCCTTGCGCCGCCGCTTCTTCATAGCCGGTGGTGCCGTTTATCTGGCCGGCGAAGAACAGCGCATTCATGTGCTTGGTTTCCAGCGACATCTTCAGATCGCGCGGATCGAAAAAGTCGTATTCGATGGCGTAACCGGGACGGACGATTTCGGCATTTTCGAAACCGAGCATGGTACGGATGAAACGATACTGGATATCGAACGGCAAGCTGGTGGAAATACCATTCGGATAGACTTCGTTGGTATTCAAACCTTCCGGTTCGACGAAAATCTGGTGCGAATCGCGGTCGGCAAAGCGCACTACTTTGTCTTCGATCGACGGGCAGTAACGCGGACCGACGCCTTCGATGATGCCGGAATACATCGGCGAGCGATCCAAGCCGGAACGGATGATGTCGTGGGTTTCCTGATTGGTCCGCGTGATATGGCAACAAACCTGGCGCGGGTGCTGCTGGCGATTGCCCATGAACGAAAATACCGGCACTGGCGTGTCGCCATGCTGCTCCTGCAACTTGCTGTAATCGATGGTGCGGCCGTCGATCCGGGCCGGGGTACCGGTTTTCAAACGGCCGATGCGGAACGGCAATTCGCGCAAGCGTTCGGCCAAGGCAATGGAAGCCGCATCGCCGGCGCGACCGCCGCTGTAATTTTCCAGGCCGATATGGATACGGCCGGCCAAAAAGGTGCCGGCAGTCAACACCACGGCCTTGGCGTTAAATTCCAAACCCATCTGGGTTTTGACGCCGGTAACGCGGTCGCCTTGCACGATCAAATCGGATACGGTTTGTTGAAACAGCGCCAGATTGGGCTGATTTTCCAACGCGCTGCGCACCGCTTGTTTGTAAAGCATACGGTCGGCCTGGGCCCGAGTTGCCCGCACCGCCGGGCCTTTGCTGGCATTCAAAATCCGGAACTGGATGCCGCCCAAATCGATAGCCTTGGCCATGATGCCGCCCAATGCATCGACTTCCTTGACCAAGTGGCCCTTGCCGATGCCGCCGATCGCCGGGTTGCAACTCATCTGCCCCAACGTTTCGATGTTTTGGGTCAGCAACAGCGTTTGCGCACCGGTACGCGCCGCCGCCAGCGCCGCCTCGGTGCCGGCATGGCCGCCGCCGACCACGATCACGTCAAAGTCTTTCTGGAATTTCACAGGCAATCTATGTTCAAATAAAACGTTATTTTAATAGCTTAGCGA
Organism: Methylomonas aurea; assembly: GCF_024505045.1. Classification (GTDB taxonomy): domain Bacteria; phylum Pseudomonadota; class Gammaproteobacteria; order Methylococcales; family Methylomonadaceae; genus Methylomonas; species Methylomonas aurea. Next base: position 287,600 of record NZ_JANIBM010000001.1, on the reverse strand, counting down.
GAAAAAAGCATGAGAAAACAAAACCCCTGCCGGGGTTTACCGGCCAAACCCAACCATAACCCGGTCGCTAAATTCGCCCGCCAATTCAACAAGGCGCAAACCTACGCCGACAAAACCCAATACCGCCGCAAAGCCAAACATCGCGGGCTGGAGCCTTTTGCCATCGTTTCCCATGAGGCGATCGCAAAAGGCTTAGCCGCGTAACCCGCGCATTTCAAGGATTTCCAGCTCAGTGAAAGCAACCGTAGAAGACAAAGTTCAAACCCGGATTCCGACCAAACACGGCGAATTCATCCTGCATTACTACAGCAACAGCCTGGACGACAAAGAACACGTGGCCTTCGTCAAAGGCGACGTGGCCGGCAAGGACGACGTGCCGGTACGCATACATTCCGAGTGCTTTACCGGCGACGTGCTCGGCTCCCGCCGCTGCGACTGCGGCGAGCAGTTGGACATGGCACTGGACATGATCAACACGGCCGGCTACGGCGTGTTGATCTACCTGCGCCAGGAGGGCCGCGGCATCGGCCTGTTGAAAAAATTGCAAGCTTACAACTTGCAAGACCAAGGCCTGGATACCGTCGACGCCAACATCAAACTCGGCCATCTGGCCGACGAGCGCCAATACGATATCGCCGCGCTGATCCTGGACAACCTGAAGGTGCATTCGATCGAGTTGATCACCAACAACCCGCAAAAAATCGATGAGCTGACCAAACTCGGCGTGCAAGTGAATAACCGGATTGCCATCGAAACCCGCATCCACCGCGACAACCTCGACTATCTGAAAACCAAGGCCGAACGCATGCGCCACATGTTGTCGGTACCCGACCGTTCCTGAACGACATGTTAGATCACTTGAAACTGCCGGCCGCAGCGCTGAAGCTGACGATCGACCTGCCGGCCGTCGCCGCCGGCCCGTATAACGGCATTCTCGGCCAAAACCGCGCTCAGTCGGCGCTGGCATTCGGCATCGCGATGAAGGCGCCGGGTTACAACATCTTCGTGATGGGCGATCCGGGTACCGGCCGGTTGTCGATGGTCAGCCATTATCTGAATGGTTATGCCGAACAGCAAGAATCGCCGCTGTCCTACGCCTATGTCGAGAACTTCGAAAACCCGCGGGAACCGGTCGCCGTCGAACTACCGTCCGGCGAAGGCCATAGTTTTGCAAAAGACATCGAAAAGCTGATCGACAACGTCTTGGCCACCTTTCCGGCCGCATTCGAAAGCCCCAGTTACCAGCAAAAGAAAACCGCAATCGAGCGCCGTTTCAACCAGCGCTACAACGCGGCGATCGATTTGGTCGACAACAAGGCCAGAGCGATGGGCGTGGCCTTGTACCGCGACAACGACTCGATCACCTTCCTGCCGATCCGTAACAACAAGGCGCTGGACGAGGAGCAATTCACGTTGCTGCCGGAAGCCGAACGCGACGCCTTCCACCAACACACCGAAGAACTCGAAGAATATCTGGGCGACGTGCTGCTGGAACTACCGCAGTGGCGGCGCACGCTGGCCGAAGAAATCCGCCAACTGGATAGTGACACGATCAAACTGGCCTTGGAACCGCTACTGGCCGAACTGACCGACAAGTACCAGAACGTCGACGACGTCATCACCTATCTGGCGGAAGTCGAGAAAAATCTGAGCAACACCATCAGCGATTTCCTGATGCCGACTCGCAATCCGGAAAACCGGGAAATCATCGCCAAGCGCCAGATGTTGATCGAGCAATATCTGCCCAACATCCTGGTGGATTGCAAACACGACGCCGCCGGCGCGCCGGTCATCTACGAACCGCACCCGATTTACCAAAACCTGTTCGGCCGCATCGAATATATCAGCGACCAAGGCACGCTGATAACCAACTACCGGCGCATTTGCCCCGGCTCGCTGCATCGGGCCAACGGCGGTTACCTGATCCTCGACGCCGAGAAGGTATTGACCTATCCCTTCGTCTGGGAAGGCCTGAAACGGGCGCTGAAAGCCGGCAAGATCGAGATCGAATCGCCGTACTCGGAACTGGGCATTAACACCATCACGCTGAAACCGGAAGTGATTCCGCTCAACGTCAAAGTGATCCTGGTCGGCACCCGCGACATTTACTATCTGCTGGAAGAGCTGGATAGCGAATTCAACGAGATGTTCCGCGTATTGGCCGACTTCGACGACCACATCAAACGCACGCCGGACAGCATCGGCCAATTCGTGCAGGTCATGAAACAACAGGCGCGTGATGCCGGCACCAAACCGCTGACCGACGGCGCTCTGATAAGACTGATCGAACATAGTTGCCGGCTGGCCGAAAACCAGCAACGACTGTCGGCGCACGTCAACAACTGTCTGGAAATCATCGCCGAAGCCAACCTGCTGGGCAGCCAATCCGGCGCCGCGCAGATCGGTAAGGCCGAAATCGAACTGGCGCTGGCCGCCCGCGAACAACGCAACGGCCGCATCGCCGAAGCCATTCTGGAAGAAATGCTGGACGGCACGATTTTGATCGATACCGACGGCGAAGCCATCGGCAAGGTCAACGGCCTGACCGTGATGGACATCGGCGGCAGCAGCTTCGGCGCGCCGGCGCGGATCACCGCCACGGTGCATCCCGGCTCGCGCGGCATCGTCGACATCGAACGCGAAGTCGAACTCGGTCAGCCAATCCATTCCAAGGGCGTGATGATTCTGACCGGCTACCTCGGCCACTGCTACGCCCAGCAATTTCCGCTGGCGATCTCGGCCAGCATCGCCATGGAGCAATCCTACGGCCACATCGACGGCGACAGCGCCTCGTTGGCCGAATTGTGCTGTCTGATCTCGGCATTGACCCGCACCCCGATCAAGCAAGGTTTTGCGATGACCGGCTCGATCAACCAATACGGCGAAGTGCAGGCCATCGGCGGCGTCAACGAAAAAATCGAAGGCTTCTTCGAACTCTGCGCCGCGCGCGGCCTGACCGGCCGGCAAGCAGCGATCATTCCGGCCTCGAACAAACGCAATCTGATGCTGAAACGGGAAGTGATCGACGCGGTGGAACAAGGCTTGTTCGCGATTTACGCCATTTCCAGCGTCGACGAAGCCTTGAGCCTGCTAACCGGGCAGGAAGCCGGCGCGATGAACGCCGAAGGCCAGTACCCGGAAGGCAGCGTCAACTTCAAAGCCGTCGCACGGCTGAAAGAAATTTCCGAAATGACGTCCGACGACGACAAGGAAACCGAGACCGGTTAGGCCGGACGCCAGCTTCCCCGCAAGCCCACCGCCAACATCGGCGAACCGGACCCAGATTTGCCGTTAGCGGATTTGGTTGCTACAGTTCCAGCACCGAATTGGAGTCCGATAGCCGGTGGAGGCCTGGATGCGGAGATTTACCTTGTTCAACCGATGCCGGCTGCCCGGCTTGACGCTGGCCGGTTTGGCTTTCGCGCTGCAATGCCTGGCCGCTCCCAGCGACGACCCCGATATCCTGGCCCGCCGCGGCCAGCAACGGCCGCTTGCCGCGGGCCAAACCGAAGCGCCGGCCATTGCGCTGAGCAAACCGGCCGGGGGCTGGACCAGCGGCTTGCAGATTACCGTGGCCGGTACCTGCTCCGACCCCAACGCGGACCCCATCGTCGTCAACATCAACGGTGTGCGTTACTACGTGCGCAACCTCAACGGCAGTTTCAGCCGGGCCTTCCCGGCCGCGAAAGGTAAAAACAGCGTCATCGCCGAATGCGCCAATGCCGCCGGCGTCGCCAAGGCCTCGACCACGATAGACGCGGTGATTTCGCCAATCGCATTGAAAGTGATCCTGACCAGCGACAGCGACGGCGTCTATACCGACCTGCATATCTACGAACCGGATAAAAGCCACGTCTATTGGGCCGATACCAACTCCAACAGCGGCGGCATTTTCTTTTTAAACTCCAACGGCGACAACTTCGACCAGGCCGGCTACGGCCCGTATCTATACGTGCATCCGGCGCCGCCGGTCGGCGTCTTCCGCATCGATACCAATTATTGGCCGGGCGGCGCGGTCCAACACACGCTGGCGAACCTGGACATCATTCTCGACGAAGGCCTGCCCACCGAGAGCCGGCGCCGGGTGCAAAAACCGCTGGCCCGGCCCGGCGAAACCCAAACCCTGGCTTACGTCTCGATCCAAGGCAACCGGCAACCGGCGAAAATTTACGTGCCGGGCCAGGACGCCGAGCGCGACATGCCGGCCGAGGTGCGCGAATACATTAAACACGAACCGAAGCGCGAAGGCGAAGCCGAGGACAGCGCCGAAGAACTGGGCTATCTGCCGCCACAAGACACCGAGGCCTTGCGCGAGAGCGTCACCAACGTCGCCCTGCTACAGGCCCGCAAGCTCAGCCCGCTATGGGAACCCAAACAACGCGACTGCGCCGGCTTGGTCCGCTTCGCCTACCGTACCGCTCTGGAGCCGCGCGATGCGGCCCGCAGCGCCAAACTCGGCATCCCCAACAAATTGAAACTGCCAACCGTCTCCGAACAGGCCCGCAAACTCCTGCCCAGCTATCCGCAAATCTGGCAGACCGGTTTGAATAACGGCGCCGCGCGCTACGGCCATTTCGCCGACGCCGAAACCCTGATCGGCTATAACTTCCGGCTGAAATCGCGCGATCTGGCGGCAGCGCAAAGCGGCGATTTGCTGGTCTACCAAAAGCCCTTGATCAACGACGAGCCCTACCACCTGATGCTGTTCGCCGCCGGCCGCGCCGAGAATCTGGCCGTCTACCATAACGGCGCCCAAGGCAGCGAAGGCCAGGTACGGGTGGTGCGCGTCGCCGAATTGCTGCAATCACCGGACCCGATCTGGATTCCCCGCCCGGAAAATCCCTATTTCCTAGGAGTGTACGAATGGAACCGCTTACCCCCGCAAAGCGCCTGACCGCCATCGCCGCCGGTATTGTATTGGCCGCCGGCGCGAGCGTTGCGCTGTACCAGCACTTGACCAAGCAACCTCTGGCCAAGTTGGTCCGCGCCGACCTGCCGTTGTTGGACTTGACCGTGAAATTGCGCGATGCAGCGCGGAACGATCTGGACGCCAATGATTCGCTAGTCGGCAGCAATGACGAGGTGCCGGCCGGCGACGAACGTTGCCCGGCGCTGACCGGCGGCGACATCGGTTCCGCCACCGCAGTGGACGTGTCGATCAAGCGCCCGGCCGATTGCCCCCGGCGCGCCGCCTGGTACGTGCGCAAACATCCGGTGGCGTTTACGCTGTATTTCAACCGCGGCGATGCGTTTCTGAACTGGTGGGACAATCAGGCCGAAGTGCGGCAGATGGTGGAGAACCGTTTCGTCAAGGGCCTGTTCTTCGGCCTGTTGCAAAGCCTGCACGTCAAAGCCGAACAACTCAACTTACAAGGCATGCAAGGCGACTTTTTGCTGCAAGTGCTGCGCGACGCGGTCAATGCTAACGCCGAACTACATTACGACATGGCTCACGGTAGCCAGGGTTGGGTCATCAGTTATCGGCGCAGCGCCAGCGGCTTGGCTGACCAAGCTCTGCCGGCGCTAGCCGGCGTCCTGGCCAGCAGCGGCTACCGGGTCGCCAAGTTGCCGGAACCGATTCTGGAAGCCCGCATCGGCCTGCAAAAACTGTTCTTTACCGAATTTCGCGGCCGGATTTATCTGGCGCAAAGCCTGGAAGCGTTGCTGAACGTGCTGGACAGCACCGTTCCGGAACCGGGCGGCAGCGACGCGCCGCTGAGCCTGGCCTTGCGCAGCGAGGCCTTCGTCGCCAATCTGTTGCCGGTATTCGCCGGGGCGGAAACCTATCCGTTGCGCTGGGATTTTGCGCTCACTGCCGGCGAACCGGGCGCGTTGCACTTACCGGCCGCCGCTTGGCAAGGTCAATTGCACAGCCGGCTGTTCGAAGGGGTGGTTGCCAGCATTCCTCACGACGCCTTCGCCGGCTTCGCCGCCAGCCTGGCGCTGCCGCCGGATCTGACTGCGGAGGATTGGCGCAAACTGGCCGCTGCCGGCCCGTCGGCCAATCCCCCCGGCCCGGAAGCGGCCGGCATCGGCCTGGTATGGGACTTCAGCCCCGACGATCCGAGCGGTGCGATCGGCGTCGTCGTCGCCAACCCTGGCCAACCGCAGGCCAGCGCCGCTTATGCCCAGTATCTGAAGAATCCCGACCTTGGCGCCGAATGCGCCGGCGGCAGCCTGTTTCTGGCCGCCAGTTCGCCGAACTTGTTGACGCGGATGAAAGACGCCTGCAACAAACAGTCGCTAAGCCCGCTGGACTGGCAGCGCGGAGTCGAAAAAACGCGGTTGCGGGATGCGCAATTGATCGCCTTCGTCAATCCCGGCGCCGCTACCCGCGAATTATTCCTGGCCGGCGGCGCCGGCGCCAACCAGGACGCCAACGAATTCGCCCCGCGCTGGCAACAGGACTACGAAGCCGCCAAAGCCGCGATGCGCCAGGACGGCGACAAGTTATTCGCCAGCCTGCCGATTTTGAGTTACGCCGGGCGGATTACCGAGCCTAGCGCCGGGGCGACCTTGACCGGCAAGCTGATAGCGCAAACCGCAAGCCCTTAGCCGTCGTCAGCATCGATATCGGCAGTACCGCTTGGCGGCGGCAACTCTGTTCCGGACCGAGCCGGTTTTTCCAGCCGCTCCAAGCATAAATCGCCGACTTTAGGCGTCCATAACTCCGGGTTGAGCGGAAACGGTTGGATTTGGCCGGTGCGGCGATAGCCGCGGCGTTGGTAAAACTCGATCAACTCCTGGCGTAACGGAATCACCGCCAGCGAAAAGCGCCGCACCGGCCAGACCCGCTCCGCCCAATGCTCGGCTTGGAGCAATAGCTGTTTGCCGATGCCCCGGCCCTGGTGGCGAGGACTAACCGCAAGCATGCCGATTTGCACCTGGCCGGCGTCGTGTTGCAAATGCACCGAACCCAGCAATTGGCCGTGTTGCTTGCAGACCAGAATCAGCGAGTCGGCGGCGATCAACAAATTGACGATGCCGGCGGCGTCAATGCGGCGGCCTTCCAACAAATCGGCCTCGGTGGTCCAACCCAGGCGGCTGGTTTCGCCGCGATAGGCGGAGTTGATCAACTCCGCCAAGGCCTCGGCGTCGTTCGCATCTGCCGCACTAAACGCCAATGCCATCGCCTGTTCCCACCCCACCCTTCGATCAAGCCAGCCAGGCTTTGATTTTGGCTTTGACGTCCGCTTTCAATTGTTTGGCAAAACGATAGATTGCGGTTTCGGCGATCTTGGCGTGCGCCCAGCGCAGCCAACCGCTGATGGTATGGTAGATAAAAGCGATAGGCCGAAACGTCAGCAGTTGCGGCTTGGTCAGGCTGAACACCCGCGCCACCAGTAAGGTGCCGAGCAGCTTGGCGAACACTTCCAGCAAGATCCCTTGCAGCAGCAAGCCATGCACCAATAGCGACAACGCCGCGAGATTAATCGGCGTCACGATCAACAACGGCACCGTAATCGCCAGCAGCGCCATTGGCGGCGAGGTCCGGCTCAACCAAACTTCAACCCGTTCCAGCCGTAACCACAACGCCAGATAGTGGCCGCAAGCCGACAGGAAGTCCCACAGCCATTCCTCGATAATCAACACAATGGCAAGCAGGGTCAGTAACAGTTTTTTCATCGTCGTCATCCGGCAAAAAAATTCAACGGCACTATACCGAAACCGGCCTGGCGTTGTCGCCGGGAACAGTGAGCCGCGTCCGGACGGTTTAGGCCAAGCCACCGAACAACCGGAGTTTGCTCTTCTATCGGCTAGGATCTAGAGTTATGCGGAAATCTCTTGTTTCCGTATTCAACTTAATACCATCGCCATGCTGCCACCGCCGGAAAAATTGTTGGAAGTGATCAATCTGCAAAGCGAAATCGCGCAACTGGGCTTGGATTTGGGCGGCGTGATGGCGCTGGTAACCCAACGCACCTTGCCTTTGTTGGATGCCGAAGGCGCCGCCATCGAACTGGCCGAACAGGGCGACATGGTGTACCGGGCTTGCGCCGGTATCGCCTCGCCGCATTTGGGATTGCGCCTGAAAATGGCGCAAAGCTTATCCGGGCTGGCGGTTACCAGCGGCACGACGCTGGTCTGCGACGATGCCGAAACCGACGATCGCGTCGACATCGCTGCCTGCCGCAAGGTGGGTTTGCGTTCGATGCTAGTAGTGCCGTTGAACCACAAGGGCACCATCGTCGGCGTGCTGAAGGCGGTATCGGTGCAGACTCATAAATTCGGCGATATCGAGATCGGCCTACTGCAATTGTTGTCCGAGCAAGTGGCGGCGGCGATGTTTTTTGCGACCAAATACGATAACGACGACCTGTTTTACAAAGCGACGCACGACGAACTGACCGGACTTACCAACCGGTCTTTGTTCATGGATCGGCTCCGATCCCTAGTGTCGAACCGCCAAGCGCAAACGATCGGCATCCTGATGATCGATATGGACGGCCTGAAGCAAATCAACGATTCGCTCGGGCACCGGGTCGGCGATGTCATCATTCGCGAGTTTTCCAACCGCCTGGCAGCGGCGTCGCGCGTATCCGATACCGTGTCGCGTCTGGGCGGCGACGAATTCGGCGTGATTTTGAATCCGGTCGATTCCGGCGACGGCATCGCTGCGGCCGTGCAGCGGATAAATTCGGCTATCGCGGCGCCGTTTTCGTTCGAGAACCGGCGTTATGCGCTGTCCGCCAGTATCGGTTCCGCCCAATTTCCGGACGATAGCAGCGAAATCAATGCCTTGCTGGAGATTGCCGATCAGCGTATGTATCAAGTCAAGCGCCGGCAACGGCCTCAGCCAAGCTCCGCTCGCACTATGGCTTGACTCCGCTCTAGCCGCGGCACCTGTCGTCACTCCGCATCTATCGGTTGTAACAACGGGTTGCCGCTGGCTACCAAGGCCTCGAATTGGCCGAGCGGCAGCGGCCGGCTCAGCAGATAACCCTGGTAATGGCGGCAGCCGAAATGGGTTAGCAGCGCCAACTGTTCCCGAGTTTCCACACCTTCGGCGATGACTTCCAGACCCAGCGTCTGCGCCATCGCGATGATGGTTTGGGTGATTGCCGCGGCGCTCTGATCACTGGCAACGTCGCGGACGAAACTTTGGTCGATTTTCAATTGATCCAACGGCAAGCGTTTCAAGTAGGCCAACGACGAATAGCCGGTGCCGAAATCGTCCAGCGAAAAGCGGATACCCTGGTTCTTCAGCAACTGGATTTTGTCGATCGCATCCTCGGCTCTGTTCAGCAGCACGCTTTCGGTCAGCTCCAGCTTCAAGCGTTGCGAGACCGACGGGTAGTCGGCCAACAGCGCGCCGACCTTGGCGGTGAAGTCGTGTTGTTGAAATTGAATCGCACTGACATTGACCGCCAACTCCAGCCGGCCGAGCCGGGGATCGGATTGCCAGGCCTGAAGCCGGCGGCAGGCCTCGGCCAACACCCAATCGCCCATTTCGATAATCGACCCGTTCTCTTCCGCCAACGGGATGAATACGGCCGGAGATATCATGCCGCGCCGCGGATGGTGCCAGCGAATCAACGCTTCGGCGCCGGTCGCCCGATTCCGGTCGTCGGCTTGGACTTGGTAATACAGCTCCAGTTGGTTGCCGCGAATCGCCGCCAGCAAGTCCGCTTCCAGTTCCAAGCGCTGCATCATCGCCGCCTGAATTCCGGGATCGAAGAAGCGGATCGTATTGCGGCCGGCGGTTTTGGCTTGGTACAACGAGGTTTCGGCATTTTTCAGCAGACTTTCCAGACTGTCGCCATGCGCCCTGAACAAGCTGATGCCGATGCTGAAGGTCGCCAGCAAACCGCGCGAATCGCATTGGTATGGCGTCAGTAGCGCCTGCTGCGCCTTCTGGGCGATGGCTTCGGCCTGAATCGCCGCTTCCTGCTTCAATACCGACAACGGCCACAGCAGCAAAACGAATTCATCGCCGCCGAAGCGGGCCACGGTATCGCCCTCCCGCACGCAATACTCCAGCCGGCGCGCGGTTTCGACCAGAATCTTGTCGCAAGTCTCGTAACCGTAAATGTCGTTGAGTTGTTTGAAATGGTCGAGGTTCAGCGTCAACAACGCGCCGTATTGGCCGTTATGGGTGGCCATCGCCATCGCTTGCTGGATCCGGTCAAGCAGTAATGCCCGGTTGGGCAGACCGGTCAAACTGTCGTGCAAGGCCAGAAACTCGGCGCGTTGGTCGGCCTGGCGTTTATCGGCAATCAGTTGCGACGTATGTTGGTCGTAATGCCGGCATAGCAACACGGCTCTGGCCAAATGCGCCATGATCGGCTCGAACATCCGCGTCAGCGGCAGATGGGTTTCCGGCATGATCGGCGCCATCAAAATCACGACGCCGATGTCGGTTATCGGCAAGCGCAGAAACGCCCGGTAACGGTCCGGGCTCACCGGCAATCCGGAAAATAATGCGGCCCGATCGTCTTCCCGCGCCGCCGGGCCCAGCGCCAGGTCTGCTGGCAACGATATGGTCTCACCGATGTGTTTAATCAATTGAAAATCGCCGATCGCGGCCAGCAGCGCCGCATCCAGACAAGCGCTGCCGGCCGTTGCGCTTGGGGATAAATCCAGGCAAATGAAACCGGCCGGAAACGACGTGAAGTACAACAGGCGTTGCAGGGTGCGGGTCAGCAGCGGCTTCAAACTGATCTCGCCGCCGATCGTCATCGCCATTTCGTACAAAACCGGAATGACGTCGTCGTGCCTCATGTGCGGTTGGTCCAGGCGGCGGTAACGACGGTGGCGTTATGGAACAAAGGGTAACCCCACAGCGTGGTGTCGCCGATTTCGCCCAGTGCCAGGCCGCCGGCGATTGCCGACGCTTGGCTCAAATTCTGAAAAATCGCCAATTCTTCGCCGGCGCTGGCCGCGCCGAGATGTTGGCGCCGACCGGCACAATAAAACAACAGCAGTTCGCGTCCGGCCGGATCGCCGCTGAGTTTGGACAGACCGCCGTGCAAGTTTTGCAAAGTGTCAGGCGAATCGACTTGCGGCGCATCCAATAAGGCCAACATCGAATGGGGCGGCACTTCGCCGATGCAATACAGCGCGTTGTCCGCGTCGAGCATGACCGGAATCCGTACCACGGTGGTGTGGTTCGCCCTGAGTATGCCGAACGGAAAATGCACCGCGTATTGGTAAAAGTTATCGCGGGTAATCTCGACGCCGAATTTGGCCCGCACCAGTTCCTGGTAAACCTCGAACGCCGGGCGCCAGTCGATATGTATGATCCGGTTGCGGTCGGTGGAAGTCGCCGGCAACGTTTCCGCTTCGGTGCGGTAGCCGTGCTCCAACACCGCCCCGTCGTGCGGCTTCAGCAACAGCGCCAACACGCCGTTGCCGATAATCCTCTGGTTGTCGAACAGGCAAGGCATGGCTTGAAAAGTCTCGCTGCCGGCGTTGACGCCGGCGTAATGCACGCGGTTGGCCAGGCGCAGATACAGTTCGTCGAGCAGGGAGCCGATGTTCGGCAGCAGCGCATCCAGCATTAAAAACAGCGTGGCCGGCTCCTCGTCATCCAGATGGCGACCGACATGGCCGGCTACGGTTTCGGCAGCCTCGGCCGCACCGATGGCGTCCTGCCGCGCTACGTCGAACAGCGCCGCGTAGGGCATCCGGTCGAACCGCAACAAACAAACGCCGCTGCTACGAAAGCCGGTACCGTAGATCAATTGCGGAAACATCGCGCCGCACAACGGCAGCTCGCAACGATTGCACAAGGCCTGCAACGCCGGAATCGACGCCTTTTCGGCTTCGGGAAACAAGGCCAGCACGCCCATTTCGGGGAAAACCGCGCGCCACTCCGCCAACCGGCTTTCGATGGCGGCTAAATCTACTGAGGGAAAATAGGCGAAACTTGCCGGCCCCATTGTGCATGCTCCATAACCGTTACGGCCGAAAGCATACTTGGCGTAGGGGAAAATGTAAAAACCGGGTGCAACACCGCGCTGGCTGGCGCACACTTTTCGCAGCGCCTCGCCGGGCGGAGCTGGTAGATGGCAGGGAAGTACGGATTCCGATGAGATCGGCCGCTGGATCTAATTTCAAAAATTGCCAGTGCCGCCGACCGGCCAAAAGCCGACGGTCGGTTTGCTAACGTAGGCTGGCTTGAATGTTAATGAAACCCAGCGTCGAACGCGATTATTTGAGATGTACAAATGATTGTTTTAAAGCTTTTACTGGGTTTCGCGTTGCTTAACCCAGCCTACGGCCCGAAGGTGTAAATAACCAAGCTCTGGACTCTTCAAGTGTGGCGTCGTCGGATTCAGGCATCACTATACAAGGTAGAGTTTTAAAATCTGTCGGTATATCATTCTTATCCAGAAATCGGGTAAGAGAGGAATTAAATCCAATATTGAATTTGGGAGGAACAAACACTCTAACTGATTTATCACCATACTGAGTATGGGCTATAAAATCAGGGAAATCACTTGCTCTTCCCATATAAAATTCGATACTAATCTTGACTGTTACTTTGAGCCACTCTATCGGCAATTGATTGCCGTTGGCATCACGAATGTATAGAGGAGACTGCAATTCAGATGGCTCCCAATTTACCTCACAGCTCTTGCTTGGGATTGGGTGTTGGCCGGTACGTAATTCTTCAATTAATAGCTCGCGTAAGGGTTTATCATTGATAGTGGTGAAATTCTTTCTATCAAGAAGAATTGACTTGTCGGTTTTATTCCCCAAAAAAACCTGACTATTTAATTCTATTTTTTGAATAAAAGAAATTACTATTTGAATTTCTTTTATTCGATTTTTCAATACCTTATCAGCACAATCGACCATACATAGTTCAATACCTAGTCGTTGGGCTTTCTGTATTGCAGTTTTTGAAAATCCATTTCGGCTAACCATAATCCCTTTACTTGCTCTAACATCTTTAAGTTTTGAAGAAAAGGCGTCGACATGCGTTACTGTTAGTTTGCCCTTGAAATCACGACATTCGATTACCGTCAAGTATTTTGAATTTGCATGTTCATGAGTGACTAAAACATCAATTTGCCTCTCACCATCGGGCCCAGGTAGTTTGACATCATGTTGTACGTCACTAAAAGTATTATCGTTGCATAATATTTTATATACTTGTAAAACCATTCGTTCATATAGTTTACCTGTATTCTTTTGTTTAGAAGTAGTCATATATAAAACGCGATAAGTTGCGCTAAACAGGATGTGCCGACGTTAGCCCGCGTAGCGACAGCGTAATCGAAGGAATGTTGGCTTCGAAATGTGCGATTACGCAAGCTAATCTCACCTACATTTTGAATGACGGCTCATTTGCCATTTGCTGTCCTTGCAAATTCATTTTCTTTGGCGGCTTGGGGTCGATTGCATCATTTTATCCCCCCAAAAACTGCCATTCAATGCGTGTGAAATTGTATTCGGAATCGCTAGCCTGTTCTGAACACAGCTGGCGGCAGTTCTTTACCTAGCATGGGTCGCGGTTTAGGAGTGCAGTATGCCGGCAATTGACGGCTCGGCGGCGATCGCCGAAGATCAAGCTTTTTTCGGGAGCCGTCCATGCCAGACCACGCTTTTGTAGTTTCCGTCGCCGGCGTGCGCATGCCGGGCATCATTTACGGCACGGCCTGGAAACAGGAACGCACGGCCGAACTGGTCGAGCAAGCGATTGCCGCTGGATTTCGCGGCATCGACACGGCCTGCCAGCCCAAGCATTACGACGAAGCCGGCGTCGGGGCAGGCATTGCCGCGGCCTGCGCTAAATCAGGCCTTACCCGCGCCGATCTTTACCTGCAAACCAAATTTACGCCGTTGAACGGCCACGATCCGCTACGAATTCCCTACGACCCGCGCGCCGGTCTGGCGGAACAGGTGGCGCAATCGTTCGCGGTTTCGCAACGCAATCTGCAGACCGATTATCTGGACGGCCTGGTGTTGCATTCGCCTCTGGCCGACCGCGGCCAGTTGCTGGAGGTCTGGCAAGCTATGGAAACCTTGGCCGGAGCCGGCAAGGTGAAGCAGTTGGGCATCAGCAATTGCTACGATTTTGCGTTGTTCGAATATTTGTACCAAACCGCCGAAATCAAGCCGGCCGTTATTCAAAACCGGTTCTACTCCGACACCGGCTACGACAAACAGATTCGCGCCTTCTGCCGACAGCGGCAGATCGTCTACCAAAGTTTCTGGACCTTGACCGCCAACCCGCGCCTGCTGGCGCACCCGGCGGTAACCGCAGCGGCCAACGCACGCGGCCGGACGCCGGCGCAAATTTTTTTCCGCTATCTGCAGCAACACGGTGTCGTTCCGCTGACCGGGACCTGCTCCGCGGCACATATGCGCGAGGATTTGGCGATTTTCGAATTTTCTCTGGATGCCGACGAGTGCGCGACCATTTCTGCGCTATTTTAAACAGGCAGGCCGACCGCTAGCACCATAGTCGGGTTACCTGTAGCGGCGACTCACTTATAATGCCGGAAACCACTTTTTGCTCTCATCCCAGACCATGGCCTCATCTCGCCTGATTCGCCAACTCGCCGGCCTGTGCCTGACGCTGCTATCGGCGCAACTGGCGATGGCCGCCGACGACGACGCGAATGCGCTGGACAGCACCAGCGAATTGCTGTCCTTGAGTTGGGACGAATTGACCGAACTGAAAGTGTCCGGCCTGGCCCGCCAAGCGCAAACCGTCAAAGACACGCCGGCCGCGGCGTTTGTGATCAGCGCCGAGGATATCCGCCGTTCCGGCGCCACCAGCCTGCCGGAATTGCTGCGCATGGCGCCGGGTATGGCCGTGGCCCGCGTCAACAGTTGGAACTGGGGCGTCAGCGCGCGCGGCTTCAACGATCTGTACGCCAACAAACTGCAGGTCATGGTGGACGGCCGCAGCATTTACGACCCGTTGATCAGCGGCGTGTATTGGGGCCAGCATATTCCGCTGTTGCAAAACATCGAACGGATCGAAGTGCTACGCGGCCCCAGCGGCAGCCTGTGGGGCGCGAATGCGGTGAACGGCGCGATCAATATCGTCACCCGTTCGGCGGCCGACACCGAAGGCGGCTTGCTGACCGCCGCCGGCGGCACCGAGGAGCGCGGCTTCGGCGGCGTCCGTTACGGGCAAAAGCTGTCCGAATCAACTTACCTGCGCGGCACTGTCAATGCGCTAGTCCGTGACGCCAGCGTGGATATGGCCGGCCTGCACAATACCCACGATACCGGCAATGCGGAAACCGCCAATTTCCGCCTGGACAGCCAATTGACCGAGCGCGACCAACTGATGCTGGAAGCCACCGCCACCCGCTACCGCTTGCACGGTTTTTTGACCGGCGTGTCGTCGGCTACGCCACCTTACTGGCGCCAGGACGATTTCGGCAAGGACGGCGTATCCGGCAGCCTGCAAGGCAACTGGACCCACCAGTTCGACGGCGAGCGGGAGTTGCGGGTCAACATGGCCTTTACCCAGACCGACTGGCAAATGGCTACCAACCGGATGAGCCGCTCGCATTACAACCTGGACATTCAGCACAGCCAGTCCTTGTTCGGCAATCACCATTTGCTGTGGGGTCTGAATTACCAGATCATCGACGACCGTTTCGACAACACGCTGACGCTGGGTTTCGAGCCGGACCGGTTTACCCAGCACAACATCGGCCTGTTTGCCCAGGACAACATCGAGCTGCTGGACAATCTGCAATTGACCTTGGGCAACCGGGTCGAACACTTCACTTACACCGGTTGGGAAACCGAACCCAACGCCCGGCTGATCTGGACTCCGCACAAACGCCACCGGCTGTGGGCCGGAGTTTCCCGGGCCGTGGCGCTGCCCAACCGCGCCCAACAGAGCATCCAGCTGTTTCTGCCGGTTCCGGGCCAGCAGTCGTTGTTTTTTCTGGCCGACGCCAACCAGGACATGCGTACCGAAAACGTGGTGGCGTACGAGCTGGGCTGGCGTTGGCAGGTCAACAACCGCCTGGATCTGGACAGCACCGTGTTTTACAACGTTTACGACCGGATTCAGGGCGTCAAGGTAGCCGGCCTAACAAGTAACGGTATGCCGCCCGGATTTCCGCCGATTCTCGACCTCAGCGTCGGCAATTACCGGCAAATGAAAAGTTACGGCCTGGAACTGGCTGCCAACTACCGGGTCAGCCACGATTGGCGCCTGCAAGCCTCCTATACCGGCATCCGCTTCGACAACGACGCCGACAACCGGCAATCCTGGTTTCTGGACCCGTTGGCCGAGGAAAAAGTCAATCCGCAGCACAGTCTGTCACTGCGTTCGATGCTGGATCTGACCGACGATATCGAGCTGGACGCCTGGGCGCGTTACGTGGACCGCATCACCGTTAACCAGACCCGGATTCCGGACTACATTGCGCTGGATCTGCGGCTGGGCTGGCACCCGGCCAAGAACCTGGAGCTGTCGCTGGTCGGGCAAAATCTGCTGGACGGCCAACGTCCGGAGTTCAACGACGTGTTGTACATCCCGGTTTCCAGCCAGATTCAACGCGGCTATCTGGCGCAGATATCCTGGCGTTTTTAGGGGCGAACGGCACTATGCGCGTTTTCCGATATACGCTACTCAGCCTCTGCGTTTGGCTAAGCGTTGCGGCTGGCGAAGCGGCGGAATCCGCAGCCGGCGATCGGGAGTTTCAACTGAAAACCGCCTACCTGTTTCATTTCGCCGAATTGACGCGCTGGCCGGAAGCGCGGCCCATCGCCATCTGTTTGCGCGGCGCCAGCCCACTGCAAAAATTCCTACCGGTTTTGGAAGGGCAAACCATAGACGGCGCACCGGTGCATGTCGACATCGAAACCGACGCCGACATCGGCGGCTGCAGCATTTTATTTTTGGCCGACAACAGCCGCTTGACTGCGGAAGTAGCCGGCCAAGCCCGCGCCAAACACATCCTGCTGGTCGGCGACAGCGACGGCTTCGCCGCCGCCGGCGGCATGGTGCAGTTCAGCTTGCGCGACAACAAGCTGAAACTGGTGGTAAATTTAGGCCCGGTAAAATCCGCCCACTTAACATTGAGCTCCAAATTGCTTCGGATGGCCGAACTAATAGAATGACCGCCTCGACTCAACCGCGTATCTCCATCAGCCGTAAGCTCGGCAATATTCTGCGCCTGATGGTGATGCTGAGTCTAATGGTGGCGACGGCATCGCTAACGGTGCGCGAATACGGCGCGGTGCAGCAGGCCATCGGCTACAAATTGCAGCTCACCGCCAACATGATCGGCCAGAATAGCAGCTTCGCGCTGCTGTTCGAAGACGCCCAAACGGCACAGGAAATTCTGGACGCGCTGGCCCACGATCCGGACATCATTTCCGGCCAGATTCAGAACACCGCCGGCAAAACCCTGGTCAGTTACCGCAAGCCGGCGGAAGCGTGGCACGACTGGTGGCCCGAACAAATCGCCAAAACCCGGTCGATTACCCAACCCATTCTGCACAAGAACCAGCAGACCGTCGGCTATATCACGTTGGAAGCCAGCCTGAAACAGAGTTACCAAACCCTGTTATTCAATGGCGTGCTGAACGCCAGTATTATCTTGATCGCATTGAGCGTGGTCGGCTTGTACGTGCAGCGGCTGCAACGCTCGTTTCTACGGCCGATCCTGCAACTGGCCGAAACCGCCCGCCAGATCGAACGGGACCGGGATTACAGCCGGCGCTCGGTTTACGGCGGCAACGACGAGATCAGCGATCTGGCCGAGGCCTTCAATAACATGCTGGCCCAGACCGAAGCCCACGAAGCCGATCTGGAAATTCAGGTGCAAACCCGTACCCGGGAACTGGAAGCCGCCAAGCTGGAGGCCGAAGCAGCCAACCAGGCCAAGAGCCAGTTTCTGGCCAATATGAGCCACGAGATCCGCACGCCGATGAACGCAATCGTCGGCTTGGTCGAACTGTCCTTGAACAGCCCTTTGAACGTTAAACAACGCGAGTATCTGCTGCGGGTCGAATCTTCGGCGCATTCGCTGATGGCGCTGATCGACGACATTCTGGACTTTTCCAAAATGGAAGCCGGCAAGATGCCGCTGGAGACGATTCCGTTTTTGCTGGAAGAAACTCTGGAGCACGTGTTCTCGACCATGTTGCAGCTCAGCGCCAAAAAAGGCATCCGCCTGATTCGGCCCGACCAGACCGACGCCTACCATGCCGTGATCGGCGATCCGCAGCGCTTGCGGCAAATTTTCATCAATTTGGTCGGCAATGCGATCAAATTTACCGAACGCGGTGAAGTCCGGGTCGCCGTCAAAGAATTGCAGCGCGACGCCGCTACGGTTCGCCTGCAATTCGCCATCAGCGACACCGGCATCGGTATTACCGCCGATCAGCAACACAAATTGTTCCAGGCCTTTAGCCAGGGCGACAGCAGCGTGACCCGCAATTACGGCGGCACCGGCCTGGGCTTGATCATTTCCAAACAATTGATCGAACAGATGCACGGCAGCATCCGGGTCGACAGCCAGCCCAATATCGGCTCAACGTTTACCTTCGACGTGCTGCTCGGCGTCACCGACTTGGCCACGATCCGCAATTTCCAGATGCGCCGCCACCGCAGCAGTTTCGATTCGGACCGGTTGCGGCCGTTGCACGGCAGCAAGGTGCTGCTGGCGGAAGATAACGAAATCAATCGCATCGTCGCGGTGGAATTACTGGAACAGGCGCAAATTCAGGTCGATGTCGCCGAAAACGGCGAGATTGCGCTGCAAAAACTGCGGGACAAGCGCTACGACTGTGTGTTGATGGATGTGCAGATGCCGGTCATGGACGGCTACCAGGCCACGCGTTTGCTCCGGCAAATACCGTCCTGCCTCGAACTGCCGGTGATTGCGATGACTGCCGGCGACGTTGTACGAGGCGCTGCTGAAATGGATCGCTCCGACCGCCAGCCCAAGCGTCGCCGTCCAGCCGCCGGGCTAATTCTGCTTTGCCGGACTCCACGGATGGATCGAAACTTGCCATCCATGGCACTGGATGCCCGCTCTCCTGCCCTTGCGGGCATCCGGGCGGGCATGGCGGCGTTGGCTTAAGCCTGGCAAAGTTATAACTAAGTGCCGGCTTACTTGCCCCACGGCATGACCGGTACCGTCGATACGCTGTTGGCCGGCGCGCCTTCGATCACCTTGCGGCTGATCGCCAGATAGACCAGGGTGTTGTGTTTGGCGTCCCACAGGCGGGTAATGTTGGTGGATTTGAACAACAGCGACGTGCTTTCCGAAAATACAGTTTCCTCGGCCGGCAATTTGGCCGGTAACGCAATCGGGCCGATCTGGCGACAGGCCAGCGAGAATTGCGACGGGTCTTCCGCCAATCCCAAGCCGCCGGAGATGCCGCCGGTTCTGGCCTGGCTGATATGGCAAATCACGTTCGGAATCTTCGGATCTTCGAATACGTCGACGCAGACTTTATGGTTGGCACCAATCAACTTCCAGGCCGTAGTCACGCAACCGACTTCGTCGGCCAGTGCCGGTGCAGCGGCGGCGATGGTCAAGCCGCACGCGATGCGGCCGCCATATTTGAGCAAGGTTTTCAACATAATAGTCTCCGCAGGGTTTTCGAAAAACGGGCAGGCGCTTCAGGGTAGCAAGCGCCAATCGCTAAAACAAGCGGCCTGGCCGTAATAACGCCGCCACTGGTCGTAAACGTTCCAAACCACGGCGTGCTCAATCAAAAAACGCTGGCCGGACTTGGCGATGCGCACGCCGGAATAATCGTCGATATAGCCACGGCTGGACACTTGCGCCAACAAGCGCTCGCGTTCTGCGCGGTTAACCGGCTCCGCCGAAAACCGCGACGGCAGGCCGACCAACTCCTGCCACTCGAATTCGAACAGGGCCAAGGCTTGGCGGTTGGCATAGTTGAATAGCGGATCGGCATCGGCAGTATGCGACAGCAGAGCGAATCCGGCGTTAAAGGCGGCCTCGCCCAACGACTGGCCTGGCAGCTGCTGCAGCAACGGCGTGCCGAGCAATTCTTGGTAGCTGTCCAATACCAGGCCGACATGGTGGCCGTGGAATTCGTTGGCGGGGTTGGGTACGGTCAAATCGAGCATTTCGGCTATATCGAGTCAAACGCCGGAGCGGTAGAGTTCTTTTTTATAGATGGCGCTAATCCTGGCACCGTCCCAGACGTAGCAATAATGCGCCCCCTGTTTCACCGGAGACAACAAGCGCGGTTTGAACACCGCGACGCATTCGCCGCCGGCGTTGCGTACGCTGGAATAGGCAATCCCATTGGAACCGTCAGCGCGCAGTTGCTTGGCCAAGGCCTGCGCCGCCGCGTAATGCCCGGTATCGCTAGCGTAAATATCCGGCAGTTCGGTTTGTTTAGCGCGGATGTCGTGCAGTTCGGCGTCCAGGTCCGAGGCGTAGGAACGCATGTCGATCTCGATTGGCGCTTGCCGGGTCGCCGCCAAGAAGCGGGCGCGATGGAAAGCGGTCTCGGCGATTGCGGTATCGATATCCTTGGCCGCGTAATAGACGCCGAAACTGCCGTCGGAGAAGCGGCTGCCTTCCGGATTCAAATGGGTGAACGCAGCCATGATCGGCGTGGTACCGGGGCCGGAGATTCTATCCGCCGCCGCCACCAACCGAATTTCGCCGGCCTCGTCGCGCAGACGGTCGTTGGTCAAGGCCTCGATTGCGAACACCACTTCCAGATCGGCCGGATCGGCCACCCGGTCGAACAATCCGGTCGGCGGAAATCGGCTAGGTACCAAGCGCCAACACGGCCGCCAGTCGATCCGGGCCGTTGCGATCGGTTTCATGCCCAACCGCACTGGGCATCCAGATATTGGCGTACCACGTATAAATCCGCGACCCGGCCCGACAACATGCGCTGCAACGCGCTTTGTCCGGAAAACGGCGCAGCCTGATTGGCTTGCTGCAACCAGGCGTCGGCGGCCTCGGCTTGCGGCAGCAGAATTTGCAGGGCTTTATAGATACCGAAAATGTAAGACAACCGCTCCAGCTTGTCCGGATTCAGGCTGGCGCTTTCCGGGCTTTTTTTCCATTTGAAATAGGTGCTGCGCGAATCCAGCCCCAAAAGGGTCATGGCTTGCTCGGCATTCAACCGCCAGGCGTCGGCAATATTGAAAAAGGTGCGTAACGCGGCCCCCGCCACGACGGCACTGTCGGCCGGTAATGCTGCTTGTACGGTCGATAACATAAGCCCTCCATACAACTCATTTGAACTTTCGTTAAAAATAAGTCCATTTATAGACTATGTCAACCCTAATTTGCCGACTCTGCAGATATACAAAAAACCGGTATTTTTTGGTTTCAGACGAAAGTAATCGAGTATCGAAACGGGCCGGCAAATTAGAAAGCGCCTTTCAACGCCAGCGCCGCCTTCGCCAGACGCTCTCCAAGTACCCAACACAAGCGCTTCTCGTGCTCGGTCAGTTCCGCGTCGGCTTCCGAACAATGGCTGGGACCGTACGGCGTGCCGCCGCTGACCGTTTCCCGCAGCGCGATTTCGTTGCAGGGCAGGCTCAGCAATAACATGCCGTGGTGCATCAACGGCAACATCATCGACAGCAGCGTGGTTTCGTGACCGCCGTGCATGCTGCCGGTCGAGGTGAAGACGCCGGCCGGTTTGCCGGACAAGGCGCCGGAAAACCACAACGGCGTCGAGCTATCCAGGAAGTACTTCAACGCCGCCGCCATATTGCCGAAATGGGTCGGGCTGCCCAACGCCAGACCGTCGCAATTTTCCAGATCGTTCAACGAGGCGTAGGGCGCGCCGCTGTCGGGAATGCTGTCGGCAACTTTTTCCGATACTGCCGATACCTCCGGCACCGTGCGCAGTAGCGCTTCGGCTCCGGCCACCGACTCGACGCCGCGGGCGATATGCTGTGCCATCCGCGCCGTGCCGCCGTCGCGGCTGTAATATAGGATCAGGATTTTCGCCATTACAGGATACTCAAAACAGCTTCGGGCGGACGGCCGACGGCGGCTTTGCCGTCCTTCAAGACGATGGGTCGCTCGATCAGTTTCGGAATTCTGACCATGGCTTCGATCAATTCGGCGTCGCTCAAGGACTTATCGTCCAAGCCGTTTTCCTTGTATTCGGGTTCCTTGGTACGCATCAACTCGCGCGGTTTCAGCCCCAGCTTGTGCAAAATATCCTGCAATTCGGCGGCGGTCGGCGGGGTTTTCAGATATTCGACGATCTCGGGCTGGATATTGTTGGCTTCCAACAGTTTCAAAGTGTCGCGGGATTTGCCGCAACGCGGGTTGTGGTAGATTTTCACGCTCATGCTTCGCACCTGTATCGCAATGGGTTGCGGCTATAATAGCACCCTTCGAATCACGGATAACTTCACACAGCCATGCAATTACCCAACTATTCCAACGCTCGGGTGCTGGTGGTCGGCGACCTGATGCTGGACCGCTACTGGCACGGCCCGACCTCGCGTATTTCTCCGGAAGCGCCAGTGCCGGTAGTGCATGTCAAACAGGACGAATTCCGCGCCGGCGGCGCCGGCAACGTGGCGCTGAACATCGCCGCGCTGGGCGCCAAAGTCTCGGTGCTGGGTTTTACCGGCGAAGACCAGGCGGCAAACGCACTGGAAAAATTACTGAAGGACGCCGGGGTGTTATGCCTGTTCCAGGCGATACCGAATTATCCGACCATCACCAAACTGCGGGTGATGAGCCGCCATCAACAACTGATCCGGCTCGATTTCGAAGACGGCTTTCAGCAAATCGACAGCGATCCGTTGCTGCACCTTTACCATGCCGAACTGATGCAATCGCAGGTGGCGGTACTGTCCGATTACGGCAAAGGCACGTTAAACCAAGTGCAGCAATTCATTACGCTGGCCCGGCAACTGAAAAAGCCGGTCCTAGTCGACCCGAAAGGCAGCGACTTTTCGATTTACCGCAATGCGACCTTGATCACGCCGAACCTGGGCGAATTCGAGGCCGTGGTCGGCCGCTGCAGCAACGAGGCGCAAATCGTCGAACGCGGTCTCAATCTGATCGATAAGCTGGCACTGGATGCGTTGCTGGTCACCCGCGGCGAGCACGGCATGAGCCTGCTCTGCAAGGATGCCGAACCGCTGCATTTGCCGACCCATGCCCGCGAGGTATTCGACGTTACCGGCGCCGGCGACACCGTGATTTCGGTGCTGGCCGCCAGTCTGGCGGCGAAAAAACCGCTGGCCGAAGCCACGCAACTGGCCAACATCGGCGCCGGCATCGTGGTCGGGAAAATGGGTACCGCCACGGTCGATACCGACGAACTGGCCGCCGCGCTGCAAGGCCCGCGGGCGCGCCACAAAGGCGTCTGCACCCTGCCGGAACTGCTCAAGGAACGCGCCGCCGCCAAACAGAACGGCGAAAAAATCGTCGCTACCAACGGCTGTTTCGACATCCTCCACCCCGGCCACGTCCGTTACTTGCAGCAAGCCAAAACCCTGGGCGACCGCCTAGTGGTGCTGGTCAACAGCGACGATTCAGTCAAGCGCCTGAAAGGCCCGGAACGCCCGGTCAACGATCTGGCACACCGGATGGAAATGCTGGCGGCGCTGGAATGCGTGGACTGGGTGGTGGCGTTCGCGGAAGACACGCCTAAAGCCGTCATCGACCAGTTACTGCCCGACATCCTGGTCAAAGGCGGCGACTATAGCGACATCACCAGCATCGCCGGCCACGACAGCGTGCTGGCCGCGGGCGGCGAGGTGAAAATATTGTCGTTCATCGAAGGCCATTCGACCACCGGCATCATTCAGACCATTCGCGATAAATCCCGGCCTTGATTTCGATTGCCGAACGCTAGCCGGACTGGTCCGGCTGGTACGGTAACGAATATTGATCGCCTTCCCGCGCCAACCAGACCGGAAATCCTAAGCGCTCGGCCTGCAACAGGCCGGAATAAATCGTATCCAGATCGGCGTCGCTTCGGGTAGGCTCGTGGTGGGTCAGAAACAATTGCCTAACTTTAGCCTGGGCCGCGATATCTAACGCCGAACGGTAGGTGCCGTGGCCCCAGCCGTGGCGCTCGGCGTATTCGGCGTCGGTGTAGGAACTGTCGATGATCAGCGCGTCGACGCCGGCCATTGCCCCGATCACTTCTTCGTTTTTCTGGTCGATCAATTCCTGCATCGCTTCGTAACCGGGATGCTGTTCCGGATAAGGGTTCAGCGGCGGCTCGTAGTCGCCGGTGAAAAACAGCGAACCGCCGGCGTCATCGTCGATTCGGTAACCGAAGTTGAACACCGGATGGTTCAGCACGGTGGGCGTGACGCGGACGCTGCCGATCCGGATCGGTTCCCCGGCTTTCAGTGTGGTGTAACGCACCTCGGCCTTCAGTTGCGCTTCGCTGATCGGAAAATAGGCGTGCTGCAACTGCACCCGCATCGCCCGCTCGATGCCCTGATGGGTCACCGGTTCCAGGCCGCCGTAAATATTGATCCGGTTACCGGCTCGGAACATCGGCAGGAAAAACGGCAAGCCCTGGATATGGTCCCAATGGGTGTGGGTGATCAGAATATGCGCGGTCAGATCGCGTTTGTGCAGCAACGTTTGCGCCAGGGCATGGATGCCGGTGCCGGCGTCGAGAATGATCAGATCGCCGGCGCTGCTGGTGATTTCGATGCAGGTGGTGTTGCCGCCGTAGCGGACCGTATTCGGCCCCGGCGTGGCAATCGAGCCTCTGACGCCCCAGAACTTGAACTTCATGCCTGCCGGCCTAATGCGCTTCGTCCCAGTTGGCGCCGGTGCCGGCTTCCACCAGCAAGGGCACGGCCAACTCGGCGGCAGCGGACATGATGCCGGTGATTTTGGCGATGCTGTCCGAGAGAATGGGCTCGGCCACTTCGAACACCAGTTCGTCGTGCACCTGCATGATCATTTTCAGGTCGGCGCCGCTGGTTTCGATCCAGTCGTGGCAGGCGATCATCGCCCGTTTAATGATGTCGGCGGCGCTGCCCTGCATCGGCGCGTTGATTGCGGTGCGTTCGGCGTACTGGCGTTGCGCGGCGTTGCGGGCGTTGATGTCCGGCAAATACAGACGGCGGCCGAAGATGGTTTCGACATAGCCTTGCTGCTTGGCCAATTCGCGCGTGCTATCCATGTAGTGCTTGACGCCGGGGTAACGGCTGAAATATAGGTCGATGTAAGACTGGGCCTGATTGCGCGGCAAGCCCAATTGCTGCGCCAAGCCGAAGGCCGACATGCCGTAAATCAGGCCGAAGTTGATCGCCTTGGCCGAGCGGCGCAAATCGTGGGTGACCTGATCCGGCGCCACCTCGAATACTTCGGCGGCAGTGGCGCGGTGTACGTCCTCGCCGGCGGCAAAGGCTTTCAGCAAACCGGCGTCGCCGGACAAATGCGCCATGATCCGCAATTCGATCTGCGAATAATCGGCCGCGACGATTTTGTAGCCGGGCGGGGCGATGAAAGCCTGGCGGATTTTGCGGCCGTCTTCGCTACGGATCGGAATATTCTGCAGATTGGGGTCGGTCGACGACAAACGCCCGGTCGCAGCCACCGCCTGGTGATAGGAGGTATGCACCCGCCCGGTTTTGCGGTTGATCTGCTGCGGCAGTTTGTCGGTGTAAGTCGATTTCAACTTGCTCAGGCCCCGATGTTCCAGAATCAGCCGCGGTAACGCAAAATCCGCCGCCAATTCCTGCAATACCGATTCGTCGGTGGACGGCTGGCCTTTCGGGGTTTTTTTCAGTACCGGCAGATTCAAGCGGTCGTACAGGATTTCCTGAATCTGCTTCGGCGAACCCAGATTAAAAGCCGAGCCGGCCAGATCGTGGGCCTGGATCTCCAGGCCTATCATCCGGTCCGCCAATTCCTGGCTTTGCTGGGCCAGCATGTCGCTGTCGATCAGCACGCCGTTTTCCTCGATTTTGGCCAGGACTTTGACCAGCGGCAGCTCGATATCGTTATACAAAGCCCACAAACTGGGCCGTTGCTGCAATTCGGCGGACAGGGTTTGGTGCAGGCGCAAGGTGATGTCGGCGTCTTCGGCGGCGTATTCGGTGGCGCGGTCGATCGCCACTTCGGCAAAGCCGATCTGCTTGGCGCCCTTGCCGCAAACGTCTTCGAAGTGAATGGTATCGACGCCCAGGTAATGTTTGGCCAGGTCGTCCATATTGTGTTTGGTCGCGGTACTGTTCAACACGTAGGATTGCAGCATCGTGTCGTGGCGGATACCGCGCAACGCGATGCCGTGGTTGGCCAGGACGTGGGCGTCGTATTTCAGGTTTTGGCCGAGCTTGGCGTGCTCCGGGCTTTCCAGCAACGGTTTCAAGGCCTGCAGCACGCTCTGCCGATCCAGTTGCGCCGGCGCGTCCGGATAATCGTGCGCCAGCGGCAGGTAGGCGGCGCGGCCGGCTTCGATCGCAAACGAAACGCCGACGATCTCGGCTTCGCTGTAATTCAGGCTGCTGGTTTCGGTATCGAACGCGAACAGTTCGGCTTGTTCCAGCCGGGCCAGCCAGGCGTCGAATTCGGCTTGGCTGAGGATGGTTTGGTAATCTTTTGCGACCGGCACCGGTTTCGGCGCTGCGGCTTGTCCGACCGGTTCGGCCGCGGTTGCTGAGGCGTCGCCGTTCAGCGTTTTCAACCAACTGTTGAAGCCCAGACTGCCCAACTGCTGTTTCAACGCGGCGATATCCGGTTCCTTGCGTTTCAGATCGTCCAGGCTGTAATGCAAGGCCACGTCGCATTTGATCGTGGTCAATTCCCGCGATAGCGGCAATTGGCCCAGGGCCTCGCGCAGGTTGTCGCCGATTTTGCCTTTGATTTGGTCCGCGCTGGCGATCAGGTTGTCCAGTGTGCCGTATTCCTGCAGCCATTTGGCGGCGGTTTTCGGTCCGACCTTGGGCACGCCGGGGATGTTGTCCACCGCATCGCCCATCAAAGCCAGATAATCGATGATTTGTTCCGGTTTGACGCCGAATTTGTCCTGCACCCCGGCAATGTCCATCACCGCGCCGGTCATCGAGTTTTCCAGGATGATCTGCTCGTTGACCAATTGCGCCATGTCCTTGTCGCCGGTGGAAATGATGACATTAAAGCCCTGGCGGGCGGCGTTTTGCGCCAGACTGCCCAGCACGTCGTCGGCCTCGACCCCGTGTTCGATGATCAGCGGCAATCCCAAAGACCGGATCAAGTCGTGCAGCGGTTGAATCTGCACCCGCAATTCGTCCGGCATCGGCGGCCGATGGGCCTTGTATTGGTCGTACAACTCGTGGCGGAAGGTCTTGCCCGGCGCATCGAATACCACCGCAAAATACGGCGTGGCGTAGTCGTTGATCAGCTTGCGCAGCATATTCGATACACCATAAATGGCGTTGGTCGGTTCGCCTTTACTGTTGGTCAGCGGCGGCACGGCGTGAAAGGCGCGAAACAGAAACGACGAACCGTCGACGAGAATCAGTTTGTTGATGGCGGAATCGGACATGTGCGGTCAAAAGACAGATAGATGCCGGAACGATACAGGGCGAGCCAGAGCGCTGCAAGCGTAGAATTTCACACGCCGCCGGCGCACGCTTTTCTCGGCGGTGCTTAGCACAGTAGACTATTGCTATCCGCAACTTAGCAGAGAACGGCCATGGCCCTTGCCAAACTCAAAACCCGCATCAGCCCGGAACAATATCTGGCCGGCGAACGCCAGTCCGAGCTCCGCCACCAGCTCATCGACGGCGAAGTCTATGCGATGACCGGCGGCAGCGAGAACCACAATTTGCTGGAAGGTAATATTTTCAATCTGTTCAAAAACGGCCTGAAAGGCAAGCCGTGCAAGACTTTCATGTCCGATATGAAACTGCGTATCGCCGACGATTTCTTCTACCCCGACGTGATGGTAGTTTGCGGCGAAGACAAGCAGGACGACTATTACAAAACCGCGCCGGTCGTGATCGTGGAAGTGTTGTCCAAAACCACGCGCAAATTCGACCAGACCGCCAAACGCCTGCGCTGCCAGACCCTGCCGACGCTGGAGGAATACGTGCTGGTCGAGCAGGACAAAGGCGAAATCCAGGTATTCCGCCGCAATCAGCATTGGCAGTCGTTTTATTACTATCTGGGCGACCAGATCGAATTCGCAGCGCTGGATCTTAGCCTGAGCGTGGCCGACATTTACGAGCAGGTCGATAACGAGGACGTCGTGGCGTTTAACCAACAGCCGCCGGCCGAGTCGCTGCTTTAACTGGCCGGCATTAGTTTGGATTTTGCCTCGGTTGATCGACCAGCGCGGCAATGACCAAATCGCCGCTGACGTTCAAGGTGGTGCGGCACATGTCCAGAAAGCGGTCCACTCCCAAAATCAGACCCATGCCTTCGGCCGGTATCCCGACTTGTTGGGTCAGAATCATGATTAAAGGCAGCGAGCCGCCCGGTACGCCGGCGGTGCCGATGCCGGCCAGGATCGCCATCAATACCACCTGCACCTGCTGCGCCAGCGATAGATCGACGCCGTAGACCTGGGCCAGAAACAACACGGTAATGCCTTCGAACAGCGCCGTGCCGTTCTGGTTGGCGGTGGAGCCTATCGTCAACACGAAGCGGGAAACCTCCGGGCTGAGTTTCAACTCCCGTTCCGCCAGTTCCAATGAGCGCGGCAATGTGGCGTTGGACGACGCGGTCGCGAAGGCATACAGATACACGTCGCGGCACTGCCGGAAAAACGGCCAAGGCGCAATACCTCTGAATAGTCTTAACATTGCGCTATAAACCAGACCTTGTTGCAGCAGCAGACCCGCCACTACCACCAGCACGTAGAATCCCAGCGAGAACAAAATCGGGTAGCCGAATTTGAAGGTGGATTGAAACACCAGCGCGAATACCGCCCACGGCGCGAATTGCATCGCCGCGTCCACTATCCGCAGACTGGCGGCGTAAGTTTCCTCCAACAATTCCAGCCAACGCGACGGTTTGGAACCGTTCGCCGCCGCCAACGCCGCGCCGAACGCCAACGAAAAGAACATCAACGACAGCATTTCGCCGTCCAGGGCCTGCACGGCGCTGTTGAACGGGTTTTTCGGGATGATCTCCAGCAACGATTGCACCACCGGCTTGGCTTGCGCCACGTGTTGGCGGATCTTGTGCACGCCGGCATCGTCCCCGATCAGTTGCGAAATATCCAGACCGGTGCCGGGCTGCAGCAGATTCACTAGCGACACGCCGATCACCACCGACGCCGAACTGGCAATCAGAGTAAACAACAAAGTGCGCTGGGCAACCCGCGCCAAACCGTGGTGGCTACTGAGCTGGTAAACGCCCAGCATCAAACCGCTCATCACCATCGGTACCACGATCATGAAGATCAGCCGCAGAAAAATCTGGCCGACCGGTTCCAATAGGTATCGGTTGAATACCTGCAAGCCGGCGTGGTCGGCAAAGCCGTGGCAGGCCAGGCCGGCGGCGGCCCCCAACCCGAGGCTGAGCAATAATCGGTGATGGTTTTTCATGGCAGACATCCGCTCGGCAGTCGCAATAGCCTGGATAGTAGGTCTTTTCGCCGGATTTGTTAACTTTGCCTTGGCTGGGCTGGGCGAGTCTTGTATTTCCCCAGCCGATCTCTAACAATACCGGCACTCGGCCTGCCGGCCGGGCGTTGGTTTATTTCCTTGAACAGTTGTAGGCGGGGCGCATCATGGCTTTCCACACCGATCAATCCGATGTTTATTTGACGGAGGACGAATACCTGGCCAGCGAGGCGGATGCCGAGGTCAAGCGCGAGTATATCGACGGTCAGGTTTATGCGATGGCCGGTGCCGGTTATAACCACAATTGCATTGCCGCCAACATTCTCGGCGAGTTCAGAAATCATCTAAAAGGTACGCCCTGCGCGACGTTCATGGCCGACATCAAACTGCGAATCGGCAAGGATTATGTTTACCCGGACGTACTGGTGGATTGCAGCAAAATGTCGGGCGACGACCTATTTTCGACGACGCCGGTCATAATCGTGGAGGTGTTGTCCCGCTCCACCCGTAAAACCGACACCACCACCAAACTGATCCGTTACATCAACCTGCCGTCGTTGCAGGAATACGTGCTGATCGAACCGGACATCGTTTCGGTGCAAGTCCTGCGCCGCGCCAACCACTGGCTGTCCGAGTACTACTTTCTCGGCGACGACGTGACGTTTACGTCGATTGGGCTAACGCTGAAAGTCGAAGACATTTACGACCGGGTCGACAACCGAGACATCAACGAATTCCGCGAAAAGGCGCAACAACCATGACCCAACCCATTGCCTGCAACCTGCACGATTACCTGGAAATTGCCTGTATCTACGGCTACCGCGTCAAACTGACGCTGACAGACGGCAGCGTGGTGGCAGGCAAAGCTGTCGACACCGTAACGACGGCGGACAAACGCGAATATTTGCAGCTCGATACCGAGCGGGTGGAAACCAACCGCTTGGCCAAGTTGGAGGTATTGACGCCGGGTGCCAAATTCAAGGAAGTGCTGTTTTAAGCGCCAGCGATTGCAAACCGGAAGCCGATTATGGACGCTTTAACCAACATCCCCACCGTGGCCCACGTGATTCAACAGGCGGTCGCACCGGTATTTCTGCTGACCGGGGTCGCCGGCATTCTCGGCGTGTTGACTAGCCGCCTGGGACGGGCGGTGGATCGGTTTAGAACCTTGAATATGCTGTTCGAAAACGGTGCCGACGAACACTATCCGGAAATGCGGATTTTGGCCCGGCGCGCCCACTGGATTCATTGGGCGATTAGTCTGTGTACGGTATGCGCTTTGTTGATCTGCCTGTCCATCGTCGCCCTGTTCGTCGGTACCGAAATCGCCGTCGATCCGTCTCCGGTGGTTTCGTTTCTATTCGTGGCTGCCATGCTGGCCTTGATCGGCGGCTTGCTGTGCTTTTTACGGGAGATCGCGCTGGCGACCGGAATGATTTCGGTGCCGGGGTCGAAATAATGGCTTAGGAAAAGTTCGGCTGATGGGAGATTCTGGGATGGTAGCGTTGCGGAGCAGTTAAAATTGTTAGCAACAACTTCCGGGGCCACGCTGGTTCGCTTTTGCTTATGTTTACGCCCAAGTTGTTCGACGGTTTCTATCCAGCAGTTGTCGCCTTGCTGTACCAAAGTCAATTTATGCTTTGCCGCGGGTTGGAAGACCCGCTCGGCGTAATCCACAGACAAGCCAATTCACGAAGATCATTCGCGCGGTTCATTTTTCCTTGTCTTGTTCCGACGCTACGTAAGCCTGATGAGGATGTTTGGCACTTTCCGGATAACGCAAAGTTAGCTATCCGCTCCTTTCAATCACAAGCATTATTCGGCGATCAAGTAATAGGTGCCAAACAAGGCGGGTAATCTGTTGTAGCCAACGGGTGACAAAGATTCAGCACAATTGACTTAACATTCATTTTTTCGTCGGTATTTTTCAAGACACACTGTTTGGCTTTTTCACTAAATTCGCTTATTGACGAACGGGACTGACCAAACCAGCCCACCAGATATATGCCA
Source organism: Methylomonas aurea (assembly GCF_024505045.1). Classification (GTDB taxonomy): domain Bacteria; phylum Pseudomonadota; class Gammaproteobacteria; order Methylococcales; family Methylomonadaceae; genus Methylomonas; species Methylomonas aurea. The sequence continues at coordinate 256,150 of NZ_JANIBM010000001.1, read as the reverse complement.
CAAGTTCTGGATTCGCCATCGAGATATTTTCCTACCAATTGGTCTGGAATGTCCTTCTCAGGTTTTGCCTTATTATCAGGCTTCACTTCGATTACCACACACGGAGGGGGTTGATAGAAATTGCGATCCGGTGAAATCGCTTGAATAAATAAGTCGGTCCTTTCTCCAATACCGAAATCCCGCCAATTTTTAATTTCCACTTCCCTATTGATAATGATTCGACCACCCCTCCATTCCCTTTCCAAATAAAATTTTAGAAAGTCGGAAAGCCGTTGCTCGGAAATAGGCTTACTTTGTTTACCATGCTTTTCATCCCATAGAAAAGTCACTAACGGCGGCGAGCCGTGTTGGGCTTCATGCGCAAAACGTTGTAAGGCTTCTTCAACCACATTCATCAATTCAAAGCTATTCCGAACTACCGAAGCATTGGCGTCTGATAACAGCCGAATGGACTGAGCAAATGACAGCGTCGTCCGTTCTTGCCTCCAGAGATTTTTACAGGCGTCGGCTTTTGCCCTGACTAGCCAAGAACTGTCGGGATAGGCTTTGCAAATTCGATCCAATTGATTGATTGCGGCCGGCGTTGCCAATCCTACCAACCATCCGATAATGCTATCTCGAAATTGGACAACCTCCAGCCTAGGATAAGGCTTGAATACGCCATTTGGCGTAGGAGGGTCTTCCGATGGCGGAAATAACTGACGAATTCTCTCGTACAGCCATCCTAATTGGTCAACATCCAGCTTTGAATAAACCGACGTTGTACGCCAAACATTATCGGCAACCCCCAGTATGACTTCTTGGGCCAGATCAGCCTCATTCGTTAATAGTTTTTGAAGAGTCGGCCAAGTTTGTGTGAGTGCATTCAGAAATAATGTATTAGCCACCTTAGAACGATTACTCAAATCCGGCTCAGTTGTCAGCCAATCAATAAGCCGTTCTATGACGCCTTCAACTTTATTGCGGATTAATAATTCGGCCAGTCGTAATTGACAGTAAAACGGCCAATCGGAATGAGTTAATCGAGTGCTAGCTAACTGTTGTAAAAAACTTGGATGCCAAACTTCCTCACACGAATCAATAACATGGAGGCTTCCCTGTTTTACTTCATGATCAGCCCGTTTCAATACTGCAATATCAAACGCTTCCGGAACTATTGATCTTAGTTTTCTAAAAATTCGCTTTTGGGTTTCTGCACCGAAGAAATGAGTAACAACTACCAAACACCAACGACTCAAATTTTCATTGGACAAACGCTGCAAATTTTCGGTGTCGGCAACAATCGCAATAGCCAAACCGCCAGCTGCTTGTGCCCATGTACGAGAATTTTGAAGCAGAATTTCATCCTCTGGCGGCTTGGAACGTTCCAAGTAATCTATTGCCACTTCGGCGATTCGGCTTCGAAGTTCACTATTGGCTATCTGCCAACCAGGCAATGAATCGGGGTCATGTTCAAACACCTGAGAACCGTCTTCATTCAGTGCCAAGGATGCAATCAAGCTTACCCAACGTTTGAAATCTCCGCTTTCACAAGCAACCAGATTAGTTTCAATATAAAACTCGGGTGGATTTAGAAGTGACGGTGCCTGCCTCGGTTCGTCAAGACGAGCCATCAACGCTTTATTTTCCAGATACTGAGTTTTGAACCGAATAGTGTCTTCGCTGGTTAAATCCATCGGAGAAATTAACCAAGCTAACCGCTCAGCCAATATCGGATCAGGATTGGCGACCTCCATACCCGCTCTGAGCAATACTTGTTCTATCGCGAAACGAGCTTCGTAACATCTGATTAAATAGCCAACGATCTCGGCAATGACATGCCGTTCGGTTTCCAAGGAAGTTCTATCCAACTGATCAAACAGCCACGAGCAATCTTCTTCCCGGAAGCAATTCAAACTGGCAAATTTCCAAACTTCGCTAGCATCCACTTGCTTTATTAATTCAACGAGAACAAGGCGTCGATTCACGAGACTGTCGAAAAAATTCTGGGGATGATTTCTTTCCAGTCCGTCGAATAAAGAATCGTGATGATAGCGCAACGTTTTGATCGCGCAGACTAGCGCCTCAACCATACCTTCTTCATTTAAATGATCAAAAGCTTTGGCCAAGAGCCGACTTTTCAATTTGTTCGAAGTGAACTGGTCATGACTAATTGGCACATGTTGGACAATCCACTTTAAACCAGCTAGCAAACCCTTGGCATCTAACTGATCTAGGAATGCATCCTCATAGACATGGTAGCGAAGCTCAAGACATGCTGTTTCAAGGAAAGAAGGGGATATTTGCCGAAAAAAAGCTTCGGCGCCCATTAAGCTAGGGCCAAGTAAAGCCAACCAGAGGCCCTTTAACGATAAGTTATTAGCCGATTGAGCTAAGGGAATCAGGAGTTTTTTCGCTTCATTGCTCATATGCGCCATACAAGCTATAGCCAACTCGCGAAGTTCAACTTCTTCCAAATCGTCCAACGCTATTTTCGCCAATTCAGCGCCTAGTGCTTTTAACTCGCAGGCATTAGCAATCCTGATTGCCAGTGACCGGCCGGCGAATGGAATAGAACTGTTTCCTATCACACCGGATAACTTAGATTCGAGACCAAAATAGTTCAGCTTGGCAAGCCTTTGCTTACTGTAAGCAGGGCGCTGTTCCTCTACCGCCAAACGTAACAGCCCATCGACTAGCAACGGTAAATCGACCTGCTGCAATGTTGCGAAATCGGCTTCCAATGCGGCTTCCGGTTCATGGTTGACCAACCAGATTCGAAAATCGGCATCAAGAGCGGCCAACCACGCTGCTGTTTCATGCAAATCCGGGATCAGTCGTTGGCTATCAGGATGCAAAAGCACTTTTAACTTTTGCGAGGTAGGCACCGGGCTTTTTGCGATGTACCAAGCGGCTAAAAATTCGGCAAAGGTGCGGCTGGCAAATTGAAAATGCTTACCGTCAATCCTAGCGAAGATTCCGGTCAATTCGAGGGTCTCTTTGACGGCTTCATCACTTATTTCCTGGCCCACCTCTTTGCAAGCTACTTGCTTGGCATCGAACATACCGATTGGGCATTGAACACGCGACCCGAGCCAAACACTATTACAACCCTGCAAGATATAACCCAGCGCAATCTTAGTAGCGATTCGAAATCTTTCGCTAGCCGGAATTTGGCTTTTGACACCATTTATTTGCCGCTCCGGACTATCCTCGCAGAGTAGTTCCAACCCTTGCTCGAAAATCTCGGTTCGCAATTTCGGTAACCGATTTTCTTTAAAAAGCCCGAGCATGAATTGCAACGTAACCGGCAGGGCTGCCAATTGCTTCACATTACGTTCAGCTACGGTGTTTAAAAATCCTTCGGCATCAATTTGGCTGAGGTTTGCAGCTGTGCGTATATCGGCTTGACGTAATGGGCATAAACGCCATGACGCGACGGGCGACTCAGCAACTGAACCCCAACGCTCCGAAAAGGCTTTTTCTAATCTTTCCGGCCAGTGGGATGGTCTGCAAGTGATGCGTACGAAAACCCGCTCGGGATATTTGATCTTGTTAATAAAATTGCTGATTAGCCACTCCCCTGGAGCGGGGAGCGTGCATTCGTCAAAGCTATCGAGGAGTATCCATAGACGCCGTCCTTGTTCAACAAGCTTAAATACATCCGAATCAAGCAACCGCTGTTCAGAGCCAGGGACAAAAGTTCTTAGGTCTTCAAAGATAACTAAATCTTCAAGGTGTTCCTTTTCGAGCCGTTTCCGTTCATCTGCTAAAGCGTGGCTTTTTCCATAGCCAGGTCCGCCTAACAGAATCAATACCGGAATCTGAGTTAACTCGGCTAGTTGTTTCGGGAGAGCTTGATAATAATGGCTGTGTTCCCGAGGCGGTAAAGCTAAGTAACCGCTTTGAACAAATACGATGTTGCTGTTTCCCTCTGGGAACCAGTATCGAGGCCATGGGAAACAGCTGCTTGTATTAGGCAATTCCACCAATCCAAATTAAATCGAGATAAGCAGGTACATCAAAAATGAGTACCTGCTTTTTGTGATGCGATGTTCTTAGTTTGAAAAATAAAGAAGAACTGTCGGATTATTTCATTTTTTGTGTCACTCGACACATGGTTAAACATCCAAATTTGCCACATCCAAAGCGTTCTTGACGATGAAATCCCGGCGCGGTTCGACGATGTCGCCCATCAGTGTCGTGAAGATTTCGTCGGCGGCGATGGCGTCCTGGATTGTGACTTGCAGCAAGCGGCGGCTGTTGCTGTCCAGCGTGGTTTCCCAAAGTTGTTCCGGGTTCATTTCGCCCAAGCCTTTGTAGCGCTGGATGTGTTGGCCTTTTTTTACTTCCCGCATCATCCATTCGAAGGCTTGTTTGAAATTGGCGACGTGTTGCTCGCGTTCGCCCATGCGCATGACCGAATGTTCGCCGAACATATTGGTAGTGTGTTCGACGTAGGCGGCGATTTTTTGGTAATCGTGGCCGGAAAAGAACGGCGCGTGCAGGACAAAGGTTTTGGTGATGCCGTGCAGGCGTTTGTTGACGGTGACGTCAAAGTCATCGCCGTCGCGGTAACTGAGCTCGCTAGTGAATACGGCTTTGTGGTCGCCGGCGTTCAGGTTGCGTTCCAGTTGCGCGAACCAGGCCGACAACATTTGCGGGTTGGCTCTGATCTCGGCGTTCAATACCGGCATGTAGGTCATTTGTTCCAGATACAAGTCGTCGTAACGTCTGGACAGGCGCTGGATCGCGTTCATGACGTCGGCAAACTCGGTAGCGAGTTTTTCCAGGCCTGGCCCCTGAATAATCGGTGTGTCGGGGTCGGTTTGCAACTGGGCTTTATCCAGCGCCATTTGGATCAGGTATTGGTTCAAAGCGTTGTCGTCTTTGACGTAATGTTCCTGCTTGCCTTTTTTGACTTTGTAGAGCGGCGGCTGAGCAATGTAAATATGGCCGCGTTCGACCAATTCCGGCAATTGCCGGTAGAAGAAGGTCAGCAGCAAGGTGCGGATGTGCGAGCCGTCGACGTCGGCATCAGTCATGATGATGATGCGGTGGTAGCGTAGTTTGTCGACGTTGTATTCGTCCTTGCCGATGCCGCAGCCCAGCGCAGTGATCAGGGTGCCGACTTCTTCCGACGAGATCATTTTGTCGAAGCGGGCTTTTTCGACATTCAGGATTTTACCTTTCAAGGGCAGGATGGCCTGGGTGCGGCGGTCGCGGCCCTGTTTGGCGGAGCCGCCCGCCGAGTCCCCTTCCACGATGAACAGTTCGGACAAGGCTGGATCTTTTTCCTGGCAATCGGCCAGTTTGCCGGGCAGACCGGCAATGTCGAGCGTAGTTTTGCGGCGGGTCATTTCGCGGGCTTTGCGGGCTGCTTCGCGGGCTCTAGCAGCATCGATGATCTTGCCGGCGATGGCTTTGGCGACTTGCGGTTGTTCGAGCAGGAATTCCTGGAGTTTTTCGTTCATCGTCGATTCCACCAGCGGCTTGACTTCCGACGACACCAGTTTGTCTTTGGTTTGCGACGAGAATTTCGGGTCAGGTACTTTGACCGACAAAACAGCGGTCAAACCCTCGCGGGCGTCGTCGCCGGTGGTGGCGACTTTTTCCTTCTTTGCCAGACCGTTGGTTTCGATGTATTGGTTGATGGTGCGCGTCAACGCAGCGCGGAAGCCGGCCAAGTGGGTACCGCCGTCGCGTTGCGGGATGTTGTTGGTGTAGCAGAATACGTTTTCCTGGTAGGAATCGTTCCACTGCATAGCGACTTCGACGGTGACGCCTTCTTTCTCTGCTTGAAAGTGAAACACTTTCTCGAATAGCGGAGTCTTGTTTTTGTTCAGATGTTGCACGAAAGCGCTGATGCCGCCTTCGAATTCGAACACGTCTTCCTTGCCGCTACGTTCGTCGCGCAGCGAAATTCTGACACCGGAGTTGAGGAAAGACAGTTCGCGCAGGCGTTTGGCGAGAATGTCGTAATGGAATTCGATGTTGGTAAAAATGGTCGGGCTGGGCTTGAAGTTGATGTAGGTGCCGCTGCCTTCGGCATCGCCCACCACCGCCAGCGGTGCAACCGGTTCGCCCAGTAGATATTTTTGCATGTGTAGCTTGCCGTTCTTGCGGATTTTCAGGGTCAGCTCTTCGGACAAGGCATTTACCACCGATACGCCGACGCCGTGCAAACCGCCGGAGACTTTGTAGGCGTTGTCGTCGAATTTTCCGCCGGCATGTAGTACGGTCATGATCACTTCAGCAGCGGAGCGGCCCTCTTCCTTGTGTATGTCGACCGGGATACCGCGGCCGTCGTCGGACACCGATACCGAACCGTTTTCGTGGATCACGACATCGACCCCTTTACAATATCCGGCCAATGCCTCGTCTATCGAGTTATCGACGACCTCGAATACCATGTGATGTAAACCCGAACCGTCATCGGTATCACCGATATACATGCCCGGACGTTTTCTGACCGCGTCCAGACCTTTCAGTACTGTGATATTCGAACTGTCGTATTGTTCACTCATGAGGGTATCCAGTGTGTTGTACCGCAAGGTGGTTTGTCGTTTGCTAGTGCATTCAACAGATCATGCGTTGGTGATGGAGGATTATAGTTTTTATTGTTCGTTCCACGTGAAACATCAATGCTCGGTAATGTTGCCGCGTTCCACGTGAAACCATTTGTAGTTATCGATGTTACTCAAATCGCCGAAGTCGGCTATTCCAGTGCTACTGATAAATATTTGGCATTCAAGTCCGACCAAGTATTTTAGCAATTTTGCCCTGTTATCTGCATCCAATTCCGCCGTGAGGTCGTCGATCAGGATACAGCAGGTATTGGGGCTATCCTGATTCAACAACGTGACTTGCGCTAACAGCAAAGCTAATACCAACAGCTTTTGCTGGCCGCGGGATAAGTAGTCCTTGGCTAACCGTTTGTTCAAGTAGGTTTGGAAATCGGCTCGATGCGGACCGCTATGGGTAAAGCCATAGCGCACGTCCTTGTCCAAATCGACTTTTAACGCCTGCTCCAAATTCAGTTTGTCGTCCCAGCCGGACAGGACGCGTAATGCCACGTCGTCGCTGCCTAAAAAATACCCGGCCATTTCCAGAAACACTGGCTGCAAAGCATTCAAATAGGTCAGGCGGAAATCCTTGATCATCTGGCCGTATTCCGCCAGTTCCCGATCCCAAGCCGAAATTTGCCGAACTTGCCGACTCTTCAGTAACGCATTGCGCTGCTGCAAGGCTTTACTGTAATTGCGCCAGCAAGACAGAAAATTCTTGTTTTGATTGAAAATCCCCCAATCCAGAAATTCTCTTCTGATTTGCGGCCCGGAATCGAGTAAACGGTAGCTTTTCGGATGGATCAACTGCACCGGCAGTGCGTAAGCCAAATCTGCCTTCTGGCGGTTTTCCTGGTCGATGCGGATCTCGCATTGTTTGTTATCGATTTGGATACCGAGTTGGCTGACCGATCCGTTTTGCTGACGGTTTTGCGCCGCGACGGTCAATTGCGATTGATCGAAGGCGATGGCCTGCTTGATATGGGTGGTCCGAAACGATCGGGCTCGACCCAAGATGAAGATGGCCTCCAACAACGAACTTTTACCGCTGGCATTGGCCCCGGTAATGAAGTTGATGGACGGCGACGGCGAAATGCTAGCGGACTGGATGTTCCGCACCGCCAGAACATCCAACTTTAACAAAGTCATCCCGAGAAGCGGTTTACATCCGCATCGGCATTACGATGAATTTGAACAGGGCTTGTTCGGGCTCTTCAACAAAACAACTACTGGCATTGCTGGCAATGGTCAAGACTGCCATTTCCGAATCCAGATTGGTCACCGCATCCAGCATGTATTGCGAATTGAACGAAATCGTCAACGGCTCTCCCTGGTAATCGATAACCAATTCTTCCTCGGCTTCGTCATGCTCCGGATTGTGGGTACTCAGCTTCAGCGAGTCGCCGGCGATATCGAAGGTAACGCCTTTGTACTTTTCATTGGACAAAATCGCCACCCGGGTCAAAGCCTCTCGCAACAATTGCTTTTGTATAAGCAACGGCGACATGAAACTCTGGTTGAATACCTTGCTGAAATCCGGAAATTTGGCGTCTATCAATTTGGACGAGAACACCACATCCTTGTAATAGAGTTTGATGTGATTATTGGAGAACTGGATATTCAGCTCGGCTTCCGGGTCGTCCAACAGGCGGCTCAATTCCTGAACCGCTTTTCTCGGCAAAATAATGCGGGATTCGCAGCCGGTAGCTTGACCGATATCGTCCTCGTAAATCGACAAGCGGTGGCCGTCGGAAGCTACCAATTTCAGCCTGGAATTGCTGACATGCAGCAACAAGCCGTTTAGATAGTAACGCACATCCTGGTTGGCCATGCAAAACACGGTTTTTTCCAGCGCCTTCTTTAATTTGCCGGCATTCAATACGAAATCGTATTCGTAGTTGGATTCGTTGAATTCCGGGTAATGTTCGGCCGGCAAGGTACTCAACGAAAATCGGCTGCGCCCCGATACCAATTTCACCTTATCGTCCTGCAACTCGAAACTGACTTCGGCCGCAGGCGGCAGCAAGCGGCAAATATCCAGAAACTTCCGCGCCGGGACTGTGATCTCCCCCGACTTTAATATTGATTCGATATTTATCTTCGAGACAATCTGGATTTCAGTGTCGGTACCGGTCATTACCAATTGGTCGTCGCTGGCTTGCAATAACACGTTGGAAAGGATGGGCATGGTTTGCCGTTTCTCGATAACGCTGACGATTTGTTGCAATGGAGCGAGAATTTGATCTCTGCCAATAATAAATTTCATATCAATATCTTTTCTCTATTGTTATTACTATCGAAGCAAAACCTGTGGAAAAATAGTATTTCCATTTAAAAATCAATAGCTTTTCTGCATATCGATTCTGTACGCTAACCATCGCCGTGCTTGTTGAGGATTTGTGGAAAACCGGCAATGGCAAACAAGGCTACAAGTTGTCCACATCTTTTGCCGACATTATCCAACATTCTTTTCAACAAGTTCTCTCTCCCTATTATGGAGGAAACAGGCAGGTCTCTCATCGGAAAAGTGGTTTGCCGATTGCCTGGCTCACCAGAGAATTTGTTGTTTGCTTGGATTGGCCCACGACTGGTTCGATTTGTAGCGCGTTCTTGCCGGCTTTGATGCGCGATTGCAAATTTCCGCCGCTTCGAGGTCGGCTTGCCCCGCCGATCCTAGCAACCAATCATAAATAGCTTATTAAATCTTTTATTTTTGTTATTACTACTATGCGCCAAACATTTGTGGATAAATCGTTTTTTATAATAATTTTCATAGCGATGTATTAACAATAACTCTGTACATCCTTCGCATAGATGCCTGTTGCAATATTGTGGATAACGCCTCAGGCGGGTTTTATCCGGATGTTATCCACAAGATATAACGAATTTTGCCGACAAGCTTATCAACACTGTTTGTAAGTCCGATAAGCCGGATTTGGATCTCGAGCCGATAAACCCGTTGTAAGCCGGCCGATTGGCCTAAAATGGTAGCGGCTCATTTTTTCAAGGAGAACTTATGCTGGTACTTGGCGTGGATATTGGCGGATCCGGGATCAAAGGTGCGATAGTCGATACCGAATCCGGAGAATTGGTGTCGGAACGGCATCGCATCGACACACCGCAACCGGCAACTCCGGAAGCGGTAGCAGCGGTGTTGGCACAATTGGTGGTGCATTTTCACTGGAACGGGCCGGTAGGCTGCGGGTTTCCGGCCGCGGTGCAACACGGCGTCGCCTTGACGGCCTCCAACATTTCCAAGGCGTTTATCCAAACCGATATCGATAAATTGTTTTCGGAAGCGACAACCTGTGCCTGTTTCAACGTCAACGACGCCGATGCAGCCGGCATTGCCGAAATGCGTTTCGGCCACGGCTTGGATCAATCCGGCGTGGTGTTGCTGGTTACGGTGGGTACCGGTCTGGGGACCGCGTTGTTCACCGACGGTAAGTTATTGCCCAATACCGAGTTGGGCCATATCTTTTTGGAGAACGGCATCAAAGCCGAACGTTATGCATCCGATGCGGCGCGCAAGATCGAGGATTTGGGCTGGAAGACCTGGGGTAAGCGCTTCAATACTTATTTAACGACGATGGAAAGATTGTTCTGGCCCGACTTGATCATCCTCGGCGGCGGTGCCAGCAAAAAATTCGACAAATTCCAGGACCAACTCGCGTTAAACACGCCGGTAAAACCGGCCGCATTTTTAAACCAGGCCGGCATCGTCGGTGCCGCACTGTTTGCCAAGTCGAAACTTTAATCCAGGATAAACCTTGCCGGCTTTGGCGTTACGATTTCTCGTCCGCTTTGCGCGGTACGATGATTGCTTGGTTTTACGCCGGTTGGGGAAGCTTTTTACTGTCGGATTGTCTTAGCAGCAGTTTTCCCAAAATTCCGCACTATTCAACCCAGGCGTTAACCATGGCAATTAGCGTTTTCGATATATTTAAAATCGGTATTGGCCCTTCCAGCTCGCATACGGTAGGGCCGATGCGGGCCGCAATGGCCTTTGCCCGGAAATTGGAACAGCAAGGCCTAATCTCCGAAGTCCGCCGGATTCAGGTCGAACTTTACGGATCTCTGGGCGCTACCGGTAAAGGCCACGGTACCGACAAGGCGGTGATGTTGGGTTTGGAAGGCGAAGCGCCGGACGCGGTCGATCCGGATTCGATACCGCAGCGGTTGGCGCAGATTCGAGAAACCGGTTCGGTACGGCTGCTGGGCTGCTATCCGGTGGCGTTCAACGAAAAGTCCGACTTGCTGTTTCAACGTAAAGTGTTGCCCTACCATTCCAACGGCATGCGGCTGATCGTGTTCGATGCATCCGGCGCCGAATTGGTGCAGGCCGATTATTATTCGGTCGGCGGCGGCTTCGTCGTGACCGGGCCGGAAGCGGCGATAGACCGCCTGAGCAACGACGACACCTGTTTGCCTTATCCGTTCAACACCGGCGATGGCTTGCTGAAACTGTGCGCGACTCACCGCAAGTCGATCAGCGATTTGATGATGAGCAACGAGAAAGCCTGGCTCAACGAATCTCAGATCCGCGAGCGGTTGCTGGAGATCTGGCAGGTGATGCAAGCTTGTGTCGAACGCGGCTTACGTGAAGAAGGTATTCTACCCGGCGGCATGAAAGTCAGGCGTCGCGCCGCCAACCTCTATCGGCAACTGACCGGCGAAATTCCGCGGCAAACTCCGAGCATGCCGGTCGGCACGATGGAATGGGTGAATTTGTTTGCGCTGGCGGTCAGCGAAGAAAACGCCGCCGGCGGCCGCGTAGTAACCGCGCCGACCAACGGTGCGGCCGGCATTATTCCGGCCGTACTGCATTACTACTGGAAATATTGCGACGGTGCCAACGAAGACGGCGTGATCCGCTTTTTACTGACTGCGGCGGCTATCGCGATTTTATACAAAGAAAACGCTTCGCTGTCCGGCGCGGAAGTGGGATGCCAGGGAGAAATCGGCGTGGCCTGTTCGATGGCGGCCGGCGCCTTGGCCGAGGTATTGGGCGGGACTCCGGAGCAAGTCGAAAATGCGGCCGAGATCGGCATGGAACATAATCTGGGTTTGACTTGCGATCCGGTCGGCGGTTTGGTGCAAGTGCCTTGTATCGAGCGCAACGCGATGGGTTCGGTCAAAGCCATCAACGCGGCGCGGATTGCGCTGCGCGGCGACGGCAAACACTTCGTTTCGCTGGACAAGGTTATCAAGACCATGCGCGAAACCGGCGCCGATATGAAAACCAAATATAAGGAAACTTCGCGCGGCGGTTTGGCGGTTAACCTGATCGAATGTTGAGCCGGCGGTGCGATTACCGCTGGATGCGATGTCCGCTTGACCAGATAGTTTATCCGGTGGCGGTGTTCTGTTCGAGTACCGTTACCGGTTCGTCGCGCAGATACCAACCGTAATACAAAGCATAAGCCACCAAAAATACCAGATACCCCGACCAAAGAATGTCGGAGGCGTAATGGCCTCCGGCGGTCATCCGGGTAAAACCCATGGTCCACGCCAGGCCCAACGTGAGAACCAAATACAGCGTTTTGTAGTTTTGCGCCAAAAAATACAGGGCAAAAAATGCGTATCCGACCGAGCAATGCCCGCACACGAACGACTTATCCGGGCTATGGCCCAATTTTGCCGGCGGCACGTAATCGTACTCTCCGCCGAATTCCTTGGTATGTATCGGCCGCGGCCGACCCCAATGGTCTTTGACGATCAGATTGACGACCAGTCCGGGACCTATCGCGATGACCAGCAAGATGTACATGGCCTGGCGACGAAAACTGCGGAAGTCGTCGTGCAGATGGCTCAATAGGTAAGCCAGCAGGGCAAACGCGCCGGCCGTGACCGTAAATGGAAACGCGTAATCGTAAAGCACTCGCCACAGCCACCAGTCCTGTTTGGGCCAGACGCCGCCGGCATTGCCCGGATAGAAAAATAAGCCGGCCGCCCAACGGTCCAGATTGGTAAGCCAAAATAGCAAAGTCGTGGTCATGGCAAGTGCGGCCAGAACGGTTAATTCGCAGTGACGGCGTTTCGATATTTCCATTGGGCATCCAAGTAATCGGGACAAATCCACTGCGACTAAGCCAGAAATGCGCCAAAATTGATTTCGTCGGCAAGGCTTTGAAAAATCAAGGCCTCCAGTTGACCTGTCTGGTTTTGTTGCAGCCGAATAGGTTTACTTGAACCAATTCCGGCGGCTGATTTGCACCAATATTGCACATTTATTGGCGAGCGTCGTTGCGGCGGCAGGCTGAGCGAAATAGTCACAGCGCCTTTCGATTAAACCTGAGCGATGCCGGCAGCGAAAATCGCTTGGTTTCGGTCCCAATCCTTAATTTACGGCAGAGCGAACTACACTTAGCCTGCAGCCAAATCCGCTGAAAGGCGAATTTCCGTTCAAATCCATAACGACAAAGGAAGAAACCATGAAGCCATTTCTATTAAATGCGGCACTTGCCGTTGCGTTGGGCTTTGCCGCTGGCGCGCAGGCTGCCGATGTCTGGCAAAAAGTCGAGGTGACTCCGGGCCAATATCCGGTAAAAGTCGGCGATACGCAGAAACTGGTGGCGCCAAGTTGCGCATTCGGCCAGCCCTATTCCTTTTACGTAAAGCCGGGTAAGGCCGACAAAGTTTTGCTGTACTTAAATGGCGGCGGCGCTTGCTGGAATTATCAGACATGCAAAATCGTGCCGGGCCAACAGGCCAGCTATGTGCCGTCGGCCGATGTTGCGAATGATCCGAATCAAATGGCCGGTTTGCTGGACGCCGAAGATCCGGATAATCCGTACAAAAATTGGACCATGGTTTTCGTATCCTATTGCACCGGCGACGTATTCCTAGGTTCCAAGGATACGGTTTACCAAAATCCGTTTAATCCCGATCCGACCGATACCGTAGCCATTAAACACCGCGGCTTCGACAACTTTCTTTACGTGGTGGATTACTTCAAACGCGAGCGGAAAAACAAATTCAGTCCGTTGAACGCCGGCGGCGTAGACATCAATAAGATTTTGGTCGCCGGTTCCAGTGCCGGCTCCTACGGCGCCGCGTTGAACTATCCCTGGGTCCAAAAAATGTTGGGCAAGGACGCCAAAGTTTCGTTGCTGAGCGATGGCGGCATGGGAGTGATTACCGACGGCTTTTTGGCTTTCGGCGTATTCGGCCCCGGCTCGGGTTGGAACATCAATACCAACCTGCATCCGATATTCAAAACCTTGCCGGCCGCTCCGGCCGCCGATTTCCTGCCGAGAGCCTACAGAACCCTGGCAGCGCAATATCCCAAGGAACGATTTGCTCAATACACCACGGCTTATGATGTAGTTCAAAAATTGTTCTTGAACATCATGGAGCAAAACGACGGCATCCCCGCCGACCAAGTCTCCGGTTTCGGGAGCTGGAGTTTTAGAATGAACACAATTGCCGGCGGTTTAAAAGCTGCCTTGCCGAAAAACTACCGGGCTTACATCGATCCGGGTTGCAACCATACGATATTCCGGTTCGACGAGTTTTATACATCGGCCCTGAACGGCATTCGCTTCGTGGATTGGGCCAAGGCGATAGTCACCAACGATACTGCCGATTGGCAAAATCTGAGTTGCACGCCCGGTGTGGATTGCGGCGAGCAGAATTTGACTCAGGCAGGTGTATTGGCTTGTTTGGCCAGAAGCTTCGGCACCCCTTAATGGCCGCCCGATCAATTTTCTAGCCGATTCGGCCTCAACCTGCATTGGCGATCGACTGCAATCGAGCAGTCGATCGCCGCTTATACCCCGATTACCGCATGCGGGGTCTCGGGCATGGAGGCATAGCGGATTCTCGCCCGGTGTAACTTTTTTACGTTCTTTCGAGTAAAGTAATCTGGAAAATTAGGAACCAACTGAACATGTGACTTCAGTTGCGTTCGCAGTTTAGCGACAGCTGCCGGTATTTATCTTTCCAATCCGATCAGAGCGTAACGATGGACATACTGCAAAATCAGGGCGTAAGCCGCTTTTTCGCTTCGCTTAAAATCAAGCGTCGTACCGGGCTAGCGCCAATCTGCGGTTACCAAACAGTTAATCCGACCCTAAACCCTGCAAATCCAGAACTGGCCGCACCGGGCTCGGGCAAACTCAGGCCGAACCTCCCCGGTGGAACTATCGACCCGACCCTCGTTACTACAGGTATTCCATTCGAACAGCGTCCGTCTAAGCCGGATACGATGCCCCCTTCGCCAGGCCGGTGGGCGATATTTAGCGGCCGGGTTAATGTCGGTGGTGGGTTATCAGCGGGCGCTAAGCCTGCAATTCTCGGTTTGGTTTGCCTAGCCGTTGCGTTTCCGGAACTCGGCCACGCCGAATTTATCACCCACCCGCTCGACCAGGCACCGCCAGCACAAACGGCGCAACCCTCGACCGAGCCATCGCCGGATACGACGGCGGCAGATCAGCCAAGCCAAGCGGATATGGAGGCGCAGTTCAGGACAAAAAAATTGGGTACTTGCAGCATGAAATACAAGCTGGAGGGATTTTCACTGGCGTATAAGCAATACGACGGCAGCGGCGAAATAAGCTGCCGCAACGGCGAAAAGGCACAGGTTTCCCTATCGTCGAAAAGCATCGGTTTTACCATCGGCTATTCCAAAATCGAAGGCGAAGGCTATTTCACCGACGTCAAATACCTCAGCGAAATATACGGCAACTACATTTCGTTGGGTAGCCACTTTGGCCTTAACGACTCGATCGACCGCCAGGTGTTGACCCGCGGCGAGATATCGTTGGTGTTGATCGGCAAAGGTCAAGGATTCGATATCGGTTTCACCATTGGCGATTTGTCGATCAAACCGAAATAAATTGCAAATTTGCTTGAGAGACTCTCGTTGATGGAAACAGGGAATGGGTTGCTGTTGTCCGTGTCGCTGCTGGCGGCGTTGTCGGGTTACGCGGTGTGCGCGTGGCGAGCAAGCAAACGGCAGCGGAATTTGTTTAGCCAAATCGAGCAGCAGCAACAGCAGATACAGCAACAGGTAGTCAAACTGGCGGTGGCCGAGGAACGCTTGGCCTTGTTGGCTCAACGCGAATCGGATTTGCAAGAGCTGCAGCAACAACTGCTGGCTTTGAAAACCGAAAACGCCGAACTCAATACCCGCCAGCAGGAACAACACAAACACAACGAAGAGAAAATCCGCTTGCTGCAGGATGCGGAACATCAACTGAAAGCCCAGTTCGAAAATCTGGCGCATCGAATCTTCGAGGAACGCGGCAAGCAGTTCGTCGAGCATAACAAGACCAGCATCGAAACTCTGGTAGCACCGCTGAAGCAGCAGCTCGGCGAGTTCAAGCAGCGGGTGGAAAGCGTTTACGACAACGAAACCAAAGACCGTATCAGCCTGCGCGAGGAAATCGTTTCGTTGCGCCGCGACACCCAGAAAATGAACCAGGAAGCGTTGAATCTGACCCGCGCCTTGAAAGGCGACCACAAGGCCCAAGGCAATTGGGGCGAGATGATTCTGGAAAAAGTGCTGGAGCAATCCGGCCTGCGCAAGGGCATCGAATACGAAACTCAGAGCGCGTTCCGCGACCAGGACAACCGGCTGTTCAAACCTGACGTGATCGTCCGCCTGCCGGACAACAAGGACGTGGTGATCGATTCCAAAGTATCGTTGAACGCCTACGAGCGCTACTGCTCCAGCGAAGGCGACGCCGAACGTAGCGAAGCCCTGAAACAACATGTCGAAGCGGTGCGCACTCATATCAAGAGCCTTAGCGGCAAAGACTATTCCAGCTTGAAGGGCTTGCGTTCGCTGGATTTCGTGCTGCTGTTCATGCCGATCGAAGCCGCTTTCATGGCCGCGTTTCAGGGCGACGAAAAATTGTTCAACGACGCCTTCGAACACAAAATCGTCGTCGTTACGCCAACCACGCTGCTGGCAACCCTGCGCACGATCCAAAACATCTGGCGCTACGAACAGCAAAACGAAAACGCCCGGCTGATCGCCGACAAGGCCGGCGCGCTGTACGACAAAATCCGCGGCTTCGTCGAGGACATCGAAAAACTCGGCAACCAACTCAGCACCGTGCAAAAAACCTACGACAGCATCGTCAACAAACTCAGCAGCGGCCAGGGCAATCTGTTGCGCCAAGCCGGCGCGCTCGAAGACCTGGGCGTGAAAGTCAAAAAGAAACTGCCCAAGAGCCTGACCGAGCAAATGGACGCGGGTGACGGCGAATGAATCAGGATTACCTCACATGCGATTTCCGCAATAAAACCAGTGGCCGAACGCGCCTTCGTCAGCACCGAATCTCGCCTGTCGACTTCAATTTACTCGGGCGAAATAGCGCGGGCAGCGACTCTCGAACCCGAAATCCATCGCCGAACTGGAAAAGTGCGGCTCCTAAATCGCCCGCGCCCGGATCATCTGGCAAACCGGACCGATAGTTGGCTTTGGTGCGCGAACCGCGCAACAACGCGCGTACAACCTGCGGGAGCCGAAAAAAATAACCTTTGCGTCTCGCGAGCGGTGCGGCGCTTCAAGCCCAAAACCTCACGGCCGATTCTCAAGCGTTTCATTTCTCCGATTAGCGGCTATGCTACTGCGGAAAAGCCGGTGCTTCGTATGGTCGGCCATCGATAACTGTCGGCCGGGGGGCTTTGATATGTACCGAATTCTGAATACGGTTTTGCGCGACCGGCTAGCGGGTTTTGCCGTGGCAATTGGGCTTGCGCTAATGCTCGCACCGTTTGCCGCCGTCGCCGGCAGCCCGTTCTACCTGACCGCCGAACGCAGTTTCAGTAACAGCGAATCGCCCAGCATCCGCCTGGATTACACCGTCACCGACCAGCCGATGTTGATCCGGGTATTGAAAGCCGACAACCTGGAAAATTTTCTCGACGGCCAATTCAACGTCAGCCGCAGTTACGAACAGCCGGTCAGCGAGCTCAATCCCGGCCATTATTTTGCAAAAGGCTTGAACAACGCCGAATCGCCGCTGAAATTGCTACGCGGCATGCTGGATGTGGAATTTCGCAAGTCATTGAAAGACACGCCGTTCAGCGGTTCGGTACTGACCGTGACCGACAAGCCGTTGGCGGCCGTGCCGCAGCAAATCCTGGTCGCCCCGCCCAAGGGCTTTCAAGTGGTGAAGGAAACCTATCTGGATCTGTTGCGCAACGGCCAGCAAACCCACGATCTGGGTTGGTGGTTTAACGAGGACACCTGGAGCGAGCACCGCTACAAAGTTCGGCAGATCGCACTCGAGCCGTTGCCGGACGGCCTCTATCTGTTGCAGGCGGTGCAGGGCAAGACCGAGGCGCAGTGCCTGATTCAAGTCAGCAGCCTGGCGGTGCAGGTCAAGCAATCCAGCGAGCAATTGTTGGTGCGGGCGATGAACCGCGATTTGCAACCGCTAGCCAATGCCAAAGTCAGCGTCCGCGACGGCCGCGGCCGCTGGCAGAACTTGCCGGGCGCGACCGATGCCGCCGGCGAACTGCGCTTCAACAATCCCGACGGGGTGCTGGACGGCAAACTGCTGGTGCGGGTCGACGCGCCGGCCGCCAACGCTAACGCAGCAGCGCGCACTGCGTTGACCGCGACCGATTTTCTGCCGACTCAGGCCAAGGACGATGCGGTATTCGTGATGACCGACCGGCCGATCTTCAAGCCTGGCGAAACCTTTTTCTACAAAGGCATCGTCCGCAATTTGCAGGACGGCCAATTGCGGATTCCCGCCTTTCAATCCAGGCAAACCGACGTGTCTTTAATCCGCGCCGACGGCAACGCCACCGGCTTGCAAGGCCATAGCCAATTGACCGATTTCGCTTCGTTTTCCGGCAGCTTCGATCTCGATCCCGGCCAGACGCCCGGCTTATACCGCTTGCTGGCCGAGATCGACCATAAAGCGTACGGCGGCGAATTTCGGGTGCGCGATTACATCAAACCGACCTTTTACCTGGAATGGCTGGAACGCAGCCCAAGCGTGCAGGCCGGGCAACCGTTCAATCTGAAATTCCGCGCCAAGCGTTACAGCGGCGGCATCCCGCAGAACGTCAAATTCGAAGTATTTTTGTACCGCAAAAAATTCGAGGCGCCGCAATTTGTGAACGAGGCCGGCGCCGGCTTGTCGGCCGGCAACGATTATTTTGGCCAAGTCAAATCCGCCGCACCGTTGACCCAACCGCAACGCCTGTTCAGTTCGATCGAGGCCCGCCAGGCCGCCGAAGCCAGCAATCCGTGGGAAACCGCCGCCAAATTGGCCGACAACGGCGACGGCAGTTTCGAATTTACCGTGCCCGCCGAAGCCCAAACCGACGCCAAGCCGGCGAAACCGGAACAGGAATGGATCTACACGCTGATGGTCCGGGCGCAGGATGCCGCCGGCGGCAGCGCGATTTTGACCGACAGCATTTACGCCACGCTGGCCGAAGCCCAGCCGGCGCTACGTTTTAACAAAACCGTTGCGGCGGTCGGCGACCAGGATTTGCAGATTTTGCTGCAATCCAGTTACGCCGACGGCAAACCGGCAGCCAAGGCCGGCGGCGTGGTCGACGTGATGCTGGAGCAACCCGGCAGCGGCAAGCGCAGTTTGGTGAAACTGGATATTGCCACCGACGCCAACGGCCAGCAAAAACTCAACATACCGGCGTTGAAAGAGTTCGGCCGCTTGACTGCCGTGGCGCGTTTGGAAACGCTGGACGGCCGCAGCATGAGCCACAGTTCTACTTCGCAACCGGCCACGTTGATCGTCGCCGGTAACGGCGGCGAGGCGGTGGCCGACAATCCGGAATTGGAGCTGTACACACCAACCACAATCCTCAGTCCCGGCGAGCAAGCCAAGATATTTGCCTTGCTACCCAAAGCCTGGGGCAATAATGAAGCCGGGGCGATCTGGGAAACCGTGGCCGGCGCCAAATTGTTCGATAGCCGTAGCGCCCAGGCCCAAGGCCGCAGCCGCTGGTTCGAAGTGACTGCCAAACCCGAATACGGCACCGGCTTTTACCACACCGTCACGGTGCCGGTAGCCGGCGGCAAGTACAAAGAGCAGACGCTGGGCTTCCGCATCGTGCCCTGGGATAAGCGGCTGCAAATCGCCATCGAGCCGGCTCAAGCCGAAGCCGAACCGTTGAAGCCGACCCAAATCAAATTGCAGGTCAAACGCGCCGACGGCAGCCCGGCGGCGAATACCGAGCTGGCGGTAGCTATCGTCGATCGCGCCGTTTACGCGGTGCAAGCCGAATTCCGCCCCGGCATTTTCGACTTTTTCTATCCGCTGCAACGCAGCAATCTGTCGACCTACTATTCCGACGACTTGCAAGGCTACGGCTACGCCGACTTGCTGCGCAAACCCAACTTTGCGCTGAGTGCCTTGAAAAGCCAAAGCAAGCTGGCGAAAAAAGCCATGCGCGATACCGCCGGCTGGTTCCCGCACGTGGTCACCGACGCCAACGGCGCAGCGACGATCGACGTCGATATGCCGGCCAACGTCACCGAATGGCTGGTCACCGCCGTGGCCAGCGATAAGGACGGCCGCCTCGGCGAAACCACCGGCCAGTTCCGCACCAAAACCGACATCGCCGTCGATATGGTCGGCCCGCAATTTTTACGTAGCGGCGACGAGGTGGAATTGGCGGTCAAATTGACCAGCCATTGGCCCGATCCGGTCAAAGTCTCCGGCAATCTGAGTTTGAGCGACAATCTGCAAGGCCAGGATATCAACCTAACGCCGAGCGCCGACTTGGCCGCCAAAGCCGAGCAACTATGGCCGCTGCGTCTGACCGCCGGCCCGCAAGCCGGCAATGCCAGCTTAAAAGCGGCGTTGACCGCGCCGAACACGGTCAAGGTCGGCGGTGCCGAGGAATTCGATTTGCCGATTCAGCCGGCGGCGATGGCGCAAGTCTATGCCGCCGAACGCCGCGACGGTCATTTGCATTTCGATATTCCGGAGCAGGCCCAAGCCGCGCAACTGACGGTACGGGTCAACTCCGGCCTGCTTGGCGCGGCCTTGCAGGCGGCGGCGATGCTGGTGCAATACCCTTACGGCTGCACCGAACAACTGGCGCATAGCACGGTGCCGAATCTGGTGTTGCTGGATTTGATCGAACGCGCCGGCCTCAAGCCCGAGCAACTGGGACCGCTGGAAAAACCCTTGCAGCGCGCCAAGCAGAATGCGGCGTTGGGTATCCGTAAATTGATCCAAAATCAGAAAGCCGACGGCGGTTTTGCGTTGTGGGCCAACGATCCGGACCCCAGCGTGCCGGTGACGATGATCGCGATGCAGGCTTTGAAATATGCCGAGGAACTGAAACTGGAAGGCACCACCTCGGCCTACAACAAAGGCGCGGAGTGGTTGGCTCAACAAGCCAATACCGAGCAAGTGTTGGACGGCTTTACGCTGGCCGCTTATTCGGCGGTCGGTTACATCTACCAGGCGCCTTGGGAGCGGCAAGCCGAGTTCGTAGAAAAAGTCGGCGCTGACCCGCAAGCCGGTGCCGAAGACTTGACTGCGGCGCTGCGCATTTTGGCGGCCTACAAAAACCAAAGCTGGCATGCCTTCAACCAACAAATGAAAAGCCAGCCCGATCTGGCCAAGCGCTTGGGCAAACGCCTGCAGCAGGCGCTGGAGGCGATCGATCCGGCCGCTTATCAGAGCCAACCCGGCGCATCCTACGACCGGCTCGGCTTCCGCTTCGGCTTGCCCAGCATAATATCCGCCGGGCTAGGCGCATTGCAGGCCGCGGGCGACTTGCCGCCGGCATTGGAAAACAGACTGAAGCGGCTGTTGTTGCAGAGCCAGCAACACGGCTACTGGACTTCGACTTACGATACCGCCCAAGTCATCTTCAACACCCGCGAGTTATTGAGCAAGGAAGCCGCCGCCGCGCAAAGCCAAAAAGCCCGGACCTTGAAAGTCGCCAATGCATCCGCCGCGTTGGGCAGCTTGCAACCCATTCCGGGCGGCTATCTGGGCCGGTTCGACAAATTGCCGGCGGTCGGCGAATTGGCCGATCTGCATATCGCCGATCTCAGCGAAACCGATATCGCATCCGCCACCTTGCAAGTCGAACTGCCGTACCCGGCCGTCGTCGCCCGCGACAATGGCCTCAGCATCCAACGCAATTTCCGCCGGATTACCGCCGGCGGCAGCGAACCGGTCGATCTGAGTCAGGCGCTGCACATCGGCGACGTCGTGGTCAGCGAGGTCAAAATCAAACGCAGCGCCGAACCCAACCGCTTGCCGGCCGGCAGCGACTTCGTCGTGATCGAGGACGGCATCCCGTCGCTGGCGGAGGGCCAGGAAAACGACCAGACCTACCTGGCCGACGCCAAATTGCAAGCCGGCGACGACAGCTACTGGGCCGGCATCAAGGAAACCCAACGCTACCCGGACCGCATCGTCCGCGTCGCCAAACTGCAAGCCGGCGCCGAATTGAAGCTATACCAAGTCTGGAAAGCCACCCGCCCAGGCAATGCCTCGATCCCGCCGGCCAGCGGGTTTGACATGTATAACGAGGCGGTCAGGGGGAATGGGGTGGCTGGCAATGTTAGCGTCAAATAATATATTTGTCGGACAATCCGTTTATTCTGGGAACCTAATATGAAAAAGCAGCTACTGACGCTCATTTTGTTGACTTTAAATGCAACAGCGGTATTCGCCACACAGTGGCCTGATTTTCCGATTTTATTCTCGACTGGTACTGCAGAAAAAGAAACTCCTCCAGACATCGCAACTATAACCTTTAGCGTAAGTGTTTTTGATGAAAAATCGGAGAAAGCTCTTGCTATTGTAAAAAAGCAAAGCTTGGAAATTATTAATTTTTACTTTTCCTTAGGTTTGGATAAAGATAATTTGGAGGCTTATGATATTGATAAAACAGTTGTGCGAGAAGATAAGGATTACACAGAACTTAAGATATTGGGGTACGAAGTAAACCAAAAATTCACTATAATATTACCCGCTCTTGATAAGTACACTACCTTTATGGACTGGCTTTTGAAAACTTCAAATTTGTCCAATATCGCTACTAAATTCGATATCGCTGAACGCAAGCAAGTAGAATCTGAATTAATTAAAGAGGCTTGCGCCGACGCCAAAAGAAAAGCCGAAAATATGGCAAATGGTATGAATGCTTCATTAGAATATCCATATGCAATTTCGGAAGATGGCTTCCACAGCTTGAACGAGTTTTTTGGGATTTCTAATCCAAATCCGCCGATGTTTAAAAAAAGTCAGCATAAAGAAAGCGATACAGCTAAGATTACATATATTCCTTCGAGAATTAAAATATCCAAAAGTGTCAACGTGATATATCGTCTTTCGAATAGATAATGAAAAAATTTAGTTTGGTTTTGCCCAATTCGATTCAGCGTCATCTAAAAGAACTGGCGACCAAGGAAGGTATATCGATTAATCAACTCATTGCCAGTGCCGTAGCGGAAATGGTTTCTGCGATCGCCACCGAGGAATATCTGCAAGCTAGAGCCGAACGGGCCGATGCATCGGCTCTTCAGGCAATTTTGGCAAAAGTACCTAGGCGGGAGCCTATGCCGGGTGATGAATTTTGATTGTTTACCCGATCCGGCCGCGAAGTGAAACTATACGACTAATTTCCGTTCGGCGCTCCCGCACCTGAAAGCTAAAGATTTTGAACAGCAATTTGATGAGGATATCGACATTACCGCAGCGCTGGATACATCGAAAGCCAAGCGAGCAGCAAAACAGGGTCAGGTCTAGCAATTAAGCATCCTTGAAAGGTTTAGCCATATTTCTAGACCTGACCCCTTTCTTTCCTTTCTTGCTCAAGCCGGGGGTGAATTGACCTTGTATCAAGTTTGGCGCGTCGCTAGAGCCGGCAGTGCGTCTATCCCCCCGGCTAACGGGTTTGATATGTATAACGAGGCGGTGCAGGGGAATAGTTTGGCGGGGAGGGTGAGTGTTAAGTAGGGCGGATGCCACAGGGCGATCCGCCAATAACGACTACGGCTTGTCAGAATGATTGAGATTTGTAACGTCTTGTCGATCCAAAGGCTAGCCCAGCCAAGCCAAGCAACATGCTCCACGCCGCGGCCGGCAAGGGCACCGTTGTAGGCGCGATTGTAGATGGTACGCTGAGGTTAATATTGTCGACTTGAGCGTAAACCGAGCTGAACAGGATTTTATTCAGGTTTTTGAAGCTGGTATTAAAGGTCAGGGTTTGCAGCGTCGTAAAACTCGTATCCAGTGTAAAGCTTTGGTACACAGAGCCGCCGCTCGCCGGATAGCCATAGACATTGAATGCCAAGGCATTAGGATGGTTCTGGAAGGCCGCCGCATCTATGCTGATCAGATCGAAAACACCGCCATCCTGTTTTTCCAGGGAAAACGCGCTGCCGTAACCGCTGATCACGCCAGAATAGACGCTGGGCGTACCGGTCCAGTAAGGGTGGGCAGGCTGTACCGAATAAATGGTGCCTCCGCCCATATTGAAGGATACGCCGGCCAGGGTGCTGAGTTTGAAACCATCTTCGATATAAGGGGCGCTTACCGTGGCAGAAACGTTGCTAGGGTAAATTGTCAAGCCATTAAAATCCATGACGGCAGCTTCTGCATCGCTAGCGAGTAGAGCCGGTACTAGTGTGCCAAGGCAGGCTATTTGTCTTTTCATTAGGGGCTCCACAGCCAATAGTATCAGTTGAGTAAATAATAGGCTGCTAATGTTATCATCGGACGATGATCGTGAAATAGGTCTATGGCGTAATTGACAAATGCTGGCTTATTTGCGGTTCCAGGGCCTTAGCAGGTTGGTGAAAAACTCTTTTTTATAACTAATCGAGCCTTTATTTAGTGTCGCCAGGTTGGCTTTGATACTAAATAAAGGCCTCTTCCTGTTGAATTAGTGGCTAGAATATGGTTTTTCACCAACCTGTTAGAGCCGATTAGAAAGCAAAACAGGGTCAGGTCTAGCAATTAAGCGTCCTTGAAAGGTTTAGCTATATTTCTAGACCTGACCCCCTTTCTGCCACCGCCAAAAACATCCCCAGGGGTGCTAAATGTTTTAAATAGAATTTCGGCTGCTTTTATATAGTCATCTGTTGTAGCTATGCTCATTTACTTATCCTTCCAAAGTGGATTTAGAGGTTAAAAAAAGTTTTTTCATGGCTCTATAAAAAAAATGAGGAATATGAAAAAAGGAGTTGCTATTAGAATGTGTTCTCTATACTTAAAATGCTCTTCAAATAAGCTTTTGCTTTCCTCAATGCCATGAAAAAAGCTTTGTCCCTCCCAAGTATCTGGATTGTTAAATTCGTTTTTATGAGTTATGAATTGTTCTTGGAGCGTACCAAATATTGGATGAAACCAAAATTTACCTGTCGCGCCTTGTATCGCATTCTTTGGGAAACGTGTATATCTGTCGCCTGGTAAACCCCAATAAATTTCATGTTTACCAGAAGAATCGATTACATAATAAGTAGGCGGTGAGCATGAGCTTCTTCTGCATTTCTCTTCGCCCTCTACAGATACAGTGCCTTCGTAGACGGTAGCATCCTTAAGCGTAGGAAAATTTACAAAATGACTATAAACCTTACATAAAAAAGGTTGGGCTGGGATGAATAATTTAAAACCCAATAAAAGCCATACTATCAATATAAAAACATTCTTTACCGTTTTCATTATCCTACTCATGAAGCCATTCTCAACACCATATCATTTCCTACATCGTCGGCATCTGGATTGTCAGCCATCAGTTTTTTAACATTGGCGGACAAGGCCGTAAGGCGCAATAACCAACAGAAGACAGGGTCAGGTCTAGCTTAGTAGTAGTAGCATTTCTCGCACTGTATTCTGTTCATGACCGGCATTAAATTTCCGGAAACACCGTTCGGCTTGTTCCGGCCTACAGATTGTCCGATTCCTTATATCGATTGAATTTCGGCGAGTCCACTCGCATGTTCCGCGGCGACTATACTTCCTAGCGCATTAGATCAGTGCCTAGAATTCGGTTAAGCCGATTCCGGGTTTAATTCTTCCATCCGAACAGGAAACGACTATGAGCAAATTCCGCGGTGCCTTATTCGCAGGCATATTACAATCGAGCGCATTTTCCGGCGTTCAGGCTCACGACGGCGCCTATTGCGCCGCGCAAGGCCGGCCCAAAATCGAGTTTGTCGAGATTCAATCGGAAAAGTTGGCTTTCAATCCGGGCGTTCCGGGTGGGGTGGTCAGTCAAGGCGCGTTAACCGTCAAAGCCAAGTTGTCGTTGCCGGGAAAGAGACACTGCCGCGGTAAGCACGCCGGTTTGCCGGCCGTGGTGATTTTACATGGCTCCGCCGGTGTGGATGCGCGCGGCGACTTCTATGCCAGCGAACTGCAGCAGGCCGGTATTGCCACGCTGGAACTCGACATGTGGGAAGCCCGCGGCGTTGCCTCGGCCGCCAATCGTCCGGCCTTACCGATTCTGACCTATCCCGATGCCTTTGCCGCGCTGGAGTTTTTAAGCAACCAAGCCGAGATCGACCCGGAAAGGATCGGCGTCTTGGGCTTTTCCTGGGGCGGCATCATGACCCTGGCCAGCGCGACCGAACAGGTTACTCAACAATATGGTGGCGGTCGGCATTTCAAAGCCCACGTCGCCAACTATCCGTTATGTTACGGCTACAACAATCCGCGACTGCCTTATTTCAGTTTCGGTAGCCCGAACGGGAATCCGTTAACCGGCGCGCCGGTGCTGATCCAGATCGGCGAGTTGGACGAGTACGACGAAAGCACCGCGCCTTGTCTGGCGTTGAAAGCAGGTCTTGCGGCCGACGAACAAGCGCTGGTGGATGTGGTTAGTTACCCAGATGCCACGCATGCTTGGGATCGATTAATGGTGCCGATTGCGATCACCGACAATTTTTCGCATTTGGGCCGGGGCGGTACGGTCAATATGATTCCGAATGTGGAGAAGGCCTATGACGCGCGCGAAAAAACGGTTCGTTTTTTTAAACGCAAGCTTTAGTCGGTAAGCTTGGGGCTGCTTGTTTGCGGCTAGGCGAAGCGAACGGTGGGCAATGTTGCGCACCGTTTCCTAAGCCATTATTTCGACCCCGGCACCGAAATCATTCCGGTCGCCAGCGCGATCTCCCGTAAAAAGCACAGCAAGCCGCCGATCAAGGCCAGCATGGCAGCCACGAATAGAAACGAAACCACCGGAGACGGATCGACGGCGATTTCGGTACCGACGAACAGGGCGACGATGGACAGGCAGATCAACAAAGCGCATACCGTACACAGACTAATCGCCCAATGAATCCAGTGGGCGCGCCGGGCCAAAATCCGCATTTCCGGATAGTGTTCGTCGGCACCGTTTTCGAACAGCATATTCAAGGTTCTAAACCGATCCACCGCCCGTCCCAGGCGGCTGGTCAACACGCCGAGAATGCCGGCGACCCCGGTCAGCAGAAATACCGGTGCGACCGCCTGTTGAATCACGTGGGCCACGGTGGGGATGTTGGTTAAAGCGTCCATCTCGAATTGCCGATGAATAGTGCTTCGTGGTTTTCTCGTTCATTGCTATCTATCAAAGGTTGGAGCCTGCGAGAAAACCGGGGTGGCTCGATGAGCTTCCATTACTGCCAATTGAAATCCGGAGGTAAGCGGACAATTTCAATAGGCGTCAACAGCTAGTCGTTTTTTATCCCAATGGCTATGGCTTTGACTAGACATCGAACTTTTTCGCGGCGTTGCCTGTATAATCCCCGCCAGAGTTGGCCGAACAGTCGCCGTTCCGCGCAAGCGGGAGGGAGGAAAGTCCGGGCTCCATAGGGCAGGGTGCCAGGTAATGCCTGGGAGGCGCGAGCCTACGGAAAGTGCCGCAGAAAATATACCGCCTGGTTCGTATCGGACCCGGTAAGGGTGAAATGGTGCGGTAAGAGCGCACCGCGCAACTGGTAACAGGTGTGGCAGGGTAAACCCCACCCGGAGCAAGATCAAATAGAGGAGCATTGGCGTGGCCCGCGCTGCTCCTGGGTAGATTGCTTGAGCGCTTGGGTGACCAAGCGCCTAGATGAATGGCTGTTCACGACAGAACCCGGCTTACAGGCCAACTCTTCCATTCCCCTATTCTTTTGCCTTCCGCAAAGACTCCATGACCTTAAAATCCGACGAATTTTTTCTGAAGGCCGAGCAACTGATCGCCGCCGGCCGCTTCATCGACAGCAAGGGCTGGGTGCCGGCCACCAGCGGTAATTTTTCGGCGCGATTGGCGGACGGCAATATTGCGATTACGGTTTCCGGTCGGCACAAAGGCCGCTTGCAAGCCGACGACATCATGCTGATCGATAACTGTGGCCGCTCGCTGGACGGCAAGAAGCCGTCGGCCGAGACCTTGCTGCACACCTCGATTTATCAGCGTTACCCTGATGTGCAAGCCGTGTTGCATCCGCATTCGGTCAACGCCACGTTGACCGCCCGGCTGTTTCAAGACGAAATCGTCCTGGAAGATTACGAACTATTGAAGGCTTTGCCCGGCATCGATACCCACGAAAGCCGCATCGTTGTGCCGATTTTCGCCAACGATCAGGATATTCCTCGTCTGGCGGCCAAGGTTGAGCAATACTTGGACGCACACGGCGACATTCACGGTTACATCATCGCCGGCCACGGTTTTTACACTTGGGGCGCTTCGGTTGACGACGCGTTGCGGCATCTGGAAGCCCTGGAGTTTTTGTTCGATATTGAAATTCGTCTGCATGGAGTAAAACGCTTATGAGCGCATTGACTACTTATCCCGCCAACCAACCCGGCCAAGGCCAAACCTGGCGCGATTTTGACGCGATTGCCGGCCAACTGAGCGGACTGGGCGTGCAATTCGAGCGCTGGCAGGCCGAGCAAACCTTTGTCGCCGATGCGGATGTCGACGCGGTGCTGGCGGCTTACCGGAGTTCGATCGACAAATTGAAGCAGCAATACGGTTTTCAATCGGTCGATGTGATCAGCCTGAACGCCGAGCATCCGAACAAAGATGCGTTACGGCAAAAATTTCTGGCCGAGCATACCCACAGCGACTTCGAAGTGCGCTTCTTTGTCGAAGGCAAAGGCTTGTTTTACCTGCACGTTGGCGACCAAGTCCACGCCGTGCTGTGCGAGCAGGGCGATTTGATCAGCGTACCCGCCGACACCAAGCATTGGTTCGATATGGGGGAAAATCCGGCTTTCAAATGCATCCGCCTGTTCACGACCGAAGACGGCTGGGTAGCGGATTTTACCGGCGATAAAATCGCAGATAGCTTCCCGACGCTGGACCAATACCTCGCTGCATTATGATCGAAGCCATCGTTACCGACATCGAAGGCACCACGTCGTCGCTGTCGTTCGTCAAGGACGTACTGTTCCCTTACGCCCGCCAACACCTGCCCGCTTTCGTCGCCGAGCACTGTGCCGATCCCGAGGTAAAAGCCTTACTGGACGATGCCAATCGGCTCGCGGGAGGCCAACTCGAACAAGCGGCATTGATCGAACAATTTATTGCTTGGATCGATGCCGACCAGAAAATCACGCCGCTTAAATCCCTGCAAGGCTTGATCTGGTTGGACGGTTATCAAAACGGCGACTTTACCGGCCACGTTTACCCGGATGCGGTGCGCAATTTGCGGGCTTGGCAGGAGCGCGGCTTGAAACTGTACGTTTATTCGTCCGGCTCGGTGCAGGCGCAGAAATTGTTGTTCGGTTACAGCGATTTCGGCGATTTGACGCCGTTATTCTCCGGCTATTTCGACACCCGCATCGGCGGCAAACGCGAAGCCGAGTCTTATCGGAAAATAGCCGACGAACTCGCATTGCCCGCTGCGCGGATTCTATTTCTGTCCGATATCAAAGAAGAGCTGGATGCAGCGCGGGCCGCCGGCTTTGCTACCCGCTGGCTGGTACGCGAACAAGCGGCGGATGCCGCCGCCGACCATCCGCAAGTGGCCGATTTCGATGCGATACGGTTCTGATCCGGCTCCGCACGGCCTATGAAAATCGCCATCCTGTCGCGCGACCCGGCGCTGTATTCCAGCGTGCGGCTGATGGAGGCCGCCAAAGCGCGCGGCCATGACGCGCGCATATTCGATCCGACCCATTGCTACATGAACATCACGTCGATGAAGCCGTCGATTCATTACATGGGCGAGGATTTGCTGGGTTATGACGCGGTGATCCCGCGTATCGGCGCGTCGATTACCTTTTACGGCACGGCGGTGTTAAGGCAGTTCGAGGTAATGGGCGTCTATACCTTGAACAAGTCGGCGGCGATCAGCCGCTCCCGCGACAAAATGGCCTCCAGCCAATTGCTGGCTCGCAAAGGCATCGATTTGCCGATCACTGCGTTTGCGCATAATCCCGACAACATCGAAGATCTCATCGCCGAAGTCGGCGGCGCGCCGTTGGTGATCAAACTGGTGGAGGGCTCGCAAGGCATAGGTGTGGTACTCGCGGAAACTCACAACGCGGCACATAGCGTGATTCAGGCTTTCATGGGCTTGAACGCCAACATCATGGTGCAGGAGTTCGTTCAGGAGGCGGCCGGCAGCGACATTCGCTGTTTCGTGATCGGCGACAAAGTGGTCGCGGCCATGAAACGCCAAGGCCGCGAAGGCGAATTCCGCTCGAATTTGCATCGCGGCGGCACCGCAACACTGATCAGGCTGGCGCCGGCAGAACGCGCCGCAGCGGTTCAAGCGGCGAAAATCATGGGCTTGGACGTGTGCGGTGTCGATTTACTGCGCTCCAAACGCGGCCCTCTGGTGATGGAAGTCAATTCGTCGCCGGGGCTGGAAGGTATCGAAAAGACCAGTGGCAAGGATATTGCCGGCTTGATGATCGAATACATCGAGAAAAACGCCGGAAAGGCCAAGTCGGCCTGAAACCACCGATTAATTGGACCTTGCAAAAAAGAGCCCGGTTTTGCCGGGCTCGGAATCAGCCTGCTATTGTTCCAGCGTGACGAAAGCCAGCTTCGAGATGCCGGCGTGTTGCACGGTGGCCATCACTTCCGCCACTTTGCCGTAGTTGACGCCCTGGTCGGCGTAGATATGGATGATCAGTTCGGGGTTGGCGGCCAGTTCGCTTTTCAGCGTGGTGTCCAGCGCCGCCAGATCGGCCACCGGATTCTTGTTCAGCGTCACCGCGCCTTGGGCATCGATACCCAATTGCATCGGCTGTTTTTCGGTGTCCGGCGTGGTGGAGGCCGTTTTCGGCAGCGCCACATTCACGGACTGGGTTAGCAGAGGCGCGGTTACCAACAGGATGATGACCAGCACCAACATCACATCGACTAACGGCGTAACGTTTATTTCGCTGACCGCCTCGTCGTCGTCCGAATTCGTTTTAAATCCCATTTATCTACTCCTTGTTTTTACCGTTGTCGCCAAAGGCGATATGCAGAAAGCCGTCCACGAAATTTTCCAGCGACGCCCGATGGTGCTTGGCGCGCCTCAGGAAAAAATTGTAGGCCAAGACCGCCGGAACCGCTACCGCGATACCGATGGCGGTAGCGATCAAGGCGTCGCCGATCGGGCCGGCCACGACGTCCAGACTGGCGGAACCGCTGGCGCTGATGTCGTGCATCGCGTGCATGATGCCCAATACCGTACCGAATAAGCCGACGAACGGCGCCGTACTGCCGATGCTGGCGAGCATGGTCAGGCCGCTTTCCATCCGGCGCTGCTCGTCCTGGGTTTGTTTGCGCAGGGTCTGCTCCAGCAAATCCTGCGGCGAACCGCGAAACTTCAGGCTGGCGCAGGTTTCCGGGTGGCTCATTTCCGCCAACCAGGCGAAACCGCATTGGGCGATGCGAGCTTTCGGGCCGCGCGCGGTCTCGGCGGGCAGTTGCTCTGCGGCTTTCAAATCGACCGAGTCCCAAAAAGCGGCGTTGTACTTTTTGTTGTAGTAGTTATTTTTGGCGAATTGCCAAATTTTAAACAGAATCAGAGTCCAGGTTATCAGCGAAAACAACACCAGCGTATAAAGGGTGGCGTCGATAACAGCTTCTGGGGCTATATGGTAAGGCATTACTCTCTCCGAGTTTTATTATTCACGTAGTGTAAAAATGATTGGCACGATCACCGAACTGGCCACCGGCGTTTCACCGCGCTTGGCCGGAATAAATTTCCATTTTTTGACGGCCTCCACCGCCGATTCGTCCAGTATTTCATGGCCGCTACTCTGATCCACCGCGACCGCATCGCTCAGGCCCTCCGCGGAAACTTGGACCTTTAGCAGCACCTTACCCTGCCAGCCGCGGCTCTTCGCGATCATCGGATACTCCGGTTTCGGATTGTGCGCATAGTTGGCGCGGAAGTTGGCTTCGGTAAACTGTTCGGCGTGAGTCGGCACGCTGCTTGCGCTCGTGGCCGGGGCACTGGGCGCGCTCGGCGCAGTAACCGGAGCCGGCTGTGGTTCGGCCGGAGCTTCCACCGGCGCAAATTCCGGCGCCTTTTGCACAATCGGTGGCGGAGCTTTTTTCGGAACCGGTTTCGGTTGCGGTTTTTTCGGCGGTGGCTTCTTCTCTGGCGGTGGTGGGGCGGGCGGCGGCGGCGCGACACTGGGTTTCGGGGCCGACATCGCTATCATCGACACTTCCATGACCAGCGGTTGGGCTTCGGTTAGTTTTTCTTCGGGTTGCAACAGTTGCTGCAAGCCCCAGATATGCAACAACCCAACCAAAACCGCTAGCAGCCGTAGCATGCTGGCAGGCCGTTCTTCGCCGAACAGGCTCCGCCAAAACCAATGTTGACCGCGCTCCCTTGTTTGCCCCGCACCGCCGAAGGTTACCAAGTGATTTTCCGGCAAAGCATCTTCGTGGTTTTTAAATAAAAACATATAAGCTGTTCAATACAAAAATATGCGCGATTGGTTTTTAATCATACATTGTATGTTATTACTTCCCCTCCCGTCAGCCGCAACTCGGGCGGCAGACGAGGCCGAATATAGATTAAGACGTTTTAGCGCGTTAAATCCCCACTTCCATCCTTTGCCGTTGGCGGCAAAATCGCGATCTGTGGCATAATTTTCGCGCCCGTCCCCTATCTTTCCGATTTTTTCTATGTCCGCAAAACAATCCCAGACCAAGGAGCAAATCGCTGCGTTGGCGTTTAGCGCTATCGGCGTCGTGTTCGGCGACATCGGCACCAGCCCGTTGTATGCCGTAAAAGAGGTTTTTCACGGCGGGTTACCGACCGATACGGTTCACGTACTGGGCGTGTTGTCGCTGATTTTCTGGGCCATCACGCTGGTCGTGACGACCAAATACGCCATCTTCATCATGCGCGCCGACAACAAGGGCGAGGGCGGGATTATGGCGCTGATGGCGCTGGCCTTGCACGGCGCAAAAGACAACGCGGAGCGGAAACTGTTCATCATCACGATCGGTTTGCTCGGAGCGGCATTGTTTTACGGCGACAGCATGATAACGCCGGCCATTTCGGTGCTGAGTGCCGTCGAGGGTTTGCAGATCGTCGCGCCCAGGCTGGAGCATTTCGTTACGCCGATAACGATCCTGGTGCTGGCAGTGTTATTCATCATCCAGGCCAAAGGCACGGGTCGGGTCGGACGCATGTTTGCGCCGGTGATGTGCGTTTGGTTTACCGTCTTGGCTCTGCTCGGAGTCTTCAACATCTTCCAGCATCCGGATGTGCTGATGGCGATCAACCCTTATTACGCCGTGAATCTGCTGCTCGAAATCGGCTGGAAGGGCTTCGTGATCATGGGCGCGGTGGTGTTGGCGATTACCGGAGCCGAGGCGCTGTATGCCGACATGGGCCATTTCGGTTTGAAACCGATCCGCTACGCCTGGTTCGGCTTCGTATTCCCGGCGCTGTTGTTGAACTATCTGGGCCAGGGCGCCTTGTTGATCGGCAATCCGAAAGCGGTGGAAAATCCGTTCTTCCTGATGGCGCCGCAGTGGGCATCTTACCCGCTGCTGGTTTTGGCCACCCTGTCGACCGTAATCGCTTCGCAAGCCGTGATTTCCGGGGCTTTTTCTGTGACCCGCCAAGCCATCCTGCTGGGCTATTGCCCACGCATGAACATCCGCCATACTTCCGGCGACGAAATGGGCCAGGTGTTCGTGCCGACCATCAACTGGCTGTTGATGGTGTCGGTGTTCATTTTGGTACTGAGCTTTAAATCCTCGTCCGCACTCGCTTCCGCTTACGGCATCGCCGTAACCGGCACCATGATCGTCGACACGATATTGGCGTTCATCGTAATCCAGGGCTTGTGGCAATGGAACAAGCCCACCAGCATTCTGTTTCTATCGACGTTCCTGATCATCGACTTGCTGTTCCTCTCATCCAACAGCCTGAAAATTCCGCACGGCGGCTGGTTGCCGCTAGTGGTGGGCACCGTATTGTTTTTGGTGATGACCACCTGGATCAAAGGTAAACAACTGTTGGCTCGCTACTTGGACGAACGCCGGGTGCTGTTCGAAGACTTGGAGGAACGCTTGCGCGACAAACCGCTGGCTACCGTGCCCGGTACCGCGATTTATATGGCGCGTAGCGTTCATGGTGTGCCGCAGGTTTTGCTGCACAATCTGGAACATAACCACGTGATTCACGAGAAGGTGATTGTATTGACCATTGTCACCCGCGAGGAGCCCTACGTGGAGGAAGCGCAACGGGTCAAAATCCGTTCGTTTGGCGACAGCGGCAACTTTTACCGGGTCAAATTGTATTTCGGCTTTCAGGAGGAACAGGACGTCCGCCGTGCGCTGCAGCTTTGTTGCCATGAAGGCCTGGATATCAACCAGAAAACCGTATCGTTTTTTATCGGTAGCGAGCGGCTGTCATTCCGGCGCAAAAGTCCGATGCCGAAATGGCGACGCTCGCTGTTCAGTTTCCTGACTCACAATTCCAGCAGCGCGATCGAATACTTCAAAATCCCGGTCGACCGGGTCATCGAACTGGGTATTCGGATCGAGTTGTAGCCTTAGCTGCGGATTATTGATCGCGACGTCCGCGCCATCCGCCCGACCGACGACCGTCGCCATCACCGCCGCGCTCGCGCCAATCCCTGCGGCCGCCGGCTTCGGCCGGTTCCGGCCGCGCCATCAAAGAATATCCTCGCCACGCAGACCGATCTGACTGGTGATCGTCCCGATCATGATCCGGTGCGCGGCCACGCCAATCGCCGCGACGGTCGTCGTGGCGGTCGAAGTTCGGCCTACGCCAGTCGTGGTGGTCATGGTGATCGTGAATCCGGCCTTGCGGCAAGTAGTAGCGGCCGTAAGTGATGCTGGTGCCGGGGCTGTAATAGCTACTGCTGCCGTAACTGCGCGAATAGGCCGGCGACGAATAATAGCCGTTGCCGTAACCCGAATAGCCACGTTGGTAGTAGCCCGTCGCACAACCCGACAGGATGATGGCGACGGTCGAAAAAACGGCGACTTTCAAGGTTTTCATGGCTGCCTCTTGGCTTTGTGGCCCTCTTGGATTAAGTTGGCTACAGCATATCGAGGCAGACTTAATCGGCGCTTAAACTCCGGGCTGCACCAAAAAATCGGCCGGTTCGGCAATCACCGGATTGCTCAGCGTGCCAATCCCCTCGATTTCGATGCGCACGGTTTGACCCGGCTGCAAATAACCGCGCGGTTTCATCTTCACGCCGACGCCGGCCGGGGTGCCGGTGCTGATCACATCGCCCGGCTCCAAGGTCATGACCTGGCTTAGATAGGCGATCAATTCGTAACAATTGAAAATCATCTCGCCGGTATTGGCGTTTTGGCGCAATTCGCCATCCACCCAGGTTTTCAGTGTCAGATTATGCGGGTCGGCGATTTCGTCGGCGGTAATCAGCCAGGGACCCAGCGGGCCGTGGGTGTCGAAGGATTTACCCAGGGTCCAGGTCGGCGTCCGCGCCTGCCAGTCGCGCGCCGTCACATCGTTGCAGATCGTATATCCGGCAATCACGGAGCGGGCATTCTCGACGCTGACGTTTTTACAACGCTGGCCGATGACGATGGCCAACTCGCCTTCGTAATCGACTTTATCCGAGATTGGCGGGATATGGATCGCCGCGCCGGGCCCGATGACGCAGGTGCTTTGTTTGGTGAAAAACGTCGGGTATTCCGGTTTTTCCAAGCCGGTTTCGCCGATGTGGTCAGCATAATTCAAACCTACGCCCAGCAATTTGCCCGGGCGCGGGATCGGCGCCAACAGCGTCACATCCGTCAGCGCGATGCGCGGCGCATCGGCATCGATCAAGGCTTGCAACGCCTGCCGTGCCGAGTCGCCCGCCGCCAAAAACGCCGGCATGTCGTTCGGCGCCTCCGCGCCGGCGGCCACCACCGCATCGCCCACCACCGCGCCGATTTTGCGCACGCCGTTGTCCAGAAAAGTCGCCAATTTCATATAGTCCGCTCAGTTCCAAAAAGCGGGCATTCTAGCCGATCGGCCGCAAATTGGCGGCAAGCGGGCGTTGGCGTTCGCCGCTCGGCGCGTTGTGGGGTACAATCGCCGCTTGATTGTTCGCGGCCCGGCCGCCCCATTTTGAGTTCCACCGATGACACCCGCCCAATTTGCCGACTACGCCCAACAAGGCTATAACCGCATCCCGGTCTGGCGCGAAGTTTTAGCCGACCTGGACACGCCGCTCAGCGCTTATCTCAAGCTGGCCGACGGCGCGTATTCTTATCTGTTCGAATCGGTACACGGCGGCGAACAATGGGGGCGCTATTCGATCATCGGTCTGCCCTGTCATACCCGGATCAAAATCAGCGGTCATAACATAACCGTCGAAAACGACGGTGCCGAGACCCAGGTGTTCCAGCACCAGCAACCGTTGCAGTGGATAGAAGAATTCCGCCAGCAATACAAGGTGCCGGATGTGCCCGGCTTGCCGCGCTTCAACGGCGGCCTGGTCGGTTATTTCGGCTACGAAACCATCGGTTACATCGAGCCGCGCCTGCAACCCAGCGGCAAACCCGATCCGATTGGCGCGCCGGATATCCTGTTGATGGTGTCGCAGGATTTGCTGGTGTTCGACAACCTGTCCGGCAAGATGCTGCTGCTGACCCATGCCGATCCGGCCCAGGACAATGCCCATCACAACGCCAAGGCCCGGTTGGATCGGCTGGTGGAAAAATTGCGCAAGCCGCACGCCCACCCGCAACCGCATGGCGCCGGTAAACAGGTACAGGAAGCCGATTTCGTGTCCGGTTTTACCCAGCAGGGCTTCGAAGACGCGGTACTGAAAGTCAAACAATACATCACCGACGGCGACTGCATGCAGGTGGTGTTGTCGCAGCGCATGTCGATTCCGTTTAATGCCGCGCCGCTGGATTTGTATCGGGCACTGCGTTGCCTGAACCCGTCGCCGTACATGTTTTTCATGAACCTGGGCGATTTGCACGTGGTCGGCTCGTCGCCGGAGATTCTGGTACGGCTGGAAGACAACGAAGTCACGGTCAGGCCGATCGCTGGCACCCGCCGCCGCGGCGAAACCCACGAGCAGGATCTGGAGCTGGAAAAAGAACTGCTGGCCGATCCGAAAGAAATTGCCGAACACTTGATGCTGATCGACCTGGGCCGCAACGATACCGGCCGCGTCGCCAAAATCGGCAGCGTCAAACTCACCGACAAGATGATCGTCGAGCGCTACTCGCACGTGATGCACATCGTTTCCAACGTCACCGGCGAATTGCAGGACGGCAAGAACGCGTTCGACGTGTTGGCGGCGACCTTTCCGGCCGGCACCGTCAGCGGCGCGCCGAAAATCAGGGCGATGGAAATCATCGACGAACTGGAGCCGGTCAAGCGCGGCATCTATTCCGGCGCGGTCGGTTACATTTCCTGGTCCGGCAATCTCGATACCGCGATCGCGATCCGTACCGCCGTGATCAAGGACCAAACTTTACACATTCAAGCCGGCGCCGGCATCGTCTACGATTCGATCCCGCGCAACGAATGGGATGAAACAATGAACAAGGGACGCGCGGTATTCCGTGCCGTCAGCATGGCCGAAGCCGGCCTCGGAGGCAAAGCATGAGCGGCGTCAGATTGGTGATGGTCGACAACTACGATTCGTTCACCTACAACCTGGTGCAATATTTCGGCGAACTCGGCGCCGACGTGGTGGTGGTGCGCAACGACGAAGTCACGGTGGAGGACATTGAGGGTTTGCGTCCGGACAAGATCGTCATTTCCCCCGGCCCTTGCACGCCCAAGGAAGCCGGCATTTCCGTGGACACCATCCACCGCTACGCCGGCAAATACCCGATTCTGGGCGTCTGCCTCGGCCACCAAAGCATAGGCTACGCTTTCGGCGGCAACATCATCCACGCCAAGCAGATCATGCACGGCAAGGTGTCGCCGGTTTACCACAACGATGTCGGCGTATTCAAAGGCCTGAGCAATCCGTTCACCGCGACCCGCTACCATTCGCTGGTCATCGAACAGGCGACCATTCCCGATTGCCTGGAAATCACCGCCTGGACTCAGGACGCAGCCGGCAACATCGACGAAATCATGGGGGTGCGCCATAAAACCCTGGACATCGAGGGCGTGCAGTTCCACCCCGAATCGATCCTGACCGAGCACGGCCACGACATGCTCAGGAATTTTCTGCAGCGCTGAAGAACCTCGCCGCGGCCGTTTTATCCGGCCGCGGCCACCGCAAACGCAGTCTTATCGACGACTCTTCTCAGTACAAAGCTGGAATGCACGCCGCTGACGCCGGGAATGCCGGTGATGCGTTTTAGCAGCAACTCCTGGTAAGCGTCCAGATCCTTGACCGCGACCTTGAGCTGGTAATCGGCGGCCTGGCCGGTAATCAACAGACACTCCATCACCTCCGGGATCTCGGCGACGGCTGCCTCGAAAGCGGCAAAGCGCTCCGGCGTGTGCCGATCCATCGAAATCTGCACCAACGCGGTCAGACTCAAACCCAAAGCCTTGGCATCCAATAGCGCCCGGTAGCCGACGATCAGGCCGGCTTCCTCCAGCACCCGTACCCGGCGCAGACAAGGCGACGGCGACAGGCCGATGCGGTCGGCCAGTTCCTGATTGCTGATCCGGCCGTCGGCTTGCAGCACGGTCAAAATTTGCCGATCGTAGCGGTCAAGTTCCATAAATTGCCTATATCGCATTGATCAAGGCAATAAATTTAATTAAAAAGACATTTTTTGGCAATATTAATTTAATTCTACCGCCAATCTTCGCTATAAACGCAATCGCCTGTCTGCCGGTTCGGCGTATCGTATCGCCAACTCGAATACAGGAGACCGACCATGCTAGCCAACCCTTCCGTGAAATACCGGCCGTTTCCGCCGCTGGCGTTGCCGGATCGGCAGTGGCCGAACCGGGCCATAGCTCACGCCCCGATCTGGATGAGCACCGATTTGCGCGACGGCAACCAGGCCTTGTTCGAGCCGATGAACGCGGCACGTAAACTCAGCTTGTTCGAAACCTTGTGCGGCATCGGCTTCAAGCAAATCGAAGTGGCGTTTCCGTCCGCCTCGCAAACCGATTTCGACTTCGTCCGCCAATTGATCAGCGAACAGCGGGTTCCCGACGACGTGACGATAGAAGTGCTGAGCCATGCCCGCGCCCCGTTGTTACGCCGCACTGTAGAAAGCTTGCGCGGCGCCCGCAGCGCGATCGTGCATATCGTCAACGCCACCTCGCAACCGTTCCGCGAGCTGGTGCTGGGCATGAGCAAGGCCCAAGTGCTGGCGATGGCGGTCGACGCGGTGCGCTTGGTCAAGGAATTGACCGCCGTGCAACCCGCTACCGACTGGCAGTTGCAATACAGCCTGGAAACCTTCACCGCCACCGAACTGGATTACGCGCTGGAAGTGGCCGACGCCGTTGTCGAAGCCTGGGGCGCGACGCCGGAAAACAAGCTCATTTTGAACCTGCCGTCGTCGGTGGAACACGCGACGCCGAACGTCTACGCCGACCAGATCGAATGGATGCATCGCCGCATCGCCCGCCGCGACAGCGTGGTGTTGAGCGTGCATCCGCACAACGACCGCGGCACTGCGGTGGCTGCCGCCGAACTGGCGTTGATGGCCGGCGCCGAGCGGGTCGAAGGCTGTTTGTTCGGCAACGGCGAACGCACCGGCAACGTCGATCTGGTCACGTTGGCCTTGAATTTGTACACCCAGGGCATCGCGCCGGGTCTGGATTTTTCCGACATCGACGCGGTCGCGCGCAGTTTCGAAGCCTGCACCGGCTTGAGCGTACCGCCGCGCCAGCCTTATGCCGGCGATTTGGTGTTCACCGCATTCTCCGGCTCGCACCAGGATGCGATCAAGAAAGGCTTTGCCGCGCAAACTGCGGGCGGCTTGTGGAACGTGCCTTATCTGCCGTTCGATCCGGCCGATGTCGGCCGCGGTTACGATGCGGTGATCCGGGTCAACAGTCAATCCGGCAAGGGCGGCATCGCCCATTTGTTGGAAAGCCATTACGGCATCGTCCTGCCGCGCCGCTTGCAGGTCGAATTCGCTCAAGTGGTGCAGCAACAGGCCGACGCCGGCGGCGGCGAGATCGGCCATGCGCAAATCTGGCGCTTGTTCAACGCGACTTATTTGACGGATGCTGGGCCGCTCCGTTACCTTGGCCACCGTTTAGCCGAAATCGATGGTAACCAACGGATCGAATTGGAACTGCAATGGCACGGCGCAACGCGCTGTGTGGCCGGCGACGGCAATGGTCCGCTGGATGCGGCGGTCGCCGCGTTGGCGGTGCTGGATTATGCTGTGACCATCCGCAATTACGAAGAACGCTCGCTCGGTCCCAGCCGCCACGGCGGCGATGCCCGCGCCTGCGCCTTCGTCGAATTGGCCGGGCCGGATGGCCAGCCGCCGCGTTACGGCGTCGGCATCGACGATAATTTGCTGACGGCGTCGATCAAGGCGCTGATCAGCGGCGTCAATCGCTCGGCCGAATAGTTTGCCAGGCCGGATGGCGTTCGATTGCGGCCAGGGCCTCGGCCAGTAGGCTAATGCCCGGCTCGGTGCGGTGCCAAGTCGAGGCGCCGGACGGGTGCGGCAGCGGGATCAGGTCGGCAGCGTGGCCGTAGACATCGATCCGAAATTGCTTGCCGATCACCTCGCTGAGTTTGTCGGCCTTCAGCCATTGCTGGATCGCCAGCTTGCCGACCGGGATGATCAGTTGCGGTTGCAATATCTCGATTTCGGCGCGCAGCCACGCCGAGCAGTTTTCGATTTCGGCAGGGTTCGGCACCCGGTCGCCGCCGCCGGCCTGCTTGCCGGGGAAACAGCGGCACACCGCCGCCATGTACACCCGTTGCCGAAATGGTTCTTCGTTTAGACCCAATCGGGCGAACCAGCCGAACAGTGTCTTGCCGGCCGTCCAGGCGAACGGCTTGCCGAATTGGCCTTCCTTGCCGCCCGGCGCCTGGCCGATTAGCAGCACCTGCGACCTGACCGGCTGGCCGCACACCACCGGACCGACCATGTCCGGACAACGCCGGCAGGCCAGCAAGGCGGCCCGATGCTGGTGCAGCGTGCTCAAGCGATTTGAATGTCGATGCCGACCGGACAGTGGTCCGAGCCGGTAATCTCCGGCAGGATGAAGGCGCTTTGGATGCTGGGGACCAAACTTTCGCTGGCCAGCAGATAATCGATCCGCCAGCCGATGTTTTTCTCGCGGGCGTTGGCGCGGAAACTCCACCAACTGTAAGCCACTTGGTCAGGGTGGAAATGGCGGAAGCTATCAACCAAACCGCGCGCCAAGATGCCGCTAAAGCCGTCGATCTCCACCTGAGTGTAGCCGGCCGATTTATTGTAATTGGCCTTGGGCCGGGCGATGTCGATGGCTTGATGGGCGACGTTGAAATCGCCGCCGACGATCACCGGTTTGCGGCTTTGCAGATCGGCCAGATAATCGCCGAAGGCCTGGTCCCAGGTCTGCCGGTAATCCAGCCGGGACAGGCCGTCGCCGGAATTCGGCACATACACGTTCACCAAGTAAAACCCTTCGTATTCGGCGGCGATCACCCGGCCTTCCAGATCGTGGTCGGTTTGGCCGATGTCGCGCAGAATTTGCAACGGCTCCTGCCGGCACAGCAGCGCGACGCCGGAATAACCCTTGCGCTCGGCCGAGTTGGCGTGGACATGGTAACCGTCGATGCCGTTCAGCGCCTGCGCCACCTGGTCTTCCTGAGCCTTGGTTTCTTGCAACAATACGCAGTCGGCGTCGATTCGAGCCAGGGTTTCGGCAAAACCTTTGCCTTGTACGGCGCGGATGCCGTTGACGTTCCAGGAGACGATTTTCATTGCGGTAGTCGGGATGCGGTTGAAGACCGGGCTATTCTAAGCGTTGCCGGTCGCAACGGCATAGTGCGGCCGGCCGGAGGTTGGCGTCACTTAGTCGTGCCGATATTGATTCTTTGGAAATATTTACCCAAATCGATCCGGATCGGCATGAAATAGACGTGCAAACCGGTCTCGGCGGCCGTCGCGATCAGATTGTTGGCGAACTCGACGTTCCAGTCGTAATCCGGACGGAAATTTTTCGGAAATTTGACCCGATTTTTCACTTCCCAATAATTCTGCGAGGCCTGAGTCGTGATCGGACTGATGCCGATATAGGTTTCCAGCCCATGCATATGCTCGGCATAAATCTCGACCATGCGCGGATCGTAAAACGGTTGCGAGAAAAAACCGGTGGCGCCGGCATCGGCCTTGCGCCAGATATAGTCGCACTCGTCCTGCAAACCCTGGCGATGCGGATCGAAACCGGCGTAAATATTTAGCTCTGGAAAGCGGCGGCGCACGGCCCGGATCAAATCGACCACGTCGGTATTGTAGAAAGCCCGTTTCAAGCCCTCCGGCGGATCGCCGGTTACCAGCAACACGCTGTCCAGGCCGTAGTCTTCGATGATGCGGAACAATTCGCCGCCGTCGATTTTGAAGTCAATGGCCCGAAAATGCGGGATGAAGCGGAAACGGCTGCGATCGACCCGGCTTGCCAATTGCCAACTGCGGGTATCGAAGCGCTGGATGTCCGGCACGTTGATGATGTTGATGCCGCTATTCAGGGTTTGCACAAAGGCGTATTGTTCGTCAAAAGCTTCCAGGCTTCGGGGGACGATTTCGAAAGAAATGTTCATGCAACTCGTAGGAATGATTGGTCTGTTTATCCGAAGCTCAACCGGCGCTTCGCTGTTCCGAGATTTCCGTCTGGTGCGAAACGGCGTCCTGTTTTGCGGCCATCAGGCCCGAGAACAGCGGCAGATAGGCGTTCGCGGAATGGTTAACCGCATCGACCATCTTCAAATACTGCTCCAGAACCCGTTCACCCATCGGCGTCAATACCGTGCCGCCGCCGTGGCGGCCGCCTTTGGCGGCATGCACCAACGGTTCGGCAAAACTGCGGTTCATCACGTCCACCAACAGCCAGGCCCGGCGGTAGCTCATATTCATGGTCTTGCCGGCCGCCATGATCGAACCGGTTTTTTGAATGGCCGCCAGCAATTCCGCCTTGCCCGGCCCCATCGCGATTTCCTGGTTGTGCAACAGGCGCAGCGTGATCTTTAACTG
Organism: Methylomonas aurea; assembly: GCF_024505045.1. GTDB lineage: Bacteria > Pseudomonadota > Gammaproteobacteria > Methylococcales > Methylomonadaceae > Methylomonas > Methylomonas aurea. Next base: position 213,116 of record NZ_JANIBM010000001.1, on the reverse strand, counting down.
CGGCAGTAGGCTATCGGCGTCGGTCTTGGTAGGATTCATAGCTTGGCAACGGACGAAAACGACTAAGGGTTGGCATGATACATCGCCAACCGCTTTAATTCTAAATTCTATCTGCCGCAAGGCAGTATTCGGCCATCCCGACCCATAAGTACCTATTGATTCGACGCGTCGTTGTCCGAGGGGCGACGGTGTTCTGGCGGCGGAACGCGGGACAGTCCGGTTTGCTTCAGTCAAAACCGCATTACCGGCCGCGCAAAGCCCCGATTCCGGCCGATGCAGCGTCGCCGGGGCCAAATTCGGTAAACAGGGCTCCAGTTAAGCTCTCGCTGGATCCGGCGGCTCAAGGTTCCAGGGCGGGATTGATTGCACCGACGGCCTGTTCGACGATCAAGTCCAACGCCGGTTTGAGGTTGCGTTGCGCCAGGCGCAAGGCCAAGGATTGGGCCACGGCGGCCAAGCTGGCATTGGCGACGGAGCGGCGTAGGGTTTGTACGATATCGGCAGCGCTCGCTTGCATATCGATCCGAACCGCAATGCCCAATTCCGCGAGTTGGTCGGTGACCAGGGCTTGTTCGACATAGAGCGGCAGCAATAGCTGCGGCCGTCCCGCCGCTAGCGCCGCATCGGCTACGTCGATGTCACCGCCATGCAGCACCAGGCTGCAGCGGTTTAGCTCGTCGACCAAATCGCAGGGGCCGCCGCTAACCGTAACCGCCGTCCCCGCTGCCGCTGCCGCCAGGATCGGTGCCGCATTGGGAACGTGAATCCGGCACGGCACCCCCGCCGCCGCCAAACATTGCAGGATACGCTCCAAATCGGGATGGTCCGGCGCCAGCCGGGCAAAGATCGCCGCCTGTGCGGGCAGCGCCGCCGGCCGGCCGCCTGGCAACGGTCCGGCCACGGCATTTCGCCGGTAGCGGGAATAGATATCCAGTTCTCGATGGCAACAGACGATATCGGCCCGGACCGCAAACGCCGCGGCGATCGAAGCCGGCCGGCCGCCGCTGCGCGAATCGAGCGCTTCGGCTAGCGCGGCCAATAATTCGGCGGGGTCGACCATCGGTTCCAAATCGTCTCGAAACGGCGGCAAGTCGGCGCAATCGAGCGGCGGCAGCGTATAGCCGCTACCCAGGCATACGACCGGTAAACGCCCGCGCGCCGCCAATTGCGCCAGCGGGGCGAAATCGGCGACGACCAAGTCCGGAGCGCAGGCGGCCAAACGCCGGTCCGCCGCGTTCAGCATTCGGGTTAAATTGAGCGGCGACGCGAATCCGACGCTGGCCAGCAAATCGATATAGCATGCAGCCCGTTCGGCACTGAACGGGGCGACGCTGTTGAGCCGCGGCCAGGCTATGGTCGGGAAGAACCGCCGGTAATGGGCCGCCAACGGTTGCGGCAGTGCCAACCGGCAATGGAATCCGGCATCGGCCAAATGGCGCGCGATCAGACAGAGGCGTTCGGCGTACTCAACGCCGCCGCCCATTTCGTTGACCAACAGCGCGCGCGGGCGAGTCACGTCGGCGCCGCAACCGGTTTAACTATTATTTAACGATTGTGGCGGTCGATACCACATAAGGCTGGCCGCGGCGCATGTTTTTGATTTGCTGCACCAAGGCATTGGCATCGTCGGGAATCAGCGAATCCGGGTCGGACCGGCGATCGCGGCCGATCAATGTGGTCGGCTTGCCGAAATAGAGGCGGATGCCGGCCTGGCCCATGCCGTAGTCTTGGCTGCCATAACCGCCTTCGGCAAATAGCGACAGGCCGGACAGCACTTCCAGGTTCGGCCGATATTCCACGCCGCCGCGGATCAGATTCTGCCCGCCGAAATGGTCGGCCGTGGCGTGCACGGCCAAATCGTCGGTGGCGTAATACTTCAATTTGAGTTGGCCGTAGCCGTCGCTGTGAACCGTGCCGTCCTGATAGCCGCCGCGCCCGCTCAAGGTGAAGCGAGACAAATACCACTCGCCTTCCAATCCGGCCCGATGCATGAACGCATCCGCCACGACCGCGGTATTGTTATTGTGTAAAAAGCCGAAATCGAAATCGTTCCAGCGTTGGTAGCCGTAGGTCAAGCCCAGCAAGCCCACGCTGGGGTCGCGCCAGAACAAATGGGCGCCGGTGCCCCAATAGGCGTTGCTGTCGATAGAGCCGGCACCGGCGTCGAGTTGCAGGCCAAAGGAGTGGCCTAGCGGCGCGGTAACGCTACCGAAACCGATACCGCTGCCTTTGCCGTCGAAACTGCTGCCGTTGGCGCCCAATTTGCCGTTCAATTCGGAAACCGCCGGTTCGGCCGCGGCCGGATGGGCCATATTCAGAAAACCCAAGCCCAAAATCGCGGCTATCAGCGGTTTCAGGCGGTAGCGGAATCCGGCATAGCGACCGCTAGGCGTAGATAGCGCTTGCCGGCAGGATATGCGGTCCACGGCCAGCGCACCGACACCAGGGGCGGCCGGCCGAACCTGCGGCAGCTGGACGAACTCCACTTCAAGGCGGCCGGCTTCTGCAGCCAGCAGCGCCTGGAACCGGTTGCACCAATCTGCGCCTTCCGTATCGGTCAGGTAGAAAGTGCGCTGCTTGGGCTGGAAACTGATCCGGCCTGCCCACCCTTCCAGCCGCAACATATTCGCGGCCGCCACCGCCGCTTCGGCCCGGCGCAGAGCCAGGGTCGGATCGAAAATCCATTCGCCGCCCTGGCCGAGCAAGTGCTCCAGGCTCTGCCCGCGCTCGGCGGAGGACACATCGACGACGTCCAGCCCGGCAAATGCGTCTGCGAACGCCAACTCGGCCACCGCCCGCAGCCGTGCCGCCGCATCGGCGCCGGCAACGCCGAACGCCAGGCGCGAGCCGGCGGCCGTTGCCTCGAGGCGGGCAAATAAAATGGGTGTGCTATAACGGTTGCAAAATTCTAGGATGGCTCGTCGCAACGTCTTGCTGATCATGGCTGTTCCTGGTTTGAGCGGGTTAGGGGAAGGCGGCCGGGAGGTTGTTGGACTGCCGGAGTTTTGAAACTATCTTATAGATTTTGAGAAATAGTAAAAGCTAGTGTAATTACTCAGCGCGCAGCACTACAGCTCGTCTCCCGCTGGAGAGCGCGTAAACCACCTGTGTTTTGGCGGATGCTGAATAGTTACAATCCTGTCAACCATAGCCGGAAAAGCCGCGTTAACTGTCGGATCGCCGAATTATGAAGTCTGCCGATACAGAACCCGGCCGCGGTAACGTCAACCGCGGCTGCGAACCAGCCACATTCGCATGCGGCCGTTGCGGCCAATTTTTTGCCTGGGAAGACCGGCTGATGTTGGCGGATTTGGCCGTTTGCGACGCATGCTCGGACTCTTTTGGGTTGTGCGTCGATTGCAATGCCTGGACCCTGTTATCGGAGCTGGACGAAAACAGTTGCACGCCATGCCGGCGCGCGGCCTTGCCGATACACGCCTACGGCTACAAGCCGGAGCCGGTATTTTTCGGCACCGGCTCCAAGCTGTTCTTGGGATTGGAACTGGAACTGAACCTCGAGGACCGCAGTTGCGATCTGCCGGCCCTGGCTGGCGCTTGTTTGCAGATACTGCCTTATTGCTACGCCAAGAAAGACCGCAGCATCCGCTACGGATTCGAATTGGTCAGCCACCCGGCGACGCTAAACTACCACCGGGCGGCGTGGGTGCAGGCGCTGCCGGCCTGGAACCGGATCAGGCAAACCCACCGCTTTTGCTGTGCCGGCCAGACCGGTATGCACGTACATCTATCGAAGGCGTTTTTTAGCGCCGCCGAACTGGCCAGCCTGGTTTACTTCTGCAGCCAGCCGACCAATCGCCGGTTTTTGGCCACCATCGCCCAGCGTCCGCTCGGCCATTGGGCGCGTAGCGAAGCGGTCGGCATCAAACAGGCGTTGAGCGGGGAGTACGACCGCTACCGGGTGTTGAATTGCAATCCGGCGGCGACGGTCGAACTGCGCCTGTTCAACGGTTCCGACCGCTGGGAGGACATCTTGAAAAATCTGGAGTTCGCCGCCGGCATCGCTCATTGGATAAAACGGGCGGATCGCCGTACCGGCGCCGATTACCGTTATTTTCTGGAATGGCTGCTCGGCGATCCGCAGCCAAGCGCCGACTATGCCTGCCTGTCGGCATTCGTCAGCCAGCATCTCGATGCGCTATAACCAGGCCGGAATCGGGATTAGGCATTTCGGGGCGGCATCGGTCGCCGCTGCAGCGGCCGTTGCCGTTTAACAGAAACTCGGGTAAAACCCGTCGCAATTTTCGAACAGGGTGGGTAAGCATGGCTAAAGCTCGAAGATTCAGCCGTTATCTGGCGCTGGCCGGGACGGCGTCGCTTTTGGGTGCGGCCGGCCTCGGCTACGCTTGGCTGCGCAGTTCGTTGCCGGCTCTGGACGGCGAGCGTAACTTGCCGCAGTTGTCGGCGCCGGCAACGGTCGCCACGGACAGCCACGGCATTCCGTCGATCCGCGCGAACAATCGGACCGACGCGGCAAGGGTGTTGGGTTACGTCACGGCCCGCGACCGGATGTTTCAAATGGATTTGATGCGGCGCAAGAACGCCGGCCGTCTGGCCGAAATCTTCGGCGACAAGGCTTTCGCCAGCGACAAGCAGGCGCGGATTTACGGTTTTAACGTCCGTGCCGGCAGGGTGCTGGCCTCTTTGCCGGCCGCGCACCGCCAGTATCTGCAAGCCTACGCCGACGGCGTCAACAGCTATTTGCTGCAAGCCAGGGCGTTGCCGTTCGAGTTCGGCGCCCTCGGTTACCGTCCGGAACCCTGGCAGGCCGAGGATAGTTTATTGGTGGTGTTCGGCATGTTCGAAACTCTGACCGCCCGTGCCGAGCAAAGCGAGCGGATGCTCAGCGTGATGCAGCAAACCTTGCCGGCCGATGTCGCCGCGTTTTTCACGCCGGATAGCGATCGCTATACCGACCAATTATTGCCGGCATCGGCATCCTTACGGCCGCCGCTACCGCTGCCGGCCGCGGCCTTGCAAACGCTATTGGCAACCAACGGAGGCGCTGTGCCGCCGCTGGCCGATGCCGGCGCCGGCGAATCTATGGCCGGTTCCAATGCCTGGGCGGTCGCCGGCCGCAAAACGGCCGACGGCCGGGCGATACTGGCCAACGACATGCATCTGAGCATCAATGTACCGAACATCTGGTACCGAATCGAACTGGCCTATCCGGGGGTCGAGGCTGTCGGCGTCAATTTGCCGGGTACGCCGTTTCTGATCGCCGGCAGCAACCGGCATCTGGCCTGGGGCATGACCAATGTCGGCGGCGATTTTCTGGATCTGGTCCAACTCGAAACCGATGCCGACCATGCCGGGCAATACCGGGTCGGCGCCGACTGGCAGGACTTCGAATTGCGGAGGGAGACGATTCGGATCAAGGGCGGCGGCGAACGCGAGGTCTTAGTCCGGGAAACCCGCTGGGGCCCGGTCGCCGACAAGCCTTTGCTGGGCCGGCCGGTGGCGATCCGCTGGGCGGCGCTGGATACGGCCGCGGTCAATACCGAATTGCTGGAACTGGAGCAAAGCCAAAACCTGGAGCAAGCGCTGGCGATCGCCAACCGTGCCGGCGGGCCGCAGTTGAACATTCTGTTCGCCGATAGCGGCGGCCATATCGCCTGGACCCTGACCGGCAAAATTCCGTTGCGTTTCGGCGGCGACGGTGCGGTCAGCAAATCCTGGGCCGACGGTAAAACCGGCTGGAGCGGCTATTTGCCGGCGGAACGGATGCCGCGCAGCGTCGACCCCGAGCAGGGCTTTCTGGCCTCGGCCAACGAACGCCGGTTCGGTGCCGATTATCCGGTCGTGATCGGCCACCAGTTCGCCAACGGTTATCGGGCGTTCCGGATTTCGCAGCAATTGCGGCAAATCCCCCGCCACGACGAATGGTCGCTGTTCAATCTGCAATTGGATACCGAATCGGAGTTTTTCGGCTACTACCGGCAACTGGCCTTGCGCGCGCTCGGCGCTATCGATCCGGCCGCGCAACCGGATGCGGCGGCGCTGCGCGCTTACCTGCTGGCCTGGAACGGCCGGGCCGACAGCGACAGCTTGGGCCTGCCGCTGTTGGTCGAATTTCGTAAACAATTGATCGAAGCGGTATTTGCGCCGTTCCTGGCGGCTTGCAAACAGGCCGATCCCGATTTCAGCTACGCCTGGAATTATGCCGATACGCCGCTGCAAGCCTTATTGAATGCCGCCGATCCGGCGCTGTTGCCGGATGCCGGCCGTTACCGGAACTGGGACGGCTTCGTCGCCGCGCAATTGGCAAAGGCCGCCGCGAACTTGCTGGAGCGCAATCCCGGTAAACGCTTGGCCGATTTGACTTGGGGCTCGCAGAACAAGGCCGCTTACTCCCATCCGTTCACCAAGGCCATGCCGTTTTTGGCGGCCTTTCTGAACATGCCGGAGCAGACCCTAGCCGGTTGCACCGGATATTGCGTGCGGGTGGCCGGCGCTAATTTCGCCGCCAGCGAGCGCCTGGTGGTTTCGCCGGGACATTGGCAGGACGGCATTTTGCATATGCCCGGCGGCCAGTCCGGCCATCCGTTGTCCGAGTTCTATATGGATCAACAGCCCTACTGGCTACAGGGCCTGCCGCTGGCCTTACAGGCCGGCCGTGCCGAACACCAGTGGACGCTGACGCCCTAGTCTGTTGCGGATAAGTTGCCTATCCGCGCTTGCGGCGGGCGGCGGGGAACGCCTGGTAATGGGTTGAGCGTTTGCCGGACTTTTCCGGTCTGGCGCACGCACGGCGTCCGCTCTATGGCAGAATGCCTGTATTGCGATTTTCAATGGAGATTTATTGCCATGTCCTTATCCAGAGTCCTTCCGATTTTGTGCAGCGTAATGCTGGCCTCCTGCGCCGAGACGCCGGAGGCACCGGCGCCGATTCCGCCGACGCAGTTGACCTTGCAAATCAATGCCGGCAAGCAGTTGAATCCCGATGCGGCCGGCAAAGCCTCGCCGGTATTGCTGCGGATTTACGAATTGCGCGAACAGAGCGGCTTCGCCGCGGCGGATTTCTTTATGTTGTTCGACAAGGAGCAGGTTGCTCTAGGCGGCGATTTGTTGCGCAAGCAGGAATTGCTGATCAAGCCCGGCGAACAGAAAACGCTGCCGATAGACCCGGCAGCGGACACGCGCAAGATCGGGTTTTTCGCGGCCTTCCGCAAACTGGACGACGCGCAATGGCGAGCGCTGGCGCCGTTGGTCCCGCACCAGAATAACACCGTCACGTTGGATATGGACCGTAATGTGCTCAGCGCCAAGGCGACTGCGGTTGATCCCGCTCCGCCGGCACCGGCGGAGCCCTGAGTTCGCGGCACACACCGGGTTTCGCCAAACTTGGCCATGGCTGGTGCGACGGTGATCAGGTCCGGCCGCAGGCGCCGGCGCGCAACTTTATTAAACTATGTTAAATATTGCATGCTGCTGCGGCATATCGCGCAAATTTCTCGAGCGGAATCGGCAGTATTTGTTTGCCACTATCGCTAAGACCTTGTTGGAACAGGCGCTGGCAGCGTTCTGGCACGGGTTTTGGTTGCCTCCGGCCATCGCTTCGCCTGGCCGGGACCATGAGCACTATTCTTGATATTTCCGATCTGATAAAAACCTACGACGACGAATTGCGCCGCGTCATGTTCAGACGTTGCGGCTGCACAGACACGGCGGGCGACATCGTTCAGGAAACCTACCAGCGCATGCTGGCCGGCGACCTGTGGCGCCAGGCGGAAAATCCGCGCGCTTTGCTGCACCGTATCGCCGCTAATCTGGCGACCGATTACGAACGCCGCCGCCAGGTGCGCGAGCAGTATGCGCATTACGAGGACGCCGCGGCTGAAGAAGCCGGTGCCGACAGCGCGGCCGATCCGGAACAGATCAACGCCGCCCGCGAGCGCCTGAACCGGCTGGTTTCCGCGGTGGAGCAGCTACCGCTAAAGTGCCGTACCGTGTTCGTCATGCGCAAATACGAGGGCCTGAGCCATGCCGAGATCGCCGAGCGTTTGGGGATCTCGCGCAATATGGTCGAAAAGCATCTGCGCAACGCACTGGCGGCATTGCAGGACTGCGACGACTGACGCCGTTCCTGTTTTTGCGCCAGCGCGCGTCCTATAATGGCAACGCTTCCTCATATTACGCTGCCGATGACTGCTTCCTTTTCCCCAACGCTGCCGCGCTGCAGCCTCCTGCACCTCTGCGGCGAGGCTGCGCGATGAAAATCCCGGAATCGGTCAAGGCCGAGGCCCGCGCCTGGTGGGTCAGAATGGACGGCGGAAGCAACGCTCCCGAGGTGTTGGTCGAGTTCGAGCGCTGGCTGGCGGCAGATCCGGCGCATCCGCAAGCCTATCGGCAGGTAGAGCAGTTGTGGAGCGATCTGGCCGAAGTGAAACATCGCTTGGCTTCGGTGTCGGCCGATTTGCGGTCCGAGCCGCGAAAACCGGTTTCGGCGAAAATCTGGCGGCGAGTCCGGTTACCGCTGGCATTGGCGGCGAGTTTGGCGCTGTGGTGGCTGAGCCCATTATCGTTGGGTTTGCGCGCCGACTTTCATACCGGTTTCGGCGAAGTACGCGATATTGCTCTCAGCGACGGTTCTGCGGTGCATTTGAACGGCAACAGCGCGCTGCTGGTTCAATTCGGCGCCGGCCAGCGCCGTTTGACGTTGTTGCGCGGCGAAGCGCTGTTCGAAGTCAGTCCCGACCCGGCAAGGCCCTTTCAAGTACAGGCCGGCGACGGTGTGATCACCGCTCTCGGTACTGCATTCAACGTCCGCTTGGACGGCGGCCGGGTGGTGGTCGGCGTCACCGAGCACCGGGTGGCGCTGGAGCTGGTGCGCGGCGGCCACCCGCAACGCGGCATGCTGGCGGAGGGCCAACAGGCGGCCTTTAGCCGAGAGCAAGGCATCGGCCCGATCCAGGATGTCGACAAACAGGCCGCCGCGGCTTGGCGGCGCGGCAAACTGGTATTCGAAAACCGGCCGCTCGGCGAAGTGGTCGCCGAATTGAACCGCTACCATCGCGGCCTTTTGCTGATCGAAGACCCGGCCCTTGCCGAGCGCCGAGTCAGCGGCGTGTTCGGCACCGGCCAACCGCTGGCGGTGCTGGCCGCGATCGAGTCTTCTCTAAACATCCATTCCACCCGCCTTGGCGATTATCTGATTCTGCTGCACCGCTGACGCCCGCCGCTCTCGCCGGGCTTTCCGGTTTTTTCATGCCCTCACCTCCTGTTTTCGGCCGCTGCTGCGTCAAAAGTAGTGTTAGCCATCAGATAACAACGTAGAGGGATATGCATGACACCAAAATATACCAACATTGGCCCCTGCCGCCGCGGCTTGAGAAGACGGGTTGCGGCTTTGGCCCTGGGCGCGGGGATCGCGGTTACGGCAGCCCATGCCGACGACGCCGTGCGGCCGTTCGACATTCCGGCCGGTACGCTGGCCACGGCCTTGAACCGGCTGGCCGAGAACGCCGGCCTGCAATTGGTGTATGACGCATCGATCGCGGAAGGGCTCAGCAGCCGACCGTTGCGCGGCAGTTACACGCCGGAAGCGGCGCTGCAACTATTGCTGCGCGATAGCGGTTTGAGTTACCGCATTGCCGAGAACGGCAACGTGGTGATCGAAAAACAGACTTTGAATTACCGGCAGGACCCGGCCGCATTGCCGGCAGTCAACGTGATCGGTAACAAGGCCTACGATCCGAACAATCCGTTCAACCAGCTGTATGCGGTGCCGAACGCGTCCACCGCAACCAAGACCAATATTGCAATCATGGACACGCCGGTCTCGGTCCAAGTCGTGCCTCGTTCCATATTGAACGACCAGCAGGCGGTCCGCTTCGAGGATGCCGTGATCAATAACGTCAGCGGCGTGCAGCGCGCCTACGGCACCGCCGATATGTACGAAAGCTTTATCGTCCGCGGTTTCGACTCGGGCGAACAAAACTACCGGAACGGCTTTCGGCGCTCGATGGGTAAATTCGACGTATCGAACATGGAGCAAATCGAAGTGCTGAAAGGTCCGGCGGCGGTGCTGTACGGCCGCTTGCAGCCCGGCGGCATGGTTAATTACGTGACCAAAAAGCCGTTAGCCACGCCGTATTACCCGCTGCAGCAGCAATTCGGCTCGTTCAGCGAGTACCGCACCACCGTCGATGCCACCGGGCCGCTGGATAGTGCAAAAACCCTGCTCTACCGCTTTAACGGCGCCTACGACAGCGGCGAGTCGTTTCGCGACATCGTCGACCACGAACGCATATTCATCGCACCGTCGCTGACCTGGCGGCCGAACGACCGTTTCGAGGCCAATCTGGATATCGAAAAGCGTCACGACAATTATATGGACGATTACGGCGTGCCGGTGCTGGACAACAGACCGGTGGTCGGTCGGCGCAATTTGTTCACCGGCGATCCGGCGTTTCGGCCGCGCCAGGACAATACGCTGGTTTACGCCGACTGGAGCTTCAAATTTAACGACGATTGGGCGATCAAGCATAAATTCCAGTGGGACGAAACCGACATCGTCTTCGGCGGGCCGGGGCCCAACGGCAAGCTGAATGCGGACGGCCGTACTTTGGGCCGCTGGGTCATTACCGGGACCTCAGAGCGGCGCTCGTATTCGACCAGTCTGGATTTGACCGGCAAATTCGAGACCTACGGCCTGAAACACAATGTGTTGGTCGGCGGCGACTGGTTTTTCTTCAACCAGGATGCGCCGGATAATATGTTTGCTTCCAGCGATTGGGGCGATCCGATCAATTCGACCTTCGATATCGACAATCCGCGCTACGATACGATCGATGTCGCGGCGGTCAACGCAATCCGGCCCAACTGGTTCTGGCGCGAGCGCGACGATTGGTACGGCGTCTATTTTCAGGACCAGATCACGATCTGGGATAAATTGCACATCATGGGCGGCGGCCGCTACGACATGGCCGGCTACGGCGGCTTCGGCGGTACTTCCTGGGAAGCCACCAAGGATGGCTTCAGCATGCGCCACGAGGACAAATTTACGCCGCGGGTCGGCATTCTGTACCAGCCTTGGGATTGGTTGTCGGTTTACGGCAATTACGTCGAATCCTTCGGCAGCAACAACGGTCGCAATGGCTTGACCGGCGGTACCTTTCAGCCGCAATCGGCCGAACAGTACGAAATCGGCTTCAAGACCGAATTGTTCGAGAAGCGCTTGTCGTCCACCGTGGCCTACTACCACTTGAAAAAAACCAATATGCTGACGGCCGACCTCAGCACGCCCGACCCTTTGGACCAGGTAGCGATCGGCGAAGCGCGCAGCCAGGGCATTGAGGTCGATATCAAGGGCCAGCTCAGCGATAACTTCAGCCTGGTTACGACCTATGCCTATACTGACGGCCGGGTTAGCAAAGATAACAACGGCACGGAAGGCAAACGCCTGCTGAACGTGCCCGAGCATCAAGCCAGCCTGTGGGGAAGCTACCAATTTACCGAGCATTTCAAGGCCGGTTTAGGCGGCGTAGTGGTCGGCAAACGCGAGGGCGACACCGCCAATAGCTTTCAGTTGCCCGGTTACACCCGGCTGGATGCGATGGCGGCTTATGTGCAGCCGATCGGCAAAACCCGCCTGACCGCGCAAGTCAATGTCTATAACTTGCTGGACAAGGAATATTTCACCGGATCGACCTCATGGATACCGACTGCCAACGTCGGTGCGCCGATTTCGGCGATGGGTTCGTTGAAACTGGAATACTAAAATCCTAGCGACCTTGCGAAGGGGCGGTTCCCGGTCAGACGGGAGCGGCCCTGCCGCTTTTCAGTTTTTTGTTTACGCACAGGCAGACGCTGCTGCCGACCTGGTTCTACCCGGACACAGCGTAACGATGGGTTGCGATTGCGGATTTGCTGGATTTTGGTGCGGATCGCACCAGATTGAATGCCGATTGCACTCCATGCCCGGCTGCGAATTTGCGGCGCGGAGGCCATCCTTGCCTGGATAGAAGTGTTTCGTCCACGCTTCTATCCAGGTATTCCCTGGCGTCGTTGTTTTCCATGTTCACGGGGGAGAGAACTTAACTTCCTTGATGCCGCCATTTGTTAAACATTATTCGTGCCAACTCTGCTTGTTGCGCGTTGCCGGGGATTGCGACTGCTTGGAGGCGACTGGACGGATCAATACTGTGTTATTTGCCGCATTTGAGGCCAATTTTTAGGCGATATGCCGTAAATATTCGTTTCCGACCGCTGTCAGCTCAGATTTGCTGGTATCGGCATGGATCGGGGCGCAGACCAATATTGCACCGGTTTGGTGCCGACGCGCCGAATGGCTGCACACCACGCGCTTGCAAGCGCTGCGTTTGCCATTGTCGACACGTCGCCATGGCCGCCGAATCGTGGATAATACCGGGCTTGTTTATCACGTTGGCATCGCTTGTGAAGCATTTTCGCCACCCGGCACGTTACCGCTTGCCGCCTACCCGCCGCAGCAAGTCGGCTCCCCATTGGTCCGGGCGGGTTAAACGCTTGGCTGCTTACGCAGCGGTTTTTTTTCTGGTCAGTTCCTTATTGCTGGTGGCGGCGCTGCGAGTTTTGCCGGCGCCGACTTCGGCCTTCATGCTGCACCAGCATATCGACGATCTGGCCGCGGGCAGAGCTTACCGGCCGATCAATCAGCATTGGGTCGGTCGCGAGCGGATTTCGGCGCATGCCTTTCACGCCGTGGTTGCCTCGGAGGATCAATTGTTTTTCCAGCACAACGGCTTCGACGTCGATGCGATCGGCAAAGCCTTTAACCAGTATTTGCGCGGCGGCAAGTTGCGCGGCGCCAGTACGATTAGCCAGCAAGTAGCGAAAAACCTGTTTCTGAGCCCGGCGAAACATTTCGTGCGCAAGGGCTTGGAGATCTGGTTTACCGTACTGATAGAGGCGCTGTGGGACAAGCAGCGGATTTTGGAGGTGTATCTGAACATCGCCGAATTCGGCGATCACCTGTTCGGTATCGAGGCCGCCAGCCGGCATTACTTCGGTATTCCGGCCCGGCAGTTGTCGGCGGCGCAAGCGGCATTGCTGGCCGCCACGCTGCCGAATCCGATCTTGCTCAAGGCCGACCAACCCAGTGCTTATGTGCTGAAACGGCAGAGCTGGATTCTCGGCCAGATGCGGGCCTTGCCCGATTGAGTAAGCCGGCGGCGGATCAGTCCAGATCCTCTTCCGGCTCTGCCGCGTCGGCTGCGGTCGAATGGCCGGTGTCGCTGATCAATTGTTTCAGGTATTTGTAAAGCAGACGCGCCGACTTCGGCGGTTTGGCTTCCTTGGCTTCTTTCAGCGCGTTGCGTTGCAGTTGGCGCAGATGCTGGGTATCGGCCTCCGGAAATTCCGACACCAGTTGCGTCAGCGCGGCATTGCCGGCTTCGCTCAACAGTTGGTCGCGCCAGCGCTCGGCCTGGTGGTGTTCGCGTACGCCGTGGGCGCTGCGGTTCTTCAAGCGCGCCAGCTTTTCCCGGATCGCGTCGACATCCAGCTCGCGCATCTGGCCGGTGATGTACTTCAACAGGCGCTTTTTCGCCGCATTGCGGCCCATTTTGCCGGCGTCGCATAGCGCTTTCTCGACGTTTTCCGGCAATTCGAACTCGGCGATGTGGGCCGGTGCCAACGCACTGATTTCTTCCGCCATTGCGAAAATCGCCGCAATCTCTTTTTTGATCCGGGTCTTGTTGGGGCGGACCGCGTAATATTCGACTTCGTCCTCCTCTTCCTCTTCGTCGTCGTACGCGTAATGGGTGCGGTCGTCGTAGCCGTCGTCCTCGAAATCGTCGTCGTCTTCGAATTCTGCGTCGTCGTAATCTTCGTGTTTCATGTCAAACCATCGATATTAAAAACAATACGAACATCGCCACCGCAAGCAGCGGCACGATCACGCCCGGCCAATCGGATGGGCTATTTTTGCTGCGCTCTATCGCGGCCTTGACGCCGGGGCGCATCCAGAACAGGATCAGCAGGGCCAACAGGCCCAGCAGCAGATTTTCCCAAGTTGATTCCATAGTCGCTCGCGAGTCGGGTGCGGCGGCTTAGCCGCCGAATAATTGGTGGTCGATCAAATCGCACAGGCAATGCGAGATCAATAAATGCACTTCCTGAATCCTGGCCGTCGAATCGGAAGGCACCCGGATTTCGATATCGGTCTCGTTCAACACGCCGGCCAAGGCGCCGCCATCCTTCCCGCTCAAGGCGATGACGGTCATGTCGCGATCGTGGGCGACTTTGACGGCCTTGACGATATTGCCGGAATTGCCGCTGCTGGTGTAGACCAACAGGATGTCGCCGGCCTGGCCTAGTGCCCGCAATTGTTTGGCGAACACTTCGTCGTAGTGGTAATCGTTGGCGATCGAGGTGATGGTCGAGGTGTCGGTGGTCAAGGCAATCGCCGGTAGCGCCGGCCTCTCGCGTTCGAAGCGGTTTAGCATTTCCGAGGAAAAGTGCTGGGCGTCGCCGGCCGAGCCGCCGTTACCGCAGGTCAGCACTTTCCGGTCGTTGACCAAGGCTTCGACGATTTTCTGCGAGGCGAATTCGATCAGTTCGCACAAGCTGGCCATCGCATTTTGCTTGGTTTGAATACTGTCGGAAAAATGGGCGATGATGCGGTCTTGTAAGCTCATAGTTCAGGTTTGAAACGCGTTTTTGATCCAATTGAGGCGGTTATCGCCGGAGATTGCCACTACATCGAAACGGATCGCGCAATGGCTCAGGTTGTTGATTATGACATAGTGTTGCGTGGCCGCGACGATGCGCGCCTGCTTTTGCGCGGTAATACTGGCCAACGCGCCGCCGAATTGCTCCGATTTGCGGTAGCGGACTTCGACGATGACCAGCACCGCACCGTCGCGCATCACCAGATCCAGCTCGCCCTGCTTGCAGCGGAAATTGCTGCAGATCAGTTGCAGGCCTTGCTGTTGCAGATAGACGGCCGCCCTTTGTTCGGCGCCGGCGCCTTTTTGCAGATGGGCCGGTTTGGGCTTGCCGAATAGCATCATTCGAGGTAAGCGGCCGCAGCGGGTACTCCGGCCTTGAATTCGGCGCAGGCCAATTTGCGGGTGATGCGGTTTTCGCCGTTCAACGCTAAACGGCCGGTGGCGCCGGCATAAGATGCGGTGCCCAGCTGGCCTAATTGACCCAATACATTGAAGGCATCGACCCCCAACGCCACCAATTTGATCTGGCTGTCGCTCAGGCCTTGCCAGGCGCTTTGCAACGCTTGTTGGCTGAGCGGTCCGCTATAAACCTCGCCGAACAGCCAAGGTACATCGCAAAACGTGATTTTACCCAGATCGGTGTCTTTGGCCGGATTGGGGCGGCCGCTATAAATGTTCGGCATCGCGTAGACGGCAAGCTCGCTGCTCTGGCTGTAGCGCAATTGCGGTGCAATTTCCCGGGCCTGCTCCGGCCCGGCGCTGATGAACACGGCCAGGGCCTGTTTTTCGCCGGCGGCATTTACGCTTGGCGCCAGCAGGGCTTTGACCACGGCACTGAAGTCGCGCGATTTCGGATCGTAACTCTGTAATCCGAGCACGGAGCCGCCGGCCGCTTGCCAGGCCGACATCAGATAGTGGCGGATGCGTTGGCCTTGCGGCGTTTCCGGCGTCAACAGCACGGCGTTCTGCAAACCGTCGCGGCGAGCTTTCAATACCAACTGTTCGGCGTCGTCGATCGGGCTCAGGCCGAATTGGTAGAGGTTGGCTTTGCTCAGGTTCTCGACATGGTTCAACGCCAGCACCGGCACGCTTAACTCGCCGCTGTCGGCCAGGGTCTGAATCTGCTCTTTCACTAACGGACCGATTACCTGTTTGGCGCCGTCGGCGACGGCTTGTTTGTAGAGCGCGACGATGTCGCCGCTGTCGCTGTCGTAATATTTCAAGGCTGGTTGCGGCGCGGCACTGGCCGCCAGGCGGTAGGCGGTGGCCAGGCCGTTTCTGATCGCCTTGCCGGCAGCCGCATACTGGCCGGAATTGGGCAGCAGCACCGCGATTAGCGGGCCGCTGGCCGCAGTCGCAGCCGGTTGCGGCGTTTGCTGGTCCGGCTCGGGCGCCGCTTCTGCGGCGACGGCAGGCGCACCGCTCAAGTAAGCTTGCAAATAGTCGGCATTGGCCGGATGGCCGGGAAAGGTTTGCTTCCATTGCTGGATTTGGCCGGCGCTATCGAAGCCCGGCATGTTGCGCTGTTTCAATATTTTGGCCAACGCCATCCAGCCGCTCAATTCGTCGGCGACCGATGCGGTGCTAGTCAGGGTTTCGTTCGGCAATACGCTGAGGGCGTCGAGAATGGCGATGATGTTTTGCTTTTGCCGGTCGCGGTCGGTCAACAGTCGGCCCAGCTTCAACCGCATCCGCACGCCGGCCAGCACATCGCCGAGCAAGGACTGGGCAAAAGCCATCGATTGGTAGTAGGCGATCTGGTCCGCTTCCGCCAGCACCGCCGGCCTTACGCCTTCCAATTTGCGCACTGCGCTTTCGGCATCGCCCATGCTCAGCGCAATCTGGCCGTCGATGAGTTTGTATTTGCTGGTTTGTTCCGGGTTCAATTCGGCCGGATTCACCGCATCCAGCGCCTGGCGGGCGCCGGCGCTGTCGCCGGCTTGCAGGCGGGTATCGGCGTCCAGCAATCGCACTCCGCTGCGGCTGTCTTGCAAGCGGTAGCTACGCGCAGCCGCCGAGGCCTCTGGCGGTTTGGGCCGTTTGGCGCTGGCCGGCGGCTTGACTTCGAATTGCGGTTTGCGGGCCGGCGGTTCGCCGGCACAAGCGCTGAGCAGCAGTAGGCCGAAAAAACAGCAGCTCGACAAACGACGCGGCATAATGGCGGCCAGTTTAGATGCGGACATGAGAGGGCCTGGAAAAACAGATGTACGGAAAATTATACGTGGTTGCCACGCCGATAGGTAATCTGGCCGATTTCAGCTTCCGGGCTTTGGAAGTACTGAAACAAGTGGATCTGATCGCCGCCGAGGACACCCGGCACGTCAAGATGTTGCTGGCGCATTACGGCGTCAACAGACCGCTGGTTTCTTTGCACCAACACAACGAGGACAAAGCCTCGCAAGGGCTGGTGGAGCGGATGCAGCAGGGCCAATCGATCGCGTTGGTCTCGGACGCCGGCACGCCTATCATCAGCGATCCGGGCCTGCCGCTGGTCAAACTGGCCCGCCAGCATGGCATCGAAGTGACTCCGATACCGGGCGCCTGCGCATTGATTGCCGCATTGTCGGTGGCCGGGCTGCCGACCAGCCGCTTCAGTTTCGAGGGTTTTCTGCCGCGCACCGGCTCGGCTCGGCGCGAATTTTTTCGAGACAAACTTTCCGACGAATCGACCTGGGCCTTTTACGAGTCCAGCCACCGGATTCAGGCAGCGCTGGAGGACATGCTGGCAGTGTTTCCGGCAGACCACCGCATTGTCGTGGCGCGCGAAATTACCAAACTGCACGAAACCATTGCCGACGGCAGTCTGGCCGAAGTGTTGGCGCGAGTGCAAGCCGACGAAAACATGCGCAAAGGCGAATTCGTCGTCGTGGTTGCCGGCAGCCCGCCGGCGGAAAAATCCGATTTGATCAGCGACGAAGAACGCCGAATATTGGCTTTGTTGCTGCAGGAATGTTCCATCAAAACCGCTGTGGCGCTGGCAGTGGAGATCACCGGCCAGCGCAAGAAGCCGCTATATCAGGCGGCATTGGCGATGCAGGGCGAAAGCGGCGACTGATAGTCGGCTCAGTTATAGCGGCCGCTGGGGTCCGGCGTGAATACCCCGACCGGGCGGGCGAAGGTAAAACGGGCCGGGGTCAGCACCAAGGCTTCGGCGCCGATCGCAAAAGCATTGTGCGGCGGCGCGATTGCAGCAAAAGCGGTCAGCGGCGACAACGCGGCAAATAAAGCGGAACCGACCAGCGTGGCGATCAACCCGCCCGGGCGGGCGATGACCACATCGACCAGAAATGTGCCGGTCGGCGCCCGCTCCTCGGCAGCCAGCGGCGCTGCGGCTAGCAGCATCAAACTCAAGGCAAAGGCTTTGTGCATGGCGTGACTCCTGTTTTTATAAAGTTTATTCTCGGCCGGCAGGCTACCACATCAAGTCGTCCGGAATTTGATACGCCGCGTAAGGGTCGTCTTCGGCGGCAATGTCGTGGTTGGCGTCGTTCAACACCACCACGCTGGCCGCATCGCGTTGCTGGATTTTTCGCGCCACTTCGGCCGGGACGATTTCGTAGCGGTTTTCCGTTTTGGCGATGCCGGCGCGGCCGCTGCTCAAGGCGTCGCGGACTTTTTCGGAAACATACAGGGTTTTGACTTTGTTGGCGTCGGTAAAGTTATAGGCCACACCGTTGGCATCCTGGGCAATGCGGTTCAAATCGACGATTTGTTTGATCTGCGCCGCCAACGCTCTCTGTTCTTCGGCCAGCTTGCGTTGCCTGTTCAATTCCCGGTCGCGTTCGGCCTGTTGCTGGCGCAATTGTTCCGCGCTCAGTTTCACTTCGTCGACAATCTCGACGCCGTTATTGCGCTCCAGTTTGCTTTGCTTGCGCTTTTCGGCTTTGACCTGCTTCAGCTTGGCGTCGTTGGACAGGCCGGATTTCAACAGTTGTTCTTGCAGCGACAAGGTTTGCGGTTTCTTCATGGCTAACGGGCGGAAATGGACGGGAAAAACGCCGGCAGCATAGCACAAAGCGCTTATTGGCCCAGCATCTTGCCGGTGGCGTATTGCCACCAATTCAGCGGCTTGGTCAGCGGCCGCTCGCAGCGGTCGTAGCCCTGGTATTCGATGCCGCGGAAAATATCGTCGCGCAGCCAGCGGTAAGCGGCCGGCGCGCTTTGCTGCAGGCGTTCCGGAATCAACACGTATTGCGCGACCAGTTCCGCCAGTTTTTCCTGGGTGGTGCCGTCGTAGCGGCCCTGGTTGACTTCGCCCAGATATTCGAACGCTTCGAACCATTTCGAAGGCCACAGCGCCAACTGGGCCTCGGCGATGATTTTCATGATCTCGGCGTCGTTGGAAATCTTGTGGTACTTGTAAAAGAAGTAGAGATCGTCCTCGCCGTTCCAGAAATGGAAATTGTCGATGGTATGGGCGATCTCGTGGACCACGATCGGCAGCCGGAAATCGACCAGGTACTCCACGCCGATATCGCGGTAAGTGCCGCCTTCCTTGCCCTTGTCGAAGGCCTTGACGGTAAACACGATCAGATTCTGGCCACTGAACACCTGGGCCACGGTCTGCGAGCGAAAGCCGATGCCCGGCACCAAGGTCAACGGATGGGTGTGGTCCTGCCAGATGCTGTTTTTGTAATCTTCCTGGAACGCGTCGCGGATCAGTTGCTGCATCGCCGTGGGCTTGTCGGCGATCTCCTGCTCCAGTTTGTCCACCGGTTTGGCTTTGCTGATGCTTTGCCTGAGAAAGGCCGGAATCTTGCGGATCGCTTTCTCGAAGATCCGTAAATGATCGACGGAAAAGCGTTTCACTTGGTAGCGATAGTCGTCGCTGTGCTTGACCACGGTTTTGGTATCGTAAAACAAGGCCAGCGCCCGCCAGGCGGCTTCGCGGTCGCCCCAGTATTTTTCCAGCACGCACAGCTCGCCGGCGGCATTACCGGCGCAGTCTTCGCGGTAATCGGCCAGGTCGTCCAGGTGGTCCTGGTTTTTATGGTCGGTCAATACTGCGACGGCCTGGCTGCGCAGCCCGGGATGTTCGGCTTCGTAGAAACGGATGATGTCGGCCAGCGCCGCGGTCGGGGTGTATTGCTGTTGGCTGGTCGTGCACAACAGTTCGTTGGTTTGCGACAGCGTGAAGAAGCGGTTTTGAAACAACGGCGCCGGCGCTGCGCCGGCGCTGGCAGCGTAACCGAGAACCAAGCCCAGCCCGCCGCATCGGATTAAAACGGATAAAACGCTCAACCGCTTATTTGTCCAGACCCATCGCATCCCAAAGTTTTTGAATTGCGCCTTCGTCCTTGTAGTTGCCTTGCGGCGCACCGTTCGGGTAGTTCAGTTTAAACACGCGTTCGGCGTCGGCGGCCAGTTCCTCCATGCCCAATTGGCGATAGCCGTCCTGCATGATTTGCAGCGCGAACGGTACTGCCGGCGTGCGCTGATATTCCTTGACGATGTAATTGGCGCGGTTGACGGCGGCGATGTAGGCTTTGCGCCGCATGTAGTAATCGGCGACGTGGACTTCGTACATCGCCATGTTGTTGCGTAACGCGACCATGCGCAGCTTGGCGTCGGCGGCGTATTCGCTATTCGGATAGCGGCGGATCAGTTCCTGGAAGTTGTCGTAAGCGTCTTTGGCCGGGCCGGGATCGCGTTGCGAGGAGTCGGTCGGCAAAAAGCGGTCGATAAAGCCGATGCCGCGGTTATAGTTGATCAAGCCTTTCAAATAATAGGCGTAATCGACTTTCGGATTGCGCGGATGAATCTTGATGAAGCGGTCGGCGGCGGCAATCGCGGCTTCCGGATCGTCGTTCTTGTAGTAAGCGTAAGCGACGTTGAGTTGGGCTTGGGCGGCGTAGTCGCCGAACGGGTAGCGCGATTCCAGCGCTTCGTAAAGCGTCACCGCCTTCGAGTAGTTTTTGTTGTCCAGCGCTTCCTTGGCTTTTTCATGGAACATTTTATCGTCCCAGCCGGCGTATTCCTCTTCCTTCTCGCTGGACGAACCCTTGCCGGAAAATGCTTCCAAGGTTTCGCACGCCGGCAGCAGCACGATCAGGCTGGCGGCGAAAACGGTTTTTACTAAAACTAATCGCATACGTTTATCAACACGTTGTAATATTGCTGGTTTTTTGCGGCATTTGGCAGCATTTGGGCCGCGAGTATAACTTAAAAACGACTATGACGATATTGACGGCAAGGGTTCCCGAGGAACTGGCGGGTATGCGGCTGGACCAGTGTTTGGCCGAGGTGTTCCCCGATTATTCGCGCAGTAAATTGCAGACCTGGATCAGGGCCGGCCGGGTGCTGGTGGACGGCGAGGTCATGAAGGGCCGCGAGAAACTGGACGGCGGCGAAGAGATCGAACTCGACGCGGAAGCCGAGCGGGTCATCGAATATGCCGCCCAGGAAATTCCGTTAGACATCAAATACGAAGACGCCTCGCTGCTGATCGTCAACAAGCCGGCCGGCCTGGTGGTGCATCCGGCGGTCGGCAATTGGGACGGCACGCTGGTCAACGCCTTGCTGAACCATGCGCCGCAACTGGAAACCCTGCCCCGCGCCGGCATCGTGCATCGGATCGACAAGGACACCAGCGGCCTGCTGATGGTGGCCAAGACCTTGCAAGCGCACAACAGCCTGGTCGAACAGCTGCAGGAGCGCACCATTCATCGCGAATACCTGGCCTTGGTCAAAGGCTGGATGACCGCCGGCGGCACGGTCAATGCACCGATCGGCCGCCATCCGGTGGACCGCAAACGCAATGCGGTGCGGCGCGACGGTAAGGAAGCGATCACCCATTATCGGCTGGAGCAGCGCTTCAAACGCCACACCTTGATCCGCTGCAAACTGGAAACCGGCCGTACCCACCAAATCCGGGTGCATATGGCGCATATCAATTATCCGTTGGTTGGCGATCCGGTCTATGGCGGCCGCTTTCAAATGCCGGCCGATTGTGGCCCGGCCCTGGCCGAGGCCTTGCGCAATTTCAAGCGCCAGGCCCTGCATGCCGCTAAGCTGGGGCTGGAGCACCCGGAAACCGGCGACTATTGCGAATGGGAGCAAGAGCTGCCGGAGGACATGGCCAATCTGATCAAGTTACTGGGCGAAAATGAACTGGATCAAGCCTGATTGGCCGCTGCCGGCCAATGTGCGGGCGGCAGTCACTTTGCGTAGCGGCGGCGTCAGCGTTGGCAGCTACGCCAGCCTGAATCCGGCCGGCCACGTCAACGACGATCCGCAGCACGTGCAGCGTAACCGGCAGATCATCCGCGAGTTGCTGAATTTGCCGGCCGAACCGGTCTGGTTGCAACAGGTGCACGGCATCGATGCGGTCAAGGCCGACCAAGTGCAGGGCCTAGCGACCGCCGACGCCAGCTATACCGACCGAAGCGGAGTGGTCTGCGCGGTGTTGACCGCCGATTGCCTGCCGGTACTGTTTTGCGGCGACGGCGGCGAGAAAATCGCCGCGGCGCATGCCGGTTGGCGCGGCTTGCAGGCCGGCGTGATCGGCCGGACCCTGCACGGCATGGCTTGCCGCGAGGTCTCGGTCTGGCTGGGTCCGGCGATCGGCCCGCAGCATTTCGAAGTCGGCGCCGACGTGCGCGATGCCTTTTTGGCCGATGATGCCTGCCACGCGTCAGCGTTCACCGCCCATGGCCCCGGCAAATGGCTGGCCGATATTTATCAACTGGCGCGCCGGCAACTGGCCGGGCTGGGCGTGGAGCGGGTGTTCGGCGGCGATTATTGCACCGTGGCCGATCCGGCCCGATTTTACTCCTACCGCCGCGACGGTGCCGCCACCGGCCGCATGGCCAGTTTGATCTGGAGAGTTTCTTGAGCGTATTGCTGTTTATCGTTTTGTTCACCGCATTGGGCGGGGTTTTGAGCGTACTGGCGGCAGCCGTGTTTTTGCTGTTGCCGGAAGCTCAGCAAAAAAACGTGTTGCCGCACGGCATCAGCTTCGCCATCGGCGCGTTGTTGACCGGGGCATTTTGCGGCTTGATCCCGCATGCTTTCGAGGAAGTACAGCCGCAACAACTATCGACGCTGTCGGCGACCATCCTGGCCGGCATTCTCGGTTTCTTCGTCTTGGAAAAACTACTGGTCTGGCGCCACTGCCATTCCAACGCCTGCGAGGCGCACGGCGAAGATTCACACGACCACCACCATGGCCACAGCCACGGCGCTCAAGCCGGCCACCGGCCGGCCGGTATGTTCATCATCCTCGGCGACGGCATTCATAATTTCGTCGACGGCGTGTTGATCGGCGCAGCGTTTCTGACCGACGTTCAGCTCGGCATCGTCACCAGCTTGGCCGTGGCCGCCCACGAAATTCCGCAGGAAGTCGGCGATTTCGCCATTCTGCTGCACAGCGGCTACCGCCGTGGCGAGGCATTGTTTTATAACATCCTGGCCAGTCTGACCACGGTCATCGGCGGCGTGCTGGCCTATTTCAGCCTCGGCGATTTGCACGACGTCCTGCCTTATTTTCTGACGCTGGCCGCGTCGAGCTTTATCTATATCGCCGTGGCCGATCTGATTCCGTCTTTACATCAAAAGACCGACATCAAAACCTCGCTGCAGCAGATCGGTTTTATCCTGGCCGGTGTGGTGTTGATTCTGGTGATGCAGGGGATTGCCCACCGGTTCGAGAGCGTCGCTTAGCGCCTCTAGGATCGGTCCAGGTTTAAATCGAGGCGGCCGACGGCACCGGTTCGCTAAATTCGACGCCCTCGTAAATCTCGGCAACCGGCAATTCGAACTCGACCGATTCGAATCGGGCCTGCTCGCCAGCCTGATAAAGCTGCAAATCCCATTGTTCGCTACGGCGGTAACATTCGACGCGTTGCGTATCTTGGGCGACCAAGGCGTATTCTTCCAAGCTTTCCAGCTTGCGGTAATGGTGGAATTTTTCGGCGCGGTCGTAGCGTTCGGTCGCGTCGGACAAGACTTCGACGATCAGTTTCGGCCGGCTGTTGTAATGTTCGGCCGTATCTGCCGCCGCACAGGTCACGTGCAGGTCCGGGTAGAAGAAACAGTCGTCGCTGGCGGTTTGGACCCGGACTTTCATGTCGGAATTGAAAACCCGGCATGGCGAACCGCGCAAATGGGCAAACAGCGCACCGGCCAAATTCATGCTGATCAGGTTGTGCGCTCGTTTGGCGCCTGACATCGCATAAACTTCGCCGTTGATATATTCGTGCTTGATGTCGCTCAACAACTCGCCTTGCAGGTAGTCCGCAACGCTCAGGTGTAATTTTTCCGCTAAAGCCATAGCCGTTTCCGCTGGATTGGATCGAGCGATTGTAGCGGCTAACACCGGCCGGCGGTAGTCCGGACCGATCTGCAAAATGGCGGATCGGCCGATAGCCGCTAAACTCTGGATTTTGCGATTTCGGCGGTTTTGATGCAGATTGCAGCCCTGTTAAGTATCGGATTCTCGTTCGGCGCAGCCCTGTTGCTGGTTGCCGGCAATTTGTTGCAAAGCCGTGAGTCTCTATTTTGGCCTGCGCGATGTGCCGGATTCGTGTTGATTGCCGGTTTGGTCACGATCCAAACTGCGCACCTGGCCTGGCTGACTCAGGCTTTCGATGTTCTGCATGCGGCAGCTTATTGGGTGGCGCTTTATCTGGTCGCTCCCAGTTTTTATTTCTTCAGCCGGCATCTGCTGCAGGCCGACGTGCAATACCGTTGGCGAGACCTGTTGCACGCCTCGCCGTTGCCGCTCTGCCCCTTATTGCCGCAACCGCTCGCAGTGCCCGGCGCATTTTTGCTCGGCAGCGCGTATTTGATCTGGCTGGCACATGCCGTGTACCGCTTGCGTGCGGAACGCCGGCGGTTCCGGCTGGAACTGGTCGCGCTCGCAACCTTGTTCGCGATCGCGCTTGCCGTATTGGTGTTGGGATTCATCTGGCCGCTGTTAGCGACGGCCGATTTCATCCAGGCCTACAGCATATTGGTCGGCCTGGCGTTTTTTGCCGTGACGCTGACCTTGTTGCGTTTCCCGGCGATTACCGCCGACGTGGCGGAGGCCGTGCAGGCCGCGTACGCCGAATCGACCTTGAAAAACGTGGATAAACCGAAGAAGCTCGCCGAGCTGGAGCGCTTGATGCGGCAGGACAAACTTTACCGGCTGGATACCTTGAATCTGGCCTTGCTGGCCGAGCAATTGACGTTGAGCCAGCACCAATTGTCGGAACTGATCAATACCGAATTTCGCCAGGGCTTTTCCCGCTATATCCGCGAACAACGCATCGAAGACGCCAAACAGCTGCTCGTCACCGAACCGGAGGCGTCGGTATTGTCGATAGGGCTGACGGTGGGGTTTAGCTCCCAGTCCAATTTTTATGCCGCATTTCGGGAAATTGTCGGCATGGCGCCGGGGCAGTACCGGAAAATCCACTCGCCACCGCCTTCCTGAATCCAGCAAGAACTCCGTTTTTATCATTTTGTAAAATGATAACCTGTTGTAATTGATAGGTTTAATTTTAACGCGGAATTTTTTATTCCAGTCCTATCACTCCGGAAGTTACGGCCTTTGGCTCGGCTTAAGCTGAGCCCGCCTTTAACTTTTGGAGCAAAGCCATGAATTTTCCACTGACGAATTTGTGTTTACCTCGCGTGCGGCGGACCTGTCCGCCAATTTCGGAACCGATGCGCGGGAGGCGGTTATGAACATCCTGTTAACCGGCGCGACCGGCTTTATCGGCCGTGCGATTGCGCTGGCGTTATTGGAGCAGGGGCACCGCGTCACGGCGTGCAGCCGGCGGCCGCAGTGTTTGCGGCTTGAAAGTCCGCTGCTGACGCCGCTGGCGCTGGATTTTGCCGAGGCTGACCAAATCGAAAACTGGTTACCGCATTTGCAAGGTATCGATGCGATCGTCAATTGTGTCGGCATCATCGCCCCCGGTCCGCGGCAAAGTTTTCAGCAATTGCATAGCCAAAGTCCCATTGCACTGTTTCGGGCCGGCGCCATGGCCGGCGTTCGCAAGATCGTGCAACTCTCGGCGTTAGGTGCCGACGATCAGGCCGCCTCGGCGTACCACGTGAGCAAGAAAGCCGCTGACGATGCATTGCGCGAACTGTCCTTGGATTGGTTCGTGTTGCAACCGTCGCTGGTTTACGGACCTGGCGGCCGCAGCCATGCCTTATTCCAGGCCTTGGCGGCCCTACCGGTGCATCTATTACCGGAAGGCGGTAAGCAGATGTTGCAACCGATACACGTCGACGATGTCGCCGCCGCGGTATGCCGCTGCCTGCAACCGGGCTGCGCCGGGCGGCGAACGATCGCGTTGGTCGGCCCGGAGCCCATCAGTTATGCCGATTGGCTGCAAGGCCTCAGACTGCGTCTGGGGAAATCCCGAGCCAGCGCATGGCGCCTGCCACAACGCTACGCGGCGATTGTCGCCGGCTGTGGCCGCGCATTGGCCGAACCGATACTGAGCCGGGACAATCTGGCGATGTTGCGACGCGGTAGCGCTGCCGATCCGGCGCCGCTGATCGAGCTATTGGGCCGGCCGCCGCGGAGTGCAAAGCGGATGTTCGCCGACGATGCGTCTCAGGCGGAGCGCTGGCACGCCCATCTGTATTTCCTGCGGCCATTGCTGGGCTGGAGCATCGCCTTGGTCTGGCTGTGGAGCGGCATCACCTCGCTGTTTTTCTATCCGCACCAGGCCAGCTACGCCTTGCTGGCGGCGACCGGCATCAACGGCATCGCCGCGCCGCTGACGCTTTACGGGTTGGCGGCGCTGGACATCGCAATGGGTCTGGCGACCCTGGCGCGGATACGCTTACCCGCACTGCTGCTGTGCCAGTTTTATATCGTGCTGGGATATAGCCTGGTGGTGGCCTGCCGGCTACCGGAGTTCGTGTTTCACCCGTTCGGGCCGTTATTGAAAAATCTGCCTTTTTTGTTGTGTTTGCTGGTTTACCGGATAGTGGAAGGAGAGCGGCCATGACTTATTTGACCTTGAAATTGATTCATATCTTGAGCGCAATCGTGTTGTTCGGTCTGGGTTCCGGCACGGTGTTCTACAAAGTAATGGCCGACAAAACCGGAGATCATGCGGCGATTGCCGCTACCAGCAAGCACGTGGTGCTGGCCGATTGGTGGTTTACCACCCCGACTGTAATCATTCAGCCGCTGACCGGCGTGTTGCTGGCCGAGCAGTTATCGGCCTCGTTCGGCGACGGCTGGTTGTGGTGGACAGTGTTGCTGTATTTGCTCACCGGCTTGTGCTGGCTGCCGGTCGTGGTGTTGCAAATCCGGATGCGCGATATCGCCGCCGATTCGCTGGCCCAAGGCCGACCGTTGCCGTCGATTTACCACTATTACGGCAAAATCTGGTTATGGCTGGGGGTGCCGGCGTTTTTCGGCATGATCGGCATCACCACACTGATGGTATTTCACAATTCGCTGTGGAGCTGAACCATGTCTAAACCACTGATGCAACAAGTATTGGCTAACGATTGGCAACAATTGCCGAAAGCGATTCAACGCCATTATCGGATCGGCGACGGCGAGCAAAGCCGTTTGGTCGGCACGATGCAGATCGACTATCCGGCTTATTTATATCCGTTGATCTGGCTGATCCATTTGTTCGGCGGCTTATTGTTGTGGCGGGCGCCGGCGGCGCATGCCGAAGTTGACAAAACCGCCGATGCCGCCGGGTTGGCGTGGCGGCGCAGACTGGATTATCCGGACGGCCGCAGCGATTGCTTCAATTCGCGGATGGTTTATGTCGCCGAAAACGAATTGGCCGAACACATCGGCTTCGGTTTCGGCCTGCGCTTGCGGGTTACGGTCGAGAACGGCGATTTGTTTTACCGCAGCCTGGGCCACTTCTGGCAATGCGGTAACTGGGTCGTGCCGATCCCGGATTGGTTGTTGTTAGGTTCGGCGACGATCAGGGAGCACGCGCTGGCTACTGACCGGTTTTATCTGGATTTCGAAATCCGCCATCCATGGTGGGGCGTCAGTTACCGCTATCGGGGCGAGTTTGCCTACCGATGAGCGGCGGCCGGTTTGCCAAGGAGTTGAAGGGCGCCTACGCCGTCGGAAACAGGTGGTGCCCTTCCCAACTGCGGTGAGCCAGGTGCATGTCCATCAAGCCTTTATGCTCCAGGCGCTGCAGGCAATCCAGAATGACTGCCGACAAGTCGGAAAACTCGGTCAGAATCGGCGTCAGGTCGGCGATATTGCCGCCGGCGTTGACCGTGTTTATTAGTTCGCTGCCCAGGCTGTGGAATTTTTGGTGCGGCAGTTCTATCGCATCGAAATCGGCACATCCGACGAATTGGCGGCCGGCGCCGTAATACCATTTGCCCAGTCGGCAACTCCTGTAGTCCAACGGCAGCTGGTAATGGTTGCGCTCGCCGGTCTGGCCTGGGTTGGTGGCGATGCGAACCACGTCGCTGACCAGTTTCTTCCGCCACTGGATGTGGTCGACGATGGCCATGTGAATCAGCCCGATCGGCAGGCCGGACCAGCGGATGTCCTGCTGCACGAAGTAAAGGAAATCGCTCAACGGCAGCGGCCGGCTCAACCAGTAGCCTTGCACTTTGGTGCAGCCGGATTCCAGCAACATTTGGTATTGCAGATCGGATTCGACACCTTCGGCGACGATGCCGATATCGAGTTCGTGCGCCATGCGGATCGACGATTCGGCGATGGTCTGGTTCTTGGGATTGTCCAGCATCCGGCTGACGATACTGCGGTCCAGTTTGATCGTGGTGAACGGCCACTGGCTCAAGGTTTCCAGCGTCGAATAACCGGTGCCGTAATCGTCCATCGCCAGGCCGACGCCGGCATCGCACAGGGTTTGTATGTTTTTTCTGACCGATGGGTCTGCGTTCAATACCGTGGTTTCGGTGATTTCGATTTGCAGGTTCTTGGTCGGAATACACAATTGCTCCAAGGTTTCCAGCACCATGGTGCAAAACCGGCTGTCGGCGAAATCCTGGGCGGAAGCGTTGACCGAAGTCACCAAGCGGCTGTCGATGTCGCTGAATATCAGTAAATCCCGCGCCAGTTTGCCGAACATCCGGTAAGTGATCTGTTTGATCAGGCCGGTCTGCTCGGCGAGCGGGATGAAAGCGTTGGGCAGAATGGTTTGGCCGTCCTGCCGCTGCCAGCGGATCAGCGCTTCGGCGCCGATCACTTTGCCGGTTATCAGCGAGACTTTAGGTTGGTAGTAGTAAACGAATTCGCCGGCATCCAGCCCGGCCAATATGTCTTGTTCGGTGATTGCGGAATCGGTCATGTAGCGCTATCTAAAATCCCAGGTGGTTTGTAAGTGATAATAAGCCTGAAATAGTGTCGCTAGCAAAAGTAACGCCTTGATTTAGCTGGATTGCCCGCAATTTTAACCATCAGCGTGCGTATCGGTACGCATTTGCCGCTGTTGCCCGTAGCATCGGCATTGGCGGTCGGCTGCCACCGCAGCTATAGCGGGATTCGGTCAAACAGGACCGCAAGCTGTATTGAGGTCTGCCGGCCTATACCCGGAATACTTTCAAGACGTCGGGATTGAGTTTTCAGGGGGGAGCTGCAATTCCAATAGGTCATCCAATTGTTGATCGACATGCTTCAGCCAGGCATCAATGGCCGCCAGTGTATTGGCAAGTGTAAATAATCCCTGTTCCGAATCGATTGCTAACTCGTCCTTCGAAACATCAATGCCAATCAACAATTCGCTTGTGATAAACCCCTGACTATTGAGAATGAGAGCGTTGGGGTTGAGAGCGTCGGGGCGGCGCGTCTGCCGAGTTAGCTTGTGCGCAATCGGCGGTTTAACCGTTAGATTTTTCATTGTCTCCGGAAGACGCGATGGGATGAATTCTCAGCGAGGTCTGTCTTGGCCGATACCTGTCGACGTCCCTCCATCCTGCCACCCAAAGTCTCCCCGCTTCTCTCGAGTCTTACCATACAAGCCTGTCGAAGCCCGATGTGGGAAGCACTTCGAATGGCTCAGTACCTTGTGGGCGGAGAACGGTATTTAAGGGCCGGGTCAATGGCAATGCAACGGCAAACTCACCGTCGCCAAGAAACCGCCCAACGCTTTACTGCGACCGAATTCCATCCTGCCATGGTAAGTGGTAACGATGTCCGCCACGATGCCGAGTCCCAAGCCGTGGCCCTGCACCGATTCGTCCAGACGCCGGCCGCGTCGGGTCAAATGCTCCAGGCCTTGGACTGCACAACCGGGGCCGTCGTCGGCGACGCGGATCAGCAACTGCTCGGCCAGCTCCAGCTCCACGTCGATCCTCTGTCTTGCCCATTTGCAGGCGTTATCCAACAGGTTGCCAAGGATTTCCATCAAGTCTTCCCGGTCGAAATGCAGCGCTTGATTGGGCGCGGTCACTTGAATGTCCAGCGGCTTGTCGGCGTAAATCGCCCGCAGGGTTTTTTTCAGGGCGATTATTTCCCGATGCGGGTTGCAGGCCGGCGCGGCCTGTTGGTCGCCTGCAATCCGAGCCCGTTTCAGTTCGCGCTCGATATAGCGCTGGATGGTTTCGGCCTGAGCGCTGACTTGCAGCCTCAAGTCCGGGCGGCTATCGAACAGCGGATCTTCAGTTATCCGCAGCAGCAACGCCATCGGCGATTTCAGCGCGTGCGCCAGATTGCCCATCGCCGTGCGCGACTGTTGCAGACGCCGTACCACGACCGCCAGCAGGTGGTTGATTTCCATGACCAGCGGTTTGACTTCGTCCGGCACCTCCGCGTCGATTTTTTGCCGGCCGCCGTTGGCGACCTGCTCCAGTTCGCCGCCCACCGCGTACAAGGGTCGCAGCGCGCGGCGGATGTCCCAGCGCAACAAGCCGATCGCGCTGAGCAAAATCAGCAAGGTCAGGCCAAAGTAAGCCACCCGGATAGCCGTGATGTCGTGATCCACCGCCGACAGGTCTTCGGCAATGCTGATGCTGATTCTGTGCCCGAATTTCACCGCGCCCAGGCTCAGCACCAGCAACGGGGTGTGGTTGGGGCCGGCCGCATGGTACAGCATCGATTGCTCGGGCCCGACGGCTGTGACGGCCAGCGGAAAATCCAGCAAGGACGGCGAAGGATAAGCCTGGGCGTCGACCTTAACCAGGTAGTAATGGCCGGACAGGCGACGGTTGTACACCGAACTGATATGGAAGCTGTCGAAGGTGACTTGGTCGTCGTCGCGATAGGCCAGGGTCTCCAGCAACGAGTAACCGTCGTCGGCCAGGCGGTTGGCCATCTGTTTTTCGGCGGCGCTGCGGATGATCCAGTCGGCGGCCAGCCAATGCAGGATGAAAATCGCGCACAGCACCGCCATCAGACCGCGGCCCAGGCGCTGGCGCAACGACATCATGGTTTAACGCCGAACAGATAGCCCTGGCCGCGCCGGGTATGGATCAAATCGTTGCCGACGATCTTGCGCAAACGCTTGACGTAGACTTCCAGCACGTTGCTGTCGGGCTCGGCCGACTCGCTGTAGACGTGTTCGCCCAGTTGCGCCTTGCTCAATACCTTACCGGCATTGAGCATGAAGTAGCGCAACAGTCTGAATTCGATTGCGGTCAGCGGCTGGGCCTCGCCGCCGGCGACTGTCGCCGTTTGTTCGTCTTCGTCGAGTTCCACTCCGAATACGTTTAATTTAGTCTGGTTCAAATGGTGTACCCGCTTCAAAACCGCCTGCAAGCGAGCCAGCAATTCTTGAGTATGGAACGGCTTGCAAACGTAATCGTCGGCGCCGGTTTTAAAGCCGTCGACTTTTTCGTGCCAAGCATCGCGGGCCGTCAACACAATCACCGGCATGGCGTTACCGGCGTCGCGCCAGCATTTCAGCACGTCCAGGCCGGCGAGTTTGGGCAAACCAAGGTCCAGGATCGCAGCATCGTATTGTTCGACGGCGCCGAGGAACTCGCCTTGCTCGCCGTCGGCGGCGGTATCGACGATGTAGCCGGCGCCGCGCAAATCGGCGGCCAGTGGCACGGAGAAGGCGGGGTCGTCCTCGATCAATAACACGCGCATATCAGCGGACCGATTACATCGCGTGCATTTTGTAGTCGACTCGCGGATAGCCCTTCTTGTCGCGCGGATCGGCCTGTTCGGTATCGCCAAGCTCGGCGCGCTGTTTGCCGGATTCGGTAAGCAGTTGCTCCCAATTTTGATAACTCGCATATTTCGGGTCGCCGGCGGATTTGCGCGCGCCGAACGCGGCCTGCCCCAGTTCGATCAACTGCGACGGGGTCTTGCCGTCTATCGTTTTCAGAAAGTCGGCTTCGTTCTTGATCTGCTCCCGCACCAACCAGTAGGCCACTTCGAACGGTAACTGGCTGTCCGACGGCAAGTGCTGTTTGATGCGGTTCATCGATTTATGGGCGGATTGCAAATTCCTGGCGTTGATTTGGTCCGGCGCACCGCAGCCGGCCGTTAGCAACGCCAATAACACCAGTCCGAATCCCAATTTCACTATATTCACAACGCCCCCAACCGGCCATCGCCAGCCAATCCGAAATCAAATAACGGGCGCGAATCGGCGATCCGCGCTGTCTCCCGCCCATCCGGCAGAGTGGCGATCTTAACATAAATATGAATTATATTTTTTTTGTCACACGCGCTTGCGCCGCGGCCGCGAAAACGGTCCGACTGGCAACAAGGGGGATTTGGCGTGGAATGAAACGGTGCCTAGGAAATCGGCTGCTCGTCTTGTAACGAAAATATGATCGGCACCAATACCGAGCTGGCGACGGCGACATCGTCGCGCTTGGCCGGCACGAAGCGCCATTGTTTGACGGCCTCCAGCGCCGACTCGTCGAGCATGTCGTGGCCGCAGCTTTGCTCGAGCGCCACGGTTTCGGCGCGGCCTTCGGCGTCCACTTGCACCCGCAGCAAGACCTTACCCTGCCAGCCCCGGCTACGGGCAATGCTCGGATAGTCCGGCTTCGGGTTGTGCTGGTACTCCGCACTCAGGTAGGCCTCGGTAAACGCCGGTTTTTCGCCGCCAGCCACCACATCCTGGGCAATCTCGGGCCGGTTGGTCCGAATTTCTGGTTTCGGGGCTTGATCGAGAACCTGGTCCAATACCGAGAAATCGGATGCCGGCGCCTGGGGGATAACGCGCTTCAGTTTGGGCTTGGGTTGCGGTTTTTTCTGCGCCGGTTTTGCCGCTTCCGGCGGCGTGGGCCGGGCCGGCACGGTCTGCGTGGTCCGGATTGTGATGGTGGAAACTTGGATGGGCAAAGGTTGTGCGGCGGCCTGCGTGATATCGGGGCAAAACAAACAGCGGACCCCGAACAAATGCAGCGCGGCAACGGCCGCCGAAATCGTAGTCAAAACCGAAAGGTTGGACCAGCGTTCCTTTCGATGTGCAATGCCTGACGCACCCACCGGACCGATGGCGAACCGCTCCGGCCGATGTCGAGCACTTACAAATCCATGTTGGCCAGCTTTGGGAAATAGCACGCAACTGCGAGGCGAAATTTAAGAGAATTGCAAAAATTGTCCGATAAATGCAATCAATTAACCAGACGCGCGGCCTGCGGCCAATTGCCGCATCGCTGCCGAACCGTGGCCCTTTAGAGCAGAGTACGCTCGACGAACCAGTATGCTCCGACCAGACAAACCAGCGCCGAACAGCCTTTCAAAAACTTGTCGGCATAGGGCTTGTGGTTCAGCCACCAAATCAGCGGCAAGACGACGGATGCGACTGCGATTTGGCCGGTCTCGATACCGAGATTGAACGACAGCAACGGCATCAGGATACCGCTATCGCCGGAACTGATATCCAGCTCGCGCAACACGCTGGCAAAGCCGAAGCCGTGGATCAAGCCGAAACCGAAGGTCAGCCATTGCCGGCCTTTGGGGTGGTCGCCGCGGATCAGGTTTTCGATAGCGACGTAGACAATCGTCGCGGCAATGAACGGTTCGACGAAACTGCTCGGCAAATCCACCAGATTCAAGCCGGCGCAGGCCAGCGTGATGGAATGGGCAATCGTGAAAAAGGTGACGATTTTGATCGCCGGCCAGAAGCTGTGGGTGACCGCCAGCAGCGCGAACAGAAACAGCAAGTGGTCGTAACCGGTCAGGATATGCTCGACGCCCAGCTTCAGAAAATCCAGAAAGGTCGAACCGGCATGGCCGGCCTCGGCGCCAGTGGCTGCCGTGAGATCGAGCTGCAATTGGTCGTCGTCGCGACGCAGCATTTTCTCGGCGATCTGTTTACCGCCGGCATCGCGCACGGTCAAGTGCTGCTGGTGGCCGTCCTGCAACCAGGCCAGAAACTTGGACTGCATCAGCAATTGTCGTTTCGGCGCCGGCTGGAAACTGAATTCGACATGGGCATTGTTCTGGTCGTCGTAATTCACGCTACCCGGCACGACCGGCAGAACGTCGGCACCGTCGATGTTGACCCGGGTCTGCTCGGCCAGGAGTTGGGCAACGGCCGGTTTGGCCGCTTCGCGTTCGGCGGCGCTGACCTCGGCATCCAGGTCGGTATCCATCGGCGAAAAGGCTTCGATGTCCTGCAAAGCAAAGGTCATTTTGGCGACGACGCGGTCGGCCTGCATCGTCAGCTCTATCGAACTCAAACCCGGCGCGTGCGCCGCGGCCCAGTTCGAAACCGAAAGCAAAACCACCGCCAAAACATACCTGCAGCCGGCCGACGCCGGCATGTCCCAGATTCTGGCCATCGGCTTTATTCCTGCTCTGCGGCGGCTTTGCGTTTGCGGCGGATCAAATAGACCAGAAAGCCTGCCACCACCGCAATCGCTGCAGCGACGCCGCCGATTACCAGCCACGGGAATTGCGACCCGCCCGGTGCGACGCCGACTTGCAAGGCGACGCGGAATTTATCGTCTTCCTCAATCGCATCACCGATCAGCAGATACAAGACGTAATCGCCGATTTTATCGACATCGGCTTGGGCTTCGACGGCGCCTTTCGGATAGAGTTTGGCCGGAATTTCGGTTACGGTGCGAATTTCGCGGATGTCATCCGGCGCTTTTTGGCCGGTTTTTTCGACTTCCACCAAGCGGATCCCGATTGGCGTACTGCGGATGTCGCGATCGATCAAATCGGCGGTGAAAAACATCTTGCCGGCGCGCGGGATTTGCTGGCAAAACGGCACGAAGGCGGTTTTGGCGTCGACGGTTTTGTCGTTCTTGTCTGGCTGCAGATAGGCGCTGAAATGCACCGCGTAAAAGTCGTTGGCGATAATGCAATCGAGGTCGGGCCGATTGCCCAGGGCGTTGGATTGTTTGGCGCCGAAATCGAGTTTGTCGCAACCGCTCAGTAACAGGGCGCCCAGCAGGGCTAGCGCCCAAAACGCGGAAAATCTTTGAATTGTCATGACTGAAGCCCATTAAGGTTTGATGGTGAATTCGAACTTGCCGGTAACGATATGGGTATCTTCGGAAACCACCCGGTAACGCACGGTATAGACGCCCGGCGCCAGCGTCGGCACGGTAGCGTGGATATTGGCGCCATTAGTCAGGCTTTGCTCGACGTCGTGGTTGTCGACCCGTTTGCCGGTGCTGTCGATCACGGCCAGCGCCTTGTACTCGCTGCGCACCGCGTCGTTAAACCACAAATCGATTTGCTTCGGCGATTCGGTCAGCGTCTCGTCCTTGGCCGGTTGCGACTTCACCAGAATCGCATGGGCAAAAACCGGTAACGGACTCAATAGCGCGAGCGCCAGCAAGCCGGGTCTTATTATTGTTGTTATGTCTAACTTGGGCATGACCACCTCTTAAATTCGTAAACTCATTGTAAAACGGCTGCCGACCATACCTTGCCGGCCGGCGATTGCTCG
This sequence comes from Methylomonas aurea, assembly GCF_024505045.1. Taxonomy (GTDB): domain Bacteria; phylum Pseudomonadota; class Gammaproteobacteria; order Methylococcales; family Methylomonadaceae; genus Methylomonas; species Methylomonas aurea. The sequence goes on along the minus strand of NZ_JANIBM010000001.1, from coordinate 177,667 downwards.
AGCCACATCGCCAAAAACCCCTTCGGCGTCGCCACGATGCGCGGAAAGGATGCCGCGGCGGGCGATATTTGCCGAGCCGGTAACCAGCTGCGGCCGCTATCGGCCGATTCGCTGAAATAGACCCGCGAACCCTCCGGCCCCAATGCATCCCACACTGCCACCAATCGGCCGGAGCCGGCGGCGATATCGGCATGGAACGCCGGGCCTTCGCCCAGACGTTGCGGCGGCGTCCAACTGGCGCCGTTATCGTTGGATTGCATATGATACAACCCAACCCGGTTTTCCGCGCCGGTCCAGACCACGCTGTGCAACGATCGGTCGCCGGCCAGCGCCAAACCGCCGCCGTTGTGCGGGCAACCGTCGAACTGCCAGCCGAAGGCGCCGACGCTGCCGGCCCGGCGCCACGTTGCACCAAAGTCCGCCGACTGTGCCAGTGCCATGTCGCGCGGCACCATATCCCGATACAAGACATTGATCCCGCCGTCCGCACCGGTCGCCAGGCGGTTCCAGCAACAGGAACAACTGGTGTCGTCTATGGTTTGCGCCAGCTCCCAATGTTGGCCGGCGTCGCTGCTGCGGGCATAACGCAAGCCTTGGTAACCGTTCTCGTCTCTGTCGTCCAGCCAGACGGCATGAAAGCGGCTGTCGGTGTCCGCCAGCAAATCGGGGTGGGACTGGTCGGCATCGCTGCCGGTCGGCTTGGCGCCGGCCACCCAGGTTTGCCCGCCGTCGGTGGAATAGGCGGCGGCCAACGGCCCCATGCCGGGCAATTCGCCGGTGGCTTGCCAAACCGCCAGCAGATTTTCGCCGCTGGCCGCGATCTGGATATCGTTGCCGGCTTTCGATTCGATCGGCCGGTCGGCGCTTGGCGCGATAGCTTGCGGCGCCGACCAGTGCCAGCCGCCGTCGTCGGAATGCAGGTAGGCGGCGTAAGGCGTTTTAGTATCGGTGGCAGTGGCCAGGAAAACGGCATGCAGCCGGTTCCGGTCTGGATATACATCGAAACTGGCGACATTTTGCAAATGCAACGCCGACAGATCGACCGGCGCCGTTAGCGTCGCAGCCAGCGGCTTGGCGGCCGGTTGGCCAAGGCCGGGGATATCGCCGCAACCGGACAATACCGAAACGGTAAATAACGCAATCCAACAATGAGCGGTCCTGGAATTCGGCATGGCCTGGTAATGGGTTGATCGAAAAGCGCCGATTACACCATATCGCGACCGAAAGCAGAATCGGCAAAGCGCTGCTTTTCCAACCATAGCCAAGCGGTCCAGATCACGCTAACCGGGACTGGCCTTAGCAAGCAAGCGCAGCCGGGCTTGTAAACCGCCCATCGCCGATTTGGCAAAGCCGATCTCGGCGCCGTGCAACGCGACGATGCGCTGCGCGATCGACAAGCCCAAGCCGCTGCCCTCGGCGGTATGCGCCGTTTCCACACAACGGTAAAAGCGCTGGCTCAGGCGTTCGTATTCGCCGTCGGCCACCCCCGGCCCATCGTCGTCTACCGTAATCAAAACCCATCCCTCCTCGCGGCCGCAACCGGCCCGCACCGCACCGCCTGCGGGAGTGTATTTGATGGCGTTATCCAATAGATTGCGCAGCAGAATTTGCAGCAATTGCGGATTGGCCTCCACCGCCAGGCCGGCCTGGCCGTGCAGTTCAAGCTCGATATGCTTGGCGTGAGCCAGATGGTCCAGATCGGCCAGGGTATCGGCCAAAACCTGATAGATATCGACTGGCTGCATCGCGATGCCGGCCTGGTGTTGCACGCGGGATAAGGTCAACAGTTGCTGTACCAGATGCGTCATTCTGACCACCGCCTGCTGCGCCTTGGCGATGGCCTGGCTGCGCATGGCGGGATCGGCGGCTTTTTGCGCCACCTGCAATTGGGTTTGCAAGCCGGCCAGCGGCGTACGCAGTTCGTGCGAGGCGTCGGAAGTAAAATTGCGTTCGTTGGCGAAGGCTTGTTCCAGCATCGCGAACAGGCTGTTGATTTGCTGCACCACCGGCCGCATCTCGTCCGGCAAGCCCTGTTCCGACAAAGGCTGTAGGTAACCGGCCTCGCGGCTGGCCAGCTCTTGCTGCAAGCGGTTGACCGGCGACAGCGTGCGGCTGACGATCCACCAGATCACCAAGCCCAAGATCGGCAGAGCAATCAAGACCCCGACGATTTGCTGGCCGGCGATGCTCTCCACCAATTGCCGGCGGATATCCTCGCGCTGGCCGACGTGGATTACGTACTCGCCGTTTTCGCTGCTCAAGCTGAAGACGTGCCAGAGCTGTTCGTTGATCAGCGTTTCGCTGTAGCCGTTACGGGTCAGCGACAAGGCAAATTCCGGCGCGCTCTCCGAGCGCAGGATCACGCCGTCCTTAACCGAACGTAACTGGAAGGCGATCTTGCGTTCGTACTTATGGCCGAGAATCGGCGTGTCGAACAGTTCCGGGGTTTTCTCGCGCTCCCACAGTTTGGTCAACGCCCGCTGGCGCAGCATATTTTCGACGAAGGCATGCACCACCCGCGCCGATTGCGCCAGTTCGGCATTGAACAGTTCAGCGATTTCGTCGCGGGTTTGCCGGTAATTGATATACGCGGTGGCGCCCCAGACCAGCAGCAGAGAGGACAGCAGCGACAGCAAGAGCTGCTTTTTCAACGAACGCGGCGCCAACCGCAGGCGTTTGGCCATCAGTTGTCGTCGATGATGTAACCGACGCCGCGGATGGTACGGATCAAATTGGTATCGAGTTTTTTCCGCAAATGGTGGATATGTACCTCGACCGCGTTGCTTTCCACCTCCGAACCCCAGGCGTAAATCGCTTCTTCCAGTCGGGCGCGGGAAATCACCTGGCCGACGTGGCTGATCAGATAACTGAGCACTTCGAACTCTTTTTGCGCCAGATCGACCGGCTGGCCGTGGTAGAACACCTGGTGCGCGGCCGGATCGACGGTGACGCCCTTGTGCTCCAGCAACGGCAGGCTATGGCCTTCGTGGCGGCGGGCCAGCGCGCGCAAGCGGGCGCAAATCTCGGCCAAGTCGAAGGGTTTGGCGACGAAATCGTCGGCACCGCTATCCAACAGCGCCACCCGTTCGGCAATGCCGTCGCGGGCGGTCAACACCAATACCGGCGTGCTGTCCTTGCGCCGGCGCAGGTTTTTCAGAACCGTCATGCCGTCCATTCGCGGCAGATTTAGATCCAACACGATCAGGTCGTAATGGTTCAGCTTCAATGCCTCGTCGGCCTGGGCGCCGTCGGTCAGCCAGTCGACCGCGTAGCCTTCCAAGGTCAGGCCGGCCTTAAGGCCGTCGCCTAAAATGGCATCGTCTTCTACCAATAACAATCGCATGAGTCGTCCACCTGTACCGGATTCAATTGCGCGGCATTGTAGCAAGGAATTTACCGGCTATCGTGCCGGGCCCCGTCAGAGCGGCGCGGGGAGGAAAGAATGGTGGTTTAGAGTTGTAACTGAGCCAAGCGGGCTTGGGCGGCAGCGGCAAATTCGCTGCCGGCTTGTTTATCGACGATCTGGCGCAGCACGGCGGCACTGTTATGGTCAAGCAACTCGATCGCCTTGAGCCTAGCCGAGGCATGATGCGCATTCAACGCAGCCAATTCGGTCAGATAAGGACTGGTGCCGTTCAATAATTTCAGAATCACCCGTTCCGGGTCTTCGGTAAGCAGGTCGCGCACCAATTCGCCGTATTGCTCCTGCAAGCGAATCAGTTCCCGACGATCAAGTTTCTTCGGTTCGGTGGGATCGTCGCAGCAGGCCATCCGAATCAGCCCCCTTGGCTATACGCGGCGATCAATTGCTGAAACTCGAACTCGCAGCCGCCGCACCCCGACGCGGCGCCGGTGATGCGGGAGATGCGTTCCGGATCGGTAATGCCGTCGTCGAGCAGTTGCTTGATTTGTTGAGCGGTGGTGCCGCTGCAGTAGCAGATTACGTCGTCTATTACGTCGGCTTGTTTATCGGACATGGAGCGGGACTTGATCAGGCTGCAACTTCGAGATACTCGACAATACTGGTCGGCAACGGAATCGATAAACCGTCTTCCCTGAGGCCCTGGATATGGAATGCGATCGCTAAGCGAATTTCGCGTTCAACTTCTTCCACACTCTGCCCGGTAGCGACACAGCCCGGTAAATCGGGGACATAGGCCGAGTAGTTCTGCTCGACTTTTTCAACGACAACGGCATAACGCATCGTTTTACTCCTTTAATCCTGCTTGCTTCAGAATACTGTTTAACGTTCCAGGCGCCAAGTCATCGCTTGGTTTTCCCGCGACGGTAACGCGGCCGATTTTACTGGGATGCTTAAACTGGCGATGGCTGCCACGGGTAGCTATCAGAACCCAACCGTCGACTTGCAATCGGTTCAAAATTTCGCTGACTTTCATCGGACACCTTAGCAACGATTGTCGGCTTACATCCTACCGTGCTTCCTCGGCTCAACGGTAGGTCGGGTTGACACAGCCCAAACCGACAAGTTCGGCCCGAATTTTTGAGGCATATCCTATCTCTTTCAAGGGATCACGCCCGAACCAAGGCGGCCTTGGCCGTCACGAATTTCTTAATCAGTAAAGCGGCCAAGCTCAACAGGAAAACTGCCAGCAGAAACCACCCCAAAGCATTCACCAGCTTCGACGCACTCTGTTCGGAACAGCCCGCTTTCCTTAAAATGAATTTCAGGCATAACCCGACGAACTCGACCAGCGAGATCAATAGATCCAGAATGATCGATGCGGCTTCGAACACCAGTCGGCGCTACAAAAACAACCCATCAATCGGCGACGACGCCGAGGCAAAGCGTTTGCGCGGCATGCGGCCGGCTAGGAAGGCTTCGCGGCCGGCTTCGATGCCTTTTTTCATCGCCGAGGCCATCAGCACCGGATTCTTCGCAGCGGCAATCGCGGTATTCATCAACACGCCGTCGCAGCCCAGTTCCATCGCAATCGCCGCATCTGAGGCGGTGCCGACGCCGGCGTCGACCAGAATCGGCACCTTGGCGTTTTCGACGATGGTCAAAATGTTGTATGGGTTGCGGATGCCCAAGCCGGAGCCGATCGGCGCGGCCAGAGGCATCACCGCCACGCAGCCGATTTCTTCCAGACGTTTGGCGGCGATCGGGTCGTCGTTGGTATACACCATCACGTCGAAACCGTCCTTGACCAGCAATTCGGCGGCGACGTAGGTTTCGGCGACGTCGGGAAACAAAGTCAATTGGTCGGCCAACACTTCCAGTTTGACCAGCTTATGACCGCCCAGCAGTTCCCGCGCCAAACGGCAGGTGCGGACCGCGTCGTCGGCAGTGTAGCAGCCGGCGGTATTGGGCAGGATGGTGTATTTGTCCGGCGAAATCACGTCCAGCAAGTTGGGCTCGCCGGGATTCTGGCCGATGTTGGTGCGGCGAATCGCTACGGTAACGATCTCGGCGCCGCTGGCTTCGGTCGCCAGCCGGGTCTCTTCCAGGTCTTTGTATTTGCCGGTGCCGACCAGCAAGCGCGAGCGGTATTGTTTGCCGGCCAGCGTGAAAAAATCGTCCTGGCCGCCGCCGATGGCTTGGACGATCTCCAGCCTGTCGTCGTTTTGCAGGCGCTGCGTCGCATGCTGGGTGTAAGGCAGGATTTCCTTGTTCAATTCGACCGCGATGCGTTTGCCGGCCAAGCCCAGCTCGGCAATCAGATCGGCAACGGTGGCGTTTTCGCCGATTTCCCGGCTATCGCCGTTTACCAGTATTTTCATGAATTTAAGCCTTATGAGTATGGGCGGTGCGGCGGCGTTGCACGGCACCGGCCAGATGGTGTAACAATTCGGCGCTGTCCTCCCAGCACAGGCAGGCGTCGGTGATGCTTTGGCCGTAGACCAGCGGTTTGCCCTCTTCGACATCCTGGCGGCCGCCGACCAGGTGGCTTTCCACCATCGCGCCGATGATGCGTTTGTCGCCGCCGCGGATTTGATCGGCCACATCCTGGCCGACCAAGATTTGCCGCTCGTATTTTTTCGAGCTGTTGGCGTGGCTGAAGTCGATCATGATATTCGGCCGCAAACCGGCCGCGACCAAACCTTCGGCGACTTGCTCGACACTGACTTCGTCGTAATTCGGCCGATTGTTGCCGCCGCGCAGGATGATGTGGGCGTCTTCGTTGCCGCGGGTGGAAAAAATTGCCGAGCGGCCTTCCTTGGTCAAGGACAGAAAATGGTGCGGGCTCATCGCCGCGTTAATCGCATCGATCGCAATCTTGATCCCGCCGTCGGTCGCGTTTTTGAAGCCGACCGGGCAGGACAAGCCGGAAGCCAGCTCCCGGTGTACCTGGCTCTCGGTGGTGCGGGCACCGATCGCACCCCAGGAAATCAGGTCGGAAACGTATTGCGGCGTGATTAAATCCAGATATTCGGTCGCCGCCGGCACCCCTAGATTATTGACGTCGAGCAAGACCTGGCGCGCCAGTCGCAATCCTTTATTAATGTTGAAACTGGAGTTCAAATCGGGATCGTTGATCAAGCCTTTCCAACCGACCGTGGTGCGCGGCTTTTCGAAATAGACCCGCATCACGATCACCAAATCGTTTTGCAGCGCATCCATTTCCTGCTTCAAACGCTGCGCATACTCCACCGCGGCCTTGGGATCGTGTATCGAGCAGGGACCGATGATGACCAGTAGCCTGTCGTCTTCACCGGTCAGAATGTTATGAATTGCCGCCCGCGTTTTCAGGATATTGGTTGCCGCCAATTCCGTCATCGGAATTTCTTCATGAACCTGAATCGGCGCTACCACGTCCTTGGTTTCGCAAATTCTCAAATCATCGGTGTTATAGTTGGTAGACATGACGCTTAGCAATGAGCTTTCGGTAGGTGAATTTAAACGGTTATTTTAACCATTTTGCCGCCACGATGTTGCAAACTAAGCTCGATCCGACCCGGGACCACAACCATGACAGAAGAAAGAGCCATTAAACGCTGCTTGACGGTTTGTTTGGCGCAATCGTTCCGTTTTTCGGCGCTACGGGAAAAACTGCTGGAAACCACCCGCGCCCAATTGTTCCGCAATGCATTGATCATCGATTACAAAACCGGCTATGCGATCGTGTTCGCTTACGGTGTGATGGTGTGCTGGAATCTGAATCTGGACGACCGCCGCAGTTTGCACGAATTGTTACTGGATTACGCCGTCAAGCCGGACGACGAACCGCAGGAAGACAACTTCAGCTATGAAGTCGGTTGCGAGCAGGACCGGTTTCAACACGACCATATCGAATTGCAATCCGCGGATGTCAAAGTGCTGCTGGCTTTGTCGCATGCGATGGCGCAGTCGATCAAATTGGCCGCCTTCGAAGGCCACGCCATCGATACGATCCGGGCTACGGCCCATTTGCCGCAGTCGTTGGCCCGCGAAGGCACGATCAAACTGAACCGCAAGGCCATGGCCAAAATTCGCGGCAAATTGTTTTTGACCAAGAGCGACATCATCCTCAACTACGACTTGCTCGATACGCCGGAATTTTTCTGGGAACACCCGGAATACCAAGGCATTTATTCGATGGCGGCGAATTATCTGGAAATCCAACCCCGCACCGACGTATTGTCAAAAAAGCTGGAGACAATCCACGAGCTGCTGGAGATGCTGGCCGACGAGCAGAAACACCAGCATTCGTCGACCTTGGAATGGATCATCATTTGGCTGATTGCCGTGGAAATCGTGATGTCGGTTTTGGATAAGCTGTTTTGATTTAGCCGGGATAACCGCTACCGACAAACTAGCGGACTCGGCAGCCCGCTAGTTCTACAGCGCTCGCTTTACCGCAAACCTTAAGGGTTGACGCACACTGCTGAGCGAGAGGATAATCGCATTACCAATTATCTCGCCAGGAGTCAAGTAGCACGCTTCTAACTTTATTAAGGAATGTTGATCCAGTAGCAACAAAACCGAAATATTTCGAAATTTAAGGAAAAATCATGAAGACACTATACAGCCTTTTGACATTACTGCTGTTCTCTACCAGCGCCAGCGCCGTGCTGCAATTCGATTACCACGGCAATTTTGCGGACTTGGCCGGAACCAGCTTTTCCGGCAGACACACGTTCGATCCGCAAACCCCGGATCAAGCCGACTTTTTTGCCGGCCCCACGATCGATACCGGCGAATTACGCCTGTTATATTCGCAAAACGTCACGTCTTCGTTATTGGTAAACGGCTTGCCGTTGTTTTCCGGCAGGGACGAAATCGTTTTATTGGCGGATAACGGCCGGGAAATCACCGCCGACCAACTTGCCTCTCTGGGCATGACCGGATTGGTCACACCCGGTACTTACGACACTCTGATGCTGCGTATCGAACCGGCTAGCAATATCTATGACGCCAACGGATTGGTTTCGGGACTAGAGTTGGCGATTACCGCCTTCTTCGATGCCAGCCTGTTCGACAACAACATCCTGACCAACCCGAATTTCCAAGATCTTTACAACTTGCCGAACCCGCAGTACTTGGTCTTCGAATTCAACCGCAAACTAGGCGACAGCCAAGATATCAGCGGCGTGGGAACTATTTCTAACTCCGACATTACGCAGGTATCGCAAGTACCGCTACCGGGAACAATCTGGCTGTTCGGTTCGGCGCTGGCATGGGCTATTTCCAAAACCCGCAAACCGCTAAACGACCCGCTTCTTGCAGCCTAATTCCTGCATCGTACGCAACAACTGCAACCAGCTGGCTTCGTCTTTCGGCAATCCAAAGCGCAAGCTGGCTGGGGAATCAAACAAGCGGGTCAGAATCCCTTGTCTGGCCAGTGCATCGTGCAGCAAAGCTGCCTTTTCATTGGCCACCCACTGAAATAAATCGCAGCCTCCGGCCGGCGTGAAACCGGTAGAATCCAGCAACTGCTGCAAGCGTTGGCCCTGCTGCTTCAGCTCGACCGCATTCTTCTGCTGCCATTCACGATCCGCCAACGCCGCCGCCGCCACGTAACGGCTGGGATAGCTGATCGGCCAAGGCCCCAAAGCTTCGGCCAGCCGCGCGAGCAGCACGGCTTCGGCGATTACAAATCCGCAGCGGATCCCGGCCAAGCCGAAAAACTTGCCGATAGAACGCAGCACGATCAAGCCCGGACGCACCGGCAACGCCGCCAAACTGTGTTCCGGCATGCTATCCGTGAACGCTTCGTCGACAAGCAACCAGCCGCCGTGCCGGCTCAAGCGCCGATGCCAATTCAATAAGCGGTCCGGTTCCCACAACGTGCCGGTCGGGTTGTTCGGATTGATGATAATCAACACATCCAAATCCTCCAGTGCCCGCTCGATCGCTTCGGCATGAATTGCTAATTCAATCAATTGGTGCCCGGCTTGCTGCCAATTCGCGGCGTGTTCGGCGTAGGCCGGAGCCAATACGCCGACCCGCGACCTACCGCGTAACAACGGTAGCGTTTGAATCGCCGCCTGCGAACCGGCCACAGCCATTATCGACGAATTTCCATAATAGGCCTGCGCCGCCGGCATTAATGCGTCGTCGTCTTCCGGCAAACGTTGCCAACACTCGGCGGGCACTGCCGGCACCGGCCAGCCGTTCGGATTGACGCCGGTCGACAAGTCCAGCCATTCCGCCAACGGAATGCCGTAACGGCTCGCCGCCTGCCGCAAGCGGCCGCCATGCTCAAGCAAACCCGCCTCCCAATGCGATCAACAACAACCATAAACTGAGCGTTCGGTAGACCAGACCGCTGGCTCGAGCAATGTCACCATTTTCCGGCACCCGCTCGCCGCCGAACCAAGGCTTGAGTTTGACTTCGCCGTGGTATACCGCGGGGCCGCCCAATTGCAGATTCAGCGCAGCGCCCCCCGCCGCCATGACCGGACCGGCATTCGGGCTTTCCAACAACCCGCCCTGCTCGCGCCAGGCCTGTAACGCCGTACCGGTGCGGCCCAGCAACGCATAGCCGAGCGCCGTTAACCGGGCCGGCGCCCAATTCAGAACATCGTCCAACCGGGCGGCGGCCCAGCCGAAATATTGGTAACGGCTGTTACGGTAACCCCACATCGCATCCAGCGTGTTGCTGAAACGGTAGAGCAAGGCGCCAAAAGGACCGGCGATAACGAACCAGAAAATCGGCGCGAACACCGCATCGGCGCCGTTTTCCAATACCGACTCGATTGCCGCCCGCCTGACCGCCGCTTGATCCAACCCCGCAGTGTCGCGACTGACCATGTAGCCCACCCGGCAGCGAGCCAGCTCCAGATCGTCCACCGCCAAGGCTGCCCGCACGGCTTCAGCATGCTGTTGCAGGCTGCGCGGTGCGATACAGAAATACAGCAGCGCTATACCGAACAATGTTTGCCATTCATCCGCAAGCAGCAATATCGGCAACGCCGCCGCGCACGGCAATAAAGCCAGCGCCAAGGCGCAAACGCCGGCCATCTTTTGCCGGGTTGGACTCTGCTCGGGCTTGAGCAGAGTCCGCTCGACCGAAGCAGCCCAACGACCGAATACGGCTAGCGGATGGTAAGTATTGTCCGGTTCGCCCAGAACGTAATCCAGGGCGACAGCCAGCAGCACAATAGGGAACAGCGCCATTCAATAATGCAAAGACGGGAGCCACAGCGCCTATTCGGCGTGCGGACTATCGGGACGGGAGACAGGGCGGACCGAGCCGCCCCGAACGAAATTAAACCGCCTGCCGCGCGGCTTTACCGGCGAGTAAAGCTTTGCCGGCCCTAACCAAGCCGAAGATTACCACGCCGTAAATCAAGGTCGACGACAAGTGCGGCAGATAGTACATCGCCGCCCGCTCCAGATATTGGCCGAACGACGGCTCGGGATAACGCCCGGACAGCCAGTAAAAGCTACCGTTGGAAATCAGAAACGCCAGCGTGGCGGCCGCCCACAACGCGGCGAACTGTTGCGTCGCCGATACCGCGGTCAGCGCCGTGAATTTACGGCACCAACGGCCGCCCAACCACATCGCCGCGTAAGAGCCGACCAAAAAACCGTAGGCGTTGGAAACGCAAAAATCGCTGACGCCCAATTTGGTAATCGCCAGATAATCGATCAAACCGGCTTCCAACAGCAGCAGCGCAAACAAATAACGGCCGCCCAGCCACAGGCCGGCAAAGAAGAACACCGCCAGCGATGCGTCGGGCAGCGCAAACGGAGTACCGAAGTGGTGAAAACGGGTCGCGGCCATCAACGCCATCAACGCCACGGCGCCGGGTTTCACGGCCAAAAATCGATTCGAGTTCATAATGTTCTCCGAAAAAAAGGTCAGTAATTGTAATGGATAGAGAAAAAGAAATTTCTACCGAAATTGTTGTAAGTGTTGACGGTTTGATATTGCTGGTCGAGCATATTATTGAGTTTGGCGCTCAACATCCAATTTTTATCGACGTGGTAAGCGGCACGAAGATCGATCGTCATGAAAGCCCCCAGGCGGACGGTATTGGCGGTATTGTCGAAGCGCTCGCCCTGCGCCAGCACCGCAGCACCGACGTCGAACGCAGCGAAACTGCGCGAAATGTCATAAGACAGCGTCTGCGTGGCCCGCCGCGGCAACCGCAAATTATTGGCCCGATCCTTCGGCGTCAGCAGATTCATGCTCAACTTGTTATGCCAACCGAGTAAGTCGCCGGAGATTTCCGCCTCGATGCCATCAATCTGCGCCTTGCCGATGTTTTGCGCCGTCAACGGCCGGCCGCTAAATACGATCAAATTATCGATGTTGCTGTGGTAAGCGCGAATTTCCCATTGCATCCAGCCATGGTTGCCGGCGAAGCCGCCTTCGAAATTGGTCGATTGCTCCGCCTGCAGATTGGGATTGCCGAAGCCGGGAAAATACAACTGGTTGAAGGTCGGGGCCTTGAATCCGTTGCCGAAGCTGGCGAAAGCGCTCAAGCCGTGGTCCCAGTTGAAGCGCCAGCCGAAATTGCCGGTCAGACTGCTGCCGAAGGCTTGGTTTTCGTCCCAGCGTAACGAGGCATTGGTGAAATGCCGCTCGAACCAGCGGCTATGCAATTCGATAAAACCGCCGACATCGTAGCGCGAATTTTCCGCATAACGCGTCGTGCTTTGGACTTCGTCCAGCCGGTAATCCGCTCCCAAGGTCAGTTGCTGGTCTTTATGCAGATTGAGCTGGTTCAGCCAGCTTGCATTCCAACGGGTGGTATCGAAGTTACTGGCGAATGCTCCGGAATGGCGGAACTGGTCGGCATCGTCCACGCTTTGGCCGACCCGCAAAGTCGAACGCCAGACGTCGTTGATGTCTGCGCTGGCCGAGGCTCCGAGCGTTTGGTTGACGAACAGCGTCGTGCTGCTAGTCGAGTTATCGATTTCGGTTTCGCCCTCGGCGCGCAGCAAGAATGCCTCGACCTCGGCGCCGTTAGCGAAGCGATAGCCGGCCTTGGCATTCAAGCCTGTGTTGTTGTAGCCGTCGCGATCCGGGTTGAAGCCGTTGGCAATTGTGGTGCGGCTCTGAGCGTTGATGCCCTGGCTGCCGAACTGGGACGCGCCCAAGCTATACCAGGCCTGCCCCCACTTGCCGTTGATTGCCGCGGACCCTTTGTAGCTATCGTAAGAACCGCCACCGGCTTCCAGCGCGATATTCGGCCGCTCGCTATTGCCGCCTTTACGGGTAAAAATCTGAATTACGCCGCCAATGGCTTCCGAACCGTACAAACTGGATTGCGGCCCGCGAATGATCTCGACCCGTTCGATCTGATCCACCGGAATAAATTGAAACGGCGTGGTGCCCGTCGTCACCGAACCGACCTTGATACCGTCGACCAATACCAGCACGTGATCGGAATTGGTACCGCGCATGAACACGTTAGTGTCCTTACCGTAACCGCCGCTCTGCACCATGTCGATGCCGGTCGAGCCCTTCAGTAGCTCCGGCAAAGTTCTGACCTGCAAGCGTTCGATATCCTGCCGGGTATAAATCGTTGTCGCGGTCGCCAGTTCGGTTTGGTTGCGTTCCGACCGCGTCGCCGTCACCACGGTCTCGGCTAAATTGGCGGCTTGGTCGTCGGCGAAGCCGGGTACAAACGCGCTCATGCCGGCCAGCGGCAAAGCCATGATCAATTTTTTTTGCATAATGTCCTCTGCGCCCACCGCGCATCCGGGTAAAAAACGACAGAGGAGATATCGGCGAGAGAATAGGCGGAGTTGGGGCTAGGCGCAGGCTCTGACCATTCCGTAACAGCCCTCCGCTGTCTCGAATGATCTTCCGGGCCAGTCTCCGGGCTCATAAGCGGCTTGATGGCCTGAACCGCGCACCTTCCCATGCAAACGCACAGTGGCAAAAAGCGCGGATCTTTACTTATCTACCGTTGCGGGGGCAGCGTCGGCATGGGCAAAACGAAATTTGCCGCACCGACTTCCTGTTTAAGTTAGGCCGAGATTCGGCACCAACACCTGAAAGAAGGTCGGGGATTGTAGTTGATTGGGATTGGGCCGGCAAGGCAAACCGCCGAAACGGCATAGACCGAACAGCGATCAGCCAACAGTACCGTCGGGCGACGGCCTGGATTAGACTCGACAAGACTATGGGTTTAAGCAGGAGATCAGAGTATGCAAATCGTTACCGCCACCGAGGCCGATATTCCGGCAATGTGCCGCCTGTTGGCGCAATTATTCGAACAGGAAGCCGAATTTGTCGCGGATGAAACTGCGCAACGCCGCGGCTTGAGTCAAATCATTGCCGAACCGGCACTGGGGCGGATTTTCGTGGCGCGTCGCGACGGCGAAATTCTGGGCATGGTCAATCTGCTGTTCAGCGTATCGACGGCGCTGGGCGCGCGCGTGGCCTGGCTGGAAGATATGGTGGTGGATCGCAATCAGCGCGGCGGCGCGATCGGCTCTGCGCTGCTGCAACATGCCGTGGAGTTCGCCAAGCAACAGGGTTGCCGGCGCATTACGTTGCTGACGGACGCCGACAACAGCGCCGGACAACGTTTTTACCGGCGCTACGGCTTTGCAATATCGCCGATGCGGCCGATGCGACTGCTGTTGCCATAGAACATCGCAGCCGCACCGGCAGAATAGGCTCACGCAGTCAGTTTCAGATACTTGCGGTACAACGAGTCTTTGTCTTCGGCGTGGTCCGGATCCTTGTCGATACAGTCCACCGGGCAGACTTCCATGCATTGCGGCTTGTCGTGGTGACCGATGCACTCGGTGCATAGGGACGGGTTGATCACGTAAATCTCGTCGCCCTGGGAAATCGCGCCGTTCGGGCATTCCGGCTCGCAGACATCGCAATTGATGCAGTCGTCGCTGATGATAAGCGCCATAATTACTCCTCGGAAAATTTTTCGGTTAAACGTTGTTTGACCAAGTCGGGCACGAAACTGGAGACATCGCCATGCAATTGGGCGATTTCGCGGATCATGCTCGACGAGATGAATTCGTATTGTTCGGCCGGCGTCAGAAACACGGTCTCTATATCCGGGCACAAACGGCGATTCATGCCGGCCAATTGGAATTCGTATTCGAAATCCGATACCGCCCGCAAACCGCGGATGATCACGCTGGCCTGGTGCTGGCGGGCGCAATCCACCAACAGCGTGTCGAAGCCGATCACGCTGACGTTGCTGAATTCGGTGACCACCTCCCGAATCAGATCGACCCGCTCATCCAACGAAAACAACGGCTGTTTGCCGCGGCTGACAGCAACCGCGACGATCACCCGCGGGTAAAGCCTTGAGGCGCGGTGAATCAAATCCAGATGCCCGTTGGTAATCGGATCGAAGGTACCGGGATAGATTGCAGTGATATTCATTGGCTTGGCAAACGGCAAAAGGGGTTAATTCTAAACCATTAGCCTAACCAAAAGCAGCGGCTTGACGCTGCAGCAGCCGGTAACACACTTCGCCGGCCACCTTTTCCTTCAACAAGTGCCAGTTTGCCGGCAAATCTGCGGCTTGCCAGTTTTTTTCACTTTCCAGATAAATTTTTGCGTAAGCGCCGAGCCAGCCTCCGCTTTCCAGCAAGCGGCAAGCCGATTCCAATAAACCTTGGCCGAACGGCGGGTCCAGAAACACCAGATCGAATTGCTGCGCCGGTCCGGCCAGATAGCGGGCCGCATCCTGCTGCACCACCTGAACCCGGTCCGTCGCCAGACGCGCGATATTTTCCCGCAAGCGTTTGCAATTGCCGGCGTTATCCTCGACCTGCACCACCGCTTTCGCGCCACGCGAGGCGGCTTCGAACCCTAACGCGCCGCTGCCGGCAAACAAATCCAGGCAGCGGCTGCCGTAGACATCGGCCTGCAGCCAATTGAACAGGGTCTCCCGCACCCGCGCCGGCGTCGGCCGCAAACCGGGGGCATCGTCGAATACGATTTGCCGGCTACGCCATTCGCCGCCGATGATGCGGATTTGATTTGCCATCAGGACTTCTGGCCGACCGTGACGGTTTGCAGCAATTCCGGTTTGACCCGACGCTTGAACGCATCCTTGATCTGCTCGATCGTGACCGCTTCCACGTTAGTTTGGAAGGTATCCAGATAGTCCAAAGGCTGCTGGTAAAAGCCGATCATCGCCACGTAGTCGCTCAACTTGCTGTTGGTATCGAAACGCATCGCAAAACCGCCGGTGATATTCCGTTTTGCCGCAGTCAATTCCTGCTCGGTCGGGCCTTGTGCCAGGAAATCGGCGAAGGTTTTACGCAACACGCCGAGCGCTTGCTCGGTCTGGTCGTTACGGGTCTGCAAGCTCATCATGAACGGCCCTTGCCGGTACAGCGGCGCAAACACGCTATACGCGCCGTAGGCCAGGCCGCGCTTTTCCCGAACTTCCTCGAACAAGCGCGAAACCATGCTGCCGCCGCCGAGAATATGGTTGCCGACATACAAGGCAAAATAATCCGGGTCCTTGCGGTAGGTGCCGGGCAAACCGACCAGCACGTGGGTTTGAGTGGACGGGAACTCGATATGCTGAGTGCTGGCCTGGCTCGGCATCGTCACCGGCGGAATGTCCGCCGGTTTGCTGCCGACCGGCAATTTACCCAGCACTTGGTTGGCAGTCTGTTCGGCCTGTTCCCGGCTGACGTCGCCGACGATGACGACGATGGCGTTGGCGGCGACGTAATAAGTTTGATAGAACGTTTTCAGATCGTCGGCGCTAAAGCCGGCGACGGTCTGGACGATGCCGGTCTCGGG
This sequence comes from Methylomonas aurea, assembly GCF_024505045.1. GTDB lineage: Bacteria > Pseudomonadota > Gammaproteobacteria > Methylococcales > Methylomonadaceae > Methylomonas > Methylomonas aurea. The sequence continues at coordinate 161,528 of NZ_JANIBM010000001.1, read as the reverse complement.
GTGGGCGTAGGGATGTTCGCCGTACAATGCTTTGCCGAAGGCGATGCTGGCCAGTTCGCCGGGTGATTCTTCCCGGTGCTTCAAGCCGGCCAGAGTGCGAGCCTTCTCGCGCTGGAAATCGTCCTCGCGAAAAGCTGGCCGGCTCAGCACGGTTTCGAAGGTGGCCAACGCCTTTTCAAGCAACGGCTTCTCGGTCAGGGAGCGGATCGATAGCCAAGCCATATCCTCGCTGACGCCGGCCGAATATTGGGCGCCGACCGACTCGAAACGTTGGGCGATATCGTCGGCGCTCCAATCGCCGGCGCCGCTGTCCAGCAAGGCCGATGTCAAAGCTGCGACGCCGAACTGGCTGCCGTCGCGGGCGCTGCCGGCATCGAACACGACCCGCACGTCGACCATCGGCAAGCCGGCGGTACGCACATAGTAAACCCGGCTGCCTTGCGCGGTCTGCCAATGTTCGATCTTGGCCGCCGGCCAGGCCAATTGGCTGAATGCCAGCAACAATAAGCCGATTAAATTAAAACGCATGATGAACTCCTGTCAGTTTTTTCGGTTTCGCGGCTTCGGTGATCGGTTGCGGGTCGAGATAGGCGACGGTCAGTGTGTCTTCGATCAGATATTTACGCGCCACTTCGCGCACTTGCTCGGCCGTAACCTGATTGATTTTGGCGACATATTCGTCCGCTCGCTGCCAGCCTAAACCGACCGTTTCCAGCGTACCCAGTTGCATGGCTTGGTAGAAGTTGGAATCCTTTTGGTAAACCGAACTGGCCAGCACCTGAGCTTTGATCCGCTGCAACTCGTCCTTGCCGATCAGCTCGTTTTTCAACTGGTACACCTCGTCGAGCAAGGCGTATTCGAGGTCGAACACGGTTTTGCCGTCGGCCGGCGTGCCTTCCAACAAAAACAACTCGGGTAAGCGCGAAGTCAGATCGTAACCGGCACCGGCGGACACCGCGATTTGCTTGCCGCGAATCAGCCGCGCCGGCAGGCGGGCGCTGTCGCCGCCGTCCAACACGCCGGCCAGCACTTCCAGGGCATAAGCCTCCCATTCCGGCTTGGCGCTATTCAACACCGGCACTTTGTAGCCCATCATCAGGTAAGGCAGTTTGGCCGGCGCCTTGACCGTGATGCGGCGCACGCCGCGCTGCTCGGATTCGGCTTGCGGTTTCACCGGCTTGATCGTGCTGGGTTGCAGTGGCGCAAAATACTGTTCGGCCAGCTTTTCGACCTGTTTGGCGTCGACGTCGCCGACTACGACCAGCGTGGCGTTATTCGGCGCGTACCACTTCTGGTACCAGGCTTGCAGGTCTTCTATCTGGTAGTTGGCGATATCGGACGGCCAGCCGATCACCGGATTCTGGTACGGGCTATTGGTAAAGGCCGCGGCCATGAATTGTTCGTGGACTTTGGCGCGCGGTTGGTCGTCGGTGCGCATCCGCCGTTCCTCGGTCACTACTTCCAGTTCTTTCTTCAATTCCTCGGCTTTCAGATTCAGGTTGCGCATCCGGTCGCTTTCCAGCTTGAAGCTGATTTCCAGCCGCGATTTTTCCAGAGTCTGGAAATAAGCCGTGTAATCCTGGCCGGTGAAGGCGTTTTCGCTGCCGCCGTTCTCGGCGATGATGCGGGAGAACTCGCCGGCCGGATATTTTTCGGTGCCTTTGAACATCATGTGTTCCAGCATGTGCGAGATGCCGGTGATGCCGCCCGGCTCGTAACTGGAACCGACTTTGTACCAGACCTGGGACACCACCACCGGCGAGCGGTGGTCTTCCTTCACCAGCAGTTTCAAGCCGTTAGCGAAAACATGTTCGTACACCTTACTGTCCTCGGCGTGCGCCAGCACAACCGGACAAAGCAGCGCCAGCGCTGCAAGCCTGTGTTTCATAAATCCCTCGTTGACTAAAAGATGGTGAGCGCCTGTGATTGTTTTAATAATCATTGGTTCACTGTTATTCTATATGTTTGAACGCGTTCCAATCCATTTGCCACTCGATGCCAGACACCACCGCCCCGCTTTCCTGGAAAGACTACTACGAGCTCTGCAAGCCCAGAGTGGTTGCGTTGATCGTGTTTACCGCCATCGTCGGTATGCTGTTGGCCGTCCCCGGCATGCCGCCGTTAGCCAACTTTCTGTACGGTACTGCCGGCATCGGCCTGGCCGCATCGTCAGCGGCGGCGATCAACCACTTCCTGGATCAGAAAGCCGATGCCGAAATGGCTCGCACCAAGAACCGGCCGCTGCCGACCGGGCATTTGCAACCCCGGCAAGTGCTGGTGTTCGCCAGCCTGATCGGTTTTATCGCGATGGCGATTCTGACCATCAAAATCAACTTGCTGACCGCGTTCCTGACCTTTCTGTCCTTGATCGGCTATGCCTTGATCTACACGGTTTACCTGAAGCGGGCGACGCCGCAAAACATCGTCATCGGCGGCGCGGCCGGCGCGGCACCGCCGGTATTGGGCTGGGCGGCGATCACCGGCGAAGTGCATCCGCACGCCCTGTTGCTGTTCTTGATCATCTTCGTCTGGACCCCGCCGCATTTCTGGGCGCTGGCCATCGCCAAACGCGACGAATACGCCAAGGTATCGATTCCGATGCTGCCGGTCACCCACGGCGTCGAATTCACCCGCCTGCAAATTTTGCTTTATACCATTCTGCTGCTGATTTCGACGCTGCTGCCTTACCTGACCGGCATGAGCGGCCTGATTTACCTGGCCACCGCGTTATTGCTGGGTCTGGGCTTCATCTATTACGCGATCCAGATGATGCGCAAAAAAGACAATAAAACCGCGATGCGCACCTTCGGCTACTCCATCGTCTATTTGATGCTGATCTTCGCCGCCTTGCTAATCGACCATTACTTCCCGCTGTCCATCTCATGACGCTGATTACCGAAGAACATCCGTTCGCCGAATTCATCAAAATTCTCGGCAAGGGCAAAAAAGGCGCCCGGCCGCTCACGCAGGACGAAGCCTACCGGGCCATGAAAATGATCCTGGCCGACGGCCAGGTCGAGCCGATCCAGCTTGGCGCGTTCCTGATGCTGATGCGGGTCAAGGAAGAAACCTGCGAGGAATTGGCCGGTTTCGTTGCGGCGGCGCGGGAAAGTTTCGCTTTCGACAACAAAGTCGCCGTGGACCTGGACTGGTCGTCTTATGCCGGCAAACGCCGACACCTGCCGTGGTTTTTGCTGTCCACCTTGCTGCTGGCCGAAAACGGCGTCAAAGTGTTCATGCACGGTGCCGGCGGCCATACTCAGGGCCGGCTGTACACCGAGAACGTGCTGCGGGCACTGGGCATCGACGCCGCCCAGTCGATTGCCGAAGCCGGCCAACAAATCGAACGCACCAACTTCAGCTACCTGTCGCTGGAGCACATCTGCCCGAAACTGTACGACATGATCAATCTGCGGCCGGTCATGGGCCTACGCTCGCCGGTACATACTTTGGTCAGATTATTGAATCCGTTCGACGCCACCGCCAGCATTCAAGGCATTTTCCATCCCAGCTACCGCCAGGTGCACCAGAAAGCCGCGCTGCTGCTCGATCAACAACACATGGCGGTGTTGAAAGGCGAGGGCGGCGAAACCGAACGCAACCCCGACGTCGAGTGTCTGGTGCAAAGCGTGCACGGCGGCGAACTCAGCGACGAAACCTGGCCGGCGTTGTTCGAACGCCGCCACATGAAAGCCGAATCGCTGGAGCCGCAGCTATTGGCCCAAGTCTGGCGCGGCGAACTGGATGACGAATTCGGCCAGGCCACCGTGATCGGCACCGCCGCCATCGCCTTGAAATTATTGGGCAAGGCCGACGATCAAGCGCAGACCGAAGCCTTGGCCGCCCAATTCTGGGCCGCGCGCGACCGCAACCGGTTTTAAGACCCCACCCTTGCGCCCCACGCGCAATCCGCAACTGAACATGTTAGACGGTCCTAGCGCAAGCGTCGCCATTGTCGGTGCCGGCCCTGCCGGCCTGATGGCTGCCGAGGTACTAAGCCAGGCCGGAATCAAGGTCAGCGTCTACGACGCGATGCCGTCGGCCGGACGCAAATTCCTGATGGCCGGCAAAGGCGGCATGAACATCACCCACGCCGAAGCCTTCGACACCTTTGTGTCGCGCTACGCCGCGCGCCGCGCCGAACTGGAACCGATACTCAAAGCCTTTACCCCGGACGATTTGCGGGCCTGGATCAACCAGCTTGGTATCGATACCTTCGTCGGCAGTTCCGGCCGCGTGTTTCCGACCGAAATGAAAGCCGCGCCGTTACTGCGCGCCTGGCTGCATCGGCTGCGAAGCGATGGCGTGCAATTCAAAATGCGCCACCGTTGGCTGGGCTGGGCGGACGGCGCGTTGCGCTTCGCCACGCCGGACGGCGAACGTTTGATCCAGGCCGACGCAACAGTCTTGGCACTGGGCGGCGGCAGTTGGCCGCAACTGGGCTCGACCGGGGCCTGGACCGAAATTCTGGCCGAACGTGGCATCGGCTTGTCGCCGCTCCGCCCGGCCAACTGCGGCTTCGAAACCCGCTGGAGCGACGTGTTCCGCCAACGCTGCGCCGGCCAACCGCTCAAATCGGTGGTCGCAACTTTTCGCAACGAAAGCGGCGAAGCTTTCAGCCAGCAAGGCGAACTGACCGTCGCCGACTATGGCCTGGAAGGCGGCTTGATCTACGCGCTGTCGGCGCTGCTGCGCGACGCAATTGCCTCTGCCGGTTCGGCGACGCTGTGGCTGGATTTGCTGCCGGATCGCAGCCCGGAAAACATCGTCGAGCGCTTGGCAAAACCGCGCGGCAAGGACAGCCTGAGCAACCACCTGCGCAAACGGCTCGGCATCGACGGCGTCAAAACCCTGCTGCTTCGCGAACTATTAACCGTCGACGAAATGAATGACCCGGCGCAATTGGCCGCCGCGCTCAAAGCCCTGCCCATTCAATTGCGCAGCCCGCGCCCGATCGCAGAAGCCATCAGCAGCGCCGGCGGCGTCGAATTCGCCGAACTGGATCAAAACCTGATGCTAAGCAAACTGCCCGGCGCGTTCTGCGCCGGCGAAATGCTGGATTGGGAAGCGCCGACCGGGGGGTATTTGCTGACGGCTTGTTTTGCTAGTGGAAGGTCGACTGGTATTGGGGTAGTCGAATGGTTGCGGGCGTGACCGGAAGATATTGCTTACCGACCTGGTCTTATGTAACCTCAAGCAGCCGGTAGCCAATGCCTAAACTGTTACCAAGAGCCGGGTCCCGCGACAGGCTATTGATTTAGCAAAGAAACCTTCCTTACAGGTTAACCACGGGAAAGCCCCGCAGGGCCTTGTCCGTGGTTCGAACGGTTTATGCTTTACACCTTGGCCGAAACAAACAAGCGACGTCTCAGGGTATAGAGCAAACCGGATAACATCAGCAGCGATGCGGGAGGCAGTGGAACTTGGGAGATCGGTTCGACCCAGTCGACTCTTGGTTTCTGGTCGCCTAGCGCGGTCCAACTGCTACCGCCATAGGCAACTATCTGTAAATACCGTCCGGAGGCGGCAGCGAAGTCAATCTCGTGGGTTTCAAAATGCGGTCCGAACCCTGACGTACCTATCCAGTCCGAGAACGTCGCTACCGGAGTTAAGCTGTTGTAACTGTTGCCTATGGCCGAATTTGACAGGTAAATCCAGTACTGCGCGTTAGTGGCAGGAGCAACCGCGGCAGTGATAACCACTTTCGACAGCGTTTGACTGGCCCCCATGTCCGCCTGGATCCAGTGCTTGCCGTAGGTTCCTGCATTCCACACCCCTCCATTGAACGCTGCCTGTGCCGAAGTACCGGGATAGGTTAAATCGGCACTGTACTGGCCGCTAGCCAAATCGGCAGCAAACGGCGAAATGATAGGCGCAGCGTTGACATCGACAGCAAGCGTTAAACCTAATGCTGCCAACATCAATGAAAGGTTTTTATTGGGCATCAAATACTCCTCAAGATATTTCGAATTGAAAGCGAACGGGTTATGGCCGGTATTCTTCTCAAAGCACAAAGGCCAGTGTATTGTTCCGAAGTCCAGGCCGCGTGGATTCTTTTATCGGAGCGAAACCGTACCGACGCTAATTTCGTTCCGCCGATTACGCTGCGCCGATCGGAGCTATCGACCAGCCAATCCCCCCTCATCACTTTCAATCCTTACCTGCCGAATCCCGGCCCGGTTTGTTATCATGGGCGGCAAACGTGTTCCGGCACCGGGCGCGGCAAAACAACAATTAAAACTTGAGGAGCACCATGATCATCAAACCTCGCGTACGCGGCTTTATGTGCGTCACCACCCATCCGGCCGGCTGCGCCGCCAACGTCAAACAGCAAATCGATTACGTCAAAGCCAAAGGCGCGGTCGCGGGCGGCCCGAAGAACGTGCTGGTGCTCGGAGCATCGACCGGCTACGGTCTGGCCTCGCGTATCGTCTCGGCGTTCGGCTCCGGCGCCAACACGCTGGGCGTATTCTTCGAAAAAGAAGGCACGGCCGACAAACCCGGCAGCGCCGGCTGGTACAACTCGGCGGCGTTCCACCAATTCGCCAAAGCCGAAGGCTTGTACGCGAAAAGCATCAACGGCGATGCCTTTTCCGACGAAATCAAACAACGTGTCATCGATGCCATCAAACAAGATATGGGCAAAGTCGATCTGGTGGTGTACAGCCTGGCCGCGCCGCGCCGAACTCACCCGAAAACCGGCGTGGTGCATAACTCGACCTTGAAGCCGATCGGCAAGGATTTGGTACAAAACGGCGTCGATACCGACAAGGAAATCATCAAGGAATTCACCTTGACTGCGGCAACCCAGGAAGAAATCGACAACACCGTGGCGGTGATGGGCGGCGAAGACTGGCAGATGTGGATTGATGCACTGGCCGAGGCCGGCGTGCTGGCCGACGGCGCCAAAACCACCGCCTTTACCTATCTGGGCGAAAAAGTTACCTGGGACATTTACTGGGACGGCACCATCGGCGCGGCGAAAAAGGACCTGGATAAACGCGTGATCGACATCCGCGCCAAATTGGCCGCCATCGGCGGCGATGCCCGCGTCTCGGTATTGAAGGCGGTAGTGACCCAGGCCAGCGCGGCGATTCCGGTGATGCCGTTGTATCTGGCGCTGCTGTTCAAAGTGATGAAGGCGCAAGGCACCCACGAAGGTTGCATCGAACAGGTCGATGGCCTGTTCCGCGACAGCCTGTACAACGAGGCGCCGATTCTGGACAACGAAGGCCGCCTGCGCGCCGATTTGAAGGAACTCGATCCGAAAGTGCAGGACGAGGTCAATCAATTGTGGCCGCAAGTCACCAGCGAAAACCTGAACCAACTCAGCGACTTCGCCGGCTACAAGCACGAGTTCCTGAAGTTGTTCGGTTTCGAAGTCGAAGGCGTGGATTACGACGCCGACGTGAATCCGGAAATGCCGATCGAAAACATGGGTTAACCTGACCTTGCCTCACCCAGTAGGGTACGCAATGCGTACCCTACGCCTCACGAAGCCAATCATGTCTATCCAAACCACGCTGCAAAAACTGCTCGACCGCCAGGATCTCAGCGCCGAAGAAATGAGCGCCGCGATGCGGGCGATGATGAACGGCGAACTGACCGACGCCCAAATCGCTGGCTTTTTGATCGCCTTGCGCTGTAAAGGCGAAACGGTCGACGAGATCGCCGCTGCGGTCGGCGTATTGCGCGAACTGGTGCGCAAAGTGCCTATCGACGGCGAGCACGTCATCGATACTTGCGGCACCGGCGGCGACGGCGCCAACACCTTCAATATTTCGACTACGGCGGCCTTTGTGGTTGCGGCAGCCGGCGGCAAGGTCGCCAAGCACGGCAACCGCTCGGTCTCCAGTTGCTGCGGCAGCGCCGATTTACTGGAACTGGCCGGGGTCAATCTGGAGCTGCCGGCCGAGCAAGTGGCGCAATGCGTCAACGACATCGGCGTCGGCTTTCTATTTGCCGCCAAGCACCACAGCGCGGTGCGCCACACCGTCAAGGCCCGCAAGGAAATGGGCGTGCGCACCTTGTTCAATCTGATCGGCCCGCTGTCCAATCCGGCCAACGCCCCGCACCAGCTGATTGGCGTGTTCGACAAACAATGGCTGGTGCCGGTCGCCGAAGTCTTGAAGCGCCTGGGCAGTCGCCACGTGCTGGTGGTGCATGCCCAAGACGGCCTCGACGAAATCAGCATCGCCGCGCCGACCGACGTCGCGGAATTAAAGCATGGGGTTATCAGCAATTACACCGTCGCGCCGGAGCAATTCGGTTTGGCTCGCGCAAGCCTAGCGGCATTGTCGATTAGCTGTGCGGCGGATAGTTTGGCGATTGTCCGTGCCGTGCTGAACAACCAATCCGGCCCTGCCCGCGACATCGTCGCTCTGAACGCCGGCGCGGCAATCTACGCGGCCGACCTGACCGATTCGCTGGATGCCGGCATTTGCCGAGCACATGAGGTGTTGGCGGACGGGAGTGCGTTGAGGAAATTTGAGGCTTTGATTGGGTATTCCGAAACCGGTTAAAGTATTGACGTGATGTAATCGTTCGATTACATTTTCTGCATGTACACAATCAAACAACTCCCCGCATTCAGCGAATGGCTGTTTGGCTTGAAAGATGGATTGACGCACCGCCGGTTGGCGCGCCGACTGGAAAAAGCCCAACAAGGCAATCTCGGCGACGTGAAAGCGGTAGGCGAGGGTGTTTTTGAAATGCGTGAACATTTCGGTCCCGGCTGGCGAATGTACTACGTGCAGCGGGGCGAGGTGTTGATTGTGATGCTGGGCGGCGGCGATAAATCCAGTCAGGCTGCCGATATTGCCAAAGCTCAGTGCCTAGCCGCGTTGTTGGAGGACTGAATCATGAATGAAAAAATCAAAATCGCCGACTTACCCGTGTTTGACATTACCGAACATCTGGATAGCGATCAAGCCATTGCCGAATACCTGACCGTGGTTCTGGAAGAAGATGACCCGGCGGCCTTGGCTCATGCACTCGGCAGCATCGCCAGAGCGCGAGGCATGACCGAAATTGCCAATGCCGCCGGCATCAGCCGCGAGGCTTTGTATAAAGCCTTGCGTGCCGACGCCCAACCCCGCTTCGAGACTATCGCCAAAGTTTGTAAGGCGCTTGGGGTTAAGTTGACGGTGCAGACGAGAGCGGCTTGATATTCGCCTGAGCGAGCACAGTGGCTAATTTTGAGGCGTTAGTGGTGTATTCTTAAGTTTTGTGTCGCTATCGCGACGGATAGATTGAAGTCGGGTCTCGGCCCGACAGCCGAGGTACTTTCTTTTGCTTGGCCAAAAGAAAGTACCCAAAGAAAAAGCCACCCCGATGCCGCTTGTATCCTGCGCGCCGAAGGGTTTGAACGGGGTTTTCGGAAGGGCTATCCATAGCCCTCCGAAAACGAGCGGCATCCCTGCCGCTTCCCCTGCGGGCTAATCCGTCCAAACCCTCCGGTGCTCGGCGCGGCATCAGGGGATTAACCACGTCAGTTACCCATAAGGTACCCTGTGAAATTCAAAGCAGTGTTTAATGGGGTGTTTTAGGATGCTGCCGACGTTAGGAGAGCCATCGATCGCGACCGATGCGATGCGCTTCACTTCGTTCAGCACATCCAACGTGCTATGACGAATATTAGGAAATGAAAATACTCTTTTGGAACCTGCAAAGAAAAGATTTAACGACAGTGTCTCTCGATCTTTGTAGGCATTTTGATGTTGATATTTTCGCCTTTGCTGAAGGCCAAAATTTTGATCATAACTTATTTTCAATAAAATCGTACAAGAGATTAAAAAGTCTTAGCAACATAGTGTTATATACAAAATATTCTAACTCAATAATTAAAGTGGTAGATGATGGGGCTAGATATTGTTCCGTTTTAATTACCACCCCAGTTAATGGAAGAATTCTGATTTGTTTTGTGCATATGATCTCAGCTCTGCACTCGTCGAATGAAGCCAGAGTGATTGAGTCTCAGACATTGATGTCAAATATTTTAGCTATAAGAGAAAGAGAAAACTTGGATCACATAATATTATGTGGCGACTTCAATCAGAACCCTTATGATTCTGGCGTTATTGCCGCAGCTTGCTTTAATGCAACAGGGGACAGACTGGTTGCAGCAAAAATGAAACGCAAAGTATTGGGCTCAACATACAGTTATTTTTACAACCCAATGTGGCGGTTTTATGGCGCCAAGAGCAGGCCGTATGGTACTTATTTTCATAAATCGAGCGATCATGTAGTTGTAAACTGGAACATACTAGATCAGTTTATATTTTCAGCATCATTACTTGACTCAATAAGCGATGAAGACATTCATATCGTTACTGAGGCAGACAAACATAAATTGGTTAGAAAAGACGGAAACATTGATTACAAGAGATATTCAGATCATCTTCCTATACTAATGACTTCAAATATCTAAGGAGATAATAATGAATGAAAAACTATTTGGCGATATATTTGAAATGCCAAAAATCAGAACCCCAAAAATAGTTTTGGATGAATTCGGAGAAAAACTAGAACAGGAAAGCAAAGGAGTTCTAACAGGTGAAATAAGAAGAATAAAAACCCAAATGGACAGTACATTTGCATTTGGGTTTGCAGTTAAATCTAACCATACAAACTACTCCTACAATTTATTCTCTACTTTTTATACTATACTACTATACCCATGCATAATTTCTTCAGAGTCACTAATATTAGCCGAATCCGGCTTGGAAAAACTCCTCGGCAATCATGAATTCAATGGCTTTCCATTAATTGGAGTCTCTGCGAAAACTGAAACAGAGCTAGTGGATTATATTACAAAAATCCTTAAAACCGATCGGGCAATCTCAATTGTTCGCGCAATTTATTCTCAAGAATAAGCCCGCGTCGGATTAGCGCAGCGTAATCGGACATACGGATAAAATCATAATCCCGAAATTATAAATATCTATGCCGAATTACCGACGCGCTGTTGTTCCCGGTGTCACATGGATTTTTACGGTGAATTTACTGGAACGTAAAAACAACGACTTGCAGATTCGGGAAATCGATTTGATACGTTAATCCATGCGGGCGGCAAGCCCGCGTAGGTCCGACTAGCGAAGCGTAATCGGACGCATGTATAAACTAATAATCTCAAAATTGTAAAAACCGATGCCTAATTACTGAAAAAAGGGGGCTGGTCTAGCAGGTTGGTGAAAAACCATATTTCAGACGCTAATTTTGGCCAGCTTAATCAATATATAGTGTCTGCAGCATCATGCCTCAACTAAATACAGACTGAGTTAGGGTCAAAAATGAGTTTTTCACCAACCTGCTAGACCCGACTTCAAATATAATTAGTCGCGATAGCGACACCATACACAAAACCAAACAATGACTGACAACACCCCCGACATCCTAAAAATCATCCTCGCCAAAAAAACCGAAGAAGTCGCCCGCCGCAAGAACAACACGCCGATTTCAGTGTTGCAGGAAATTGCGACCGGCGTGCAAGGTCCGCGCGGTTTTTATCAGGCTTTGCGCAGCAAGGCCGACCAGCAAAAGCCGGCGATCATCGCCGAGATCAAGAAGGCTTCGCCCAGCCAGGGCGTGATCCGGGAGGATTTCAAGCCGGTCGAAATCGCGGTCGATTACGCTTTCAACGGCGCAACTTGTTTGTCGGTGCTGACCGACAAAGAGTTTTTTCAGGGCTCGGAAGCGAATCTGCAGATGGTGCGCGAAAGATGCCCGCTGCCGGCGATCCGCAAGGATTTCATGATCGACCCGTACCAAATCCACGAGTCGCGGGCATTGGGCGCCGATTGCGTGTTGCTGATCGTCGCTGCATTGGACGACGCGATGCTGCAGGAATTGGCCGATACCGCGACCGGACTGGGCATGGACGTACTGGTGGAAGTGCACGATGCCGCGGAACTGGAGCGGGCATTGCGGCTGAACACCAATATGATCGGCATTAATAACCGCAACCTGCGTACCTTCGAAGTCTCGCTGCAAACCACGCTGGATTTGAAAAACACGATACCGGCCGACAAGCTGGTGGTTACCGAAAGCGGCATCCACACTCCGGCCGACGTCAAACTGATGCAGGATAACGGCATCTACACCTTCCTGGTCGGCGAAGCCTTCATGCGCGCACCGTCGCCGGGGCAGAAAATGCGGGAACTGTTCTTTTAGGGGGGGGGGGGCCGCCGGGCCGAACCGGCCCGGCTTCTTCACCCAGAATACGATGGACCACCCTATTCGCGATTTGATTCTGCGCGTCGCCGAGGCGACCGATATCAGCGGAGCCGAACCGGTGCAAAGGCTATGGAGCGGCTACGGCCAGATCGTCCGCTACCGCTTGGCCGGCGGTAAACGCGCCAGCGTGGTAGTCAAACACGTGAAATTGCCGGCGCGGCGCAACGAAACGGACATATCCCATCAGCGCAAACTGCGTTCCTACCGGGTCGAAACCGCCTGGTACGATCAATGGAGCCGCCGCTGCGATGCGCAGTGCCGGGTTCCGGCCTGTCTGGCGGCGGAGTCGTTCGGCGACGAGATCTTGATCGTGCTGGAAGACTTGGACGCGGCTGGATTTTCAGCGCGGCGCGCCCGCTTGAGCGATACGGAACTCCGCGCCTGCCTGAATTGGCTGGCCCATTTTCACGCCACTTTCCTCGGCGTAAAACCGGATGGCCTGTGGCAAACCGGTAGCTACTGGCATTTGGCAACCCGACCCGACGAATTGCAGGCCTTGGCCGATTCCGCGTTAAAGCGCGCCGCTGCGGCGATAGACCGCAAACTGGGCGCCAGCGCGCATCAAACCCTGGTCCACGGCGACGCCAAACTGGCGAATTTCTGTTTCTCTACGGATGGCGAACGGGTCGCCGCGGTGGATTTTCAGTACGTCGGCGGCGGCTGCGGAATCAAGGACGTGGCCTATTTTATCGATAGTTGCCTGGACGGCCGTGCGGCGGAACGCCGAGAAGCCGAGTTGCTGGACTTCTATTTTCAAGCGTTGAGGAAAGCTCTGCAAACCAAAGGCCGTTGCGTCGATGCGGATGCGCTGGAACACGAATGGCGGATGTTGTATCCGGTTGCCTGGACCGATTTCCATCGTTTTCTGAAAGGCTGGAGCCCTCAGCATTGGCCGGCCGACAGTTATAGCGAACGGCTGGCGCGGCAAGTGATAGCGGAATTGGCCAATAGTCCGGAACCGTGAACATGCCGCTGTCAGTAACCGAACTCGACTTACTCTGTCAGGGCGCCATTGCCGCGGCATACCAGGCCGGACACATCATCGAAAGCCATGCCGGCCGCCGGATTGCGGTCGGCAACAAAACCGGGGGCAGCAGTCTGGCGGCGCAAATGGTCACCGAAGTCGACCATCTGAGCCAGCAAACGATCTTGCAGGCCTTACGCTCCGCCTGCGAGATGTTCGATCTGGCCGTACTGGCGGAAGAACAGGCCGACGACGGCAGCCGGCTGCGAAAAGACCACTTCTGGTGCATCGATCCGTTGGACGGCACCTTACCGTTCGTCCAAGGCGTGCCGGGTTACTCGGTATCGATCGCGCTGGTCGAGCGCGGCGGAACCGCGCTGATCGGAGTGGTCTACGACCCGCTGGCGCGAACCTTGTATCGGGCCGTGCGAAACGGCGGCGCCTGGCGCGATTCGCAACCTTTGCATCTGCCGGCTGCGGTAGAGCGCCACAACATCCTGAAATTCATCACCGACAAGAGCTTTGCCGCCGACCCGCTCTACCCAAAGACCTTGGCAGAACTGGAACGGCTCGCCGTCGCATTGGGTTATGCCGGTGCGACTCTGACCTTGCAGGGGGGGGCTGCACTGAATGCTTGCCAGGTTCTGACCGATGCGCCGGCCTGTTACTTCAAATTTCCGAAGCCGCAACTCGGAGGCGGTAGTGTCTGGGACTATGCGGCGACGGTCTGTCTGTTCCGCGAGGCCGGCGCCATCGCTTGCGACATGTTCGGCCGGGCGTTGGCTTTAAATCCTGCCGGATCGACTCTCATGAACCATTGCGGCGTGCTGTATTGCGCGAATCAAGCGTTGGCGGAAGCCATGATCGAGCTTTATCGGAGGCTGGCCACGCGTTGAAATCGAGCCGCCGTGCATGCGTTGAAAGCCGAATCTGCACTTTCAGGCAATTGTAATATTACCGACAATCGGCAGCCGTTTTTGGCTTTACAGTCGCTTCTATGTGATAGACTGCTATAATCGGAACTACTGCTTTTGGATTTTAACCTTCGGAATCAATGATTATCCGTAAGATGTTAAACAGGAGATTATGGATGCTGAGACACAACTTAGAGAATGATGGCAATACGCAGGGCGAAGTGGAGCTGTCGCGACGCAGCTTTTTCGGTCGCTTGGCGCTAGGTGCCGTTTTATCTATCGCAATGCCCGGCGTGGTTCATGCTGCCAAAAGTGCGGCCGTCAAAGCCGACAAGAACCATAGAACCGGCAAAGCGGCAAAAAGTGCGGCGCGCCTGCCCAAACACGAGGCCATTCAAGCCGGGAAATCCGCGCGGCATGGCGAAAAAGCTCTGGCCGGCCATAACCGTCATAAACCGACGCTGGCTCACCACGACCGGATACAGTTGGCACACGCCGACCATCATGCCCAATACAACGCGCGAGTCCGTGATGTTTACCACGGCAAGAAGCACGGATACAGCACGGCCCATATCAGCCATAGCCATGAAAGCGGCGGCAGAGTACATTCGGTGATCCGCCCCGGCCAACGCGAGCCGATCATCACGCTGGACCAGCAACCGATGTTCGTCGCCGACCGTGGCAGAATAACCTCCCACCGTTCGCTGGCCTTTCAAAATCCGCACACCGGCGATAAGTTGAATCTGACTTATTTCGAGAAAGGCCGTTATCTGACCGATGCGTTGGAGGAAATCAGTTTCCTGCTGCGCGACTATCGCACCGACGACGTGCACCCGATCGACCCCGAGTTGCTCGACCAATTGCACGACCTGAAGCAAATGCTGGGCTTACAACAACCTTTCGGCGTGATTTGCGGTTACCGTTCCCCGCTGACCAACGCCAAACTGCATGCCGAGCATACCGGCGTCGCCAACAACAGCTTCCACATGCACGGCCGGGCGGTGGACATCCGCGTCGAACGTTTCGATCTGCGCCGGATCCACAACGCCGCTTTGGCGATGCATCGCGGCGGCGTCGGTTACTATCCGGAATCGAATTTCATTCACCTGGATACCGGCACTTTCCGCACTTGGACGTTATAGCTGGTTCGCGCCTAGCCGCATAAAAAAGCGCCGTTTTCGGCGCTTTTTTATGCCTGATGCATTTTCCGGTCGCTACTGACTGCTGGTCGCGGCTTTGCCGCTCGCGGCCAACTGGTTGGCACCGGCATTGGGGGCCTGCAATTTGCTCAGGGCTTTCTGCAACAGTTCGTCTTGGCCGTAGATATCCGGATAGACATGCAACTGGTTGGCATGGTCGACAAAGGTCGTCGCGTAGTAGAACAATACCGGCACCGAACGTTTTAACGTGACATGGCGGGTTTTCGGCGCCGACATGGCTTGTTCAATCGTATCCTTGTCCCAACCCTGCTGGTCGCCCAGCACAAATTCGGCCAAACGTTTGGGGTCGGCAACCCTGACGCAACCGTGGCTCAGGTCGCGCCGCGGCCGGTTAAACGCTGCCCGGCTGGGTGTGTCGTGCAAATAAACGTCGGCGGTATTCGGAAACACGAACTTGACCCGGCCCAACGGATTTTTCTTGCCGGGCCGCTGCCGCGCGCGCAAATAACTGCCGCCGCCTTTTTCCTCGCTGTTTTGATGCCGCACCAGTTCGATGTCCTGGCTGGCGAGATAACCCTGGTTATTGGCCGCTTTCGGCAGGATTTCCTTTTCGAAAATGTTTTTCGGAATATTCCAGTAGGGCATGAATTCCAGGTACTTCATTTCCTCCCACAACACCGGAGTTTGTTTGTCGGGGGATTTACCGACGATCACCTTCATATTCAACGGATTGGCATCGTCGGGAGAATTGAACGCCCACAATTCGAAGGCCGGGATATTCACCAAAATCATCGGGCCGTCGCTCGGATCCGGAATCCAGCGCGAGCGTTCCATTGCCAATTCCAGCTGCGCCAATTTTTCCTGCGGCGGCCGATTGAACAATGCGGCAGTAGCGGCGCCGATCACGCCGTCGGCTTTCAGGCCTTGTTGCTGCTGCACCTTCTTTATGGCTTCGGCCAGATCGGCATCGTAAACCTTGCTTTCCGGGTTGAGGTTATCGGCAATCAGGCCCATTGCCAGCAGATTTTGCCGCAAGAAGACGATATGCGGATGCTTGTCTCCCGGGCGCAATTGCTTGCCGGGCTTGAATTCGTGCGGCGCGGATTGGCCGGCTAAAAGCTGCAGCCGATTCCAAATCTGCTTCAACTGCTGATACTGTCTGGCTTTGGGTTCAAATACGGTCACCAGCTCGCCCAGCGTCTGCGCTTCCAGATGCTGTTTCAACAATCCGGCAATATCCAACGCCGGCTTGGGAGCAATATGCACCGGGTATTGAACATCGCGCGGATCGACTCGGCCTTGACGTAAGTCGTGCAGAAACCGCACCAGCGACACGGTCAAGGCCACATCGTAGCTGGCGGCGGTGGCGTTATCCCCAATCGGCGCGCCGGCAAGTTGTTTCAGGCGTTCGACATCGTAAGCAGCCGGATTCAAGGCATTGATCGGCGCATTTTCGAGAATGCCGAACAAATCGTTCAGGTTTTTTTCGGAACGGTTGGCGTTAAACCAAATCGGTTGAAAATTATTGGCTTGGTAAATCTGCACGACATAGTCGCTGATCCGGCTGAAGTCTGTCCGCGCCAGCAACGGATGTTGCCGGCTGAGCAACAGGCTGCCGATAGGGTTGTCGGCCGGAATGAAATTCGCAGCGGGAGGCGCTGCCTCTACCAGTGCCGGAGCAGGAGTCGCAACCTCGGGAAGTGTCGCCGGCATGTCCGCCGCCAATACCGGCTTCACCCCCGCGTAGGAGATGCAAGCCGCCAACGCAAACCAGGCGGGGCTCGGACGCGAATCTTTCAAGGCATTGGGTATAGTTATCATGATTACGCGGATTGAGTTCCTGAATTAAGACTGCCGCAGGCGGGAGCGCCACCGTTCCCGGCCCAAAACATTACAGACAGCTAATGTTGCTTTTTTTTCGAAGACGGTTGAATTTTAAACCAGTTCCCGGCAGAAGACAGACGAAATCGGCATTCCAACGATAATAACCGCAATTGCCCGCCGACGCGAAGTCAGACTACGCCAATCCCGCCAAATAATCTGTCAAATCAGCCTCGACCAATTGCCGGCGATGGCGAAGCAAAACGCTGTCGCTCGGCCGGGGGCCGTATTTTTGCTCAACCAGGTTACGGGCATTTGCCAGGAAATGGCGTTTAAGCACCGAATCTTCTGGAATGCCCACCGTAGCGTCGACCTTGACCGCGACGGCGGCTTGATCGGTGACGCTGGCTGCGACCGCTTCCTGCGCTACCAATTGTAGTGCCGCCGCTTGCTTCTGCCGGTAATGGCGCAGTAACACCGAGTCGGTCGGGTAGGGTTGCTCGATCGCGGTGCGTTCGGCGGCGCGTTGCGCCCAATAATGCCGATTCAATACCGAATCCTGCGGCACCTGCAATTCCACTGCTACCGGCAATAGGTCGGCATCCTGTTCTGCCGGCGACACGGTTACGGCTGCCGGTATATCCGATTCGGCTGGCAGCGTTGGTTCGGCTTCGGCAATAATGCCTTGGCTTGGTTCGGGTTGGGCTAGCGGCGGTTCCGATCGCGGAATAGGCGTAGCCGGTTGGCTTTGCCGGCCTTGGCCGACCTGCTCGCTGACCAGCCTTTTCACGAACATCGAACCGCGGCTGGAAAAAACTTCCCTGTCGGAGACGACTTCCGGCGCGGTCAAATAAGCTTTGGCACCATACAAGGCCGCCGCCACCAAAACCAAATCGAACAAAGTTTCCACGCATTTCCCCCTATGTGATTATTATTGCCGCGCAATGGCCCGGCAACCGCGGTATCCGGGCCGGCATCAATTAAAATGCCATTGTCGAAGAATGGCTATCATTACATAAAGTTAGCAAAAATTTGATTAGTAATTTCTAGTAGGTTTTTTTCGATGGCGGCGGGCTGGCAGTTTTGGATCGACAGGGGCGGCACTTTTACCGATATCGTGGCGCTGGCCCCGGACGGAAAGGTGGCTGTTCGCAAGTGGCTTTCGGAAAATCCGGAACTTTATCCGGACGCCGCACTGCACGGCATAAGCCAGATTCTGCGGGAGTCCGGCACCGGCAGGAAGGATCGGATAGCCGCCGTCAAAATGGGCACCACGGTCGGCACCAACGCCTTGCTGGAACGCAAGGGCGCCGCCATTGCGTTGGTCACCAACCGCGGCTTCCGCGATTGTCTGCGTATCGGCTACCAAAACCGACCGGACATTTTCGCGCTGCGGATTCGCCGGCCGGAGCCCCTCTATCAGGCGGTGGCCGAAATCGACGTCCGCGTCGACGCCGACGGCCGCGTATTGCAGGAGCTGACTGAGGACCAAGCCAACGCCGAATTGCGGCGGATTTACGACCTGGGCATTCGCAATCTCGCCGTCGTGTTGCTGCATGCCTGGCGCTACCCGCAACACGAATTGATGCTAGCCGAGTTGGCCGCCGACATCGGCTTTGAATATATTTCCTTGTCGCATCTCGCCAGTCCGCTGCCGAAATTCGTCGCCCGCGGCGATACTACGGTGGTCGATGCCTATCTGTCGCCGGTGTTACGCCGTTACGTCGCGCAGGTCGAACGCGGCTTGCCAACTGGCGACTCGACCCCAAGCCTGTTGTTCATGCAATCGAACGGCGGTCTGGTGCGGGCGGACGCCTTCCACGGCAAGGACAGCATCCTATCCGGCCCGGCCGGCGGCGTGGTTGGCGCGATTGCGGCAGCCAAAGGCGCCGGGTTGGCCAAGATTATCGCCTTCGATATGGGCGGCACCTCCACCGATGTCGCCCATTACGCCGGCGAGCTGGAGCGCAGTTTCGACAACGAAGTCGCCGGCGTCCGCATGCGGACGCCAATGATGGCGATTCATACCGTCGCTGCTGGCGGCGGCTCAATTTTGCATTTCGACGGCTTACGCTGCCGGGTGGGGCCGGACTCGGCCGGCGCCAATCCCGGTCCGGCTTGTTACCGGCGCGGCGGGCCGTTGACAGTGACCGACGCCAATCTACTGCTGGGCAAGTTACCGGATTTTCCGGCGGTGTTTGGCCCGAAGGGTAACTTGCCGCCGGACCGCGAGCGGGTAACGGCACTATTTTCCGCACTGGCGGCCGAAGTTTCCGCCGCCAGCGGCGAACGCCGCAGCCCGGAACAAGTCGCCGAGGGCTTTTTGGAGATCGCCGTCGAGCATATGGCCGAGGCCATCAAAAAAATCTCGGTGCAAAAGGGCTACCCGCTCGCCGACTACGCCTTGTGCTGTTACGGCGCCGCCGGCGCGCAACACGCCTGCCTGCTGGCCGAACGCCTGGGCATGCGCAAGGTATTGCTACATCCGTTGGCCGGCGTGCTGTCGGCGTACGGCATCGGCCTGGCCGAGTTTCGGGTGCTAAAGCAAGCGGCGTTGGAAGGTTTATGGCAGGAGGTGGATGCGACCGAGTTGCGGCGGCGTTTCTCAGACTTGGAACAAGCGGCGCGGCGCGAGCTGGCCGCTCAAGGCCTGGACCCGGACCAGTCCATTAGCCGCTGGCGCCTGGCACTGCGTTATCAAGGCAGCGATACCGCCTTGACGGTCGACTACGCCGAACCTGAGGCAATACTGCAGGATTTTGCCGCGGCATACCGGCGCCAATTCGGCTTTTGCTACGCGCGGCCGGTGGTGATTGCCAGCTTGCAGGTCGAAAGCATCGCTTGCGACTCGCGCTTTAGCGAGATAGCGCCAACCGTTGCAGATCGCCACGATGGCGAGGCGCAAGGCAGCACGCGCCTGTTCAGCCGCGGCCGTTGGCACGATGCGCCGGTCTACCGCCGGGAACGACTGGGCTGCGGGCAAACAGTGGCGGGGCCGGCAGTGATATTGGAGCCGACTTCGACCATCGTGGTCGAGCCCGGCTGGCAAGCCCTTATGCAGCATAACGGCGATCTGCTGCTGAGCGGAAACAAGTGCTCGATCGCCGCCCTGTCCCTCGCTGCGGGCCCCGATCCGGTCATGCTGGAGATCTTCAACAAGCGCTTCATGTCGGTGGCCGAGCAGATGGGTTTCGTACTGCAAAACACCGCGCATTCGGTCAATATCAAGGAGCGGCTGGATTTTTCCTGCGCAGTGTTCGATGCCGGCGGCAATTTGATCGCTAATGCCCCGCACATCCCGGTACATCTGGGATCGATGGGCGAAAGCGTCAAAGCCTTGGTGCTGAGCCATGGTAAAGACCTGGCACCCGGCGACGCCTACCTGCTGAATTCGCCTTACGCCGGCGGCACCCATCTACCCGATATCACCGTGGTGACGCCGGTATTCGACGCCGAGCGGCAACTGCTGTTTTTCGTCGCCTCGCGCGGTCACCATGCCGATGTCGGCGGCATTTCGCCGGGATCGATGCCGGCCGCCAGCCGGCATATCGACGATGAAGGCGTGATCAGCGCCGGACTGAAAATTCTGGACGGCGGCCGGTTTCGGGAAGCGGCGATTCTGGAATGGCTGGCCGGCAACCGCCACCCGGCGCGCAATCCGCAGCAAAATCTGGCCGATCTGCAGGCACAAATCGCCGCCAATCTAAAAGGCACTCAGGAGTTATTGGCCATGGTCGGCGATTATTCGTTAGCGGTGGTACAGACCTATATGCAACACGTGCAGGACCACGCCGAAGCCTGCGTCCGCCGCTTATTGAAAACGCTGGACGGCGGCAGCTTCGCCTACCCATTGGATCAAGGCGGCACCATTGCCGTCAGCGTCTCGATAGATCGGGATACGGGCAGTGCACGGATCGATTTTTCCGCCACCTCGCCACAGTTGGCGGACAATTTCAACGCGCCGGCGGCCGTATGCAAGGCTGCCGTGCTGTACGTAATGCGGACGCTGGTGCAGGACGACATTCCGTTAAACGCCGGCTGCCTGAAACCGCTGGATATCGTGATTCCGGAAGGTTGTTTGTTGAATCCGCAATATCCGGCGGCCGTGGTGGCCGGTAACGTCGAGACATCACAATACATCGTCGACGCCTTGTACGGCGCGTTGGGCGTTCAGGCCGCATCCCAAGGCACGATGAACAATCTGACCTTCGGCGACCGGGATTACCAGTACTACGAAACCATCTGCGGCGGCGCCGGAGCCGGGGACGGTTTCGCCGGCACCAGCGGTGTGCATACCCACATGACCAACTCGCGCATCACCGATCCGGAAATTCTGGAGCAACGGTTTCCGGTGCTATTGCGCGAGTTTTCGCTACGCGAGGGCAGCGGCGGTGACGGGCGTTATCGCGGCGGCGATGGCGTGCTACGCCGGATCGAATTTTGCCGGCCGATGACGGTAGCCATTCTCTCCAGCCACCGGCGCCAGCCGCCGTTCGGTATGCGCGGCGGTTGGCCTGGCGCGCCGGGTGTCAACCGTTTGCTCAAAGCCGGCGGCGAAACGGTCGAATTAGCCGGCTGCGCGGACATTCGAGTCGAAGCCGGCGACAGCATCGTAATTGCAACGCCGGGAGGCGGCGGTTTCGGCGTCAGCGATCGATCAAGGAATTGAACTTGCCGAATGCGTTTCTTCCGGTAGCTTATCGGGTATCGATCGTCTTCGACAACAGGACCCGGTCCTATGATGCAGTTCAGGTACCCTCATGAATGCCAGCGCCGAATTTACTCTACTTTACGATGGCCACTGTCCGATTTGCCGGCGAGAGGTGGCTTGGCTGCAATCCAGAAACGCCGCCGGCCGTGTCGCGTTTCAGGATATCCACGCAAACGATTTCGTACCGGAACATTTGGGTTGTACCGAGGCCGAGCTGATGGCGGAAATTCACGGCGTGCGGGCCGATGGCTCGCTGGTGAAAGGCATCGATGCCTTCCACGCGACCTATAGCTTACTGGGTTTGGGGTGGTTGGCTGCGCCGTTGCGTTGGCCGTTGACCCGGCCGCTGTTTGCCAAACTCTATGCGTATTTCGCCCGCTACCGTTTGCCGCTGGGGGCGTGGCTGGCGGGCAAGGCTTGTAAGGCAGATTGCCGGATTTGAATCCGCATTCGGTGCAGCAATCAGGTCATGAAAACGGCGCGACCCGTCCCGACGGACTAAGCAATCATTCGTCGTAAAACTCGTTTCGAGCCCGCCGACTGACTTGGTATACGTTGCGGGTATCGAATACGTTGGTGTGGATTGGCGTTTCGTTGGCATGCTTGACGTTGCAGCGGCGGTCGCCCTTGCGTTTGTCCAGAATTTCCACTGTGACGATCTGTTGCCCAGCGCGGCGGTCGTTTTTTCCGGATCGAATGAAATACTCGCGCACTTCGACGATTTTGTTTTTGAAGCGCTTGCCGTGCAATTTCTTGATCGCCTGGCGCCCGGCTTTATCGTCGTCGATAAAGACTCGGCCGTGAAACGACAGCACATTGGTTTTCAGGTTTTTCAGACAAAAAATATCGGTCTTCAGAATACGGCCTATTTTGAACGGCAACCAAAAACAAAACCGCAATGCCGGCGCGACGAAATCGGCCAATTCGTCTTCCTGGGAAGCCGAAGGAATATTTTTTACGATCAGTATCATAAGCAAATACCGCGATTCTTCGCGCCCGACCGGCGTATGCAGCCGTTGAGCGCAACTGCTGAAAGGTGATAGTCCGTTATATAGCCTCAATCCGCTGGATTACTTTAACCTTACCTCGGACTTGCGGCCACGGCAAATAATTCCCGGCGCAATCAAAGCGACAAGCTGTAGAACCGGCCTGCCGGAGCGGGCTGAATCAATAAGCGCTTATTTGTATATTGCCTGCGGATCTTTCAACACGGCTTCGCTGACTTGCCAATCGCCGTCTTTAAAGCTGCGGAAGAAACAGCTTTCCCGGCCGGTATGGCAGGCGATGCCGCCTTCCTGTTCCACCTTCAATAAAATCACGTCGCCGTCGCAATCCAACTGCAGATCGAGGATTTTTTGGCGATGGCCCGATTCTTCGCCTTTGCGCCACAAACGCTTGCGGGAGCGCGACCAATACACGGCGTAGCCTTCGGCGACAGTCAGGGCCAGCGATTCCCGGTTCATCCAGGCAAACATCAATACTCGGCCGCTGCTGTGGTCCTGGGCGATAGCCGGCACCAATCCGTCCTCGGTCCATTCGATTTGCTCCAGCCAGGCGGTGCTCATAACCGCACCTCGATACCGCGCGACTGCATATGGCGTTTGGCCTGTTCTATCGTATATTCGGCGAAATGGAAAATACTGGCCGCCAACACCGCATCGGCCTTGCCTTCGATAATGCCGTCGGCCAAATGGTCGAGGTTGCCGACGCCGCCGGAGGCGATCACCGGAATGCTGACCGCTTCGCTGATGGCACGGGTCAAGGCCAAATCGAAACCGGACTTGGTGCCGTCGCGGTCCATACTGGTCAACAGAATTTCGCCGGCACCGTAATCCTTCATCCGTACCGCCCATGCCACGGCATCGATGCCGGTCGGTTTCCGGCCGCCGTGAGTAAAAATTTCCCAGCGCTCGGCCTCGCCGTCCTGGCTGACTTTTTTGGCGTCGATCGCGACGACGATGCACTGCGAGCCGAATTTGTCGGCGGCTTCCTTGACGAATTCGGGGCGGAACACCGCGGCGCTGTTGATGCCGACCTTATCGGCGCCGGCATTCAGCATACGGCGAATATCATCCGAGCTGCGGATGCCGCCGCCGACGGTCAACGGAATGAACACCTCGCCGGCGACCTGCTCGACCACATGGACCATCGTCGCCCGGTTATCGTGGGTGGCGGTAATATCGAGAAAAGTGATTTCGTCGGCACCCTCGCGGTCGTAGCGGCGGGCGATTTCCACCGGATCGCCGGCGTCGCGGATATCGACGAATTTGACGCCTTTGACGACGCGGCCGTTATCGACGTCCAGGCAGGGAATGATGCGTTTGGCTAGGCTCATGGCGGGTTGCGGCTCAGTCCTCGCCGCCGAAGGATTCGGCCAGTTTGGCGCCTTCGGCGAAATCCAGCGTGCCTTCGTAAATCGCGCGGCCGGTAATCGCGCCCATGATGCCTTCGTGGGCCACGGCGCCCAATGCGCGGATATCGTCCAGGTTGGTGATACCGCCGGAGGCGATGACCGGAATGTGTACCGAACTGGCCAACTTGGCGGTGGCTTCGACATTAACGCCTTGCATCATGCCGTCGCGGGAGATGTCGGTGTAGATAATCGCGGCGACGCCGTTGGATTCGAATTTTTGCGCCATATCGATCACGTCGTGGCGAGATAGTTTGGACCAACCGTCGATCGCAACCTTGCCGTCGCGGGCGTCCAAGCCGATGATGATGTGGCCGGGAAATTCGATCGACGCGTCGCGGACGAAATGCGGCTCGCTGACCGCCTTGGTGCCGATGATCACGTATTGCACACCGGCTTCCAGATAGGCCTGGATGGTATCCTCGTCGCGGATGCCGCCGCCGATCTGAATCGGCACATGCGGATAAGCTTCGACGATGGCATGGATCACGTCGGCGTTTTTCGGCTTGCCGGCAAAGGCGCCGTCCAAATCGACCAGATGCAATCGCTTTGCCCCGGCATCGACCCAGCGCCCCGCAACCGCTACCGGATCGTCGGAGAACACGGTATCGTCTTCCATACGACCCTGACGCAAGCGGACACATTTTCCTTCCTTCAAGTCAATTGCGGGTATCAGCAACATATCTAAATCTCGACAGTTAAATCACTATTTCAAAGGGTTAGTAAAGCCAACACGGAATGTCGGCGGTTACACCGTCCCGTCCCAGGCCAGGAAGTTTTGCAACAACTGCAATCCCACCGTCTGGCTTTTTTCGGGATGAAATTGCACGGCAAACAGATTGCCATCCGCCAATGCACAGGTGAAGGTTTGCGGATAATCCGCGGTTGCGGCGGTATGGCGCGCGTCGTCCGGCACCGCATAATAGCTGTGCACGAAATAGAAACGGCTACGATCCGGAATGTTTTTCCATAGCGGATGCGGCTTCTGCTCGACTTGATTCCAGCCCATATGCGGAATTTTCAGTACGTTGCCGTCGTCGTCGCGCAGATCGTCGGCGAAACGTCGGACATGGCCGGGTAATAAACCGAGACAGGCGACGCCGCCGTTTTCCTCACTGTCGGTTAGCAGGGCCTGCATACCCAGACAAACGCCCAACAATGGTTTATCCCTTGCCACGTCCGTGATGACCTGGGCCAGACCGCTGGCGTGCAAAGCGCTCATGCAATCGCGGATCGCCCCGACGCCGGGAAATACCACCCGGTCCGCCCGGCGAATCACGTCCGGCTCGGAGCTGACCAGCACTTGGCTGCGGCTGTCGGCATGTTGAAGCGCTTTGGCAATGGAATGCAGATTACCCATTCCGTAATCGATGACGGCAACTGATGGCATAGCAGTTAGAATTTTCGGGTCAAGGGTTCGCAGCGGATAAGAAGCGGTTTACAGAGTGCCTTTGGTGGACGGCATGATGCCGGCCATGCGCGGGTCGGGGCTGATCGCCATCCGTACCGCCCGGCCGAATGCCTTGAAAACGGTTTCGGCAATGTGGTGGGCGTTGCCGCCTTTCAGATTGTCGATATGCAAGGTCACGCCGGCGTGGTTGACGAAACCCTGAAAAAATTCCTTGAACAGATCGACGTCGAAATTGCCGATCAACGCCCTTTTGAATTCCACGTTGTAAAACAAGCCGGGGCGGCCGGAAAAATCCACCACCACCCGCGACAACGATTCGTCCAGCGGGCAATAGGCGTGGCCGTAGCGGTAGATGCCTTTTTTATCGCCGAGCGCTTTGGCAACCGCCTGGCCCAACGTGATACCGATGTCTTCGACACTGTGGTGAGCGTCGATATGCAGATCGCCGTGCGACACGATCTCCATGTCGATCAAGCCGTGCCGGGCCACCTGGTCCAGCATGTGGTCCAAAAACGGCAGGCCGGTAGTGAACGCGGCTGAGCCGGTGCCGTCGAGATTGACCGATATCTTGATCTGGGTTTCGAGGGTGTTGCGTTCAACCTGAGCGGTGCGTGGGTTCATGCTAATGCGGGTAACTGGGTCCGGCGCTAGTTTACGTGATTGTGACGGCTACGCCAAACTCTTGCTGGCAATCTCATAGACATCTTTCGACAACTGTTCGGTAGCGACAATACGCTGTAATTCCTGTTTCATCAAGCTTTGCCGGTTGGCGTCGTACCGCCGCCATTGCGCCAGACCGCTGACCATGCGCGAGGCGATTTGCGGATTCAGCGCGTTCAATTCGATCACGCGGTCGGCCAAAAAGCGGTAGCCTTCGCCATTCGCAGCATGGAAATGCAGCGGATTGGACTGGCTGAAGGCGCCGACCAAGGCCCGGACCCGGTTCGGCGTTTTCATATCGAAAGCCGGGTGCCGCATCAAGTTCTGCACATTGGCAAAGGTATTCGGCATGCTGCTGGTCGCCTGCAACGTGAACCATTTGTCGATGACCAGCGCTTCCTGCTGCCATTGCCGGTAGAAACTGTCCAGGCAATCGGCCTTGTCGGGATGGTGGCTGTTGACGATGGCGGCCAATGCTGAAATTTGGTCGGTCATATTGCGGGCACCGCGGAATTGCTGCTCGGCCAGACGGTGACTGTCTGGCGTTTCCAATTTACTCAGGTAGCTCAAACAGGTGTTTTTCAGGCGGCGCCGGCCCACGGCACCGGCATCGAAGCAACCGGATTCGTCGCGGTGGTATTGCCGGTAAAGTTCCAGAAATTGATCGGCCAGACTAATTGCCAGGGTTTTCTTGACGAACTCGCGGGCTTGGTGCACGGCCTCGACGTCGATGACCGCCATTTGTCCGGACAGGTAACTCTCTTCCGGTAACGCCAACAACAAGGCCTGATAGGACAAATCGCCGCCGGTATCGGCCAGCACCTTGCGGTAGGCCTCGACGACGATTGGCTCCAGTTGCAAAGGCCGGCCTAGTTCGATGCTGTCGATCAACTGGAAAATGGCCTGCGTCGCCAATTGCTGACCAGCCTCCCAGCGGTTGAAGGTGTCGCTGTCGTGGCTGAGCAAAAAGGCCAGCTCGTCCAGGCTACGCGGCATTTTCAACGTCACCGGCGCGGAAAACCCGCGCAGCAACGAAACCACGGGTTGCCCGGCCAAATTGCCGAAGCTGAAACGTTGTTCGGCCTCGGTCAGATTCAGCGTGACTTCGTTGTGCCGTTCGCCGGCGAACTCGAAGGTAGCCGGCGTCCCGTCCGGGTTCAATAGTCCCAGTTTTACCGGGATATGTAACGGTTGTTTGACCGGCTGGTTCGGCGTCGGCGGACAGCTTTGCCGCAGCGTCAGTTGCAAGCGGCCGCTGGCCGCATCGTAATCCTGTTCCACCGTCAGCAGCGGTGTACCGGCCTGCGAGTACCAGCGCCGGAATTGCTTAAACTCGACGCCGTTGGCGTCCTCCAGTGCTTTGACAAAATCCTCGCAGGTCACAGCCTGACCGTCGTGGCGTTGGAAATACAAATCGCAGCCTTTGCGAAAACCTTCCGCGCCGAGCAAAGTGTGCAGCATCCGCACCACTTCCGCGCCTTTTTCGTAGACGGTCAGCGTATAAAAATTGTTGATCTCGATATAGGCTTCGGGACGCACCGGGTGCGCCAGAGGACCTGCATCCTCGGCAAACTGGCGTGTACGCAAGGCGTTGACGTCTTCGATGCGCTTGACGGCCGGCGAGGTCATGTCGCCGCTGAATTGCTGGTCGCGGAATACGGTAAAGCCTTCTTTTAGGCTCAACTGGAACCAGTCGCGGCAGGTCACCCGGTTGCCGGACCAGTTGTGGAAGTATTCATGGCCGATCACGCCTTCGATGTGTTCGTAATCGCTGTCGGTGGCGGTATCGGGCCGGGCCAGCACAAATTTGGTGTTGAATACGTTCAAGCCCTTGTTTTCCATCGCCCCCATATTGAAATGGTCGACGGCGACGATCATGTACAAATCCAGATCGTACTCCAGGCCGTAGGTCTCCTCGTCCCAGCGCATCGCGTTTTTCAGCGATTGCATCGCATGACTGCATTTATCGACGTTGTGTTGCTCGACGAAAATCTCCAACGCAATGCGCCGGCCACTCATCGTCACGAACTCGTCGGCGACACATTCCAATTGCCCGGCCACCAATGCGAACAGGTAGCACGGTTTGGCGAACGGATCCTCCCAACTCACCCAATGCCGATTGTTGTCGAGTTCGCCGCTGCCGGTTTTGTTACCGTTGGACAGTAATACCGGATATTTGGCCTTGTCGGCGACCAGCGTGGTTTTGAAACGGCTCATCACGTCCGGCCGGTCCAGAAACCAGGTGATTTTGCGGAAGCCCTGCGCCTCACACTGGGTGCAGAGCATGCTGCTCGACAGATACAAACCTTCCAGCGCGGTGTTGGCTTGCGGGTTGATCAGATTTTCGATCAGTATCTCGAAAGGTCTGTCCTGCGGCGCTTCGTGGATGATCAGTGCTTCGTCGCCGACCAGATATTCGCTGTCTCGCAGCGGCCGGCCGTCGACGGCGATGCTCAGTAATTGCAACTCCTCGCCCCATAAACTCAGTGCGACACTGTCGGCCGCACTCTGCGGATTGCGCCTGACGTTCATTTTGGCACGCACCCTGGTACGTTGCTCGTCCAAATCGAAATCCAATTCGATTTGGTCGATCAAATATTCCGGCGGCGTGTAGTCTTTCAGGTAGACGGTTTGCGGGCTGGCATCGCGCATGGCTTATCGCTCTTCTGTTTTGACGGGTTGCGGTTTATAGGAAATCAGCCAATAAGTCAGGCCCAAAGACACGATCACCGCGGCGATCGCGACGATGTAAGCCGGGTCCAGGTCCTTGAAATCCAACATGATCACTTTTCGGGCTACGGCCATTAACGCCGTGGCGATGACCATTTTAATCGGTAGCGTGTCGTGCTTAATGTACAACGTGATGTTGATGAAAATCTCGATCGCGATCAGCACGGCCATGAACGAACCGAAAATCAATAATATGTCCGAGACCGTCAACATCATAAACGGTTCCGCGACCAGGCGTTGATAGATCACATACACCACGTCGGCAACGCCCCATAAAATCACCAGTACCATCAGTACCGCCAGGATGCGGACGGCGAAATGGATCACCGCGTTTAACGCCTTGAGCATGGCATCTTCCGGCACTTGAGGCACTTTGACGTCGTGCGTGTCGTCGCGCACGTTGCGGCTGGCGCCGGGCCGGCTGGCAGCCGGTGGCGGGGCGGACGGTCTAACGGGCGGTTTGGACTCCATCGGTGACTCCTGCTTATTCTCGAAGCGCGGCGTAGGCCATCAGGCCCCAGGCCGCCAGAAACGCCAGGCCGCCCAGCGGCGTGACCATACCCAGCCATTTGATATCGAATATCGCCAGCAAGTATAGACTGCCCGAAAACAGCAGGATGCCCAGCGCCAGCAGCCATCCCGCCCAACGCAGAGCCGCCCTCTCGGGCAACAGCGCCACCAGCCCCAGCGCCAAGCTGTGCCACATCTGGTAATTTACCGCGGTTTTATAGATGTCCAATTGGTAGTCGCTTAGCAGATGTTTCAAGCCGTGGGCGCCGAACGCGCCCAGCGCCACTCCGCAAAAACCGCCGAGGGCGGCCAACAATAAACAAGTCCGGCGCATCATTTCTCCAGCAAACGCGGCATCAGTTGCACCAGGTTGCAAGGCCGGGTACGGTAATCCAATTGATCCTTGATCAGCGCCTCCCAAGCCGTGCGGCAGGCGCCGGACGAACCCGGCACGCAGAATATATAGGTGGCATTGGCAACGCCGGCCAGCGCTCGCGACTGCATCGTCGAACTTTTGATGTCCTGGTAGGACAGCATCCGGAACACTTCGCCGAAACCGTCCAGCACCTTGTCCAGTAACGGCAGCACCGCTTCCGGGGTGCCATCGCGCCCGGTTACCCCGGTGCCGCCGGTGGTGATTACCGCATTTACGCCCGGATCGGCGATCCATTGGCTGACGGCAGCGCGGATCTGGTAAATATCGTCGCGGACGATTTTTTTGTCGGCCAACATATGCCCGGCCGCGAGCAGGCCATCGGCGAGCACGCGGCCGGAAGTATCGTCGGCTTCGCTGCGGGTGTCGGATACGGTCAATACCGCGATATTGATCGGAATGAATTCACGGGATTCGTTCACGGCAAGGGCCTCCAAAATGTCGCTGCCGCATTCTAGTGAATGCGTCGCCGGCCAAGCAAGCGCTGATTAAGCCGCAAGCGGCGATACCGGCCCACTCGATAATGCCGTAAACTCCGGACCAGTATTGTTAAACCGGTGCAGGCCGCCAATGAGCATGCAAAACACGCGTTACGAAAAAGCCGCCAGTCTGGCCGCGTTGGGCCTGTTATTGTTTGCCTGTTACCAGGTGTTGCAGCCGTTTGTGTTCGATTTGCTGTGGGCGGCAATCTTATGTTTCGTCACCTGGCCGCTCTATTCCCGCTTGCGGGAATGGCATTTCAGCGCCAATCGCGCCGCGGCAACCATGGTGCTGCCGATCGGCATCCTGTTGTTGACGCCGTTCGCCACCGCCGGATTCAGCTTCACCGAAGACATCAACCGCCTGCTGCAATGGCTCAACCAAAGTGTGCACACGTGGCCGCCGGCCCCGGAATGGCTGGAGCGGCTGCCATGGATTGGCGAAAAGGCCAAATCGGTTTGGCAAAGCATAGGCGAAGATACCAGCCGGCTGGTGAAACTGGCCCGCCCCTACGCCCTCGGGGCCGGCACCTGGATTTTGCAGCAAGGCATCAAGCTCGGCGGCCAGTTGATGCATATGGGCCTGAGCATTCTGGTGTTGTTTTTTTTCTACCGCGACGGCGAACGGGTTGCCGAACACGTGGTGATTGCGGTTCGGCGCCTGGCCGGCGAACGCAGCCAACGCATTCTGCACATCGTCCGCTCCAGCTTGCGCGCCGTGGTATACGGCATCATCGGTACCGCGCTGGTTCAAGCGTTGGCTTCGATGCTCGGCTTCGTACTTGCCGACGTGCCCTACGCCTTCGTGCTGGGCGTCGTCGCTTTCTTTTTGATGCTGATTCCGGCCGCCGGCACCGTGGTCTGGCTGCCGGTTGCGTTATGGCTGCTGGTGGACGGCGAAACCGGCCGGGCGATTTTTATCGCACTGTGGTTCTTGCTGTTCGTCGGCACGATAGACAATTGGTTGCGGCCGGTCCTGATCAGCCGCGAAGTCGAATTGCCGTTCGTCCTGATCGTATTCGGCATCTTCGGCGGCCTGCTGGCGTTCGGCTTCATCGGCGTATTCATCGGCCCGACCCTGCTGGCGACCAGTTACGCCCTGGTGCTGGATTGGCTGATCAGCAACGAAAACCAGGACCTTAAGGACGCGGGCGGTTAACGCAACTTCCGGCCGGACACGGCAGCGGCAAACGACCCCCCTAGGGAAAATCGGTTAAGGTTTTGCCAACCGCTGCAGCCGTACCTGCAAACCGCCTTTCGGCCGCAGGCTCACCATCATTTCGATCTCCGCCTCGCCCGGATCGAGCAATTCGATATCGTAATGGCGCACGATCAGGCTCAACAGCAACTGGCTCTCCAGCAAGGCGAAATGGTTGCCGATACAAATCCGTTCGCCGGCGCCGAACGGCATGAAGGCAAAGCGGTGGCTGCGGTTGCCGAGAAAGCGCTCCGGATCGAAACGCTCCGAATCGCTCCAGAATTGCGGATGGTGGTGCAGGTTGAAAATATTGAACAACGCCAAGCTTCCGGCTGCGAGCCGGTAGCCTTCGACTTCGGCGTCGCGCTGGATTTTGCGCATGATCACACCGACCGGCGGTCGCAGCCGCAGCGATTCGTTCAGGACCGCCTTGCAGTATTCGAGGCTTTGCAGATCGGCAAACTGCCAGTCTTCCTCGGCCGGCAAAGCCTGCAACTCCCGCCGCAAACGACCGAGCACGTCCGGATGCCGGGCCAACAAATACAAGGTCCAGCTCAGTAAATTCGAAGTAGTCTCATGGCCGGCGCTGAAAATGGTCAACACTTCGTCGCGCAGTTGGCGGTCGCTCATACCGGTCCCGCTGTCCTCGTCGCGCGCCTGCAACAGCATGCCCAGCAAATCGCGGCCGGCCGGCGCCGGATGGGCGCGGCGCTGTTCGATGATGCCGTAAACCACGCCGTCCAGCGTCGCCATGGCCCGGTTGAAGGCGCGATTGCGCGGCGTCGGCACCGATGGCGGCAAGGATAACGGATTCAGCAGCGATGCGGCGGCGTGGCGCAATGCCGTATCCAGCGCCGGAGCGATGGCGTCGATCCGGTCCAGCACGCTGGTGCCGAACATGGTTTGGGTGATGACTTCCAGCGTAAGCCGCATCATTTCGTCGCACAGATTGACTTGGACGCCGTCACCCAAGCGTTGCCAGCGCAGCAGCATTTCGCGGCCGGCGGCGACGATTTGCGGCTGCAACGCGCTCAGGTTGCCGCGTTGAAACACCGGCTGCATCAAACGCCGCTGATTGCGCCACAATTCGCCGCGGCTGGTGACTAAACCCTGACCGAGCACCAATTCCAGGCCCTTGGGTTTTTGCGGATCGTACATTTTGGCGAATGTATCGGCCTGGCGGACCAAGGCTTGTTCCGCCATGCTCGGATGGCTGAACATATAGAATTGCCGGGTTAGTACTCGAAAACCGACCGCATCGCCGTAGTCGCGCCACCAGGCGGATAAGGTCCGAAACGGATCGGCGGCGAGCGGTCTCAAATTGCCGATCAGGAAATCGGCTTTGGCTTGCGGTATGGGTTTGGCGTTGGGCATCGAAATTCGCGAACGGGTCCGGTAGCCGCCGTTGCCATGGGGCAGGTCGGGCGGCAAACGGCGGCACTGTAACGGTTTACCCCGCCGTTACACAAGCCGTTCCGGCCGGACGCCGTTTTACAGCGCCAGCGGCACGATGCCGGCAGCGGCGGTAGCCAACGCCAGTAGCAGCGCCGCCAGCGATTGGCGGCCCAGTCGGGTGGCGCCGGCCAGCAGCGTTTGCAACTCCCGGTTGGCGACCGCCTCGGCCCGGTCGTACAGATCGAACACGCCGTTCAGTGTCTGCGTGGCGTGGGCGAAAAAGCCGGCCGAGTCGATTTCGGGGCGTTCGGTCGCCAACAATTGTTGTTCGATATCGCCGACCAGACTGACGATGCGCTGCTGCACCTCGCCGAAGCTGCGCCGGAACTCGGCACCCGCCATTGCCGACGGCGTCCGGGCGATGCCCGACTCGAGGCGCCCTGCGGCATTACGGATGCGGGTCAGCAAGTAGCCCAGTTTGATGCGTTCGGTGCTGAGGCTGCGGCCGGCGGCGGCGATACCGGTGCCGATCGCCCGGGTTTGGCCGATCGCTTCGGCGGTGTCCGGCAACAAATGCCAGACGATCTCGATAAAACCGAACGGACAGGCGCTATCGCGGTGCAATAGGCTGCGTTCGGCGATGTCGCGTATCAAATCCAATACGGCCGAGATCAGCTGGCAGTGGTTATCGAAGCTCTGCTCGCGGGTACCGTGCAGCACGGTCGGACTCAATTTGCGCCAATGGGATTGAATCGACTCGAATCCGGCGCGATGGGCGGGTAACGCCAGCAAGCGCGCGGCGATTTGTTCCGTTTCGCGGTCGATTTCGGCCTGCAATGCCGAAATTTTATATTTGAAGCTGGCGTCGCCGTTCAGATAGCCGCTGGCCATTCCTCGATGCTGCTGAAGCTTGCCGAGCAGTTGCTTTAGCTCGCGGTTGATGGCGATGCCGGTCTGTTGGCTGGCCAATTGGGCGAGCCGGGTTCGATTGCGGCAGTGCCAGATCGCGGCGAATACGGAACCGACCGAGCCGGCTGCTGCGCATAACAAGACTAAGGTATCGGACATCGAAAAGCCTGCTGTGCGGGTTAATGGGCTACGACTTGCGCCAGTTTCGACAAATGGCGGGCGATCGCCGCCGATTCCTGGGCGGCTTTGCTGTTTTCCTCGACATGCTGGGCGATGCTTTCCACGTTGCGGCCGATCTCCAGACTGACCTGACTTTGCTGTTCGGTGCTGGCGGCGATCATCGACACGTTGTCCAAGGCGCTGTCGGCATGTTCCTTGATGCCGGCCAGCACGCGTTCGACGCTGTAAGCTTTGTCCATGCCCTGTTCGGTGCGTTGCTGCGTGGCGTCGATCGAACGCACGGCGCGATCGATTTGCTCGCGCACCGCCTCGGTGGTGCCGGTGATTTCCTCGGCCGACAGCCGGACCCGTTGTGCCAACGTCCGCACTTCGTCGGCCACGACGGCGAAACCGCGGCCGTATTCGCCGGCCCGCGCCGCCTCGATCGCGGCGTTCAGCGCCAGCAAATTGGTTTGTTCGGAAATGGCCTTGATCATCTCCGAGATTTGCGAGACTTGCTGGGAATGCTGCTCCAGGTTGCGCATCAAACCCGCCAATTCCTCTATTTCCAGGAACAGTTGCTTGATATCGGCAATAAAACTATCGATCGAATGCTGGCCTTGCAGCGACAGTTGTTGCGTGGTCGAAGAAATCTTTTCGGTTTCCCGGCATTGCCCGGCCACGCCGAGAATGCTGGCCGACATTTGCTCGATGGCCGCGGCCATCATCGTCGTGCTTTTGCGTTGCAGGTCGAGCTGGTCGGCAACCTGGCCGGAGCCTTGGTGCAATTGATCGGCGGCGTAGGTCACCTCCTGGATCGAAGCCTGCACCTTGTTCATCCGCCGGCCCAGCTCGCGCACCGTATCGTTAAAACCGACGCCCAGCTCGGCCAACTCGTCGTGGCCGGCGACTTGCAAGCGCACGCCGAAATCGCCGCTCGCGAGTTGGCGCTGTGCCACGAGCAGGCTTTGCAAACCGTTGCGCAATCCGGCGTACACAACGTACAGCGCGATCATGCAGGGTAGTTGACTGGCAGCGACCGCCAACCACAACCCAGGCGACAGGCCGGGGTTGCAGTTGGCGGCCAGGGCCGCACTAACCACTGTCGGTAGCGCGACCAAGCCGGACAGGATCAGGAATTGATAGCGAAGCCGGTAATTGCCGAGAACGGCAGAGAGCAACGAAGCGGGCATGGCGTACTCGTCGAAAGTGGACCTTGGCTTTCTGCCCAGCAAATTTCTCGCCAATCTTATCGAGTCGAAAATACTGCTGGCCTGCGCCAAGTCCTGCACCGATTTGGAACGTTTAGCCGAACTACCGCTCAACTATGCACCATTTGGAGTCGCGGGACCGGGCTCGCCGGTCCTGCTTGGCGGTCAATGCGAAAGCGGCTTCTGGATCGCGGCGGTTTTGTCGCCGAAGCAACGCCGCCACAGCGCCAGCGCCCATTGCTTGCCGTCGTCCAAATAGGTAAACGCCACCGGAATCACCAACAAACTGAGCAAGGTCGAGGTGATCAGACCGCCGATCACGGCGATCGCCATCGGGCTGCGAAACGAGGCATCGGCATCGCCGGTGCCCAGCGCAATCGGCAACATCCCGGCGCCCATCGCGATGGTGGTCATCACGATCGGCCGCGCCCGTTTGCGGCAGGCGTCGAGCAAGGCATCGAAGCGGCTCATGCCGTGGTCGCGACGAGCGACAATGGCGTATTCGACCAGCAGAATCGAGTTTTTGGTGGCGATGCCCATCAACATTACCAAACCGATCAACGACGGCATCGAGAAGGCCTTGCCGGTCAACAGCAAGGCCACGAAACCGCCGCCGAACGATAACGGCAGCGCGGCCAGGATCGTGATCGGCTGGATGAAGTCCTTGAACAGCAGAATCAAGACCACCAGGATGCAGAGCAAGCCGGTCAGCATCGCCAAACCGAAGCTGGAAAACAGCTCTTCCATCATCTCGGCGTCGCCGATGCTGATGCGTTTGACGCCCGCCGGCAGATTGCGGATGCTGGGCAGATTGGCGACCGCGGCGGTGACTTCCCCGAGCGGCTGGCCGGACAGCTCGATCTCGAAATTGACGTTGCGCGAGCGGTCGTAACGGTCGATCACGGCCGGGCCGCTGGACAGTTCCAGCTTCGCCACCTGGCCGACCAAGACCGTGCCGCTGCCGCTTTTCGCCGACGGCACCGCCAACCGTTCCAGCACCGCCAGATCGCGGCGGCCTGCGGCAGCCAGTTTTACCACCATCGGCACCTGGCGCTGGGCCAGATTCAGTTTCGACAGCGACCAGTCGTAATCGCCGACCGTGGCTATGCGCAGCGTCTCGGCCAACGCGGAGGTGGTCACTCCTAAGTCGGCGGCTCGGGCAAAATCGGGGCGCACCGCAATCTCCGGTCTTACCAAAGCGGCGCTGGAGGCGATACTGCCCAGGCCGGGGATCGTCCGCAGATCGCGCTCGACGGCGCGGGCGGCGCTAGCCAGAGTTTGTGGATCGTCGCCGCTCAACACCAACACGTATTTCTCGCCGGATGCACCCAAGCCTACTTTGGTGCGCACGCCGGGCAGCTTTTCCAGAGCCTGGCGAATCTGCTGTTCGATCACCTGCTTGCGCACCGGCCGGTCGCGACGGCTGGCCAGCGTGACGGTCAGCGTGGCTTTACGCACTTCGCCGGCACCCTGAGCTCCGGCCATCGGGTCGCTGCCGGCCGAGCCGGCACCTATCGTGGTGTACACGGTTTTCACGTATTGGATGTCGGCCACCAAACCTCGCGCGGCTTCCGCCACGGTTTGGGTCTGGTTCAAACTGGCGCCCGGCGGCAATTCGACGAAAACTTGGGTTTGCGGATTGTCGTCGGCCGGAATGAAGCCGGTCGGCAGCAGCGGAATCAACAGCAACGAGCCGAAGAAGAACGCCGCCGCGCCGGCCATGGTAAGCAGGCGATGCCTCAGGCACCAGGCAGCCGCCCGGATGTACCAGCGCATTAGCGGCCCTTCGGCGCTATCCCGGTGGCCGGTACTTTGCAACAGATAGGCCGACATCATCGGCGTCAGCATCCGCGCCACCACCAGCGACGCCAACACGGCCAGCGCCGCGGTCCAGCCGAACTGTTTGAAAAAACGGCCGGCCACGCCGCTCATGAACGCGGTCGGCAAAAACACCGCGACCAAGGCAAAGGTGGTGGCGACCACGGCCAAGCCGATCTCGTCGGCCGCCTCCATCGCCGCCTGGTACGGCGTCTTGCCCATTCGCAGATGGCGGACGATGTTTTCCACCTCGACGATGGCGTCGTCGACCAGGATGCCGATCACCAGTGACAAGGCCAGTAAAGTGATCACGTTCAACGAAAACCCGAACAGGTCCATACCGATGAAGGCCGGCACCACCGACAGCGGTAAAGCCACCGCTGAGACGAAGGTGGCGCGCCAGTCGCGCAAAAACAGCCAGACCACCAGTACGGCCAGCAAACTGCCTTCGTACAGCATCGCCATCGATCCCTGGAATTCCTCGGCGACCGGGTCGACGAAATTGAAGGCCTCGGTGAATTCGATGTCCGGATTGGCGGCCAGCAATTCGTCCAGCGCCTTCTTCACACCGGCGCCGACCTCGACTTCGCCGGCACCGCGACTGCGGGTGACCTCGAAACCGACCACCGGCTTGCCGTCCAGAAACGCCGCCGCACGCGGCTCGGCTACCGCATCGTCAACCTGGGCCACCTGGTCCAGGCGGATGCGGCGGCCGTCCGGCAGCGACAATTCTAGCGGCCTTAATTCGTCAACCGACAATACGTTGGCCAAGGTACGTACCGGTTGCTCGCCGCTACCCAGATCGGTACGGCCGCCGGCGCTTTCGCGTTGCATCGATCGTAACTGGCGGGAAATGTCGGCCGCCGTCGCGCCCAAGGCTTGCAGTTTGACCGGGTCGAGCGCAATCGTCACTTCCCGGCTGACGCCGCCGACCCGGGTTACCGCGCCGACGCCGTTTACCGCCAACAAGCGTTTGGCGACGGTGTCCTCGACAAACCAGGACAAGGCTTCGTCGTCGCGCTGCTCGGAGCGCACGGTAAAGGCCAGAATCGGCGAGCCGGCCAGATCCAGTTTATTGATGATCGGGTCGCGCAGATCGCTGGGTAGGTCGGTGCGCACCTTGGTCACCGCCGAACGCACGTCGTCGACCGCTTCCTGCACCGGTTTTTCCAGGCGAAATTGGGCGGTAATGGTCGCGCTACCGTCCTGCACCTTGGTGATGATGTGTTTCAAGCCCTGCAACGTGGCGATGGCATTTTCGATTTTCCGCGCCACTTCGGTTTCCAACTGCGCCGGCGAAGCGCCGGGTAGCGTCGCCGTGACCGTGACGGTGGGCAAATCCAGATCCGGGAAGTTCTGGATTTTCATGGTTCGGAAACTGTGCATGCCGCCGAAAGACAGCAGCACGAACAGCATCAGCGCCGGGATCGGGTTACGGATGCACCAGGCCGAGACGTTCATGGTGCCACCACTCTGACGCTGTCGCCGTCGGCCAGGAAGGATGCGCCCCTGGCCACCAGGCGATCGTCGGGACTGAGGCCGGCCAGGACTTCCAGCGCGTCGCCGGCGCGGCGGCCGAGCTGGACCTTGACTTGCTCGACCTTGGCCCGGTCGCCGGTTTGCTCTGTCAGGCGAAACACGTAGCTGAAGCCTTCGCGCAGCGACAGCGCTTCTTGCGGTACGGTCAAGCCGGCGCTGGACCCGAGATGAAAGTCGCCGCGGCCGAACATGCCGGCGCGCAAGCCGTTTTGCGCCGCGTTGGGCAAGTCGACGTAAACCAGACCATTGCGGCTTTGCACGTCCAGTGTCGGCCCCAGGAAACGCACGCTGCCCCGAATCCGACCAACATTCGGTACGTCCACCGTCACTTCGACGCCGGGCCGCAACTGCGTCATTTCGGCGGCGGTCACTTCGCCGCGCCACTCCAGCCGGTTCTGCCGAATCAAGCGAAACAATTCCTGACCCTTGGCCGCAACGGCACCCAGAGTGGCGTTGCGCGCCGAGATTACGCCGTCATCGCTGGCTAGCACCTTGGTATATTTCAATCGCAACAGTTGCGCGTCCAATTGTGCCCGAGCCGATTGCAACTTGGCTTCGGCGGTTTTGGCTCCGGTCAGATATTGGTCGACTTGCTGCACGCTCAGCGCGCCTTTTTCCAGCACTTTGCGCGCGCGTTCGGCGTTGGCCCGCGCTTCCGCCAAATTGGCTTCGGCCTCGGCGACGACGCCTCGACTCTGAGCAATGTCGGCCAACACGCTTTCATCGGAAAAAGTCGCCAGCACTTGGCCTTTTTTGACTGTTTCCCCTACCTGAACATTGACCGCGCTGAGGCGTAAATCGCCGATTTCGGCACCGATCACGGCTTCCTGCCAGGCTGCGATCGAGCCGTTGGCGGTAAGCACGATCGGCATGTCCAGCAACTGCGGCTGCACCGTCGTCACGCTGAGCGCAGGATTGGCGGCCGGCGGCGGTGAAGCGGGCGTGGCGTCTTTATTGCCGCCGATCGCCAGACCGAGACCGACGAGCGACAACAGGGCGAGAGCCGGGGCTATGATTTTTCCGTGGGTCATGGTTTTTCCTCCGGTGAAAGAAACCTGCAGATGCAAAAGCTGAATTTAGCGCGACGCTAACTCGGCGAGTCGCGTGCGCCGCGCGGCTTCGCCGTTGATCATT
Organism: Methylomonas aurea; assembly: GCF_024505045.1. Lineage (GTDB taxonomy): Bacteria > Pseudomonadota > Gammaproteobacteria > Methylococcales > Methylomonadaceae > Methylomonas > Methylomonas aurea. The sequence continues at coordinate 121,728 of NZ_JANIBM010000001.1, read as the reverse complement.
GACACGGCGTAGCCGGCCAAGCGTTCCGCCAGGGTATCGACTGCTGCCGGGGTGTTCAGCAGCGGCGGCGACACCACGGCGATGATGTCCTGTCCGATGTAGAAATGCACGGCCATACCGGTGATCGAAAACGCCAACCGGTGCAGATCGTCATCCGCTCGGTCCAGGCCCAGATGCGCTTGCAGCAATGCCACCAAGCCGTCGTGTTGGGGTTTGATCTCGGCGTCGATTTCCTGTTGCCAGGCGCCGGTCGGTTCGATCATTTCCCGGAAATGCAGCTTCATGACCAATCCCAGTTCTTCGCCCTTTTTCAACGGTTCCAGAAATTCGGCGAAGAACCGGTGCAGCACTTCCGGCAACGGTAAATCGGCATAGGCCGCGATGTTCGTGCCGCACGCCGATTCGCCCATCGGTTCGGTGAATGCGGCGCGGTACAGCCCGGCTTTGTCGCCGAAGTAGTAACGGATCGCGGAAATGTTGACGCCGGCGGCCTCGCAGATTTCGCGGGTGGATGCGCCTTCGTAGCCTTTCTCGGCAAACAGCCGCAAGCCGGCGCTGACCAGTCGGCTGCGGGCATCGTGGGTTTCGGTTTCGGCGTGGAGGTCTTTAGCCATATTGCTCCAGAAAATACCTCAGAATTAAATCAATCGATTGATTGGCACGTTATCAATCAAACGATTGATTGTCAAACGCCGGCATCGTAACGCTCAAAGATCGCAATAAAAAAGCCGCCGCCGAGGCGGGGTCAAATTACAAGTCAGCAGCAAATCGCTGGTTTAAGAGCAGGTTTTACTTAGGATTAGTCGAAACGGTGGAGCCTAATCTGTGTTCTGAGTGTAGTTAGCGTGATGAAACAGCCTATGAGCCTATCGGCAAAAATCTGCGGCCGAGTATGGCCGCAACCCACGGCCCATAACTCTCGGTCAAACGGCTGCCGGCCGGCGGCTGCCAGATACGTTCGCCCGCGGAAACCGTCTGGAATCCAGGAAACTGCTAACGGCGAGAAGTTGGCCGGTTATAGATATGCCAGCACCAGTCCGGCAAACACGGCCAAGCCGAACCAGTTGTTGTTCAAAAACGCCTTGAAGCAATTGGGCTTGTCGAAATGAAAAATCAAGGTTTGCTGGTAAACCGCAAAGCCGGCCGCAACCAGTAATCCAGAGTAGTAGGGCCAGGCTAATTGTTGCGCCGTACCGATCCAGACCAGCAAGCCCAGTATGATGACTTGCAGACCGCCGGTGATTTCCCGCACCCGGCTGCCGAATAAAATTGCCGTGGATTTGACGCCGATTTTCAAGTCGTCGTCGATGTCGACCATCGCATACATCGTGTCGTACACCAGCGCCCACAGCAAAACGGCCAGATACAAAACCCAGCCCACCAGCGGAATGCTGTTGGTTTGGGCGGCAAATGCCATCGGTACCGCGAAGCCGAATGCCGCGCCCAGATAGGCTTGCGGCAAATGGGTATAGCGTTTCATGAACGGATAGCTGGCCGCCAGAAAGGCGCCGACGAAGGACAAGGCTATCGTGTACCAGTTCATCAGCAACACTAAGCCGAACGCGGCCAGGCACAGTGCCGCAAATACCAGCAAAGCTTCCTTGGGGGTGACGCGGCCGGCGGCGATCGGCCGCTGCTTGCAGCGGTCGACATGCGGGTCGAAATCGCGGTCGGCGTAATCGTTGATCACGCAGCCGGCCGCGCGCATCAAAACCACGCCGGCAACGAACACAACCAACACCAAGCCGTCCGGTCTGCCGTCGCCGGCAATCCATAGCGCCCATAAGGTGGGCCACAACAAAATGAAAATGCCTATGGGCTTGTCGAAGCGGGCTAGAAGCCAGTATTGGCGAAGGCGCTCGGTAATTTTATTCATCGCTGGGCAAGAGGTAGGAAGTTACAAGGGCGGTTGCGGGCCATGGCCGGGCATTCTAATCCAAAACCGGCGGTTTTAGCCGAGTTGTCGACTAGTCTAACCGCAGCCGAATTCACGCCGGAATTTGCGGCGGCCAGCCCGTCGCCAGCAAGCTTTGTCGGGTATCGGCGGCCCGGCGCCCTTCCGCCCTGCGTAACGATTTCGGATATAATCGGGGCATTTTTACCAATCGAGTGGCTCTCAACGTGTCGACTAGCAAAAACGATGTCTCAACTTTTCAGGGCCTGATTCTGACTCTGCAGGAATACTGGTCGAATCAGGGGTGTGTGTTGTTGCAGCCTTTGGACCAGGAAGTCGGCGCCGGCACCTTCCATCCGGCCACGTTTTTGCGCGCGATCGGTCCGGAACCGTGGAACTCGGCATACGTGCAGCCTTCGCGCCGGCCGACAGATGGTCGCTACGGCGAAAATCCGAACCGTTTGCAGCACTACTACCAATTTCAGGTGATCATGAAGCCGTCGCCGGACAACATCCAGGAGCTTTACCTGGGATCGTTGCGCCATTTGGGGCTGGATTTGTTGGAACACGACATCCGCTTCGTCGAGGACAATTGGGAGTCGCCGACCCTGGGCGCCTGGGGCTTGGGCTGGGAAGTGTGGCTGAACGGTATGGAAGTGACGCAATTTACCTATTTCCAACAAGTCGGCGGTTTGGAATGCCGGCCGGTGACCGGCGAGATTACCTACGGCCTGGAGCGGATCGCGATGTACCTGCAGGGTGTGGAATCGGTGTTCGATCTGGTCTGGACCCAAGGCCCGCAGGGCGTCGTCACTTACGGCGACGTGTTCCACCAGAACGAAGTGGAAATGTCGGAGTTCAACTTCGACCTGGCTAACGTCGATTTCCTGTTCAACTGCTTCGACACCTACGAACGCGAATGCCTGATGTTGCTGGAAAAAAACCTGCCGCTGCCCGCCTACGAAATGGTGTTGAAAGCCTCGCACTCGTTTAACCTGCTCGACGCCCGCCACGCCATCTCGGTCACCGAGCGCCAACGCTACATACTCAGGGTCCGCAATATGGCCAAATCGGTCGCCGAAGCTTATTACAATCGCCGGGAAGCGCTGGGCTTTCCGATTCTGGCCAGACAAGGAGCGTAATCATGACTGCGACCAATCATTTTCTGTTCGAATTGGGCTGCGAGGAATTACCGCCGAAGTCTCTGAAACGCCTGAGCCAGGCCTTGCTGGACAACATAGTGGCCGGTTTACAGGATGCCGGGCTGAGTTACCACCAGGCCCGTGCCTATGCCACCCCGCGCCGATTGGCAGTCCTGATCGACGATCTGCAAACCTTCCAGGCCGACAAGGTGGTCGAGAAACGCGGCCCGGCGCTGCAAGCGGCTTACGGGGCCGACGGTGCGCCGAGCAAGGCGGCCTTGGGCTTCGCGGCCAGTTGCGGTGCCAGTTTCGAGCAATTGGAAAAACTGGAAACCGACAAAGGGTCCTGGCTGATCTTCAAACAAGCCGTGAACGGCCAGGCCACCGCCGAGTTATTGCCGGACATCATCCGCAAGGCTTTGGTTAATCTGCCGATTGCCAAGCGCATGCGCTGGGGCAGTTTCGACGCCGAGTTCGCCCGACCGGTACATTGGGCGGTGCTGTTGTTCGGCAGCGAAATCATCGTCACCGACATCCTCGGCCGCACTACCGGCCGGATCACGCGCGGCCACCGTTTTCACGCGCCGCAGGATTTGAGCATTCGCGACCCGCACGAGTATCTGGGGGTTTTAAGGCTGCAGGGCAAGGTGCTGGCCGATTTCGAGGAACGGATGGCGGTGATTCGCGATGCGGCGAACCAGGCGGCGGAAAAAGTCGGCGGCGTCGCCCATATCGAGGCGGACCTGCTGGAAGAGGTTGCTGCGCTGAACGAATGGCCGGTGCCGGTGGTCGGCAATTTTGACTCTCGTTTTCTGGAATTGCCGCAGGAAGTATTGATCACGACCATGCAGGCCAACCAGAAATACTTCCCGGTGAAAAATGCGCAAGGCGGTTTGCTGCCGCATTTCATTACCTTCGCCAATATCGAAAGTTCGCGGCCGGATTCGATTCGGGCCGGCAACGAGCGGGTGGTGTTGCCGCGCTTGGTCGATGCCGAATTTTTCTGGAAGCAGGATAGAAAACAGTCGTTGGCCGAACGGGTGGAAAGCCTGAAAACCATCGTATTCCAGAAAGATCTGGGTACCTTGTTCGACAAAACCGAACGTGTCGCCAGCCTGGCCGGCCTGATTGCCGAACAACTCGGGGCCGACTCGAGCCTGGCCAAGCGCGCAGCGTTACTGGCGAAAACCGATCTGATCACTAGCATGGTCGGCGAATTCGCCAATCTGCAAGGCACGATGGGGCGTTATTATGCCGCGGCCGACGGCGAAGATTTGGCGGTGGCCAACGCGCTGGAAGAACAGTATTTCCCGAAACAATCCGGCGGCGAAATTCCGCAAGCACCGGTCAGTATCGCGCTGGCTTTGGCGGAAAAAATCGACACGCTGGCCGGCATTTTCAGCGTCGGCCTGATTCCGACCGGCGATAAGGATCCGTATGCCTTACGCCGTGCCGCGATAGGTATCTTGCGGATACTGGTCGAAAACGGTTTGGCCTTGGACGTTGCGGAATTGCTGGATGCGGCGCTGGCGCAATTCAGCCACGCCTTCGACAAGGCCGAAATCCGGCAGAAGCTGGTCGGCTTTATTTTCGACCGCCTGAAAGGCTTTTGCCTGGACCAGGGCTTCTCTAGCGACGAATTCGAGGCGGTATTGGCGGTTAATCCGACCCGGCCGTTCGATTTTTGGCAACGCATTCGCGCCGTACAAAATTTCCGCGCCCTGCCTGAAGCGGAAAGTTTGGCGGCCGCCAACAAACGGATCGGCAATATCCTGAAAAAGTCCGAGCAGGCGCCGGCCGAGCAGATCGGGACATTGGTCGAAGCTGCGGAGAAAAATCTGCTTACCGCCGCCGAACAGTCGGAGGCCGATATCGGGCCGTTATTGGCGGAACATAATTATGCGCTGGCGCTGAGCCGTTTGGCGCAGTTGCGCGACAGCGTCGACGCTTTTTTCGACAACGTGATGGTCAATAGCGACGATCCGGCGCTGCGTGGCAGCCGCTTGGCGCTGCTGGCCAAATTGTCCAACCAATTCTTGCGAATCGCCGACATTTCCAAGCTGCAATCGTGAGCGGGCGTTATGTGATACTGGACCGGGACGGCACCATCAACGTCGATTCCGACGAGTTCATCAAATCAGCCGCTGAATGGCTGCCCTTGCCCGGCAGCCTGGAAGCCATAGCCATGCTGAACCGCCATGGCTTTCGCGTGGCGGTGATCAGCAACCAGTCCGGCCTCGCCAGAGGCTTGTTCGATTTGGCAGCGCTGGACGCAATCCACGCCAAAATGTTGCAACTTGCTACCGCCGCCGGCGGCGAAATCGAGGCTATCTATTTCTGTCCGCACGGTCCCGGCGACGATTGCGACTGCCGTAAACCCAAAGCCGGCTTGTTTCGCCGATTGGCGCAAGACAAGCAAATCGATTTAAGCGCAACTTTTGCCGTCGGCGATGCGTTGCGCGACATTCAGGCCGCCCGGGCGGCCGGCGCCAGACCGGTGTTGGTCAAGACCGGCAAAGGCTGGCAAACCCTTAACGACAACCCACAACTAGACGTTCCCGTTTTCGACAATCTTTATGACGCAGCCGCATATATCGTCTCGGAAAGCCGACTTTAGAGTTTATTTAGGCTCTACCTTACTATTTATTTACATCGTGATTTCGACGCTGATCGTCGGGGTGGCGATACTAGGCGGGTATTTCCTGCCGTTTCAGTGGCGCTACAAATTCGCCGATATCTGGATCGACTGCCTGCTTTATATGTTGAAGCTGTGCTGCGGACTGAGTTACGAAGTGGAGGGCTTGGAGCACATTCCGCAAGACCGAGCGGCCATCGTGCTGAGTAAACACCAATCGGCCTGGGAGACGGTGGCATTGAGGCAGTTCATTCGGCCGCAAACCGCGGTATTGAAAAAATCCCTGTTGCAGATTCCGTTCGGCGGCTGGGCTTTGGCAACGTTAAAGCCGATTGCCATCGACCGGCAGAACCAAAAAGAGGCGCTGAAAATGTTGATCGATCAGGGGATCGAACGCTTACAGGAGGGCTTGTTCGTCGTGGTGTTTCCGGAAGGCACCAGAGTTGCGCCAGGCGCGCATAAAAAATTTAATGCCGGCGGCGCTATGCTGGCCCAAAAATCGGGGTTTCCGGTGATTCCATTGGCCCATAACGCCGGTGAATTTTGGCCGCGTAACAGCTTTTTGAAATATCCCGGTGTGATTAAAGTGAAAATCGGTCCGCCGATCAGCTCGGCCGATAAAAAGTCGAAAGATATTAATGCCGAAGCGGAGGCGTGGATTACGCAGGCCATGGCTAAAATCGAAGCGGAAAAACATTGAGATATTTTTTTGCCGGACACAAAAAAGGCCCGGATTCAACGGGCCTTTTTGTTCAATCGAGGGGTTTAGAGCTGTACTGATGAAGTAGAGCTGGAAACTTTTTGTTTTGACGCATCAGGATTGTCCATGCATCCGCTCAAGCCGGCAATCATCAGGGTCATAGCCAGTAATGACAGTACTTTTTTCATAATTCCTCCAAATCAAAAATTTTAATTTTACGTGCTCGGCAATCGAACACGGGAAGTTTTATAACACGGCTAAAAACCGATAGGCAAATTGAGGGTTATTATCAAATTGTCAAGCCCTTAAACGAATAAGGCCCGCATTAGCGGGCCTTACATCAGGAGTCTGAAATCCTGTAACGGCTACGATTATTTTACACCGCTGCCTTGTTGGTTGGTAGAGCCGAAACCTTTTGGTTTTGGGTTGCCTTGGTCTGGATCGTCCATGCAACCGGCCAAGCTCACCATAACCATAACCATAGCCAAAACAGAAAATACTTTTTTCATAACATCCTCCAGATTTAATGGGTTTTTATAATTTTGAGTGTACTTAAACGAAGCACGCAAAATTTATAGCATGACCAATCTGCGCATGCAACACCCTTTTTCATATTGTGTCGATGTCCATGGGCAGGCTGATTTTGATTTCCTTGCCGGCCCAGCGTGCCGAGCCTATCGTTTGCCAGCTACCTGATAAATTATTGTTTCGTAGATCTTTCTCCCAGGTAAACGGCGCCCTGGTTTTCTTCATTTTGATGATGAATTGGGTGTTTTCCAGGTCCAGGCTGCTCTTGATACCCCAAAATGCCGTGACTTTCATGATGAATTTTTTCAGGCGCAATTCGTCGATATTCGGTGTGACGGCGATGTTGGCCCACATCGAATGCACGCGTCCCCAGTTGGGAGCCAGCAGCCGGCCCTGCTGGTCGACGAACGGCAGCCAGCGTTCGATGCCGTCCGCATCGAGATAGGTAATTGCCAAAATATGGTCGTAGCCTGCGAAATGGTCGTGCAGATACAAAGCATGCGGCGTGATGCCGAGAAAGGTATGCGACATCATCAACAATGCGTTGCTCATGTTGTTCAGCATGCTGGTCAACGGCGTTTGCCGGGTATCGACGTGCAAACGGTAAATTAGGCCGTAATGGATGCTACTGTTGAGCTGGAACAGAATCAATACCAGTAATACTTTGCTGATTTTGTGAACGGAGCTTCTGGCAGGTGTCGCATGCTCAGCCTCGAATATTCGATGGTAAAGGCTGTTCTCGGCTGCGCCGGCCGCCGGCACAGCGCAGTTGGCGTCGCAGACCAAGCGTTGGCGATTGTCGGCTATAGCCCGGTAACGCTTGCATATCCATCCGTAGAGCAACGGCAAGCGCATCATCCAGCCGACCAGGGCGGGGTATCCCATCGCCACTAGAATTTGCGAATAAGTGTCGACACCGGCATAGACCCGGCCTTGGCCGTCTACAGCATAAAGGTCCGTCATCAGCTGTTGCTGCCCCAAATGGGACAGGGCCGGATAGTCGGCGGCGAAGACCTGCGCCGGCTTGAAATCTACCCGGCGCAACACGTCGAAGTGGTTCAAGGTCAACACCGTGCGATTGCAGAGCGGACATTGCTGGTCGTAAAACACGGTCAAAACCGCCTGCTTGGCGCGCAACCACGCTCCGAAGTGGCGGTACCAGCCAAACGGCATCACCAGTGCGTAAAAAATCAACATACCCATTCCGAACGGATAAATATTGAACGACAGCGTGATGCCCAGATGCAGCGACAATCCCAGCAGAAAACACAACCACCGGAAACGGCGACGGGAATAGAAAAACAAGAAACTGAATTGGAAAACGATGATGGTGTAACCGATGGTCTTTTGCAGGATCTCGATGTTCAGCAGCCAGGACATATCGAGCGCAGATATGTAATACGGCATGGAAGACGGCAACCAGGCGCCGAGGCCGTTGCGCCAATGCTCGGCAAACATTTTGTGAATCGCCGAATCGAAATATAAAAAGCCAAGGCAGACGATGACTGGTAAATGGTATACCAAGGCCGAGACGGTTGCCGGTCCGTAAGCCGAGTAATGGACGAACGGGTTGCACAACTTGCGGCGCAGGCCGTCAATGGCGAACGCGCGATCGAGCGGCATGAAAATCAGGAAGAAATTGGCCCCGGTCATGAACAAATCGAAACCGCCGTCGAAATCGCGCTGCATTGGCGTGAAATTGACGAATACCAGCCAAAACAGATAGTTGGCGATGCTGCTGGCCTGGCTCCGGTAACCCACGGCCAAGCAGAAAGCGACGGCCGCCCACAGCCAGAGAAAGAATGGGATCATCGGAAATTCGACATCCAGGAACGGAATAGGATCGAAAATCAGATGGTTGAAATACAGCAGAAAAAACACTTCCTGCAACGTCACCAAACCGAACAGTAGCCGGAACAAGCCGATACCGGTAGCCGGGACCCTTTCGGAATAAAGCCTATTGATTTTTAGAACTAACGTTTTGAACATGGCGAATCGGCAGGCCAAAAGGCTACCGATTATAAGGGATTTTGCCAAAAAGCCGGGAAACAGACCAAAAAAAAAGCGGCTACGGGATCTGTCCGTAGCCGCTTTCTTCCAGAAAAGCTTTGTAAGCGCGAGCAGGAAACGTTGCTTATTCTTCGTCTTTAGGCTCAGCAAAAACCCATTTTACGAAGAAATAGCCAGCAGCGATGATTACTACCGCGCCGATCATGCCAGATGGTTCTTTCAGCATTTCTGTTAAATCTAAGATCGCTCCCATGGGTGCCTCCTACCTTAAAGTTAGTTGTTATAAAATGTGCCATTTCGTTGGCGTTCGAAGTTCATATGTTACTTTAGCCACCTTCAAAGTCAAGCAATTCGTGGCTGTTCAGTAAAGATAGCGGCGCAATTGCTATCCGGACCGAATATGGTAGTATGCCGACTCAACCTGAATTTTTAGAACAATAAAAAAGTACAAGGGGAAAAATATGATCGGTGGCATTGTAATGGTTTTGACCGCTATCTGGGTTTACCAGAGCATGATGAAGGCTAAAAAACCGAACGTTTTGATGTGGGTGGCCGCTTGCGCCGCGGTGTTTTTCGCGGTGGAGTTCATCGCCCAGATTTTTTGCATCGAGATCATCGACGCACTGGGCGGCAAAGACATCGGTGACAGTTACGACCGCGATTTGGCCAGCGTCAGCGACAGAAGAACCCAGGAAAATGCCGGGGGATTTTTCGTCAACAGCCTTTGCGAATTGTTTCCGTCCGTCGCAGGCTTCCTGGCCGTTGCCGTAATCCGTACCTTGGTCATTTTGAAAGAAGCGTTGACACCTGCCAACCTGTTCAGCGGCGTCAAAGAAATGTTCATCAGCATCAAAGACAGCTTCAAAACCTCGTCCGGCAGTTAAGTCATTGGGCCTCGGTAAGCCCAGGACAACTTGGGCTTTTACCGAGGTGACACATCAACCGCCGATGACGGCAGATACGATAGTGGCTATCGTAAAAATAAACAGCACCGTCGCAATCAAGCCGACGAACACGTAGGCCGGCAACGAGCCATGCTGAAAATCAATCTCTCTGTTCTTGTTGCTTTGTACGCCAATGGCGGCTGCGATCACGCTTTTTACGACGTGCAACAGGCTGGGTTTAGACATGATTTCCCTCAAAATTGGTTTGCCAAAACTTCCGATTAGCCGCCGTTCCAACACTTTCGATGAATTTCCGCATGAATAGCTCTCAACGTTTACACCAGCTTCTGTCACAGCGAATTTTGTTTCTGGATGGCGCCATGGGCACCATGATACAGAGCTACAAGCTGGAGGAAAAGGACTATCGCGGCGAACGCTTTGCCGACTGGCCGGTCGATCTGAAAGGCAATAATGACCTGCTGTCGATCACCCAACCCGATGTAATCAGGGCCATTCATAAGGCTTATCTGGATGCCGGCACCGACATTCTGGAAACCAACACCTTCAATTCCACCAAGGTGGCGATGGCCGATTACCGGATGGAAGATCTGGCCTACGAAATCAACGTCGCCTCGGCTCGAGTCGCTAGACAAGCCGCCGATGCGGCAACCGCGCTGACACCGGACAAACCGCGTTTCGTCGCCGGCGTCTTGGGGCCAACCAACCGTACCTCGTCCATGTCGCCCGACGTCAACGATCCCGGCTTTCGCAACATCACCTTCGACGACTTGGTCGATGCTTACAGCGAAGCCACCCGTGGCTTGATCGACGGTGGTGCCGACATTATTCTGATCGAAACCGTATTCGACACTTTGAACGCCAAGGCGGCGATTTTTGCGGTCGAATCGGTGTTCGACCAAATCGGTTACAAACTGCCGGTGATGATCTCCGGCACCATCACCGACGCCTCCGGCCGCACTCTGTCCGGCCAAACCGCCGCCGCATTCTGGACTTCGCTAAAACACGTCAAACCCATTTCGATCGGCTTCAATTGCGCGCTCGGCGCCCAGGAACTGCGTCAGTACATCGAAGAATTATCCAACATCGCCGACACCTACGTCTCCGCCCACCCCAACGCCGGCCTGCCCAACGAGTTTGGTGAATACGACGAAACTCCGGAAATGATGGCCGCCGAACTGGCCGACTGGGCCGCCAACGGCTATCTGAATATCATAGGCGGCTGCTGCGGCACTTCCCCGGATACCATTCGAGCCATCGTCGCCGCGCTAAGCAAATATCCGCCGCGACAAATTCCGGAACTGGAAAAACGCTGCCACCTGGCCGGCCTGGAAGCGATGAGCATCGGCCCGGAAACCTTGTTCGTCAACGTCGGCGAGCGGACCAACGTCACCGGTTCGGCGATCTTCAAAAAAATGATCGTCGAAGAGCGCTACGAGGATGCACTGGAAGTGGCCCGGCAACAGGTCGAAAACGGCGCCCAGATCATCGACATCAACATGGACGAAGGCATGCTCGATTCCAAAGCGGCGATGGTGCGCTTTCTGAATCTGCTGGCGGCCGAGCCGGACATCGCCAAAGTGCCGGTGATGCTGGACTCGTCGAAATGGGAAATTCTGGAAGCCGGCCTGAAATGCATTCAGGGCAAGGGCATCGTTAACTCGATTTCGATCAAGGAAGGCGAAGCACTGTTCATCGAACACGCCAAACTGGTACGCCGTTACGGCGCGGCAGTGATCGTGATGGCCTTCGACGAAGTCGGCCAGGCCGACACGATGGCACGCAAGATCGAAATCTGCAGCCGCGCCTACAAGATTTTGACCGAGCAGGTCGGCTTTCCGCCGGAAGACATCATCTTCGACCCGAATATTTTCGCGGTCGCCACCGGTATCGAGGAGCACAACAATTACGGCGTCGATTTCATCGAAGCCACCCGCGCCATCAAGCAAAATTTGCCGCATGCCTTGATTTCCGGCGGCGTATCCAACGTGTCGTTCTCGTTCCGCGGCAACAATCCGGTGCGGGAAGCGATTCACGCGGTATTTCTGTACCACGCGGTGCATGCCGGCATGGATATGGGCATCGTCAACGCCGGCCAGCTGGCGATTTACGCCGACATTCCGGAAGAGTTGCGCAACGCAGTCGAGGACGTGATTCTGAACCGCACCCCGGACGGCACCGAAAGACTGCTGGACATCGCCGAAAAATATCGCGGTAGCGGCCAGGCGGCCAAGCAGGAAACCCTGGAATGGCGCGAATGGCCAGTTACTAAACGCCTGGAACATGCTTTGGTCAAAGGTATCGCCGACTTTATCGAGGAAGATACCGAAGCCGCCCGCTTGGAAGCGGAAAAGCCGTTGCACGTCATCGAAGGCCCACTGATGGATGGCATGAACGTGGTCGGCGACCTGTTCGGCGAAGGCAAGATGTTCCTGCCTCAAGTCGTGAAGTCGGCACGGGTCATGAAAAAGGCCGTAGCCTATCTGATGCCGTTCATGGACGCCGACAAGGACGGCGCCGCCCGCGAAACCAACGGCAAGGTGCTGATGGCCACCGTCAAGGGTGACGTGCATGACATCGGCAAAAACATCGTCACCGTGGTGTTGCAATGCAACAACTACGAAGTGATCGACATGGGTGTGATGGTGCCGGCGGAAAACATTTTGAAAGCCGCTCGCGAGGAAAAGGTGGACGTGATCGGCCTCAGCGGCTTGATCACGCCGTCGCTGGACGAAATGGTGCATGTCGCCAAGGAAATGCAGCGCCAGGGCTTTAAAATTCCGTTATTAATAGGCGGCGCAACGACGTCGCGCGCCCACACCGCGGTCAAGATCGAACCCAACTACGAGCATCCAACTGTTTATGTCACCGACGCCTCGCGCGCTGTGGGCGTGGTCAGTTCGCTGCTCAGCGAAGATTTGCAAGCCGATTTCGTCGCCAAAACCCGCGAGGAATACGCTCAGGTCCGCGAACGCCACAAAGGCCGCCAGGCCAAGAATCCGCAGCATCCGCTTGAAGCCGCGCGGCGTAACCGTTTCGACCATGCCGGGCACCAACCGGTTAAACCCAAGTTCCTCGGCACCCAGGTCTTCGACCATTTCCCGCTGGCGACACTGGCACAATACATCGACTGGACGCCTTTCTTCCTGACTTGGGAATTGTCCGGCAGCTACCCGGCGATCCTGCATGACGCGGTCGTCGGCAAGGAAGCCGGCAAATTATTCAAAGACGCGCAGGACATGCTGCAACGCATCGTCAGCGAAAATTGGTTGACCGCCAAAGCCGTGATCGGCTTTTTCCCGGCCAATAGCGACGGCGACGACATCATCGTTTACAGCGACGATAATCGCAGCGAACAGCTTGAAGTACTGCATCACTTGCGCCAGCAGAACGTCAAGGCACCGGGGCGGCCGAATTACTGCCTGTCGGACTTCATTGCGCCAGTTGAAAGCGGCATCGCCGATTATATCGGCGGATTTGCCGTCACCGCCGGCATCGGCATCGAATCCAAATTGGCCGAATTCGAACAGGACCACGACGATTACAGCGCCATCATGCTGAAGGCGCTGGCCGACCGTCTGGCCGAAGCCTTCGCCGAGTACATGCATTTGGCGGTGCGCAAGGACTACTGGGGCTATGCCGAGGATGAAAATTACGACAACGCGGCGCTGATCGAAGAAGCCTATCGCGGCATTCGACCGGCCCCCGGTTATCCGGCCTGCCCGGACCATACCGAAAAGGCCAAGTTGTTCGAATTGCTGAACGTCACCGCGACCACCTCGATTGCCTTGACCGAAAATTTTGCGATGTATCCGGCGGCGGCGGTTAGCGGTTGGTATTTCTCGCACCCCGAGTCGCAATATTTCAACGTCGGCAAAATCGATCGGGACCAATTGGAAGATTACGCGCGGCGCAAAGGCATAAAATTGGAAGTGGCGGAACGCTGGTTGGCGGCGCATCTGAACCACTGATCGCTCGGCCTTACGCTTAGATCAGGCTAATATCGATGGCGGATTTCATTTTGTACGGCACCGAAGGCTGCCATTTATGCGAGGAAGCCGAACAGATCGTGCATCTGGTCGGCCTCAGCTTCGACATTCGGGACATTATCGAAGACGAGAACTTGCAACAGCGTTATGGCCTAAAAATACCGGTGCTGGCGCACCCCGGCCGCGGGCTCGAACTGCACTGGCCGTTCGGTCCGGAACAGGTGCTCTGGCTTGCCGCCCAAGCCCGGACCTGATCCGGGCGGCGAACTGTCAATGCTTGGCGAAGATCAAATCCCAAACCCCGTGGCCTAAACCCAGGCCGCGGTTCTCGAATTTGGTCAACGGCCGGTAATCCGGGCGCGGGCAAAAATCTCCGCTCGGGCTGGTATTCTTCAATCCCTTACCTGCCGACAAAATACTCAACATATCCTTGGCGTAATGCTCCCAATCGGTCGCGGCATGAAAATAACCTTCGACCGCTAATTTCTTATCCAGTAATTCGACAAAGCTCGGACGGACGATGCGGCGCTTATGGTGGCGGCGTTTTTGCCACGGATCCGGAAAAAACAAATGAACGCCGGCCAGGCTGTGATCGGCGATTTTTCGTTCCAAGATTTCGATCGCATCGTGGTGGTAGATGCGAACATTGTTTATCCCAAACTGCTCCAGCAACATCATCAAGTGGCCGACGCCGGGCCTATGCACTTCGATACCCAGGTAATTCAAATGCGGATTGGCTGCCGCCATCGCCGCCAGACTGTCACCGTTACCGAAACCGATCTCGACAATCAGCGGCGCCTGCCGACCGAAGGCCTGTACCGGATCGAAGACCTGCTCGGGCGCCAGACAGTATTTCTGCCAATGGTGCTCAAGCGCGAACTTCTGGCCGGCGGTGGCGCGGCCTTGGCGGCGGATGAAACTGCGGATTTTGGAAGGGTCGATGCGTTGCGGTTCGGTCATTTAGAAAACAAAAGCTGATTGGATGCAAATAGCCGAAAGCCTTAACGCGATAACAAGCCGAGCCAATCCCCGCAGCCGGGTTGATAGCCCGACTCCGATCAGTCGTCCAGGTCCACTTTCGACATCGCGATAGCGCTTTCCATAACAATTTTAAGCGCAATGCACGGGTCGATCACGGATTTTCCGCTATGAATCGCCTCCTGGATGGCCAATCCGAGCAAAATTGGCCAATGCGCCTGAATCGGACACAGCAAGCGCATAGTCGGCATAAGATTAGGCCACAAGGCTTTCAAGTAGTTTAAAGGCCGATCGGCCGGCGATTGCCTTAGCGGCAGGCGCAGCAAGCCGAACTCGCTACTGCCCAGGCTTTTGATGCTATGGCGAAATATTTCGTTAACGTCCAGCAAGTCTTGGCAGCCGGATTTTTGCGCCGCCGCCGCCGCCAGCCCCCATACCGAATACTGCGATTCGGCCAGCGGAGCGTTTATCGCATCGCCGTAAAAATACTTGTTGCCGTCGGTAGCTTCAATGGTCGCCAAACCGGCATCTTCCGCCAGCCCTCGCGCCACGTTCCGTTGTCTGACGCTAACTTGACAGGCATAACCCGCCAGTGCACCCAGCGCACATAGCAGGGATTCGGCGTGCACGCCTTTATCGTTTTGCATTGCAGAAGTCAGCCGATGATATACCTCCTGTGCGGCGATCCTCGCGCCGGCCAAGGGATCCTCTTTACTGCGCTCGCGAACCGCGGCCACTAGCGAGTCGATAGCTGGCGGTTTACTCTTGGCATTTTGTGCGTGACGCCGCTGGATTTCCCGGAGAAACTCGGCAAACTCGCCTTCTGCCGCAAACCACGCGGAACTGACGCGGGATTCGCCGAAAGCCGAAGCCACGACCGCCACGCTATGATTCGACACTTCAAGCACACTGATCTGCTTGATGGCCGTGTAAGGCATACCGATAAACGTTAATGCCAAAGACGCCCTCGGTAACAAAGCTTCCTCCGCCCGCAATTCGATGAAAGACGGTTTGGCCAAAGCTCTGCCGACAAGCCATAGCGGCAAAATAGCCCATAAAGCGCTCGCGGCCGCCAACCAGCCGAGTAAATCGGCATAGTTTGGCAAAACGCCGCTGGCGGCCAGATAAGCCAAGCCGCCGGTTGGTGCGATCGCCAAAAACAGTAGCGATGCCACGAAGCGGGGTGGCAGCCGGTAGCGGTAGCGGATTACGCCGCACATGGCCCTAGCGGCGATGCTTGAGTGAAAGTCGGCTGCATGATCATTAACCCTCCGCAAGGCGTGGATGGCCGCGGGGGCTGCCTCGCCGCTAACTCACGCGTTATGTCGCCTGGTCGCGGCGCTTTCCGCTCCGCGAATCTTAAAACAATCGGATGTCTAATTCGGTAGGGTTGCCGATTGCTTCATTGGCAAACCTGCACCTCGAACACGGTGCCCTTGATCGCGACAACCTTGACCTTTGCGCCTAGCGGCGTGTCCGGGCCGTGAACCTTCCAAATGGTGTCGTCGACCTTGATTTTGCCTTGGCCGTTCTCGATGGGTGCGATCAAATTAAACGTCCGGCCAATGTATTGGGCGCCGCGCCGATTCAGCAAAGGATGATCGCTGACTTCCGTGGCTCGGGTGCGGGCGTATTTGCGCCAGGCCAGCACCGACGACACCGCCAATAACGAAAACAGCAAGACTTGGACGTTGAACGTGGTCGCTTCGATCAACAACACGACCGAGCCGACGATGAAGGCCGAAACCGCCAGCCACAGGAAGAAAAAGCCGCTGGCCAGGATTTCCAGAGCCAGAAAACCGACCGCCAGCACCCACCAGTACCAAAATACGATGTCTTGTTCCATCATGTTCAGCCCTTTTTCTGTAACGCTTCTTTGGCCAACTCGCCGATGCCGCCCAACGCGCCGATGACGCTGGAGGCCTCCAACGGCATCATGATCAATTTGCTGTTATCGGCTGAGGCGATCGCCTTGACCGACTCGATATATTTCTGGGCGACGAAATAGTTGATGGCCTGCACGTCGCCCTTGGAGATGGCCTCGGACACCATCAACGTGGCGCGGGCTTCGGCTTCGGCCAAGCGTTCGCGGGCCTCGGCTTCGCGGAATGCGGCCTCCTTGCGGCCCTCGGCTTCCAGAATCGCGCTTTGTTTCAAGCCTTCGGCTTTTAAAATTTCTGCTTGGCGCAAGCCTTCCGCTTCCAGAATTTGAGCGCGCTTTTCCCGTTCGGCTTTCATCTGCCGCGCCATCGAGTCGACCAAGTCTTTGGGCGGCGCGATGTCCTTGATCTCGATGCGGGTGACTTTAATCCCCCATGGCGAAGTGGCATCGTCGACGACGGTCAACAGGCGAGCGTTGATTTCGTCGCGGCGGGACAACAATTCGTCCAAATCCATCGAGCCCATCACGGTGCGGATGTTGGTCATCACCAGATTGATGATCGCCACATCCAGATAGTTCACTTCATAGGCGGCTTTGGCGGCATCAAGAATTTGGTAGAACACGACGCCATCGACCCTGACCATCGCGTTGTCCTTGGTGATGACTTCCTGCGACGGCACGTCCAACACTTGCTCCATCATGTTCAGCTTGCGGCCGATCTGGTCGATGATCGGCACGATAATATTCAGGCCGGGCGTCAAAGTCGCGGTATATTTACCGAAGCGTTCGACGGTGTATTCCATGCCCTGCGGCACGGATTTGACGCTCATAAAAACCATTAAAATGGCAAACACCAATAATACTGTTACAAATAAACCAAAGCCGCCCATAGCGCCTCCTCAAGGTGATGATTAATTTTGATTATTGCCAAGCGTAACGCGGCTAATAATAATGTATGTCTTATTAACTTGCTGGAAACAGGACCCGGTTACATGAATACCTTGATCTACTACAGTTTTAACGTAATGATTCTCGCCGCCGTGATTTTGCTCGTCGGGATGATCAAACCCAAGTGGATACTGTTGTGGATGGATAAGCCCGGCCGCTTGCCGATTATTGCGATCGCCGGCGCGATTTTCATGGCCGGAGCGGTAATGTTCGGCGAGGGTAACAAGCAATTACAAGCCGAAAAAGCCAAGCAAACTCAATCGCAGCCGCAGCAAAAAGCTAAGGAAGAAGTGCCGGATCTTCACTAGGTTCCCGCTCAAACCCGCAAGCCGCGAACCAGCGTTTTCAGGGTGCGCAAGTCGCCGGTCTCCGCGCCAGGTTCATAACGCAGGCGGATAAAAACCGCCGCAATCCGGTCTATAGCGTCGGCCAAGTCGGGCCGCACGGTCTTGGCGCGTTGCGCCAACGTCTGCGGGCCGTCGCCGGGACCGAAGTCGACGCCCGCTTTCCGCAGTTTGTCGCAAAACTGGCGGTAGGTCAGCAATACCGGGTCGCGCCGTCGCCGATTCGGCCGCAGCAAGCGCCAGGCCAGTAAGCCACTCAACCCGCCCACGCTGAGCAACAGCCAATAACCGAGCTTGACGAAGTCGTCGATACCCAGGCTTTGCAACAAAGCCTTTTGATTGTCGGTATCGTAATTGATAACCCAGCGCTGCCATTGGTAATCGACGTTCTGCCACAGTTGCCGGCCGCGTTGCAGCCAGGTCAAGGTCTTGGCATCCAGTTGAATCGGGCTGAAATTGGCTGCTCCGCTGGCGATCTGCAAATCAACGTTCACACTTTGTTCGATCCGTTCCGGCGCAATCGCGGCGGTGGGGTCGAAACGCACCCAGCCCTTACCGTCCAGCCAGACTTCAGCCCAAGCGTGCGCATCGGCCTGGCGGACCTCCAGAAAACCGCCCACCGTGTTAAATCGGCCGCCTTGGTAGCCGCCGACCACCCGCGCCGGAATTTCGGCGGCCCGCAGCAGATAAACGAAAGCCGTGGCGTAATGGCTGCAAAAACCGGCGCGGCGTTCGAACAGAAAAGTTTCGACCTGGCGTTCCGGCATCGGCTCCGGATTCAAGGTGTAACGAAAATTTTCGCGGTGGAAGTGCTGCAACAGATTGGCGATCAACACCTCCGGCGATGCCTCGGTGCCGCGTAACTGGGCGATCAGATTGCGTATGCGTTCGGAAGGTTTGCCCGGCAATTGCAGATTTTCCCGCCGTTCCGCCGGACTGATACCGCCGGTGTTGTAGGCCGGCGTCGATGAAATCCGATATTCGGCGCGGTCGCCGGGATTTTTGTTGGTGGTTAATTGGTACAACTCGTTGCGGCGCAGGCCGGCGGGAAATGCGCTGGGCAATTCCAGCGCAAACACCCAATTTTGTTTTTGCGGCTCCATCATCAGCGTGTAATCGTAAGCCCTGCCGCCGAACGCCGGCTGATCGGGATTGGCCGCACGGAACAAGGCCGGCGCCGCCTTCCAAGCCGAACCATCGAAAAGGCTATAAACCGGTCCACGCCAATAGCGCTGCGCCGGCGGCGGCAGATCGCCGTCGAACTTGACCCGAAATACCAATTCCGCCGACAAGCTCAATTCGGCGATCGAACCGGGCTCCAGCGTATCGCTCAAGCCGCTTTTGGCTTGATTGTCGGCATCCAGCCAACTCCAGCGTGGGGCTTCCAGCCTTGGGAACAGCACAAACAACACCATGGCAATCGGTAGAGCTTGTACGATCAGCGTCGCTGCGGTTTTCAGCGCCGGAACGGTTTGCGGCGAAACGCTGTTTTGGGTGACCAGCGTCGCTAACAGCACGGTACAAACCAGCAGAATGTAAAGTGCCATCAAAATGCTTTCTTCGTACAAAAACTGCGTTGCGGCGACGACGAAGGCCAGATAAACGATGACGTAGACGTCGCGTTTGCCGCGAATCTCCAGTAATTTCAATCCCAAAGCCACGACAAACAAACCGGTGCCGGCATCGCGGCCGAACACTCCCCGGTGTTGGCTGAAGGCCAGACCAATACCGGCTAGTGTCAACGCAAATAACCCCCACCGGTTCGGCAACCAGGCCGGCCGAGCTATCGCCAGCAGTCGCCATAGCCACATCAATCCGAAAAAGCCGATCAGCAGCGGCGGAACATGCCAGGCATGCGGCAGTGCGATCAGCCCTATCGATCCCGACATGAACCATAACAGGCGTGACGACGGCAGCGCATTCATGGTCAAAACAGCGCCAGTGCTTGCAGGCATTGCCGGTAATGGGTCGTCCCGGTATCCGGCGGAAGACGCAGATTGGGCAGCAGCAGGCCGTAACGCAATCCGGCTTTTTCCGCATCGACGACCCAGCGGCAAAGTTGGCTCAGGCGTTCCTCGCTGTTGTGCCCCGGTGCCTGTTGATAATCCAGCCACAGTTCGCTGGAGCCTGCGCCGGCGTATTGCTTACTGAATACGCCCTGGCCTTTGGCGAAGGTTTTCCAATGGATTTGGCGGATCGCATCGCCGCGTTGGTATGGGCGCAGGCCGTAAAACTCGTCACCCTGGCGCCGGCTCAGGCCCTCTGATAGCTGTCCATCACCGCTTTCCGGAAACGGCAATTGTCGCTTGGCCGGTTTGGGATAGACCAGTAACGGGCTGTCGAAACGCAGCGGTGCCCAGGCTCGAAACAACCCCAACGGATACAAGCTGGAAACGGTCAACGTCCGCGGTTGTAACCAGCCGCGCCGCTCGGTCGCCTGGTATAAGGTGGCGATTCGCGTTTCCGCCGGCGCCAAACTGATGGCCATCTCGCTTTGCAAGGCCAATTGGACGGCGTAACGCCCCTGTCGACCGGGATTGCCGATCTGAAAATTAAAGGCGCCGGCTTGCCCGGCGAACACGGCCGGTTGGCGACCGGCCCTGACGCTCAAGCCGGCCAAGGCTTTGAAGCTGTGCAAAATCGCGACAAAGAAAATGCTGGCCAATAAAAAACCCAATAAATAGGCCAAATTATTGCTGTAGACGAAGCCGACCAGTAATAGCAACACGATCAACAGTACGAATGCCAAGCCGCGTTGGGTCGGCAAGATGAAGATGCGGCGGTGGCCCAACACGATGGGTGCCGAGGTGGGTGCCTCGCCTCGAAAAAAGCGCGACAGCCGAAAGCGGTCTGTTAACGATAGCGGCGCCGAGTTCAATGGACCGATACTTGCGCCAGTATCGGCGCAACGATGCCGACCGAATCGCTGGAACCGGCATTCAAGCGGTGGCCGGCCACGGCCGGCAATACGGCTTGCAGATCTTCCGGCAACACCGCCTGGCGCTTGTCGATGAAGGCCCAGGCCTTGGCCGCAGCCAGTAAACCCAAACCGGCACGCGGCGACAGGCCGTTTACGAAATCCGGTGATTGCCGAGTGTAGGCCAATATGGCTTGCAGATAATCCAGCAAGGCGGGCGAGGCATAAACGCTGGCTGCCGCCTGTTGCAGCTCGACCAGTTGCGCCGGGCTCAAGGCTTCCGCCAGAGCGTTGATCAACAGATGGCGAGGTTGACCCGCTAATAACTCGCGTTCGGCCTGGCGGCTGGGGTAGCCCAGCTCTATCCGCATCAAAAAGCGGTCGACTTGCGATTCCGGCAGCGGAAAGGTACCGATTTGGTTGGTCGGATTTTGGGTAGCGATCACGAAAAACGGCTGCGGCAAAGCGTAGGTCTGGCCTTCCACGGTCACTTGCCGCTCCTCCATCGCTTCCAGTAGCGCGCTTTGCGCCTTAGGCGTGGCGCGGTTGATTTCGTCGGCCAAAATCATTTGTTTGAAGATCGGTCCGGGATGGAACTTGAATTGCTGCTTATGGGTATCGAACACTGTCGAGCCGACGATGTCGGCCGGCAGGATATCGCTGGTGAATTGGATGCGTTGGTATTCCATGCCGAACAAGCGCGCCAAGGTATGCGACAGCGTGGTTTTGCCGACGCCGGGAATGTCTTCGATCAGTAAATGGCCTTTGGCCAGTAGGCAGCAAACGGCAAGCTGAATTTGCCGTTCCTTGCCGAGAATGATCTGGTTGGCGGCGGCGATTAGCCGGTCGAGAGCAACGTCCATCGTGCGAAATACCGTAAGTAGCGATGGATCGAGTATAGACCAGCTTGGTTGCGCCGGCAGGAGCTTCGTTGTATAAACCGGAAGCGGCCGGAATGGGTCGGCCTATCGCCATGCAGCATGCTGCGGAGACTGAAATGAAAGAATATCAAGACGTGCGCGACCAACTGCTGAACATGCTGGAAGAACTCGACGACCGGCTGGGTAAGATAACTGCTGATGTAAAGCATGCCGACCATCCGCTGGACAAGGATTTCTCCGAACAAGCCGTCGAAACCGAAAACGACCAAGTGCTGGACGCCTTGGGGAATGCCGCCCGCGACGAAGTCGAAAAAATCAAGCAGGCCATTTTCAGAATCGATGCCGGCACTTACGGGGTATGCGCTACCTGCGGCGAGCCGATACGCAAGGAGCGGCTGGCGGCGCTGCCGTTCGCCAACCAGTGCCTGCGCTGTGCGGAACGGAGCCAAGGCCGATAAACGACCGTTCGTTTCAAGGTCGCCCCGATTTTAGGCGGGCTGGCCGAATCTACAGCCGTACATCGGCTCAGGGCAATCTTAAACTAGATCAGGGCGGCGTACCGGCGGTAAAAATCAGACTGCTGCTTCGGCTTCGGAAAACCCGAACCACTCGTCGAGTATCTGGTGCACGTCGTCGACTCCGACTTTGTCCAGGGCCGAAAACAATTGTAGGGTCACAACGATATCCACCCGGCTCAAGTCCCGTTGAACTTGCAATAACGTGGTTTTCGCCGCGCCGAATTTGAGCTTGTCGGCCTTGGTCAACAGAATGTGCAGCGGCAATTTGCGGTGCTCGCACCATTCGACCATCTGCCAGTCGAAGTCGGTCAGCGGGTGGCGGATATCCATCACCAACACGATGCCGCACAACGCCTGGCGCTGGTTCAGATAGGTTTCCATCATTTTTTGCCATTCCAGCTTCATCGCTTCCGGAACTTTGGCGTAGCCGTAGCCGGGCAAATCGACCAGTTTGCGCTCCGGATCGACTTGGAAGAAATTCAGCAATTGAGTGCGGCCGGGGGTTTTGCTGACCCGAGCCAACGCATTTTGTCTGACCAGCGTGTTGATTGCGCTGGATTTCCCGGCATTGGAGCGGCCGGCGAACGCAATTTCCTTTCCTTGATCAGGCGGCGCATCCTTCAGTTTAGGGGCGCTGCTGATGAATTTGGCCTGGTGGTAGATCGGATTCATCCAGTCTCGCTTACAGTCATTAAATCGGTTAGAATCCGGGCATTATAGCGCTTGGCGGCAGACGCCCGCGCGCTTTATATCGATCAACTTTTCCTGAACAGGGGCCCATAATGACAAGAAAATTGCTGACTGTTTCCATCTCCTTGGCGTTGGCATCCGCTAGCGGCTACGTCCATGCTCAAGGCAACGCCAGTGCCGGCAAGGCCAAAGCGGCTAGCTGCGCGGGCTGCCACGGTGAGGACGGTAACAGCACCATGCCCAGCTTCCCGAAGTTGGCCGGCCAACATCAAGGGTATCTGGCCAAGCAATTGCACGCTTTTAAAAACGGTTCCCGTAACTCGCCGATGATGGCGCCGTTGGCGGCCGGCCTAGACGACCAGGCCATTCAGGAAATCGCCGCCTACTATGCCGGCAACAAGATTTCTGCCAATCCGGCCCCAACACTGCCCGCCGGCGATGACGACGACGCTCCGGCCAAAACCGAGGAACAGAAAAAAGCCGAACTGGCGGCGTTGATTGCTCAGGGCAGCGACCTGTACCGCAACGGCAACCTGAGCCGCGAAGTCTCGGCCTGCGTCGCCTGCCACGGCCCTTATGCCGAAGGCAACAAGCCGGCCTCGTTCCCGTCGCTGCACTCGCAACATGCCGATTATCTGATCAAAACCCTGACCGATTTCAAAACCGGCGCTCGCAGCAACAACCGCGAAAACATGATGCACATGATCGCTACCAAAATGACCGACGAAGACATCAAGGCGGTGTCTTACTACATCTCGACGATGAAGTAAGCCCCCAGGCGCTGCTCTCCGGCCAGCGGTATAGTCCCTGGTGGAGGATGTAATGTAAAAAGCCGGTCGCGCTGGGCTCTGCGGCAAGTGCTGTTACAGGATGGTTATTCGGTTCCGGTCTACAGCGGCCGGATTTACAAGCCGATAGCCGCTTCGGCGCGGAGCCATCTTTGTCGGAATTACTTTTACGGAGAACTTTGATGTTAAAAATTATTGCGTTGCTCGGGCTGTTGGGATTATCCACGTTGGCGAATGCGGAGGGCGGCTACGATCCGGTCTCGCCGGCGCAACCGGTGCAAAATCCTGCTAAAGTCGAAGTGATCGAATTTTTTTGGTACGGCTGCCCGCATTGCTACAGCCTGGAGCCGGCAATGGTCGAATGGCTGAAAACCAAGCCGGCCAACGTAGAGTTCATCCGCCAACCGGCGGTATTCAGCGAGTTGTGGGGCAAGCACGCTAAAGCTTATTACACCGCAGAAGCCCTGGGTGTACTGGATAAGGTGCATGCCGACCTATTCAACACCATCCAAGAAGCTCTTCGAGACAAAAAGCCGGCTCTAACAGACGAAAGCGACTTGGCGAAGTTTTTTGCCGAACACGGCGTGAAGGACGAAGATTTCCGCGCGGCATATAACTCGTTCCTGGTCGACGCCAAATTGCGCCAAGCCGAATCGATCGGGCCGCGCTACGGCATTACCGGCGTACCTTCGCTGGTGGTCAACGGCAAATACAAAGTGACCGCACAATCGGCCAAATCGCAGGCCAACATGCTGAATGTGGTCAACCAGCTAATCGCGCAGGAAAGTCCCAAGAAATAATGCCCCAATTACCTCGCGCATCTCACAGGGATGTGGGCAATCGCGCCGGAATCGTAGGCTTCGCAATTTCGGCGATAGTCTATAATTCAACCGGTAAAAGTTTCGATATTGAGGCGTGATTCATGGTTTTTTTCAAGAACAAGGAAGAAGGGCCGGAAAAGTGGAAGGAGAAATATCTCCGGCTATTGGATGACCAGGAACAAAGCGAAAAGCAGTTCAAAGCCAACGAAGAATTGCTCTGCAAGACCATCGTTCGTTTCGCATTGGCGGTGAAAGGCCTTAACCGGCAACTGGACCCGCACTTGAATCGGATCCGTAACCTGCTGAAAGGCGGCCTGCAGAGCCAACAACTGCAAAAAGAACTGACCGCATTTTCCGCTGCGCTGGCGAAACTGGAAGACTCGGCGGAAACCAATCTCGCCGATGCCGCACTGCTATTCGAATTTCTGGGTAAGCAGTACCCGTTCCTGCAAGACCGTCTCGACGAAATCCGAGATGGCTACGAAAACCGCAAGTTTGCCAATAACCAAGGTTTATTTTTGGCGTTGCTGGAACTGATCGAAGCCGAAAGCAAACCGCAATTGCCGCAAACACTCGGCATCGAACTGGCGCCAGGCGATACCGACGTCAACGCCATTCACATTCAGCTGATCCGGTTGCTGGACAATGCCGAGATCCCGCAATTTTTTGCCGCCGACGCCGAGCAGTTGAAACAGCGGATCCAAAGCGAACGGCAACCGTTGAGCCGCGTGTTCGACGACACCATCAGTTTGCTGCTGTCGATAAAAAAGCATCTGGAAGCCGAACAACGCGAAATGGCGATGTTCCTGGCTGCATTGACCGAACAGTTGACCGAACTCGGCATCAAAGCCACCGGCGTCAACTCCGCCACCGAAAACAGCCTGAAAAAGCGTAACCTGCTGGACCGTTCGGTCTCCGAGCAGATCCAGGAATTGAAGGAAAGAACCGAAAGCGCCACCCAACTGGAGCCGCTGAAGCAAGTCGTCAGCAGTCGGCTTAGCGCCATCAGCGAACAAATTCAGCAACATAACCAACGTGAGCAGCAGGAACGCGATCGGGTCCGACAGGAGATGCGGGCCTTGACGGCCAAATTGAAGGAAATGGAATCCGAATCCGGCGAATTGCGCTCACGGCTGGACGCCGCGCAGCAGCGGGCGACCCGCGACCCCTTAACCGGCTTGCCGAATCGTTTGGCGCTCGAGGACCGGCTCGCCGACGAAATCGCGCGTTGCAAACGGTATAAATCGGCGTTAACCATGATCGTTTGGGACGTGGATTTGTTCAAGACCATCAACGACACTTACGGCCATAAATCAGGCGATAAGGCCTTAGCGATCATTGGCAAGTTACTGTCCGAGCATTGCCGACAGACCGACTTCGTCTCCCGCTTCGGCGGCGAGGAGTTCGTGATGCTGTTACCGGATACCGACGCCGCGGCCGGTTTACAAGTTGCGGAGAAACTGCGCGGCACGGTTGAAAACTGCAGTTTCAACGCCAACGGCAACAAAGTGAATATCACACTGTCCTGCGGCCTGAGCCAATACCGCGACGGCGACACTACCGAATCGTTATTCGAGCGCGCCGATGCTGGCTTGTACAAGGCCAAGCAATCCGGTCGCAATTGCTGCATCGTGGTTTAAGGCGCTAGCGCGATGGCAATCCATTCCCCCTATTCGGCTCCGGCCGATATCGAAAAATTCCTGTACAAACTGGTCATCCAGCTTTTGATATTCAGTCAAGGCAGCCACAAATTACTGGAACCGCACTTGGTGACGATAGGCGCCAAATTACGCGGCGGCGCAAACCTGCACGACTTGTTGCAGGAATTGCAGTCGGTCTCGAAAACGCTGTTGCAGATTTCCAAGCAAAGCAAGGAAGAGTACGAAGCAGACAGCACGGTTTCCGGCCATACCCAGCAAGAATATGTACTGCAGCGCCTGGACGAATTGTTGGCCGAAGCCGAGGTCCCGCTACGCTTCGAGCAGCAAACCACGATACTGAAACAGCGAATCCGCGCCCGGCAAACCGGACATGCCTACAAAAGAGTGATCGATTCGGCGATCGAATTGCTACTGAACATCAAAGACTACGGCGCGGCGGAACGAAAAGATCTCGACTTGTTTCTGACGGATTTGACCGGCCAGCTCAACGAAATCGAACAACACGCCGAAAGCGCAGGTGAGGCCAACAAACTGTCGATCGACAATCGGCATATGTTGAGCCACGAGATTTCCCGCCAGGTCGGCGATTTGAAGGATTCCGCGCAATCGGCGGAAGAACTGGCCGAATTGAAAACCCAGACTAGCGAGCATCTCGATCGCCTGCTGGAGCAATTGCTCGAACACAAACAAATGGAAGACGAGCGCCAACTCGAAGCGCAAAAGAAAATCGAGATGATGACGCAAAAACTCCAGGCCTTGGAAACCGAGACCGAAACTCTGCGCACCAAACTGAAAATCGAACACGACAAAGCCTTGTGCGATTCGCTGACCGGTCTGCCCAACCGCTTGGCCTACAACAACCGGGTGGAAATGGAGGCCAATCGCTGGAAACGCTACCAGGCGCCGCTGGCTTTGGTGATTTGGGATATCGACCACTTCAAGCAAATTAACGACAACTATGGCCATAAAGCCGGCGACAAAACCCTGGCATTGGTCGGCCAGTTGTTGTCGAGCAACTGCCGTGAAACCGATTTCGTTGCACGTTACGGCGGCGAAGAATTTGTGATGCTGATGCCGAATACTCGCGAAGATCAGGCCCTGGAAGTCGCGGAAACCATCCGCGACATCATCCAGCACTCAGGCTTTCATTCCAACGGCGAAGACATCAATCTGACGTTGAGTTGCGGCGTCAGCGGATTCAAGGAAGGCGATCTGCACGATGACGTATTCGTACGAGCAGATCAAGCGCTGTACCGCTCCAAACAACTGGGACGCAACCGTTGCACTTTATTTACCGACGACCTCGGCTAATACTGGGAAAGCGCTACCTGAGCTATCTAACGTAATTGCCGGGCGGCGAAATGGAGTTAATTGAAGAAGAAAGGATAGCGCGCGGAACGGTAAGGCCGGGTAGCAGCGAGGCAACGATCGAATACGGTAATGGCCTGGTCGCAGGAAATGACCTCTTGTTGGCTATCCAGAATGTAGTGCGCCAGATTCAGAATGCACTTCCAATGTCGGCGGTCGTCGATAAAGCGGAAAGCTTCGGCCAGCAAATCCTGCATTTTCTTCTCGCGTTCGGTACGGCAGGAAATGAAGCACTCCAAATAGCTCGAAGCTTTTTCCAGGTCGCTGTATCCCCCGTAGTTGTGCAAGGCATTGAAATTGACCAGATTGAGGTTGAAAACCTCATCGTCGCGTATCGCCACGTATTTGGCTTCGGCCAAGGGTCCGGCCAGCAGATTCACCACATCGGCTTCATAAGCCCGCTGGCAACTATGCTGTGGCTGCTCGGCAAACGTCGAAAAACTCTCGACTACGGCGATCGGCAAATTTTGGATCAGATTGCCGTCCACGACTTTGGCAAAAAATTGATGTCTATCATCGCCGGGCCGCCGGACATGGATTTCGAAAAATACCGGCGGTAATTGCTTTTGCCGGTTGCTGAGATAAATGGCCGCGGCGTGGCCGGCCTCGTGAAAAGCGGTGCGTAAATCCAATTCGGCTGGATGCACGAAAGTAGACAGCGAAGACTGGTAGTTTCTTTCCATAATGACGACCTCATCCAAAAAAAGATGCGGCGCAGAGGCCGCATTGAGGAAGGATATTAAAACTCTTTACCCTTTAGGAGAGGGAGCGCATACATAAGAGTTATACATAGTCTAATGGCCGGCTCGGCGTTTGAGAATGTGACAAATTGCCGCGCGGCAAACTGTCGCTTAACGCCGTCGGGTTTTGAAACGCCGCACTCCAGGGCGCATCGCCTTGCCAGGCAGAACACTAGCATTAAACATTAGCGTTCTTCGATTTTCCGATCCAAAATGGCAAAGACAACGCCGCCAGGTACGCCAACCATGTCACTAATTGCTGGTTATGAAAGGTATAACTCAGTGCGACCGGCAAACCTTCGGCAATACCGGGATGAGCCTGAATAAAATCCCGGCCAACCATAAATGCTAAACTCTCTCCGATCACCATGCCGACTATCGCGAAACTCAGCAGGTAAGCGAGTAGATAGTCGCGTTTGGAACTAAATTCCCAACCGATCAAGTCGTCGAACGCCAATAAGCCGCTGGTCGCTTTACCTAGATTTAGCCGCCGGCATGCAATCAGCGCGACCAAACCAATAACCGGAATCGAAAACTGCTCGATCGGGAAGCTCAAATAACGGCCATTGACCGCCAATCCGTAAGTTTTGTAGAGCGCCAAGCCGATAAAAATCAGATACGCAGAACGCAACGCCTTCGCCAGCGGCAGAGTGCCGGACTGTCCCCCCAGAATTTGCCGCGCCCGGCACAGCAATAAGCCGGCGATTAGCGCGTTAGCCACGACCATGAATGCGGTGTACAACCTTTGCCAATCGCTGTAGCTGGTATACCAAAGAAAATCGGCCAGCGTGACCAGACAGGCACTAAAAGTCTGAACCATCGCCAACACCAGCAATAATCTCGGCCAGGGCAAGGCCTGCAGATTTTTAAAATAAATGCCGACCACCGCCAGACCGAGCAAAATGGCCGCCGCCAAACGCCATGGCCAGTTCGGCGTTTCCAACACCGGCCCGGTCAACGGAAACACCGGTTTGCGGGAAGCGGAGAACAAGCCCCAGTTGGCGCCGACCACGCCTTCCAGTTCGCTTTTCCAGGGCTGGTTGAAGGCCTCGACGATGTTGTAATCGAAATTATGGCGCTTGGCGACCTGAATCATGCCGCGGATGAACTTGGCCTCGTTGACCACGCTCGGCACGGCCAAACCGCGTTGGCGGCCGGCACTGGGCCAACCGGACTCGCCGATCAGAATCGGTTTGCCGGGTGCGATGCCGCGCGCTTCGTCTTCGACTTGCTTGACGATTTTCTCCAAATGTTGCGTCGCATTTTCGACTGAAATCGGCTCGTCTTCCCAATAGGGCAGAATATGAATGGTGATGAAATCGACCTCATTAATCAGTTGCGGATGCTTCATGTACATCGACCAGACGTCGGCATAAGACACCGGCTGCTTGACTGCCTGCTTTACGGCGCGGATGTAACCGATCAGACGATCGACGTCCATTTCGCCGCGTAACAAGACTTCGTTACCGACGATGACCCGCTTCACCACATCCGGATTCGCATTCGCCGATTTGATCAACGCTTCCATTTCCCGTTGGTTGTCCAGATAAATCGCGTCGATCCAGCAGCCTTGAATCATCTGCAAACCGTATTTTCGCGCCAATTCAGGAGTGGGTTGCATGCCGCCCAGGCTGGAATAGGTGCGGATGGTTTCGGTTTTATCCGCCAGCAGGCGCAAATCTTCGTCGACGTGCTCGGGCAACGGAAATTTTTCCAGCAACGGACTAAAGCCTTCGCGGAACGGGGCAAACGACAGGCTCATCAGCTTGCCGGCGGGAACGTCGGTGCCGGCATCCTGCGGACGGTTGTCCAACCAGGCGTAGCCGGCGTGAACTGATAAAATTAAGATCAAACAAAGCAGGAATCGAATGCTGGGCATAATTTTCGCGGGCTGAATTAACTGACAAAAATGTTGTCCACCGATTAGCAAAAATCGCCGGATATGGAATTATAAAGTATTAGCCAACCGGTCCGGTTGCAACCTTGGTTCGGCTATGGCAGCCGGGCGAGGAGCCGGTAAATTTGTTAAATAATTTCTGTACTTTACCCATGGGTTCTGGTTACAGTATCGCGCTTTTTCTGATGTTCGGATGCCTTGTCGAGCTATCCGCTAATTTGTCTGTTTTATGAGGTTTTGTATGCATAAAAAGGTTATCCCCATGCTGTGTGGCGCCATGTTGCTGTCCGGTTCGCAGTGGGTTTTGGCGGCGGCGGACAAGCTACCGGCGAGCACTAACGTCAAATTGGGGGCAGCGGAAGAATTTTGTTCTGAATTTACCGATCCGAAGTGGCGCGAAGCGCAAGTGATCGACGGTGTGGACATTCAGGAATCGCGGATGTGCAATCCGGACAACCCTGCGGAAATCGCGGCGTTCGTCAAGGGCACCAACAATATTTCCATGGCGACGCTGATGGAGACCCAATTGGCTGCCGACGCCATCACCGTCAGTAACGACATGGACGGCGACGGCGATCCGGACCATTACATTATCAAATTGGAAATCGCCGAACTGAACGGCCATTCGCCGGACATGAAGGAGCCGACCACGACTTTCGACATTGCTCCCGGCATCCAGCCCACGTTCTGGGTTTATGCCCCCAAAACCCGCGACATGTCGACGCTGAGCCTGTACGAACCGGTGGCCAACCCACTGTTGCGGGCACCGTCGCCGGTGATCCGGGTCGAGCAAGGCGATATCGTCTGGATTGTGCTGGAAAACAGTCACTATTTCCCGCATTCGATTCACTTGCACGGTATTGACCATCCTTACATGGACCATAGCGGCGAAGGCAACGACGGCGTCGGCCAAACCGGGCAAATGGACGTGATGCCAGGCCAAAGCAAAACCTATGTGATCAAACCGCGCCAACCGGGCACGATGTACTACCATTGCCACGTACAGCCGCACACGCACATTCCGATGGGCCTGCAAGGTATATTTGTGGTTGAGGAAAACCGGCCCAATAACTGGGTCCAGGTGTTCAACGTCGGTGCCGGCCATGTCCGCCACCCGTCGGTAGCGGTCAAGGAAAAATACGCGGCCGAATATGACCTGCACTACCAATCTGCGGACAAGGAACTACACGAAATGGTGCGTTCCGCCAACGACCCGCGCATCATCGCCCGCCGCATGAATCAGGAATTCGATATTACCGAAGCCAAGCCGGATTACTTCATGCTGAACGGTCGTTCCTTCCCGTATACCTTGCGCGAGTCGTTGATCCTGATGGAAGAGAACAAGAAGGTCAAAATCCGCGTTCTGAACGGCCACGAGGAAGAGTTCGCGTTGCACATCCACGGCCATAAACCGATGGTGACGCATTACGACGGCGTCGATAACGGCCCTTCCTCTTACATCAAACGCGACGTGCACGGTATGGTGCCGGCACAGCGACTCGATCTGGAACTTAGCGGCGTCGACGATGGCTTGAACAGTTTCGGCCAAGGCGTCTGGATGTTTCACGACCACGTCGAAAAATCGTTCACCACCAACGGCGTTGGCGAAGGCGGCGACATCAGCTTGGTGGTTTACAAAGGCTACATGGATGAGCGCGGCATTCCCAAAGTCCACGGCATGAGTCTGGCGCCGTATTTCACCAAGGAATTCTGGCAAGGCAAATACCCGGCCTGGCAGGATTACGACGCTTGGAAAAGCCTGGGCTTGCCGGACATTTCCAACAAAAAACAAGCAGCGTTCGTGCCGCCGCCGCCCGCACCGGCTAAAGCCGATGCCGCAACCCAAACTGCCGCGGCCGAACAATCCTCATTCTTCGGGCAGTTGTTTAGCGGCCTGATTTTGGGCGGCTTGGCGTATGCCGGTTTTGCCAATCGGCAACGCATCATGGCGCTGTTCGGAAAAAAGTAAAGCGAACCAGCCGATAAAAACGCGCCGGTGTCAGGTCCGTCTCGGCACCGGCGTTTTGTTTTCAGCCGATATAGTATTGGCGCATCATGCCCAAATCCTCGTGCTCCAGATTGTGGCAGTGGTACAAGAACAACCCCTTGTAATCCTGGAACGGCTTGATGATGCTCACTTCCTCGCCCGGCATCACCAATACCGTGTCTTTCCAGCCCGAATCGATAAAACCGTCTTTCACCGTCGCATAATCTGCAGCTTTGGTGTTGGCGCCGTTGCGGGACAGGATCTGGTACTGTTGGCCATGCAGGTGTATCGGGTGGGCCATGTCCATCATCATGCCCCCCATTCCCTGACCGCCAGGCTCTTCCCCGTCGTGACTGCGGCCGCCGCGGCGCATGCCGCCCATCCTGCCCATGCCCATACCGCCGCCGTGTTCCCCTTCAGATCCGTCGTGGTCGTGGAAAATCCTGATTTTCTTGATCGAGCCGAGCGCCACCCTCTCGTAATCCATGACCCTATCCATCGAGAACGACAGGCCGTTCAATAGCGGCCGCATATGGCGAATGGACAAGGCAATCGGGATCGGGTTGTCCCGGTTGTCGACGTCAGCTTCGCTCAGGCGCTGAAACGGCACCAGGGTTTTCGGTAACTTCGGCGAGTCGGCAACTCTTTCGTTGACCTTGAAAACTGCGATCGGAAATTTCGCGCCTTGCGCCAACTTGCCATGCATCATGCCCATGCCGCCATGCATCCCCGGCAAGGCGCCGGAATAGGGCAAGCTGTATAAGGTCAAGCGCGAACCGACGGCTCTGCCGCTGAAATCCAGCCACAAATCGACTCGCTCGCCCGGCGCCAACATGATGTAAGGTCGAGTTTCCGGCTGTGCCAGCAATCCGGCATCGGTGCCGATCGCAGTCAATGGCGTGCCGTCGTCCCAGCCCAGTTTGTAGATCCTGGAATTGGATCCGTTAACGGCGCGAAACCGGTATGCACGGGATTTGACGTTGAATTCAGCCTGCGGCTTACCGTTGACCAATATCATGTCGCCTAGAAAGCCCATCATCCGCTCCGGCATCGCATGCAGATATTGCAATTGGTTGTGCTGGTCGAAACGCCGGTCTTGAATGACTAGCGGCAGATCGAATTCGCCGCGCGGCAAATCGAGTTTCGCTTCGTCGGCGTCGTTGACCACGATCAAGCCGGCCAAGCCGCGATAGACCTGTTCAGCCGTCAAGTCGTGGGCGTGTGAATGGTACAAACTGGTACCCGCCCGGTTAAGGACTTCGAATTCGTACACATATTGCTCGCCGGGCTGTATCGAATACATTGGGTGGCCGTCGCTGTGCTGCGGCACATGCAGGCCGTGCCAATGAATGATGGAGGGTTCCTGCAGGCGGTTGTTGAAAAATATCCGCACCTTCTGACCTTGCTGCAAATTCAGGATCGGACCGAGATAATTGTCCGGCAGTGCCCGCAATGTGCTGGTCGGCCCCTTCAATAGCGAGGCGCTGTAGGTTTGCACCCGGGTCGCCGGGCCACCTTCAAACACGCGTGCTTGCGACGCTTGTGCCGAAAACTCGATTTCGACATCGGCAACAAATCCCGGCGTGGCTTTACGCAGCAAACTGCTGCCGGTTGCCGCCGACAGCCGCGGCAATGCCGCGAGGGCGGCACCGGCTGCTGAAACTTGCAAAAATCGCCGTCTGTTGTAGTTGGTTTGATGCGACATAGCTACTCCCCTCCCCGTGTTGGCCCGTTAAATAAGCTCATTGTTATAGGGCTTCAACATACTCCAAATTCCAGTGCCCAACAACTTGCCTTTACTGGCGACCGGTGGCCCGAGCCAAGCCGATCACAATCCGGAATTGGGTGTTAGAATGCTCGGCGATCGATACGCAATCGCCCCAACCGGGCCAAATTCAATCCGGCCGGGGCCACGGCGGCCAATCGGAAACCCAAGAAAAGAGGACATTATGCGTAACTGGAAACTGTTGCCGGCGCTGATGGCGGCAACCCTGGTAGTAGCTGTCGTTTTGTACGTGGCATTCTACTTCGTGTTTCTCGATTTTTTCGTCGACTTGTGGTGGTTCCGCTCGTTGGAATTCGAAACTTACTTTTGGTTGAAACTGCTCTACCGCTTTATCTTCTCCGGCGCGGTTACCGCATTCTTCTTCGCGGTCTTCCTGTTCCATTTCTGGATTGCATCCCGTTACCTGGGCTTGAATCCCCCCGACGAAATCTTGATAGACGACGGCAAGCGCCGTAATTTCCAGCGTTTTGCCGACATATTCATGACCGGATCGGCGAGAATCTACACACCGATATCGCTGGTATTGGGCATCATCATCGCAATTCCGTTTTACCTGCAGTGGGAGCAGGCTCTATTGTTCTTCTTCGGCGAAGCCGCCGGGATCAGCGACCCGGTGTACGGCAACGATGTAAGTTTTTACATGTTTTCCTATCCGATTTACATGCTGATTCAAAAGGAATTGCTGACCACGGCCGCGCTGGTATTGTTGGCAACCGGCGTATTGTATTGGCTGGAGCATGTATTCGTTCCGAACCAGAGCAAGGAGTTTCCGGTTGGCGCCAAAATCCATCTGGCGGTTCTGTTCGGCTTTGTCGTGCTGTTCGTGATCTGGGGCTTTCTGCTCGAGCGGTTTTCGTTGCTATATTCCGACCAGAACGAACCGGTGTTTTTCGGCCCCGGTTTTGTCGAATTGCACTACCAGTTACCGTTGCTTTGGCTGCAAATATTTTTCATCGCCGCGATCGCGGTCTCGATCGTGTTTTACGCGTTCTCGGAACGGCACCGCAGCAAAACCCCGACTGTCGTCGCCGTGTTGGGATATCTGGCGGTCTGGGGGCTGAGCGGCTCGCATACCCTTCCGGAAATGATCGAAAAGTTTATCGTCAAGCCTAATTTCACCCGGACCGAAGGTGATTCGATGCTGCACAACATCGATGCGACGATGGCCGCTTACGACCTGAACAACATCAAAATCGTCGATTTCAAAGTCAATCTAGACGCGACCAAAGATATCGAAGCCTGGTCCAACGTCAAACATTTCGAAAACATTCCGGTCTGGGATCGCGAATTTTTGATCGACAGCTACATGCAATTGCAGGGCTTAAGACCTTACTATGTGTTTCCGACTGTCGACGAAGATCGCTATTTCATCAACGGCCACCACCAACAGGTCAATCTGGCGGCGCGGGAGGTCAACATCGAGCGCATGCCGAAGGAAGCCCAAAATTGGGAAAACGCCCATCTGCGCTTTACTCACGGTTACGGTGCGGTGGTTTCTCCCGCAGCGCAAGACGCCGGCATCCCGATCGTTTGGTATCTGCGCGATCTGAACATGACCTCCGATGTCGGCTTTTCGGTCAAATATCCTGATATCTACTACGGGCTGGAAAAATACCGCTATGCGATTGTGCCGAATAAATTGGCGGTATCCGACATATCCAGCTCAGCGCCGGACGAAGGCAAGGATTACCGCGGCAATACCGGCATCCCGATCCCATCGTTGTTTAGAAAACTGCTGTTTGCTTTTTACTTGAAAGACGAAAAAATCTTTTTCTCGCCCAATATTTCCAGCGACAGCAAGCTGTTGCTGCGCCGCAATATCGACGAACGGATCAGCGCGCTGACTCCGTTCCTGCACCTGGACAAAGATCCTTATTTGGTCATCGACAAAGACCGGTTTTACTGGATTCAGGATGCCTACACGCTATCGAAATACTATCCGGTCTCGAAACCGGCCGCCGACGATTATCTGGACGGCAGCCACGAGTTCAATTACATCCGCAACTCGGTCAAGGTCGTGGTCGATGCTTACGACGGCAGCGTGGACTATTACATCTCCAATCCGGACGATCCCATCATCAAAGCATACAGCAGAGCCTATCCCGGACTCTTAAAAGACCTGAAAGAGATGCCGGACCACCTGTTGCAACATTTGCGTTACCCGCGCGATTTGTACTTCATGCAGATGAAAATTTACGCCAAGTACCACCAAAACACGCCGGAATTGTTCTACGAACAGGCTGAGACTTGGCAATACGCCACGGTGGACGGCCAATCGGTTTTACCCTATTTCATTACGATGGATTTCGGCCGCTGCAACGACACCGAGGAATTCGTCATGATCAACCCGATGACGCCGATCCGCCGCGATAACCTGAGCATGGTCGGCCTGGCCGGTACCTTGGACGAAGCCAACTGCGGCCATAGTTACAAGCCCGGCATCACCATTTTCAAGTTCCCGAAAGACGTGCAGGTTAACGGCCCGTCGCAGGTCAATGCTTTGATCGATCAAAATCCGGAAATCGCCGCCCAATTCACGCTGTGGAACCAACAGGGCTCGGAAGTCAAAAAGGGGCGGATGGTGATTTTACCGATGGGTAATTCGATTTTATACGTGCAGCCGATTTACATGCTGGCGACCAAGACCAAAATGCCGGAGTTGGCCCGGGTGATCGTCTCGATCGGCAACCAAGTGGTGATGGATAAAACTTTGCAGGCGGCGTTCGATCACCTGAAGGCGCAGTTCATCAGGGGCGCTAACGGTCCGACCTCGGGCATTTCCGCCACCGAAAGCAAATAAGCCTGCGGTGGCCCGCCGTAACCGTCAATGCAACAGCATGGAGCAAAGCCGGTCTTCCAACTCCATGCGTTCGGCTAAGTGTTCGCCGAGTAGCGATAAATCCTGGGCTAAATTGTCGGTCCTGAATTTGCGCCGGCCTTCATCATAGGTATCGCTGAACGACACAGCCGACGCCGTGATCTTCGCGAATGCCGGATAGATCCGCTCGGCGTAGCTCAGCGCCGAAGATTGCTCCGGCCGATCGGTTAATAGATGCTCGTAGATACCGAAATGCCCGAGCGAAATGTAATCGATCAGCAACTGCGAGAATTCGGACAGTACCGAGCGCAGATTGCCGTCGCCGTTGAACGGCACCATGTTGCCGATCTTGCAGTATAAAGACCAAACTGCAGAACGTTCTTCCAATAAGGTTGCAACCCAATGCTGGGCGCTTGCGTTTTTCTCGCTATGGCAGATAGTAGACTCGATCACAACGGCTCTCCCTTTGAAAAAATGAGGTGGCCTAAATTTATGTCACTTCTCAAGAATATTCAACAAGGTATTAAAATTTAACAATTTTCGCTCAAAAAATGTGATCGATTTGGCACCTGTTAATTTCATATTCGTGGCGTTGCCGTGCGAAGCCGGGCCGCTGATCAAGGCGTGGAACCTTAAAAAAACAGCGCAAAAACAGGCGTTTGCAACTTACAGCAACGAACGCTTCGTGTTAACGGTCAGCGGTATCGGCAAAGTAGCGATGGCGGGGGCGGTAGCTTATACGCTGGCTCAATATCCCGCTATTGCAGAACCCGTCATGTTAAATATCGGCGTGGCCGGGCATAAACATCTGCCGGTGGGCAGTTGCTTGCTGGTCGATCGAATCGTCGACGTCGACAGCGGCCGGCGGTTTTATCCGCAATTACCATTCGCAACGCCTTGCCCGACAAACGGCTTAAGCACGTTGGCGAAAGCGGACTCGAGATACTGCGACGATTTTTTGCGGGATATGGAAGCATCGGCGTTCTATGAGACCGCCGTCAAATTCAGTTCCAGCGAATTGATCCATTGCGTAAAGGTCGTATCCGACAACGCCGAGTCGCCGTTGACCAACGTCACGGAAGATGCGGTGGCAGACTGGATCGGCGCGGGCCTTTCGGTGGTGGAAACCTTGTTGGCGCGATTGGCTGAATTGAAAAATGCGCAGCCCCAGCCCGACCAGCAAACGTATCGGGAAGCCTTGGACCGGTTTCATTTTACGGCCAGCAATGCCGCAAAATTACAAGTAGTATTAAACCGTTGGCACTTGGTGTACGGGCTGCCTGCCGATCTGAGCCGGATCGACGCGAAAAACGCAAAGGACCTGCTCACACAAATGGAAGCGTTATTGGCAGAAAAGCAGTTTTATTTGTAACGGGAAAGGGAGTCTGGAAACGGGCGATCGGGCGGGATAAAAAACAGGGCGCCGAGGCGCCCTGCCGCAAAGCAATTACAGCAATTTTTTCAAACCTTCGATACCAGCTTTTGCTTTTGCCAAATGCTCTTTGGACTCTTGCAAGTTAGCAGCTTTAGCAGAAGTGATGGCGGCTTTCAGGTGCGATCTGACTTTTGAATTCTCTCTGGCAACTTTGTCGTTGGCATTGATTTCTTCTGAAAAATCAGCGGCTTTTTTGATCAGAGCTGCAACTTCAGCGTCTTCAGCGCCGTTGTTAATCGCAGTTTCGGCAGCATTGATACGTTCCAGAACGCCATTGATCGCATCAATAGGTTTGTAACTGGTTCTGCCGGCTTCGGCAACCGCAGCAGTCGAAAAAGAACCCATAGCGGCAGCTAAAGAGAACGCGATAACAGCACTTTTTAAAATTTTCATGTATTGAACCTCACAGTTATTTTTATAAGAACATATAGCTGCTAACCCAACCGTTTTAGCCACCACATGTTGGGCCGGGATAATAGCATAGTTCATGCGCTTTGCTAGCGAGTTTATTGACCAAAATCAGGGTTTTTACGGCGCGTTTCGCCTCATTCGACACTGGCCAGCAACTTATCCATCCAGGCCGTCGGCAGCAGACGTTTCAGCCATGCGAATAGATGGGTCGGCACGGTCACCCGATAGCGTAATCCCGGCCGCGCCGACTCCAACGCCAACGCGACTTTTTCGGCCACCGCGCTGGCAGGCAAGGTAAACGGCGCCGCCGGGCCCTGTTTTTGCAAACGGGCTTCCATGGCCCGGTAGGTTTCTCGATGGACGCTATGTTCCGGGTCGATGTTTTGCTGGTACAGCTTAAACGCATTCTGCCGGAATCGGCTTTCGATCGGTCCAGGCTCTATCAATACTACGTAAACGCCGCTGCCGCGCAATTCCAGGCGCAAGGTGTCGACCAAGCCTTCCAGGGCGAATTTGCTGGCGTTATAGGCACCGCGGAATTTCATCGCCACAAAGCCGAGCACCGAGCTGTTGTAAATGATCCGGCCGTGGCCTTGTTCGCGCATTACCGGCAATAACAGATTGGTCAATTCGTGGACGCCGAACAAATTGGTTTCGAACTGGTTGCGCAGCACGTCCCGGCTCAGATCCTCCACAGCGCCGGGTTGGCCGAACGCGCCGTTATTGAATAACGCATCGAGCTTGCCGCCGGTCATCGCCAACAATTCGGCAACTGCGGCGCGAATGCTGTTGGAGTCGGCCAGATCCAGTTGCAGACATTCGTAACCCTCGCCACGCAGCCGTTCGACATCCTCCGCCTTACGTGCCGAGCAGATCACCCGGTGGCCGCGCAATTTCAGATACAGCGCGGTGCTGTAACCGATGCCCGACGAGCAACCGGTAATGAAAATGGTTTTGCCTCGGGTCATGGCTGGCTCAATTCGCTTTCGCTGAAGGTATAGGCTTTACCGCTGCTGCAGTTGATCGAGAACACCAACTGGTCCAATTTGCTTTTGCCGCTGAGCTCGTCGGCCTCGACCCGCTGGCACTCGCCGCCCGACAACGCCTTCTGCGCGGCCAATCGCCGAAACTTCTCAATGTCCGGCAATCGGGTTTCGAACGGCTTGATTTGCGCCGGCAATTTGTCCGGATCGTACGGTGGCACGGCAAAGGCGGAAAATTGCAAAGGATTCTGCTTGATCAAGTTTTGGGTTTGTTCGCTCTGGGCTCTAGCCGCCTGCTTGGTTTGGGCGATCAGATCCAACTTGGCCTGCTGTTCCGCGCGCTCCTGTTCGGATTGCATTTTCTTCAACTCGGCTTCCTCGGCCTGTTTCTTTTCCTGCGCAGTGATATCGACGCTGCTGCCGGTCTTGGGATTCATTTGCACCGCTTTATGTTGCTCGGTGCACGGTGACGACTGGTAGTTGGTGTGGCCGCTCGCATCGGTGCATTTATAAACGCCCGCCCAGCTGTCGCAAGACAAGCACAGGGCAAAAACAAAGAACAGATTTTTCATTGTATTCCTGTCGGTTAAACGCTACTGTAAAACTATCACTTAGCTTGCCGTTACTGTAAACAGATTTTTCAATCCGCCGATGTTCGTCCTGCACAGCTCCAACAAAACCGAAAACCTGCTGGAGCACTTGGTAACGGTCGTTACGGCCGCACCGCTATCGTCGCCGTTCGCCGCCGAATTATTTTTGATCCAAAGCCAGGGCATGGAACGCTGGTTGTCGCAGCAACTGGCAGTGCGGCTGAAAGTCTGGGGCCATTTCAGCTATCTGTTCCCGGCCAAATTCTTTGCCGAAATCGCCGCGGCGCTGCACGACGAACTCTACGACCCGGCCTTCGACCGCCATTGGATGCTATGGCGCTTCGAAGGCTTGTTGCGCGACCTCGACGGCGAAGTGTATCAGGCTTTGCGGCAATATCTAGTCGGCGAAAACGCCGAGCTTAAACGTTACCAATTGGCGCAACAATTGGCGCGGGTCTACGACCAATACCAGATGCTGCGGCCGGACCTACTCGAGGCCTGGCAAGCGCGGCGCCTGTTGTACGGTAGCCCGGCGGAAGCCTGGCAAGCCCAGTTGTGGCGCGCCGTAGTCGCCGAAATCGGCCAGCGCCACCGCGGCGCGCACTGGCTGCAAGCGATCGCCAAACTACAGCAAGCGGAACCCGGTGCGTTCGCCGGGCAATTGCCGGAACGGGTTTCGGTATTCGGCGTCAACAGCTTGCCGCCGCTGATGCTGACCTACCTGCAGGCCTTGTCCCGCCATTGCGACGTCCACCTGTATTTGCTGAATCCGGTCCAGGGCTACTGGGCCGACCTGCCGCCGAAGCGGCTGTTGGCCGAATTGCAACATTTCGACGGCCATCCCTTACTGGTCCGGCTTGGCCAGCAAGGCCGCGAATTCCAGCAGATGTTGCTGGAGCAGG
The DNA here is from genome assembly GCF_024505045.1 of Methylomonas aurea. Classification (GTDB taxonomy): domain Bacteria; phylum Pseudomonadota; class Gammaproteobacteria; order Methylococcales; family Methylomonadaceae; genus Methylomonas; species Methylomonas aurea. The sequence continues at coordinate 80,583 of NZ_JANIBM010000001.1, read as the reverse complement.
CCGAATTCGCCTTCGAACCCAGCAGCTTCGAGCCCGCTGAGCCCGAGACCGTGCTGCAATGTCTGCAGAACGACGTCCTCGCCAACCGAGTACCGCAGCAAATCCGGCTGGCGGCCGACGCTTCGATCGGTATTCACGCCTGCCACTCGCGCCTGCGCGAAGTGCAAGTGTTGAAAGACCAGCTATTGCAAACCCTGGAACACAACCCCGATCTGGAACTACGCGACATTGTCGTGATGGCGCCGGACATCCAGGCCTACGCGCCGTTCATCAGCGCGGTATTCGACGACATCCAGCATGCCGTTGCCGACCGCAGCCTGAAAATCAGCGATCCGCTGCTGGACGCTTTCGTCCGTTTTCTGAAACTGTCGCAAAGTCGGCTGGGCTGGCGCGCGGTCATGGATTTACTCGAGCAACCGCTGATTCACACAAGCTTCGGTTTGGCGACCGCCGATCTGGAATTGATCGCCTATTGGCTGCAGGAACTTTACGTGCGCTGGGGGCGATCCGGCGAGGCCAAGCAGGCGCAGGGCCTGCCGCCGACGCCGCAGAATACCTGGCAGGCCGGCCTGGAGCGGCTGTTTATGGGTTATGCCTTGGCCGCGGACGAATTCGTCGACGACATTCTGCCTTACCCGGATATCGAAGGCTCCACGGCGCAGGCGCTGGGCGGCCTGAACGCCTTCCTGCAACTGCTGTTCCGGGCCGGCGACGAGTTGGCGACCGCGAAAACCTTGAGCGAATGGCAAACCTGCTTGAGCCGTTACGCCGACAGCCTGTTGGCCGGCGCCGACACGGCGCAACGCCAAGCGCTGAATGAGCTGCTGGCCGAAATGGCGGAGATGGCCGCGATTCACGACCGGCCGCTGGCTTTGGCCGTCATCGTCGCCTGGCTGCAAGGCCGGATGGACGAAACCAAATCCGGCGCCGGCTTTCTGCGCGGTCAATTGACTTTTTGCTCGATGCTGCCGATGCGGTCGATCCCGTTTCAGATCATCGCCTTGTTGGGTATGAACGACGGCGAATTCCCGAAAATCGAACGCCAGCCGACCTTCGACCTGCTGGCGGCGCATCCGCGCTTGGGCGACCGCTCGCGCCGCGCCGACGACCGCTACCAATTTCTGGAAATACTGCTGTCCGCCCGCCGGCAATTGATCGTTACCTATCTGGGCCAATCGCTGCGCGACAATAGCGAAATTCCGCCGTCGCCTATCGTCAGCGAATTGCTCGAGGTACTGCGCGACGGTTACGGCCTGGACGGCATCGTGGTTCGCCACCCGTTGCACCCGTTCAGCCAGCGTTATTTCCTAGGCCACGATCCCAACCTGTTCAGCTACGCCCGCCACGATTGCGACACCGCCCGCCGCCTGCGCGGCGAGAAACCGGCGCCGCAGCCCTGGTGGTCCGGCGCATTGCCGGCCGAAACCGACACCGTGATCGAAATCGACCGCTTACGCCAGTTTTTCCACCACCCGCAACGTTATTTTTTCCGCCACTGCCTGGAACTGCAGCTTCCCAGCTTAATAGTCGACGCCGAAGAGCGCGAACCGTTTGCCTTGAACAGCCTGGAAGATTATTTGTTAGCCCAGGAGTGGCTCGATGCCGAACTGCAGGGCAAAGTATTTTCGCTGGCAAAATTGCAAGCCCGCGGTTTGTGGCCGGCCGGCGCCGCCGGCGAAATTGCCTGGCGCCGCCGCCAGCCGGCGATCGCCGAATTCGCCGCGATTATCGCCGGCAAACAACTGGGGGAACCGCTACCGCCCGAGGCTATCGATCTGGCTATCGGCGATTATCGATTGGTCGGCAAACTGGGGCGTTTACACCAACACGGCGGACTGATTTACCGCTTCGGCAAACTGAAAGGCCGCGATTTTTTCGGCGCCTGGTTGCAGCATTTGATCGCCAACCGCATCGCGCCGCAAGCCACCCACTTGGTATGCGTCGATGCGGACTTACGTTTTCCGGCCAAAGCCGAACCCGACGACGCGTTGCCGCAATTACTGGCGATTTTCCGGAGCGGCCAAATCCGGCCCGACGCGTTTTTTACCGAAGCGGCGCTGGATTTCGTGCGTCATAACGACCCGGAAACGGCGCTGGCGACAGCGGCCAAACGCCTGGCCGACGCCATCGAACAGGGTTACGAAGCGGAAATTGGCCAACTGTTCGCCTACCGTGACTTGAGCGATTTGCTCGGCGATGCATTTAGCGGGTTCTGCCGGGATTGGCTGGAACCGGCCTGGAGGGCGGCGCATGCAGAGTAAGGCCTTCGACGCCACTCGCGGCGAGCTGGAAGCCGGCATCAATCTGATCGAAGCCAGTGCCGGTACCGGCAAGACTTACACCATTGCGATGCTGGTGCTGCGCTTTGTGGTCGAATGCCAGCTCGACATCAAGCAACTGCTGGTGGTGACCTTCACCAAAGCCGCCAGCGAAGAACTGAAGGACCGCATCCGCGCCCGCCTGAGCGAAGCCCGGCAAATTCTACTGAATCCGGCGCAGGGCGACGATCCGGCGATTACCGCTTGGCTGGCAGGTTTGACGCTGGATAGTGCCAGCATTCGCCAACGTTTGGAGCTGGCGCTGCTCGATATCGACCAGGCGGCGATCTTCACCATCCACGGTTTCTGCCAGCGGGTGCTGGCCGAACACGCGCTGGAAAGCGGCCAGTTGTTCGATTGCGAACTGAGCGGCGACGTTGCCGAATTGAAGTTGCAGTGTGCCGACGACTTCTGGCGCCGGCAAATCTACCAACGCCCGGCCTGGCAAGCCGCATTGCTGCTGCGCGCCCATCCCACCCCGGACGCCTTGCTGGCAAGCGTGCTGCGCATCGATCTGCAGCAAAACACCTACCCGCTGGATACCAACTTGGACGCCGATTTGGCGGCGCTGCCGGCCTTGCGCGCGGCCGCCGCTGCGCAATTGCCGACGGTAGCGGAAACCTTGATCGATGCGCTAGAAGCCGGCTACTTTAGCGCAAGCTTTGCCACCGGTTTGCCGCAACGGCTGCAAGCCCTGGCAGAGTGGTTGCAAGACCCGGAGCAGGATTTGCCGGATTTCGACTGTCTGAACCAGGCCACGCTGCTGGCCGGCCTGAACGGCATCAAATTCCGCAGCAGCAAGAACAAGCCGCTGCCGGCCGAGGAGCAGAAGCAGCAGTATTTGGCCAGTCTGGAGATCGATTGCGCGCCGTTCGAGGCTCTGGCCGATGCGGTGCGGCGGTTGCCGGTCGCATTTCGCGCCGCGTTGCTGGCCAGCTTGCGTTCGGAATTGGACCGGCGCCTGTTGCGGGAGAACGTGTTGTCCTTCGACGACCTGATCACCCGCTTGGCGGCGGCGCTGGACGGCGACAACGGCGCCTTGCTGGCGGCGGAATTGCGCGTGCGCTTCCGCGCGGCGTTGATCGACGAATTTCAGGACACCGACGCCAAGCAATGGCGGATCTTTTCCGGCGTATTCGCCAGCACGGAACATTATTTATATCTAATAGGCGATCCGAAGCAGGCGATTTACAAATTCCGCGGCGCCGATATTTTTTCCTACTTCGCCGCCCAACAACGCGCCGACCGGCATTACACGTTGCTGCACAATTGGCGCTCGCATCCGCATCTGGTACAGGCGGTGAACCGTTTGTTCCGTCGGCAAAAACCGTTTTTGTTCGATCAATTGGATTTCACGCCGGTCATGGCCGGGCGCCAGCCCGGCGACGGCAGTATCGCCGGCGCGCCGCTGGTCCTGTGGCAGCTCGATAAAAATCCCGGCAAGCAGGAGCATTGGACCGCGCGCAAAGGCAGTTCCGGCGAAGTCTCGGCGCTGATCGAGCACGCCGTCGTCGCCGAAATCAGCCGGCTACTGGCGGCCGGCCGCATCGCCGAAAAGCACGGTGCGGAACGGCCGGTGCAAGCCAGCGACATCGCGATTCTGGTGCGGAGTAATGCCGCTGCCGCCGCCTATCAACAGGCGTTGCTGGCAGCCGGCATACCGGCAGTATTGAACAGCAAGCAGTCGGTATTCGCCTCCGCCCAAGCTTGCGAGTTGTACCACGTGCTGCGGGCCGTAGCCGGCGCCGGCCAAATCGATCTGTTGAAGCAGGCTTTGGTCACGCCGTGGTTCGGATTGGACGGCCAGCAATTGTATCGGCTGAGCCAGGACGAGGCGGAGCTGGACGCTTGGGTGTCGCGCTTTCAGGACTATCTGCAATGCTGGCGCAACCAGGGCGTGCTGGCGACGCTGCAGCAACTGCTGCGGCGGGAACGGATCGAACAACACCTGTCGGCGCAACCTCAAGCCGAACGGGTGCTGACCAATATCCACCATTTAGCCGAGCGGCTGCAGCAAGCGGCGATCGACGAGCATCTGGCGATCAACAAGACGCTGGACTGGCTGCGGAGGGCGATTCAGCAAGCGGCGCAAGACAGTAGCGAAGACCGCCAATTGCGGCTGGAAAGCGACGAGGACGCGGTCAAGATCGTCACGCTGCACAGTTCCAAAGGCCTGGAGTACCCGCTGGTGTTCTGTCCCGATCTATGGCGGCGCAGCGACCGGCTGAAAACCGAAACCGCTTTGGTGCAATGCCACGAACAAGGGACGATGGTCGCCGACCTGGGTTCGGCACAATTCGCCGAACGCCGCGAACAAGCCTTGTTCGAAGAATTGGCCGAGGACCTGCGTTTGTTTTACGTCGCGTTGACTCGCGCCAAGTACCGTTGTTATCTGAATTGGGCCGACGTCCGCACCAAGGAGCGGGCCAACGATTCGGCGATGGCCTATTTATTCGAATTCGCCGACTGCGATTTCGCCGGCCAGCAGCAGGTGCTGCAACAGCTGGCAAGCGGCGAACCGGATTTATTCGAGTACCGCCTGCTACCGGCCGAAGCGGCCGGCGAGCTGGCTGAATTGCCAGCCGACCGTCGTGCTGCCGACCTGGCGTTGGCGCACCGCGTTAAAACCCGCAGTCTGCACAGCATCTGGCAAATGAGCAGCTACACCGCGTTGGCGGCGCTGAGCCTGGAGCAGACGCCGGAACTGCCGGCGGATAAAGCCGAAGAAAGCCACGGCCAACCGGCCGGCGATGAAGCCCTGCCGCGCGGCGCCCACACCGGCAACGTGATCCACAGCCTGCTGGAGACCGTGGCGTTTGCCGACTTGGCCGCGCGCTGCGACATCGGCCGCGCCAGCGCCCAAGCCTGCCTGCGCTACGGTCTGCAGTTGGCGCAACCGCAAATTTTGAGCGAGGTGCTGTACCGGGTAACGGCCACACCGCTCAGCGAAGATTCGGGGTTTTGCCTGAAAAATCTGGAGCCGGCGCAGTGCATCAAGGAAATGCCGTTTTACCTGTCGATGCCGGGCCGGGTGGATACCGCCCGCATCAACCGGATCCTGGCCGCCTGTCCGGCCTACCAGGCGCTGGACGCCAAACAAATCAGCGGCTATCTGACCGGCTTCATCGATCTGGTCTGTTGTTACGGCGGCCGCTACTTTGTGATGGATTACAAAACCAACGCCTTGGCGGACTATAGCCAGGCCAGCCTGCTGCAGGCCATGCGCGAACACAATTACGGCCTGCAATATTGGCTGTACAGTCTGGTATTGCACGCATACCTGAGCCAACGCCTGCCGGATTACGATTACGCCCGTCATTTCGGCGGCGTCAAATACTTGTTCGTACGCGGCATGGATCCCGAGCGGCCGGCAAGCGGCGTGTTCGCCGACCGCCCGGAACCAGACCGGCTCGCCGAGCTGGCCGAGGTCTTTTTTCGGGCCTAAATAGCCTGCTTCCTCTGCGAAGAGGGCGGCATCGCCGCCGTGCGGAGCCTGGCGGCCGCGTTAGCGTCTTCAGTTCCACCCGCCGTTAACCCGCCGCGAATGTCCCTCCGCGGTACGATCTCATGCCGCCGACCCGCTGCCGAAATATGTTAAATCGCCGAAGCCGATATCGGGATTTGCCGCCATCGAAAATAAAGTCGTTTTCTTACAATTACTTATCGGCAGCGATTTAGTTTGCAATTGGGTTATATCGCCGGTTTTGGATTCCCGCTTGTTTCCCGTGGCTGCCGCCGCGGCCTCCCGCCGCATCCGGCGACCGCCAACGCAACTCTCCATCCAACGCTTTGTTTGCCTATCTGCAACGCAATGCCGCTGGGCTTTGCAACGGCTCGGCGGCGGCAGCCGTGCGGTTTTCCGTCCCCTCTGTCCGGTCTGCATGCAACTGGCACGCAATCTGCACTTTCGACCGCAGTGACCGTAACGCATCCCGGCCGGCAATTGCGCCCGGATCGGCGCTTTAGCGGGCAGCACAGACAGGAAGGCATACGCCGCTCGGATTCGATCCGCTACGGCCTCAAGGAAGAGACGCTTCGCCACATCCGCCGCAAGACGGAGCCGGAAAGCCGCGGGTCTTGCTAGGCCGAGACAGCCGGGCCGCCTCTCGAACGGGAGCCATCGGCGGCTTGAATCCGCCAACTGTATCTTTCAATTTAAGGAAAAAATTATGCAACAGACTGGATCGAAATCGCTGCGGCTACGCTGCTTCCTGGCCGCCGGCGCGCTGGCATTGGCTAACGCCGCAAACGCCGGCAGCTTGCACGGCGGCGTGTTCAACATTTCCTTCGACCATCCGGACGATTTGTTGTCCGGCTTGACCTTGGGCGACGGCGCGCTCACCGGCTATTACGTTGCCAATTATTTCGACAAAGCGGTGGCGGACACCCTGAACACGTCGCAGATGATAGCCGTGCCGACCGGCAGCTACCCGGCACCGGCTACGCTGTCGTTCGAGGTCAACCCGTCCAGTTTGGCCGGCACCGGCATTCCGTTCGGTAGCGGCGGCCGTAACAATAAAGCCACCACGCTGGCCTGGGACAGCAGCCAGGATGCGTTGGCCAATGCCTCGAGCTTTACCGCCAGCGGCGTTGCCGGTTTGAACGGCGTAGTAATGACCCGCGGCAGCTTCACCGGTACCTTGCTGTCCGGCGATTACCAATTCGGCTACGTCGCGGCGCGCAACAACGGCGTCAACAGCGGCTGGGCTTTGACCAACAACGTCAGCTTCGCCTCCACCACTTTCGATACCCGCAACATCAGCGTCACGACCGCTGGCAACAAGCTGCTGTTTAGCGGCGAACTATGGTGGTCCGCCAGTACCAGTGCGTTCCTGTTCGGCGGCGACGGCGTCAGCCAAGCCGGTCGCGCCGGTAGCTTCAGCCTGGTTTCGCCGGCTCCGGCCGCGGTTCCGCTGCCGGCTGCGGTCTGGTTGTTCGGCAGCGGGCTGTTTGGCGTGATGGCATCTGTTAGGCGCAAACGTTCGGCCCTTTCCGCTTGAGCCGGTCGTCGCACCCGGGCTAATGCGGCCGGGTGCGTTTTTACCGCTTGGCCGCACCCCTTCGTAAGCTTATTCCACCCGCGAACATTATGAGCATTCAGTTAGTTAGATTATTGGCTTCCCGTTTCGGCACCGGCGCGCTGCTGGCGGCGGCAGTCTCGGCGCCGGCCGCAGCCGCCACGGTCTCCGGCGGCGCGATGACCGTAAATTTCGATCGCAACGCGCTGGCGGCAGCCATCGCGATCGACGAAACTCCGGCTCCGGCGATGTACCTGGAGGAGTTTTTCGACGCGCCGGCGTCGCGCAGCCGCAGCTATAACCAGATTCTGGAAGACCACTTGGTGCCGGGAAGCGGCGAAATCCCCGCGACCGGATTGGCTTTGGCCGTCAATCCCAGCCAAGTCGGCAATTTGACCGGCCGCCGCAGCAAACCGACCACTATCGATTTCGACCCGGCCAATTTCGCCGCCACCGTGAACGGCGCCATCGGCTTGGCCGGCGTGTTCCGCTTCCGCGTCGATACCGGTACCAACTTCAACCGCATCTTGTCCGGCGATTACACGCTGGAATACGATGCCGCCAATATCGACGCCGCCAGCGGCCGCTCGGGTTGGAGCCTGTACAACCATGTTTCCTTCCGCGCCGAATCCTTTAATTTGTTCAACGTCGTGATGGGGCTCGATTCGGACAGTTTTAGCCTTTCCGGCGATCTGGGGTTGGGCGAGGGCTACGACCATTTGAACGGCAGCCGCGGCGCTATCGTCGGCAACTTCAACCTGCAAACCGCGGTGGTACCGTTGCCGCCGGCATTCCTGCTGTTCGCGGCGGGCCTGGCCGGTCTCGGCATCGGTCGTAGCGGCGTAGGCCGCAACGCGTGAGCGGCGTTTGCTACCGCGACGGCCGGCATGACACGGAGCGTGCCGCCGCGCACCGCGCACTGGCCGCCGCGGTGCTGGCCGCTTGCTGGCCATGGGCTGCGGCCGCCGAGCAATATCGGCAGGGCGTTTACCTCAGCAACCAAGTCAATGTCGCTGCCGACGGCCGCAATATCGTCGGCGATGCGGCCAACGAACCCAGCCTGGCGCTGAATCCGCTGGACCCCGCCAATATCGTGGTGTCCTGGCGCCAATTCGATTCGGTGGCGTCGTCGTTTCGCCAAGGCGGATGGGCTTATACCGCCGACGCCGGCGGGCATTGGCATTTCGTCGGCACGATTACGCCGGGCGAGGGCCGCAGCAATCCGACGCTGGATGTCGACGCGCTGGGACATTTTTATTACCAGAGCCTGCATTTCGACCCGACCTACACCTTCGTGCAAGACATACAGGTCATCAAGTCGTTAGATGGCGGCCGCAGTTGGGAGGCGCCGGCGTTCGCGTACGGCCAGGGCGGCGACAAGGCGCAGATGGCCGTGGACCGCAGCGGAACCGCCAGCGACGGCCACGTCTATCTGGTTTGGCGCGATTGCCTGGCCGAAAAATGCTTCGTTCGCTCGACCGACCGCGGCGCCAGTTTCCAGCCGCCGCTGGCGATTCCGAGCACGCCGACCTTCGGCACGATGCGGGTCGGCAACGACGGCGAGTTGTATCTGGCCGGCCGGCTGGAGCCGCCCGAGTTCGATCCCGAACAACCGGACCGCAATCTGCATCGCCACGTGTTTTCCCGCTCGCTGAACGCCCGCGAGCCGGCGCAAATCCCGAGCTTCGACACCCGGGAAGTCGATTTGGGCGGCTTGGCGCCGCTGTTTTTGTTCAAACAAAACCCGAACCAGTACGGCCCTATCGGCGACGTCCAAGTCGGCGTGGACGCCTCTAGCGGCGCGATGCGCGGCCAGCTCTACCTGTTGGCGACGATCGATCCGCCCGGCGAGGACAATCTGGATATCAGCTTCGTCCGTAGTCTCGACGGCGGCGACAGCTGGAGCGCGCCGGTACGCATCAATGACGATGGCCGCAGCCAACATCACTGGAACTGGTTCGGCATGATGGGCGTGGCGCCGAATTCGCGCATCGACGCGGTGTGGTACGACACGCGCGACAGCGCCAGCTACAAAGTCTCTCGGCTGTATTACAGCTATTCCTGGGACGGCGGCCAAACCTGGAGCAAGAACGTGCCGGTCAGCCCGGCCTTCGATACCACGCTGGCCTATCCGCACGCATCGACCAAGATCGGCGATTATTCGACCCTGGTGTCCGACGCCAACGCCGCGCATATCGCCTACACCGCTACCTTCAACGGCGAGCAGGACGTGTATTACCTGCAGGTATTCCCCGATTGCAACCAAAACGGCCAATCCGATGTGGCCGACATCGCACAGCGCCGGGTCGGCGACACCAATGCCAACCATCTGCCCGACGTATGCGAAACGATACGGGTAGTGGGCGATATCGACGCCGACCGCGACGTCGACCAGGCCGACATCGATCGGGTCTTAGCCGGCCGCCGGGTCTTAGCCGGCCGCGGCCGCCGCGTCGCATCGGGCGATCCGCGCGACATCGACGGCAACGGCGCCATTAACCTGCTGGATGCCCGCAAGCTGGCGGCATCGTGCACCCGGCCGCGTTGCGCGAACGATTGACACGGTTTCCGGCACCGTTGCGCCATGTAAAAAAGGAGATTCGGTAAATGCACAAGCGCGTTAGCCTGGCCCTGATCGGGGCATGGTTGTTATCGACTTCGGCAGCGGCAGGCGCCGCCATCGGCTTGAACCTGGTGCCGATCGCTCAGAGCGCATCGGCACTGAGAGTCGCGATCTCGATATCGGGATTGGGCGTCGGCGCTGCGCCGTCGTTGGCGGCCTACGATTTGGACCTGTTGTTCGACGCCGGCCATTTGGCTTATGTCGGCACCGCATTCGGCGATCCGGCCTTGGCCAACCAACTGGACCCGTTCGACTTGGGCTCGAATCCGGCGACGGCGGCGCTGGCCGGTGCGGGCCGGCTGAATCTGTTCGAGTTATCGTTCGATACCACGGCGGATTTAGACGCGTTGCAGGCCGCCAGCTTCACGCTGGCCGTGGTCAATTTCGACGTGTTGGCCAACGGCAGCAGCGAATTGAGCTTGAACGTCAACGCGCTGGCCGACGCCAACGGCGACCCGCTGCCGGCGAACGTGGCGTCGGCCACGATTACATCGGTGCCGCTACCATCAAGCTTCGCGGCGATGGCGGCCGGCTTGGGTTTGTTGTTCCGCCGCCGCGCTTAACCTGGCGCCATCCATACTCCGCGCCCATATCTTCGGGCGGCAGTAATGGCCGCCAAGCCCGGGTGCCGGGGATGTTGGGCTCATTTGCATCCCTTCAGTCCGGATACCGGCAATCCATGCCGGTATTGCGACTTATCGGCATTAGAGCTACCGGCCCAAGCGGCGGCAATGGAATTAGTCGCCAAGCTTGACCCACGCCGTGCCGGCAAGCAGCCACAGCTAGGCTTCAAAAGCGCGAGCCATATCACACAAATTTTTCGTAAATCTTCTTTCTTAACATAGTTCAATTAATTTGATCCATTTAACCATTTGATAGTTAAAAGAATTTAATAAAGGCACACTAATTGTAAGAGTAATCCTGCCAATCTCCGTCATCGCGGACCTCGCTCGATGTCCGCCCGCAGCGGCGTTTCCGGGAAGATACGCGCCGATGCGGCAACACGGTAACCGGCTCAATTTTCCGTTTTACAAAGGATTAACCATGCATAACATCGATAAAAAAATTCCGCTTCTCCGCCAATCCTTACTGGCATTGGCGCTGTCGGCCGCCACTGTCTCCGGCGCACAGGCCGCCACCGTCAACGGCACCATTCACAAGGCAACCGATCCGGTGTTGGGCGCCGGCACGACCATCGACTATTGGGCGTTTACGCTGAGTGCGGCCGCCAACGTCATCATCGACGTCCGCGCCAACGAAGGCTACAGCAACGGCTGGGGTTCACATCCAGGCGCCTACGTCGACCTGAACGGCGACGGCGAAATCACGCTGGCCGACACCCAGTTCCGGCTCTATCAAGATTACGTTTCTCTGGATACCGAAGTCACCAGCGCCGACGACGGCAAGGCATACACTCCGCCCGGCAATAGCGACGGCTGGGCCGACGGCAGCCTGCTGTCCCGCGACTCCTACCTGTCGACCGCATTGGATGCCGGCCACTACGTGATTGCGTTCGGCGATTACAAACTGGACATCAACGACGCGGTTGCCGGCTTTAACACCGGCGACAACATCACTGCCGCCACCGGCACCAATCCTTTCACCGGCGCCAACGGCCAAGACCATTTCGACTACCAATTGACCTTTCTGGCTACCGACTACGACACCGGCGCCAATCTGACTCTCAATCCGATCCAAGTCACGGTCGGAGGCGAACCGGTGCAACCGGTACCGGTGCCGGGCGCGGTTTGGCTGTTCGGCAGCGCGCTGGCCGGCTTCCTGAGCCTGGGCAAACGCAAATCGGCTTGATCCGCCGGCCATTCGGACGGACCGGAGCCGGCTAATCGGCGACGGGCCTGACCTGCAAACGGATTTCCATCCCATTCGGAACCATTCCGGCGCCGCCGTACCGGCGCCCAATAAGGAGTATGTAACATGTCATTCAATAAAATTTTCAAAACCTCGATGTTGGCCTCGGCCTTGGCTCTGGCAGCCGCGCAACCGGCGGCCGCGGCTTGGACCGGCGGCGACAACAGCGTCGAGTTGGGCACCACGATCACCAACGCCGCATTCAACGGCAGCACGGTCGGCTTTTCCGGCAATCCGGCTCTGACTTACGATGCCTGGGGCATGCAAGGCGCGTTCACCAACTTCTATCTGCCGACTTCGGCGCAAAGCGTCACGATCGACGCCCGCTCTTCGGCCGGCAATTTCCCGGCGTTTTCCATTTTCAGAACCAACGTCGCTTACTCGGGCGATACCGTCGGCCAGGACACCCCGGCCGAGTTGACCGGACAAATCCATAAATTCAACTCGGTCGGCCAAGCCGGCGATCCGGGCATCATCTGGGCCACCGGCACCAACGGTATCGTTGAAACATTGGGTTACGCCAGCTCGTCGTCGAACAACTACGTCAACTCATACGGCGGCCAGGTCAATTCCGGCGCCCACGACATCAGTATCGACAACTTGTACGAAACCGGCGTCAGCGGCAGCATCGGCGTCACCGGCAATCCGGCCTTCGCCACCAGCAAACGCTTCGCTACCTTGACGCTGAACGACCTGCAAGCCGGCTGGTACGCCTTGTTCGTCGGCGGCGCGGACGCGGCCGGCACCGGCGGCGACATCACGGTCAAAGTCACCGCGTCGGCGCTGGCTTCGACCTACACTCCGCCGGCAGCCGTACCGGTACCGGGCGCGGTCTGGTTGTTCGGCAGCGCGCTGGCCGGCTTCCTGGGTATGAAACGCAAACCGTCCCTAGCCGCGTAACTCTTGGCGGAGAAGGCCTCGCCAAGCCGATTGGCGGGGCCGTCCGCGAATCGGACGCGCCGGCGGCCGCAACCCGGCCGCCTACCCCTGACAGCCAGTTCCATCCGTTTTTGCCATACCACCGAGTAACACCATGCCTAGATTCCAATTTCCCCGTTCTTTGCTGGTCGCTGCGCTGCTGTTTGCCGATGCAACGGCGTTTGCCGCCGAATTGCCGCTCGGGCCGATGCCGATCAGCCTGAAGTATTTGCCGGTGCCGCCGGTGCCGGGCCTGGTGGACGGCAGCGATCCCATCGTCGCCAATAAACAGGCGGCCATTGCTTTAGGTAAGGCCTTGTTCTGGGACAGCAACGTCGGCAGCGACGGTATGGCCTGCGCCTCGTGCCATTTTCAGGCCGGCGCTGACGGCCGCAGCAAAAACCAAATTTCCGCCGGCGGCCAGTCCAAACCGGTGGCCGAGCAAACTTTCGCCGACAGTATCGACGCTACCCCGCTGGGGCCGAACCGCACGCTGAGCCTGTCCGACTTCCCGCTGCACCAGCGCCTGGACCCGCTGGCCGATTCCGCGGTTATTTTCGACACCGACAACGTGGTCGGCTCGGCCGGGACTTTCGCCGGCGAATTCAAAGCGGTCAACCGCTTCACCAGCGGCACCGACATCTGCAACCGGACGGCGGACCCGGTATTTCGCGTCGGCGCCAACGGCACCCGCCGCGTCACGCCGCGCAATGCGCCGACCGTCATCAACGCCGTGTTCAACCACCGCAGTTTTTGGGACGGCCGCGCCAACAATGTTTTCAACGGCAGCAGCCCGTGGGGAGACCGGGATCCGGATGCCGGAGTCTGGGTCAAAACCGGTCCCAGAAGCCTGCAAAAGCAACGCCTGCATCTGATCAACTCGTCGCTGGCGTCGCTGGCTGTGGCGCCGCCGGCCAACCACACCGAAATGAGCTGTAGCAACCGCACGCTGTTGGACGTCGGCCGGAAACTGCTGTACCGCGCGCCGTTGCAAAACCAATTGGTGCACTACGCCGACAGCGTGCTCGGCCCTTACAGCAACAGCAACCCGGAAAAACTGAATCCGGGCCTGAGCCTGCCCTACGGCTCGCTGGTGCGGCAGGCATTCAACGCCAAGTATTGGGCGTATTCGGGCTCGGTGCCGCTTGCCGTGCCGGCCGGCCAAGCCCCTTACACGCAATTGGAGGCCAACTTCCCGATGTTTTTCGCCTTGGCGATCCAGTTGTACGAAAGCACGCTGATTTCCGACCAATCGCCGTTCGACAACAGCGCCCGCGACGCCAACCACCAGCCGGTCGATCTCAGCGCGGCCGAATTGAACGGCTTGAAGCAATTCCGCAAAAACCAGTGCGCGCTATGCCATCTGGGGCCCAATTTCAGCTCGGCCTCGATCGCCGCCAACGCCGCCATCGCCCAAAGCCATCCGGAAGCGTTCGGCGAGCCGACTTTCCGCATCAGCGCCAGCGCCAACGTGGTCAACCGGATTCCATTGCTGGTCGGCGGATTGCCGGTCACGGCGTTTTACGACACCGGCTTCTCGTCCAACGGCGCCAGCCGCGAAGCCAACGATATCGGTGCCGGCGGCGTCGACGATTTCGGCAATCCGCTTTCTTTCACCCAGCAATATCTGCAGTTGTTGGCCGGTAACGGCGCCGCGGTGCTGGACAACGAAGTCGGCGCCGTGCGCGCCTGCGATTTTCAGGACGCAATCGCAACCAACCTGAAATTGCCGTATTCGTTGCCCAACCTGTTCACTCAAATCGACGGGCTGATGCCGCAGCCGCAAGCCACCGCGAATTGCTTTCTGCCGCTGGTCAACGCCTTCCTGCCGACGCCGGCCGCGGCATTGGCCGAGCTGAACAAACCGGTGAACCGGAAAATGGTGGCCGCCGTTACGGCGACCTTCAAAACTCCGACGCTGCGGAACATAGAATTGACCGGCCCCTACATGCACAACGGCAGCATGGCCACCCTGGAGCAGGTGGTTGAGTTTTACAGCCGCGGCGGCAACTTCAAGAACGACAGCAAACACGTAACGCGGGTATTTCCGCAGCCGACCCTGCAAACCGATGCGCAAAACCGCGCCGACTTGGTGGCCTTTCTGAAAACGCTGACCGACGACCGGGTCCGCTACCAGCGCGCGCCGTTCGACCATCCGGAACTGAAGATCCCGCACGGGCACAGCGGCGATGAAGTCGCGACCGTCGCCGGCAATCCGCTGAACGCCAGCCTGTCCAAGGACGAGTATTTATGGGTGCCGGCCGTCGGCGCGGATGGCGCGGCCGAACCGCTGCCGGCGTTCGAACAGAGGCTAGCGCCCTGAGCCGGTCGATGCCGCATCCCCGGAACCGGCCGCGCCGTATCACTCCGGAATCGGAATCAACGGATACTCGGCGCCGCTGTGCGACCGGCGGTAGCGGCCGGGGCTGGTGCCTAGGCAGCGTTTGAAAGCGCGGCTGAACGACGATAGCGAGTCGTAGCCGCAGCGGCTGGCGACTTTCTCGACCGTCATGCCGCTTTCGCTGAGCCAGTCGGCGGCGATCTGCATCCGCCAGCGCGTCAGATACTCCATCGGCGGCAACTGGAAATGGCGGTCGAATTTTTGGATCAATGCGGTTTTCGACAAACCGACCTGCGCGCACAGCCCGTTCAAAGTCCAATCCCGCCACGGCTCCTGGTGAATCAGGGCCAAAGCCTTTTCCAGCCGGGCGTCCGCCATGGCGCCGAACACGCCGCCCTGAACCGAACCGGACTCGATGCAGTGGCGCACTGCCAACAGGAAAATGCCGTCGCACAGGCGTTCGATCACGGCAAAGCTGCCGAAGCGGCCGCTGCCGGATTCGGCCGTGATCAATTCGATCAATTGCGCCAGAATCGGCCCGGCCTGCCGCTGCCTGACCACGATCTCGGCCGGCAAGGTCCGCCAGACCGGCAACGGCGCAACCCCTGGTTCGATCAGGCCGCAGACCATGCCGCTGTCGCCTTGCGGCCAATGCGCGGTGCGGGCGCCGGGCAAATCCGGCCTCACGTCGCTCGGGCTGTAACTGAGATAGTGCTTGCGGGCGTGCGGCAAAAACAACACCAGATCGCCGGTTTCCAGCCGCAACGGCTCGGGCCAGGCCGGCGAGTGGACCCAGCCGCACCCTTTGGTCACCAAATGAAACCAGATCGCCTGTTCGGAATTATGGTCGACTACCCAAGGGCCGCACAGGCCGCCGGCAAATACCAGTCGCGCCCGCAGGCTCAGGCTGTGGAAAATTGCAGACAGGCCATCCATATCGTCAGCCTCGGTTAATCGGCCGGTCTCGGCAACGGCGCCGGCCTTTACGCCGCCGGCACATGATAGGACTGTTTCCGGACTGTGGGCAAAGGTTTGCCGGTGGGGTGCAATTCGGGTGGGATTGGAACCGAGGCGGAGAGGGATTTTGCGAAGGGCTGGGTTCTAGCGGATTTGGTTTAGGTAAAAATCTACACCGAGTATCGTTTGGAAGGCATCGTTGTGGGGAAGCCGGGGACCAATGCCGTTAAATTAAGGAATAGAACGGCTGGTTCACATCCTTTAGGAGCAGGCCATGCCTGCGACCGAAGGCTTATGATCGCGGGTAGGGCCCGCGGTTATGCATTGGCTGTTACTTGATT
The DNA here is from genome assembly GCF_024505045.1 of Methylomonas aurea. Classification (GTDB taxonomy): domain Bacteria; phylum Pseudomonadota; class Gammaproteobacteria; order Methylococcales; family Methylomonadaceae; genus Methylomonas; species Methylomonas aurea. Next base: position 64,198 of record NZ_JANIBM010000001.1, on the reverse strand, counting down.
TCAGTTATCAACACTTGAGGATTTGCTGGGTCATAAAAGAAATAGGTGTAGAACTCTACTGGCTTTCCATTATCGAGTTTCGGTGAATACCCCTTATCAAGAATATATTTCTTGGCCGCATCTACATATTCTGGTGGAACAGACACATCAACCGGAGTTACGCCACCAGATATTGGATCAGTGACGCGGGCAACTCGCACTGAATGGACTGAACCATTGGCCTCCACCACTATACCGAAGATTACGCTATAGAGTTTCTTGGCTTTTCCCGTAACGTAACTCGGCGATATCGACGGCTCCGCAAGGGCGATCCCGGTCAGAAAGATCGCAACGATTCCCCAGAGTTTCATCCAATTCGTCGTATTTCGCGCCATTCGTGTCTCCTGTTGGCTGACTGCATAACGTGGAGGTCACCGGACGCTGCACGGCTTTATCGCGCAGCGTCCGGTGGACCGCAGGGTTAGGACTTTGCGTATGTGTCGGCATAACGTTCAATTTGTTCTTGCAGGAAATCTCGCGCGGCAATGTGAGCATTGCGAGCCGAGATATAGGACGGTTTATCGAAAACTTGCATTCCGAGAGGACGCTTGTCGTCCGGGTTGTGTAATTCGGCTGCCGCAAGACAAAGCTGTGAATATGACTCTATGTACTTCCCGGTTGACTCTCGAAGTCTCGGGAAGTAAATCATGGCCAGCAGATGCGCATGATTCCCAGATGCTTGATGCGTTAAAGCGAGAATGTCTTCGGTACTCTCCGCTGTCATTAAGGTATGTGGAAGTTTCATTGACTCAAGGAAATGAGCCCCAAGTTCTTCGTACTTGGTTCGCAAGAGCACATCGCGTTTGTGTTCGCGTTCTAGACGCGCTTGGATCATGGCTACGAGTTGCGAAACAAGGACGCCAAGCAATGCTAGAAACGCACCAACGACTAGATCTGGAAGTGGCGGCATTGCAAAGTCCTAACTAGTAATTAAAAAGTTCTGTATATCATCAATGATAGGCAGCGATGACTGGTAACGATTCAAACGCTGTCATTGAATCACGTTGGGCGATAGGCAGCAACGGGTCGATCCCCCTCATTCCCTCGCATTCCAAGCGCCATAGCTTTCCAATCCCATTCCTGCCGGCTTTGCCTTTGGTTTATTTCCGATCGATTTCAGGCCTGCATAAGGCATAGATCAAGTCAGTAAATTCGGACATAAAATGTGAAATAGCTAACATATTATTCGCTATTCCCGCGCGTTAGACTATCGCTGCCGTTTGGCCTTTACCTGCAACTTTCAGGAGGATTCCCAATGCGAAACCCTAGCGCTTATTCCCTGCTTTACGGCGGCTTGCTAGCCTGCTTCAGTTTATCCGCCCACGCCGTCTCCCAAATCGCGGCGGCCGGTTATACCGATTTGGACGGCAATTTCGTTCGCGAAAATGTGACCGCGGATGCCGAACCCAGTCCGCCCGGTACGCCGTTCGACCGGTCGGTCGTCGCGGTCCAGGCCGGCGATCCGAACGGCGCCTTCTATTACAGTGCCTCGGCCGATATCGGCCTGCTGGAGTTGAAGGTGTTCGGCCAAATCGACAATACCGCGCAAGACGCTAAAGCCAACGGTGAAATCGGCGTACTCAGCGCTCGCGCCGAATTGGACGACGTGATTTCCCTGCACTCCGACCTGGCTACGCCTTACGAGGTGACTTTCGAACTGCAAGTGGACGGCATCTTGAGCATCGTAGGCGGCAGCGCCAACGGCTTCGCTTCGATCAATTTCGGACCGACCAGCGGCGCCGATGCCTTCGACTCCAGCTTTTATAGTAGCGACGGCGCCTTCAGCGATACCTTGTCGGTGACCAAAACTTTTACCGGCAACGTCGACGCCGATATCGGCGCCTTGTTGAGCTTCACGATATTCGCGGTCGATCCGAACGCCATCATCACCGGCGCCTTGAACAACACCGCGACACTGAATCTGATTCTGCCGCAAGGGGTGGAGATCGCCGCCTCCGAGTCCGGCACGTTCGGCGTTCCGATTCAACCGGTGCCGTTGCCGGCGGTGTTGCCGTTGTTTTTGACCGGCGCAGCAGTAACATTGGCCGGCGGTTTCCGCCGAAAAAGCTTGGCGCCGACCAATCGGTCAGCCGCTTGAGGCCAAGGTATCGATGATCGGGCAATCCGGCATGGCATCGCCGCTACAGTTCTGAGTCAATTGCGCGAGGATATCGCGCATCTCGCTCAACTCGGCGATGCGGCGATTCAAGTCGGCGATGTGAGCCCGGGCGATCGCTTTGACGTCGGCGCTGGCCCGGGCCGGATCTTGCCACAGCGAGACCAATTCCCGAATCTGTTCCAGCGAGAAGCCCAAATGGCGGGCGCGTTTGATCATGCGTAACACCTGCAGGTCATCCTCCCGATAGATCCGGTAGCCGGAAACGCTGCGCGCGCTTTTTCTGATCAGGCCGATGCTTTCATAATGGCGGATCATTTTGGCCGAGACGCCGGTCAAACTTGCCGCTTGGCTAATGTTCATCGCTTGTTCCCCCAAAATCCAATGCCGTCAAATGCGGATCGGCGCGTTGCCGCAATACTCAGTGCCGGGGCATCGTTGATGCCGTCGCCGTCGCCGACGTCGCGGATGCCCAGGGCCTGGCCGACGGCTCTGGCGCTGCCGCGATTATCTCCGCTCAACAGCACCGCGTGCAGATTCAAAGCTTGCAACTGTTTGATTGCCGGATATGCATTCGGCCTGAGTTTGTCGCCGAACGCCATCATGCCCAGCACGATTGTCTGCGGCGCGGACGTCGCCAGCCAGGAAATACTGTAACCTTGATTTTCCAGATTTTTCGCATGCGCGGCCAGTCCCGCCAAGTCGGCGCCGAATTCGCTCACCCAGCGACTGCTGCCCAGCACCAGGTCAAGATTGTCGACGCGTCCGGACAGGCCGCGATCCGGGATGGCCTTGACCGCTAGCGCCGGCAGCGGGTCGATCTTCAGCCGGCCCGCCTTTTCGAGCACGGCTTTCGCCAACGGATGCACGCTGCCTTGCTGTAGCGAGGCGGCCAACTGCAATATCCGGTTCCGGTCGATACCGACGGCGACGGTTTCCACCAGATTGGCTTTGCCCTCGGTCAAGGTTCCGGTTTTATCGAAGATCACGGTGGAGATCCGGTGCGCAAGCGCCAATACCTCCGCATTTTTGATCAAAATCCCGTGGGGGGCGGCGATTCCGGTGCCGGCCATCAATGCTGCCGGACCGCAAGGCCTTCCAGCCCGACCGGTAAAACCCTCCACCCAAGCCGAATTGAACCGTGCTGGCAAAACACAGCTGTAGCCAGCCCGGCAGCATCGGATGCAAACCGAAGGGTTCCAACAGCATCGGCGGCGCCAATGGCAACGATAATACGGCCGACAACATTACTGATATGCCGGGTTGGCGTTCCGAATCGGACTTAGCTCGATACTGTCCGGGCAGGGCCCGATAACCGGCTTTGGCGACGGCTTGCTGCAACCGCTCGAGGTCCAGCGCATCGCCGCTGACGATGGCGATCTCGCCGGCCAGATTGACTCGGGCCTGGCGCACCCCGGCGACTTTAGCCAGGGCTTGTTCGACCCGCCCGGCACAGGAGGCGCAGGTCATGCCGGCTATCGCCAGCGTCAGCGTATGATCGGTAGGGTGTTCGGTATGGTGTTCGGTATGGGGTGTCGACATGATCGCTTCTCCAGTGTTGTTTGACTGTGCTGGCAGTGTTCGGCTTACCACCGTGGCAAGGTCAAACAATTTTTGCGGTGGCCTTTGCCGAACATCAGCGGATTGCGGGACCGTCCGGCAAGGCCCGTCGGCCTTGGGTTGGCGCCGAAGCGAAAAATCCGTCACACCCCAATCGGCGTCCCGCGCTAAAATCGCGATCCCGGCGCGGCATGTCGCCAAGCCGACCGTTTTTGCCACAACCATGCTCAATTTCAAAAACATCGCGATTCGCCGCGGCAGCCGCCAACTGTTCAGCGGGGCGTCTTTCACCATTCATAAAGGCCAGAAAATCGGCTTGACCGGCGCCAATGGTGCCGGCAAATCCAGCTTGTTCGCGCTGTTGCGCGGCGAGTTGCATGCCGACGAAGGCGAGTTCTCGCTGCCGCCGAATCTGGAAATCGCTCATGTCGCCCAGGAAACCCCGGCATTGCCGTGTTCGGCGATCGATTACGTGCTGGACGGCGATCAGGCCTTGCGCCGGCTGCAGGCCGAGTTGGCCGCGGCGGAGCAAGCGCACGACGGTTTGAAGCTGGCCGAATTGCATGCGGCACTGGAACACGCCGGTGGCTACACTGCCCAAGCACGCGCCTCGCGGCTGTTGAACGGCCTGGGTTTTACCAGCGAGCAGGAAGCCAGGCCGGTCAGTTCGTTTTCCGGCGGCTGGCGGATGCGGCTGAATCTGGCCCAGGCCCTGATGTGCCGCTCCGACGTGTTGTTGCTGGACGAACCCACCAACCACCTGGATCTGGACGCCGTGATTTATTTGCAGGACTGGCTGGTCAAATATCCCGGCACGCTGTTGCTGATTTCGCACGACCGCGACTTTCTGGATGCGATCACCGACCACATCGTTCATATCGAACAAGGCAAGGCCGAGATCTATACCGGCAACTATTCCGACTTCGAGCGGATGCGGGCCGAAAAACTGGCGCAGCAGCAATCCGCCTTCGAAAAGCAGCAGCGCGAGATTGCCCACATCCAGAGCTTCATCGACCGCTTCAAAGCCAAAGCCACCAAGGCCCGCCAGGCGCAAAGCCGGATCAAGGCGCTGGAGCGGATGGAAATCATCGCTCAGGCCCATGTCGATTCGCCCTTCGGATTCGCCTTTCCGCCGCCGAAACGGATGCCGAATCCGCTATTGAAGATCGAGGAAGCCGACATCGGTTACGCCGACAAGGTGGTGATCAAAAACGCCAGTCTGTCGATCTCGCCCGGCGACAGGATCGGCCTGCTCGGCCCCAACGGTGCCGGCAAATCCAGCCTGATCAAAGTATTGTCCGGGCAAATGCCGGCTTTGGCTGGTAAGCTGCAGACCGCCCAGGATTTGAACATCGGCTATTTCGCCCAGCACCAGCTCGAATTGCTGCGGCTGGAGGAAAGCCCGCTGTGGCATCTGCAGCAACTGGACAAACAGGCCACCGAGAAGGATTTGCGCAATTTCCTGGGCGGCTTCGATTTTCGCGGCGACAAGGTTAACGATCCGGTCGGGCCATTTTCCGGCGGCGAAAAAGCCCGGCTGGTGCTGGCGATGCTGGTCTATCAAAATCCGAATCTGCTGTTGCTGGACGAACCGACCAACCACCTGGATCTGGAAATGCGCCACGCCCTGAGTGTGGCCTTGCAGGAATACCAGGGGGCGCTGGTGGTGGTCTCCCACGACCGGCACTTGCTACGTTCGGTCACCGATCAATTGCTGTTGGTGGCCGGTTGCCGGCTGCAGCCTTTCGACGGAGATCTAGACGATTACAAGCAATGGCTGGCGGAGCAGAAGAAGGCTGCGGACGAACCTGCTGCCGGTAGCGAACCGGCCAGCAACGTATCGCGCAAAGACCAGCGCAAGCAGGATGCCGAGCGCCGGCAACGGCTGAAGCCGCTGCTGGATGCGGTCAAAAAAGCCGAAGCGGCGGTGGAAAAGTTTCACCAGCAACAACGGGATCTGGAGGAAATGCTGGCGGATCCGGCGATTTATGCCGACCAACACAAGGAACAATTAAAACAGCTGCTAAGCCGCAAAAGCCAGATCGACAGCGCGCTGGAACAAGCCGAGATGGATTGGCTGGCCGCGGAGGAAAACCTACAACAAGCGGAGTGACCATGTATCAACTGATCGTGTTGTTTTTCGAGATTACCATCCTGCGCAAAGGTCCGCAGGATGTACCGGCCGCGCCGGTGTTGTACCGGCTGGTATTCGTGCCCTATATCGGCGTGAATCTGTTGATTCTGCTGCTGGACGGTTCCTGGAGCAAAGCTATTGCCCAGATCGCGGTGGAAACGGCGTTGCTGGTCGGGTTTTGTTATCCGCTGCTGTATTTTGCCGGCAAAACCGCGCGGTTTCCGCAGACCTTTACCGCCTTGCTGGGTACCGACGCCGTGATCAGTCTATGTGCGATTCCGGCCGTGGCCAGCCTGCAGACCCAGATCGGCGACGTTGCTTTCATTGCCGTGATGGGCATGATGATCTGGCATTGGTTGGTCAACGGCCATATCTTCCGTAATGCGCTGGATCGGCCCTTGCTTTTCGGCTTGGCGTTGGCGTTTTTATATATACTGATTTCCTCGCAAGTAATGACCTTATTATTCGCCGGACCCGCCGCCGATTAACTCTGGAGCCCATATGACCTTGTACAAACACATCCTCCTGGCCGCCGATTTTTTCGAACACGGTCAGCAAGTCGCGGAAAAAGCCAAACGTCTCGCCGAGCAAAACCAGGCGCAACTCAGCCTGGTGCATGTGGTCGATAACCTACCGATTACCGATCCGGCCTACGGGCCGATGATTCCGTTCGACGTCGACTTGACCCAGGAACTGATCGAAGCCACGAAAAAACGGCTGGCCGAATTGGGCGAAAAATTGGGCGTACCCGCCGAGCGGCAATGGCTGGAGATGGGCAGCCCGAAACTGGAAATCGTTCGCGTCGCGGTGGAAAACCGAGTCGATTTGATCGTGGTCGGCTCGCACGGCCGCCACGGCCTGGCCCTGTTGTTGGGCTCCACTGCCAACGGCGTGTTGCACCACGCCAAATGCGACGTGCTGGCGGTACGCCTGGCCGATGATTGAATTGGTGCTGGGCGGCGCCCGTTCCGGCAAGAGCCGCTATGCCGAGCAGCAGGCCCTGGCCAGCGGTTTGCCGGTAGTTTATGTGGCGACGGCCGAAGCCGGCGACGCCGAAATGCGGGCGCGGATAGACCACCACCGGCAGCGGCGGCCGACCGATTGGACAACCGTCGAAGAACCGCTGGATTTGGCGCGCGTGGTTAGCGAAGCCGCCGGCCGCCGCCACTGCCTGCTGGTGGATTGCCTGACCTTGTGGCTGTGCAACGTGTTGTTCGACAAACAAGGCCATCTGCAGGCGGAGCGTTACCGCGACCATAGTGATGCGCTATGTAAGGCACTGAGCGCTGGCGGCCAGCGGGTGATTCTGGTCAGCAACGAAGTCGGCCTCGGCGTGGTCGCCGCCGATCCGATGACGCGCCGCTTCGTCGACGAAGCCGGCTTCCTCCACCAAAAACTGGCCCAAATTTGCGATCGTGTGGTACTGGTCACCGCCGGTTTGCCGCAAATTCTGAAACAGGTTTAATCCCGCCGATGAATTGGATCTACGAGCCGATCGCCGCGCCCGCGGCCGACTATTACCTGCAAGCCCAACAACGCCAGCAGCAATTGACCAAACCGCCCGGTTCGTTGGGCGTGTTGGAGGACTGCGCCGCCCGGTTGGCGGCGATGCAACGCCGCGCGGCGCCGAGCATAGACCGGATCCATATCAGCGTCTTCGCTGCCGACCACGGCGTCGCCGCCGAGGGCGTATCGGCCTTTCCCCAAGCGGTCACCGCGGAAATGGTGAAAAATTTCGCCGCCGGCGGCGCCGCGGTCAACGTGCTGGCGCGGCAAATCGGCGCTGATTTCGAAGTGGTCGATACCGGCTTACTGCAGCCGGTGGCGCTGCCGAACGTGATTGCCGACCGGGCCGGAGCCGGCACGGCCAATTTCGTCGATAGTCCGGCGATGACCGCTGCGCAACTGGAATTCGCCCTGGCGGCCGGCCGCCGTGCTTTGACGCGGGCACTGAACAATCGCGCGCAACTGTTCGTCGGCGGCGAAATGGGCATCGCCAATACCACCAGCGCCAGCGCTTTGGCCGCGGCCTGTTTGGGTTTGCCGGCCGCAGAGATTACCGGCGCCGGGACCGGTCTGCTGCCGGAACAAATCGACCGAAAGGCGGCGCTGATCGAGGCCGCGCTGCAACGCCACCGCCCGCTGTTGGACACGCCGCTTGCCATCCTGCAAACCTTGGGCGGATTCGAAATTGCCGCTTTGACCGGCGCTTATATTGCCGCCGCGCAGCAGGGATTGCCGGTTTTGGTCGACGGCTTCATCAGCAGTGTCGCCGCGTTGTTGGCCGCACAACTCAACTCCAACTGCTCGGCCTGGTTTTTCTTCGGCCATTGCTCGGCGGAAAAGGGCCATGCCCGGGTATTGCAGGCGCTGCAAGCCCGGCCGCTGTTGACGATGGACATGCGTCTGGGCGAAGGCAGCGGTGCGGCGTTGGCGGTACCGATCTTGCGGATGGCCTGCCGGCTGCATAACGAAATGGCGACTTTTGCCGAAGCCGGAGTGTCCGCAGGCTGAAATCCGCGGCGAGCGTTGCGGACGATGGCAGGCCATGGCGCTTTCCCGTATCATGGCCGGCGCTGCGCATACCCGCCCCGATTCCGGCGCGGCAGAATAATAAAAACAACTCAAACCAAACGCGGATTAGCCCATGCTAGGACATATCGAAAGCTACGATGAACGCTGCCAAACCGGCGTTATCAAATACCAAAACCAGTTTTACGAATTCCATATCGACCAATGGACCTCGCAAGAACCGCCCAAAGCCGGTGACGACGTTGATTTCGATCAGGACGACGGCAAAGTCACCGAAGTCAGTCCGGTCGGCGCTTATTTGATGGAAGCCAAACCGGTAAAGAGCCGGATGCTGGCGGCCTTGTTGGGTATTGCCTTCGGCGCCATCGGTCTGCACCGGATCTATCTCGGGTTTTATATGCTGGGCCTGTTGCAAACCCTGGTCACGTTGGGGACCGGCGGTTTCGGCGTGATGTGGGGCTTTATCGAAGGCGTGCTGATTTTTACCGGCCATATCGATAAAGACGCCAAGGGCAGGCATTTGAAATAACCGTGCAGGCATTCTGGCTGGCGTTACAGTTCTTAACCCGCATTCCGGTCGCGGACACCGGTCCGGCCGACCCGCGCCGGCTGGGCCAATCCGCACTGTATTATCCGGTGGTCGGCCTGCTGCTGGGCTTGCTGCTGGTTCTGTTGGCGGCGCTATTGGCCGGCGGTCCGCACTTGGCGAGCGCCGCTCTGGTGCTGGCCGCCTGGGTGTTGCTGACCGGCGGCCTGCATCTGGACGGTTTGGCCGATTGCGCCGATGCTTGGGTCGGCGGCTACGGCGACCGCGAGCGCAGCTTGCGGATTATGAAAGACCCCAGCTCCGGCCCGATTGCGGTGTGCGTCTTGCTACTGGTGTTGCTGCTGAAATTCGCGGCGATCGACGCGCTGCTGGACGAACAGTGCTATGCGGCGCTGGTGTTGGCGCCGGTATTGGGCCGGGCGGCGATTTTGCTGTTGATGTGCAACACTGCCTACGTCAATCCTCACGGCTTGGCAGCTAAACTGCTGGAACAGTTTCCGGCGGACGCGGCGCGCTGGCCGATCGCGACGAGCGCAGTATTGGGTTTGATGATTCTGGGCTGGCCGGCGCTATTGGCCGCGGGCCTGCTGCTGTTTTGGCTGCGCCGGGCCGCCATCGCCCGCTTGGGCGGCTGCACCGGCGACGTCTACGGTGCGGCGGTGGAGTTGGTCGAAACCGCAGTGATTGCCGCTGCCGCATTCCGATGACGCAGTCGCCTTATCGCTTTTCCGAGCCGGAATTGAACGGCGTTTACCGCGCTATCGCCGAACGCCGCGACATGCGCCATTTCCTGGATCTTCCGGTCGATCCGCAAATCCTGGCGCGCTTGCTGCAAGCCGCGCATCAGGCCGGCAGCGTCGGCCTAATGCAACCCTGGCGGTTTTTGCGCATCAGCGACCGCGAACTGCGCCGGCAAATCCATGAACTGGTTGAAGCCGAACGCCGCGCCACCGCTGAGGCGTTAGCCGAACGCCACGACGAATTCATGAAACTGAAAGTGGAAGGCATCCTCGATTGCGGCGAGCTGTTGGTTGTCGCGCTGCCGGACCGGCGCGAACGCCACATCTTCGGGCGGCGCACGCTGCCGGAAATGGATCTGGCTTCGGCGGCCTGCGCGATCCAGAACCTGTGGCTGGCGGCCCGCGCCGAAGGCTTGGGCTTGGGCTGGGTATCGTTGTTCGAGCCGCAGGCGCTGGCAACGTTATTGCACATGCCGGCCGGCAGCCGGCCGATTGCGATTCTGTGTCTGGGCCATGTCGCCGAGTTTTACCCGAAGCCGATGCTGGAATTGCAGAATTGGGCCGCGCCGCAGCCGTTGTCGGCATTCGTTTACGAAAATAGCTGGCCCGATGCAAGCTAACTCGCCGTTTCCGGCCTTGATGGTGCAGGGCACCACCTCCGATGCCGGCAAAAGTACGCTGGTCACGGCCTTATGCCGTCACTACCGGCGCCGGGGCGTCAGCGTAGCGCCATTCAAACCGCAAAACATGGCCTTGAACAGTGCCGTGACCATAGACGGCGGCGAGATCGGCCGGGCCCAGGCGGCACAGGCCGCCGCCTGCGGCTTGCCGCCGCATAGCGATATGAATCCGATATTGCTGAAGCCCAATTCCGATACCACGGCGCAAGTCATCATCCACGGCAAAGTATTGCAAAACCAGTCTGCGGCTCAGTACCACGACTATAAAAAAGTTGCGAAACAAGCCGTGCTGGAGTCGTGGCGGCGCCTGACCGAGCAATACGCGATGATCATCGTCGAAGGCGCCGGCAGCCCGGCAGAAATCAATTTGCGCGCCGGCGATATCGCCAACATGGGCTTCGCCGAAGCGGTGGATTGTCCGGTGATTTTGATCGCCGATATCGACCGCGGCGGCGTGTTCGCCCATCTGGTCGGTACGCTGGAATTGCTGTCAGACAGCGAGCGGCGGCGGGTAGTGGGATTCGTCATCAACCGCTTCCGCGGCGACATCGGTTTGTTGCAGCCCGGCCTGGACTGGCTGGAAACCAAAACCGGCAAGCCGGTGCTGGCCGTGTTGCCTTATCTGCACGACTTGTACCTCGAGGCGGAGGATGCGCTGTCCACCCGCCATGGCGCAGCCGGCGCCGGCGGTTTTCATGTCGTCGTGCCGCACCTGCCCAGTTTCAGCAACCATACCGACTTCGACCCGCTGCAATTGCATCCCGGCGTCAAAGTCAGCTTTGCCAAGCGGCCGGACCAGGTCGACGGCGCAGACTTGGTCGTGCTGCCGGGCAGCAAAGCGGTGCGTAGCGATCTGGCGCAATTGCGCGAGCGCGGCTGGGATGGCTTCATTCGCCGGCATTTGCGCTACGGCGGCAAGTTGCTGGGCATTTGCGGCGGTTTCCAGATGCTGGGCCAAACGATAGCCGATCCGCTTGGTCTGGAAGGCACCCCCGGCCAAGCCGAGGGGTTGGGATTGCTGGATATGGCGACCGAGTTGCTAGCGGAAAAATGCCTGAAACGCACCTCCGGGCGTTTTTTCGGCCGGAACACAGCCGTGGCCGGCTACGAAATCCATCTCGGTATCAGCAGCGGCCCGGCCTTGTCCCGCCCGTTGTTCGAGTTGGCTGACGGCCCGGACGGCGCGATTGCCGCCGACGGCCAAGTCGCCGGCAGCTATCTGCACGGTTTGTTCGATCTGCCGGAAGCCTGCGACGCGCTGTTGGCCTGGGCTGGTTACAGCGCCAACCAAGCCGTCGACTTCAATGCGCTGCGCGAGGCCGGCATTGAGCGTTTGGCCGACTGCCTGGCCGAGCACTGCGATTTCGCCAAGCTGGAAGCCGGCGTCCGCCGGTTCCGCTCAGAACAATAACTCGCAATGCTCCAGTAATTGGACGATCTCCAGATTCACTTCCAGTAGCTTTTTAAACTGCTCGGCGGCTTCCGCGCCGCGGCCCTCTTGCCGGCTGCGCCACATCAGTTGCGCCAGCCGGTGTTGCTGTTCCTGCGCGCGTTCCAGCCGCTCCAATAATTGCCGGTCGACGCTGCGTTCGCTTTTCTGCCGCTCCAGCCAGCGGCCCAGATGCGACTTTTTCGCCGTCGCGACCGGCCAGCGCGGTTGGGTTTTGTCCTCGCCGTGCAGACATTGCTCCAGGCGGCGCAGCCAGTATTGCTGTTGCAATTTCAGTAATTCCAACTGGCTGTGCCAGGCGCTGCGCTCGGTTTTGGCCTCGCGGCGCCAAGCCGGCGGATGGCGGTAATTGGCGACCCAGCCCGGCACCGCGTCGGCCGGCATCGGCCGGGCAATACCGTAACCCTGGGCGATACAGCAGCCCAAATCGATCAGAAACACGCCATGTTCCAGGTCCTCGACGCCCTCGGCCACCGCCTCGCGTTTGAAGGCTTTGGCGAGTGCGATCACACTCTCGACGATGGCCATGTCGTCCGGATCGTCGATCATGTCGCGGACGAAACTTTGGTCGATTTTGACGGTGTTGATGGTCAGGTGGCGCAGATGGGCCAGCGACGAGTAACCGGTGCCGAAATCGTCCAGCGCGCACGGCACGCCCAATTCGTGGTAGCACTGCTTCAACACCTCGCCGACCGAAATCAAATCCTCCAACACGCTGCTTTCCAGCACTTCCAGTTCCAGTTGCCGGGACGACAGCTGCGGGAACTCGGCCAGCAGCGTTTCCAGGGTCTTGATGAAATCCGGCCACTGCAAATGCCGCGGCGAAATATTGACGCTGACTTGCTGGTTCAACCCCTGATCCCGCCAAGTTTGCAATTGGATAAAGGCCTGGCGCAACACCCAGTTAGCGACGTCGATTTCCAGTGGCGTGTTTTCGATGATCGGCAGGAATTCGGCCGGCGGCAACAGGCCGCGCTCGGGGTGGCGCCAGCGGATCAGCGCTTCCATGCCGACGATCTCGCCCGATTTCAAATTGACCTTGGGTTGGTAATACAAGCGGAACTGGTTTTGCGCCAAGGCTTGGCCCACTTCGGCCAACGCTTGCTCCAGCCGGCTCGGGCGCTGGCTGTAGCTGCTGCTGGGTTGTGCCAGATGTTCGTACAGTTTGAAGCGGTTGCGGCCGTCGAGCTTGGCCTGGTACATGGCCTGGTCGGCGTGGCGCAGCAGAATGTCCGGGTCTTCCCGGTCCAGCGGGTAAATCGTCACGCCGCTGCTGGCGGCGATGCGGACATGGCGTTCCGCTAACTCGAACGGCTCGGCCAAAGCCTGGTGAATTCGGCTCAGCGTGTCTTCGCATTGCTGGATCGACTGCAGATTCTCGAACAGCAACGCGAATTCGTCGCCGCCCAGCCGGCATACCGTGTCGCCCTCGCGCAGATTCATCTTGATGCGTTTGGCCACTTCGACCAATAACTGGTCGCCGGTTTCGTGGCCGAAATGGTCGTTGACCTGTTTGAAGCCGTCCAGATCCAGATAACACAGCGCCAACAGCGACTCGGCGCGCTTGCTGTGGGCGATGGCCTGGGCGAAACGGTCGGCAAACAAGGCCCGATTCGGCAACTGGGTCAGCGGATCGAAATGCGCCAGCACCTCGAGTTCCTGTTGCTGCTTTTTGGTTTCGGTGATGTCGGAAAACAAGCCGATGTAGTTGATGACGGCGCCGGATTCGTCGCGCAGCGCCGAGATGGTCAACAGCTCGGCGTACAATTCGCCGCTTTTGCGCCGGTTCCAGATTTCGCCGCGCCAATGTCCGCTTTGGCTCAGGATTTGCCACATCTGTTCATAAAACTCGTTGGACTGGCGGCCGGATTTGAGAAACCGCGGATTCTGGCCGATCGCTTCGTCGCGGCTGTAGCCGGTGATTTCGCTGAATGCGGTATTGACGTCGATAATCAACGCGTCGACGCCGGTAATCATGATGCCTTCGTGGGCGTCGGAGAAGACCCGCGCCGACAGCCGCAGTTTTTCTTCGGCTTTTTTGCGCTCGCTGATATCGTGGACGATGCCGCGCATCCGCAGCGGCTTGCCGGACGCGTCGCGCTCGGCCTGGCCTACCGAGCGCATCCAGCGCCGCTCGCCGCTGGTGCTTTGCATCCGGTATTCAACCTCGTATTTGGTGCCGGTTTCGATATGGCGCCGCGTCGCCTCCAATAGTAAATGCCGGTCTTCCGGGCAAACCACGGCCAGAAAATCGGCCCAGGTAAGGATGTCTTTGGCTGGAAAACCCAATTCGGACGTGACGATCTCGGACCAGAATTGGCGGTTGGTTTGCAAATCCGACTCCCAGATGCCGATACCGCCGTAAATCTGGCTGATACGGAACCGCTCTTCGCTTTGCTTCAGTGCCAGTTCGGTCTGTTTGCGTTCGGTAATGTCCTGTACCAGCACGACGAAACGGTCGTGGCCGGCTTTGTAGCTATCGATCGCATACCAACGGTCGATTTGCGCCACATGGTTTTCGAAATGTTTCGGTTCGCCGCTGGTGTCGAGGCCGTCGAAACTGCTGATCCAGGCCGCCTCGGTCTGCGGCAACACTTGTTTGACGGTCTTGCCGATCCAGTTTTCCCGGCCAAGCCCGGTCATTTTTTCGAAAGCCGGATTGATGTCCAGATAACGGTAGTCGACGATTTTTCCGCCCGGGTCGCGGATCACCTGGTGCAGCGCAAAACCCAACGACATGTTGGTGTACAAGCGCGCCAGATCGGCTTCGCTGGATTTGCGGGCCCGAATCTCGCGGCGTAACCGGTAAACCCAGTAAACGCATAACACCAAGGCCAGCAGCAAGGCTAGCGCCGGCCTGGCCAAGGCTTTGACGTCGATACCGGCGTCGACTTGCAAACCCATCCAGCGGTTGATAATCGCGTCGCGTTGGGCCGGGTCTATCGCCGCCAATGCTTTTTCCAATATGCTCAGCAATTCGGGATGGGCTTTGGCCACCGCTATCCGGCTCTCGCTGATATAACCGGTCTGGCCGACGATACGCAGATTCGACAAACCCAGCTGTTTGATCGCGTAACTGGCGGAGGCCGCATCGCCGACGTAAGCGTCGACTTTGCCTTCGGCCAGCAATCGCAAACAATCCTGTACCGATAATGTAACCGCCAACTGCAATTGAGGGTAATCGCGGCGCAACAGTTCGTGTACGAAATAGCCTTGTTCCACGGCCACCCGCCGCCCGGCCAGCATTTGCAGAGAATTGATATAAGTGCTGGATTTATTGCCGATAATGACCGCCGGCATCGAGACCACCGGCTCGGTGAAATTCAAGTATTGTTCGCGGTCCGGCGTTTTTACCGCAGCGCCGATCATGTCCAGTTCGCCGCGCTTGGCCATATCCAGCACTTCCTGCCAGGATTTGTTTGGCACTGGGACGAATTTGACACCCAATCGCGCTTCCAGCAGTTTCAGAAAATCGGGAATCGCGCCGATGTAGTGGCCTTCGGCATCCAGCTTTTCGTAAGGCATAAAGTTCCGGTCCACGCCAAGCCGGATCGTCGGATGGGCTTTCAGCCATTGCCGCTCGGCCTCGGTTATCGGGATACCGTTCAAGCGGCCGCCGCTCTGGATGAATCCGTCCAAATCCCTGGGTTTTAGCGCACGGATCAGTTTCAGGCCGGCGTAAATTTCCGCGACCCTGTACAACCGGCCGGCCTCGATTTGGCCGAGCGGAATGGTGTCGGCCTGAATCCGCTTGCGGGTCTCCTCAGCTTCGAACCGCAATTGTTCCCGGCTGAGTTTGCTGTGGTATTTGCTGCGGATCAGCTCGATCAGCGCCTCGGGATGCTCCAGCGCATATTGCCAACCCTTCAGACTGGCGCGGCGAAACGCCTCACTGCGTCCGGGATGGTTTTCCTGCTCGGCGTTGGTGGTAAACAGGATGTCGCCGTAAAAATCGATGCCGTAATTTTGCGGAGAAATCAGATTGAATTTGACGCCTTTCTGCCGTAGCAGGAAGGGCTGGTCGGTCACGTATCCGGCCATCACGTCGACTTTGTTGCGGATCAAGTCGTCGTTGGAAAAGCTTTGCGCCACCTTCTGAAAACGGCTGTCGTCGAGATTGGCCTCGGCCAGTAGGGCGCGGACTTGGGCATTGTTTTCGCCGGCAAGATCGAACATGATGCGCTTGCCCGCCATTTCGTAGGGGCTGAGAATGCCGGAAGATTGCTTGCTGAACAACGCCAACGCGTCGTGCTGGAAGATGGCGGCCAAGGCCACGATAGGCTTGCCGTTGGCATAATGCACTATCAGGCCGGAATCGCCGATCCCGTATTCGGCCTGGCCGGAAACGACTTGGTCGACGAAATCCTGCTTAGGATCGCGTTCGCGGATCTCGACCTGCAGACCTTCTTCGGCGTAGTAACCTTGTTCGAGGGCGGCGTAGTAACCGGCGAATTGGAATTGGTGAAACCATTTCAATTGCAACACTACCGGCTCCGGCGTTGGCCCGGCATCGAAGGCGACGGCATTGAACGACACGGCAAAAACCGTTGCCAGCCGAATAAAGCTTTTTCTCATGGGGCAGCACGCCGGAACGAAAGTAGGGTTATTCTACATCCAAAAATCAAATGCCCCAGCCGGATTTAGTCGGCGCTGTAGGTTGCGGTAGTAAAGATCGCTTGAAACTTGTTCTTGCCGGTATTGGACTTACGTTGCTGGGTGCTGGCCAGGGCTAGTTTGGCCTCGTTTTGCAATTGGCTGTCGGCAAAATGCTGGTTTTTGCGTAACGGCGCCTGCGCCGCTTTGCGCAAATACTCTTCGGCTTCGGCGCTACGGTCTTGCTGCAACAAATAATCGGCGTAAAAGTAATTGGCGTCGATGCCGTCCGGGTTGATTTTCAGGCTGGTTTGCAGCATTTGCTCGGCCAATCGGTTATCGCCGAAAGAAATCGGCCAACCGGGCGCCATGTAATACAAGGTTCCCAGCGTCACGTACGCGGCTCCCTCCAGGGCGTCCGGCTGCAAGGCGATGGCTTGTTCGAGCAAGCCTTTGGCCGTCTTTAGGCTGGACAGCGCTTCCAGCGAGGACTGAAACGCGGCATTGGTGGCAATGATGGTTGCCTGCCAGATTTTCGGTTCGGCCGCACGCGGGAAACGCTTGCCCAACTCGGCGGCCTTGTCGATCAAGCCCGGATAGGCCTTCCGCTGCAGGCTCTCGTCGCTTTGGTAATAAACCTGGGCCCATTCGCTTTCCAGGCTATCGATAGCCGCGGCCAGCTCCGAAGCGAAACTCCGTGCCGAGAAAAGTATCAAAAAAACAACAACAGTGGCTCTACTCATACAGAAAATATAGAGCATTGCACTCCGCTTTTCAATACTTCTCGTAAATTATTGTTATTTATCCCAATCCTTGAAAGGATTTTTTGCCAAGTTATTGTTGTAATAGCGCAAATCATCGGTGACTTCTTGCCCCAGCCAGGCCGGTTTTGCGAAAGATTCGCCAATTTGCGACAACTCGATCTCGGCCACGATCAAGCCTTGGTTGTCGCCGAGGAATTCGTCGATCTCCCATAGATGCGGTTCGCGGCGCACGAAATGGCGGACTTTTTCGATTACCGGTTTATGGCAAAGTTCGGCCAGCAATTGCTCGGCATCGGCCAACGGAATCTCGTATTCGAATTCCAGTCGATGGCTGCCGATCGTCGCGCTTTTTATATTCAACCAGGCCTGGCTGTCGGAAATCCGTACCCGGATCGAACTGAGCGGACTACCGCTCAGATAGCCTTGTTTGTATAAGACCGAATCCTCGACTTCGTCACGCCAGGCATCGTTAGCCAATAAAAATTTGTGTTCCACTTCGAGCGCCATACTGTGTTTCCTCGCGGCAAAAGCGACATGATAATGGCTGGGAACGGACTTTTCAGGACTTCGGAGGTTGAGTCGGGCGCAGACGCCGACTCAGGGGCAGCGGATGCGGCAGGAGGGCGCGCCGCCGCATTGCCGGGCGGCGCCGATGGAACTGTTGCGGATTATGCCGGCGTATCGCCGCTACTGCGGCCGACGCCGAAGCTTTCCAGCAACATCAGGCCGACGCCGATGCAAATCGCCGAATCGGCGATATTGAACGCCGGCCAATGCCAGTTTTGGTAATAAACGTCGAGAAAATCGATCACGTAGCCGTAGGCCACCCGGTCGATCAGATTGCCGATCGCGCCGCCCAACACCAGCGACAAGGCCCAGGCCATCAGGGTTTCATGCGGTTTCAGTCGGTACAACCAGACGCCGATGATGCCGCTCATCACCACCGCCAGCCCGGCAAACAACCAACGCTGCCAGCCGCCGGCGTTGGCCAGAAAGCTGAAGGCGGCACCGGTGTTATGGGCGTAAGTCAGATTGAAATACGGCAGTAGCGGGATAGACTGGTAAAGTTGCATCGTCGCGTCGACCGCGAGTTTGCTGGCTTGGTCCAATACCAACACCAGCGCGGACAGCCATAACCACTTAAGCATACAAACGGCTCTCGCCGGCGCCGGCCACATTTTCGACGCAACGGCCGCACAACTCCGGATGCTCCGGCTGCTCGCCGATGTCGTAGCGCTGGTGCCAGCAACGCACGCATTTGGCATGTTCCGACACTCGAACTTTAAGCTTCACGCCATCCAAATCGGTCGTAACCGCATCTTCCGGGCAGAATTGCATATCGGACACCCCGGCGTTGGAAGTGATGAACACAAAATGCAGCTCTTTGCCCAGTTTGTTCAATTCGGCGGCGTAAACTTCGTCGCAATATAAATCGACTTCGGCATTCAACGACGCGCCGATCGCGCCGTCTTTACGCAAGGCTTCCAACTCCTTCGACACCGCGGCCCGTACCGCCATGACTTTGTCCCAGGTGTCGCGGTTGATCTCGGCGTCGGACTCCAGCGGGAACAGGCCTTGGTACCAGGTTTCCAGGAATACCGACTCGCTACGATTTCCGGGAATGAATTGCCAGATTTCGTCGGCGGTATAGCTGGTGATCGGAGCCAGCCAGCGCACCAGCGCTTCGACGACATGGTACATCGCGGTCTGGCCGGAGCGGCGCGCCAGGCAATCTTCCTTGGCGGTGTATTGGCGGTCCTTGACGATGTCCAGGTAAAAGCCGCCCAAGTCGATGCTGCAGAAATTCAGCACTTTTTGGTAAATCACCTGGAATTGGTACTCGTCGTAGGCAGTCTTGATTTCTTCCTGCAACTGCCAGGCCTTATCGACCACCCAACGGTCCAAAGCCAGCAGGTTGTGCTTGCCGACCAAATGTTGCGCTGGATCGAAGCCGTCCAGATTCGCCAACAAAAAGCGCGCGGTATTGCGCAGACGGCGGTAGGCGTCGGAGGTGCGTTTCAAAATTTCGTCGGATACCGACATTTCGTAGCGATAGTCGGTGCTGGCCACCCACAGCCGCAACACGTCTGCACCCAGCGATTTCATCACCGTCTGCGGCAGTACCACGTTGCCTTTGGATTTGGACATTTTCTTGCCTTCGGCATCGACGGTGAAGCCGTGGGTCAACACTTCCTTATAAGGCGCGACGTCGTTCATCGCCACCGAGGCCATCAACGACGACTGGAACCATCCGCGATGCTGGTCGGAACCTTCCAGATACAAATCGGCCGGGAAGCGCAGTTGCTCGCGCCGCTCCAGCACGGCGGCATGAGTCACGCCTGAGTCGAACCAAACGTCCAGCGTATCGGCGACTTTCTCGTAGTGCTCGGCATCGCTACCCAGCAATTCGGCCGCATCCAGCTCGAACCAGGCGTCTATGCCTTGTTGTTCGATGCGTTGCGCCACTTGCTCGATCAATTCGGCGCTGCGCGGATGCAGTTCGCCGCTTTCCTTGTGTACGAAAAACGCGATCGGCACACCCCAGGTGCGCTGGCGCGAGATGCACCAGTCCGGGCGGTTGGAAATCATCGCCTCGATCCGCGCCTGGCCCCAATCCGGCACCCAGTCGACGCGTTTGACTTCATTCAAGGCGGTGTCACGCAAACCGTTTTTTTCCATCGAAATAAACCACTGCGGCGTGGCGCGGAAAATGATCGGGGTTTTGTGGCGCCAGCAATGCGGATAACTGTGCAGCAAGGCGTGGTGGTGCAGCAATTTGCCGCGCTCGCGCAATACGTCCAGTACCTTGTCGTTGGCGCTGAATACGTGCAGACCGGCGAATAATTCGGTGCCGGGCAGGAACACGCCATTGCTGCCGACCGGGTTGTCGACCGGCAGGTCGTATTTCATCCCCACTACATAGTCTTCCTGGCCGTGGCCGGGAGCGGTATGCACGGCGCCGGTACCGGCGTCGGTGGTAACATGGTCGCCGAGGATGATCGGTACCTGGCGGTCGTAAAACGGATGTTGCAACAGGAGTCCTTCCAGCGCGTTGCCCCTGCAATAGCCGACGATATGGTGCTCGCCGATGCCGTAACGTAATACCGCATCTTTTAATAATGCTTCAGCCAGCAGCAGGCGTTCGGTCTGGCCGTCGATTTCGCATTGCACCACCGCATATTCCAGTTCCGGATTCAATGCCACCGCTTGGTTGGCCGGCAAAGTCCAGGGCGTGGTGGTCCAGATCATGACCGACAGCGGGCCTTTGCCTTCGCGGTCGCCGGCATGATGGCACTTTTCCATAAAGGCATGCTCGTCGACGACGGCAAAGCGCACGTCGATCGCCGGCGAATGCTTGTCTTCGTATTCGACTTCGGCTTCCGCGAGTGCCGAGCCGCAATCGGTACACCAATGTACCGGCTTAAAGCCCTTGCTGAGATGGCCCTTGGCGGCGATGCGGCCCAGGGCGCGGACGATGTCGGCTTCGAACGCAAAATCCATCGTCAAATAGGGATTGTCCCAATCGCCCAACACGCCGAGACGGATGAATTCTTCTTTTTGAATGCCGACCTGTTTCTTGGCGTAGGCGCGGCATTCCTTGCGGAATTCGGCCGGCGAGACCTTGACGCCGGCCTTGCCGACCGACTTTTCCACCATCAATTCGATCGGCAAGCCGTGGCAGTCCCAGCCCGGCACGTAGGGTGCATCGAAACCGGCCAGGGTTTTCGATTTGACGATGATGTCTTTCAGGACTTTATTGACGGCATGGCCGATATGAATCGCGCCGTTCGCATACGGCGGGCCGTCGTGCAGGACGAATTTGGGCCGGCCGGCGCAAACCTCGCGAATCTTTTGATATAGTTGGTTTTCGTTCCACTGTTTCAACATCTCCGGTTCGCGCTGGGCCAGATTGGCCTTCATCGCAAATTCGGTCTTGGGCAGGTTCAGAGTCTGTTTATAATCGATGGTCATGGTGTTTTCTGCGTAGCATTCCGGCGCGGGCTCGCCGGCACCGGCCGCTGAAGCCCAACGCTTGCGCCGATTTGCCGAACGGTTCAATAATAGTGAACGCGCGATTCTAGCATCAACCGGCAAGCGCTATAAAGCGCAGGCTGCGCAAAGCAGGAAACCGTAACGAAGCGGGAATCGCTTTGCAACTCCGCCGGATCGACTTTTTCGGCGGAGGATGAAGGTCGCACTCAAACGCGGTTACGCAACCAATACAGACCGTATACCGCGCCAATGAGGACGCTAACGGCACACGCCACTAGCGGATGGTCGTACACCGAAACGCTATCGGCGGAGACTGTCTCTAAAACCAGAAGATTTACCGCCCAAGAACGAGCGGGAGCGGTTGCAGCGGCCATAGTGCAAATGCTAAACAACCACCACAGGCTTTTTTTGGCATGATAAAGCTCCGACTCGAGTTATCGATATGGTTTTGACTCGCTATCATGTTAGCGCCAAAACCGGAGTGCGCAAACCTTTTTTCATTCCCAATGTAGGGTGATCTTTATGCAGAGAAAACCAGCCCAAACCTCGGTGGAAATTAGCGGCTTGATTGCCGAACGCTGGAGCCCGCGCGCGTTTGTCGCCGACAAACCGGTCAGCCGGCACGATCTGACCGCGTTGCTGGAGGCGGCGCGTTGGGCGCCCTCGTGTTTCAACGACCAACCCTGGCGATTTATCGTTTGCGATAAATTCAGCGACGGCGAGGCTTGGCAAATCGCTCTGAACGTCGTCGTCGAAAAGAACCGGTTGTGGGCGCACAATGCGCCGGTGTTGTTGCTGGCCGTAGCGATGAATAATTTCAACCACAACGACAAGCCGAACCGTTGGGCGCCTTACGATACCGGCGCCGCCGCGCTGAGCCTCTGTCTCCAGGCCGCCGCGTTGGGTTTGGCGGCCCACCAAATGGGCGGTTTCGATGCCGATTTGGCCCGGCAATGTTTCGGCCTGCCGGAAAACTGCACGCCAATGGCAATGATTGCAGTTGGCTACCCGGCGGACGCCTCGATATTGCCTGAGGACTTTCAGGCCGGTGAACGCGGCGAACGCAGTCGAGCCGCTTTGGAGCAGCGCTTCTATTGCGGACACTGGGGCAAAGCCTTCGAATAATCTTTATTCTTAACATCCAATCCGGCGGTTCGGCATGTTGGCGAAATCTGCAAAAACATCGTATGCGCGGAGCCTGATCGAGGCCAGCCTCGATCCGTTGGTGACGATCAGCGCCGACGGCAAAATCATGGACGTCAACAGCGCCACCGAAAAAGTCACCGGCGTGCCGCGCAAGGAACTGATCGGCAGCGATTTCTCCAATTATTTCACCGATCCGCAAAAAGCCCGCGACGGCTACCGCCTGGCATTTTCGCAAGGCAAGGTCACCGATTATCCGCTGGCGATCTGCCACGTCTCCGGTAAGATCACCGAAGTTCTTTACAACGCCACGGTCTATCGCGACGAAGACGGCAATATTGCCGGCATATTCGCGGCGGCTCGCGATGTCACGGCCTTGAAAAAAGCCCAGCGCGAATTGGAAGCGGCGATCCTGCACATGCAATTGATCCGGGAAATGACCGATCTGCTGCAAAGTTGCCAGAAAATGGACGAAGCCTATCCGATCATGAAGGCAGCTTTCGTCCGCCTGTTTCCGGAATCCAACGGCGGCCTATACATGCTGGACGCGGACGGCAACTCGTTGGTGCTAGAAGATTCCTGGGGTAACATCCAGTTGGAAGCGGTTTTCAACCCGGACGAATGCTGGGGCATGCGCCGCGGCCGCATCCATCTCGCCGGTTGCGGCAAGTCGATCAACCCGGTCTGCGGCCATATGCGCGCCGATGTCGGCCCCTATTTGTGCATTCCGTTGTTGGCTCACGCCCGCGGTCTGGGATTGATCTGTATCGAACCCCACTTCGCCGACCCGAACGCCGACGGCATCGAGCGCACGTTGTCGATCGCCGAAGCGGCGGCCGACAGCGCCCGCCTGGCGCTGGCCAACCTGACTTTACGCGAAGAGCTGCACGAATTGTCGATTCGCGATCCGTTGACCGGCTTGTTCAATCGCCGCTTTCTGGAGGAAGTGCTGGACCGGGAACTGCTGCGGATGCGGCGGAGCGAGCAAATGCTGGCCGTGGCGATGATCGATATCGACCATTTCAAGATATTCAACGATAACTACGGCCACGATGCCGGCGACGAGGTGTTGAAGAAAACCGGCCATTTGCTGAACGGTTTTCGCGAGGGCAGCGATATCGTCTGCCGCTACGGCGGCGAAGAATTCGTCGTAGTAACGACCGAAGTCGATCCGCAGAAAATTTTACGCCGCCTGGAGGGGCTGCGGCTGGAAGTGGAGCATCTGAGCGTCAAGTTCGGTAATCAGCAGTTACCCAACCTGAGCGTGTCGATCGGCGTAGCGATTTTTCCGGAACACGGCAGCAACCGGGTCGAGTTGCTGAACCGGGCCGATCAGGCTCTGTACGTTGCCAAGGAAGCCGGCCGCAACCGGTTGGTCGTTGCCGGCTAGGCCGGTTAAGGTTTAGGCCGGTAGGCGAAGGGTTTGGCCAACGGTTCGCCGACGAAAATGCCCTGTCCCGGCTGCTGCACGCTTTTCCAATACGCTTCGATCAAACTGCTCCCGCGCAGGTAGAAATACAGCACCACGCCCGGATTCGGAAACTTGGCCGGAAAATTACACGGCTCCACCACCGCGCCGTAGCTGGCGGTGGCCCCGGCGCGCAGCCATTCGGTGATGCTCATTTGGCCGCCGCCTGACAGTACGCCGCCGGCCGATGTCAAATGGTCGGCAATCGCCCCCGGCAGATAACGGTTTTCGTCCAGATGCGGCACATGGGTCAGGCCGGTGAAATAAAACATCACGTCCTGGCGGCCGCTGATGTAGTCCTGCTCCAGATAGTGCACCGGCCAAAAATTCTGCAGCGCCTCGGCCACTTTCGGAAAATTCTGGGCGCGGGAACTGCGCGCCTTGTCCGAGGTTTTCAGCAAATATGCCGCACCTTGCGGATGAGAATAATCGGCAGCGACGCCGGTATCGATCAATTTCTTGGCCTCTTCGAAGGTTTTGCCGGCCACAGCCATGGTCGGCCGCCAGGCGTGCGCCTTAAACGGTTTATCGGTTTCTGAGGTGAAATAGGGGCTGTTGCGCGTAGTCTGGCAGCCTTTGGCGCAAAAAGCAGGGTCGTAACCGGCCGCGAATGCCGTCGTGATCGACATGCAATCCACCCGAAACGGCAGCAGCCAGGTCAGAGCATACGCCTGCACGTGAGCGGGGGTTTGTTGGTCGACCTGCCGTTTCAGCGCCTCGAAAGTGCGTTGCGACATCACCGCCTGCCGCGGCGGAAACTGCAGATGGATGATTTGCTCGGCCGGAATTTGTCGCTGCTGGCTGTAATATTCCCCGATCTGCCGGCTCAACGGATCGGCGTCGTTGACGATCACGGCCAGATCCTGCCCGCTCAGGGCCGGCGCGGGACGGTACAACGGCGAAATCGCCTCGGCCTGCACGCTGTTGCCAGGCAAGCAGGCCAAGGCCAATATCAGCCGCAATAATTGAAACGGTTTGGCGTTGAACACTCGATTCTCCTCCAGAAAGGGCCGGCCCGGTCCGATGAGCCGGCGGCCGGCAAAACCGCGAGCATAGCCGACGCGGCTTCGATTTCAAACCTGGGTGCGGCCAATTGTCGACCCAATCGCCAATATTGCCTACGCCGCCGTTCCGGCTAGCGACAGGCAGTTATTTTTGCCGACCGGCAGCGTCGCGGTTTCAAGTACAATCCGGGCTTCATTGCCGCGGCCGCTTGTGTGCCGCATCGTTCGCAATCGGGAACGACCGCCGCCTGACGCCATAGGCGCAACGGCGATTGCCCGCCAAGCCGAGAGCCATTATGACCACGATCCGCCAAGCCGATTTCATCCAAAGCATCGCCGACGCGTTGCAGTTCATTTCCTATTACCACCCGAAGGATTTCATCGACGCCTTATACGCCGCGTATCAAAAGGAACAAAGCCCGGCGGCGAAGGATGCGATGGCGCAGATACTGATCAACTCCAGGATGTGCGCTGAAGGCCGGCGGCCGATTTGCCAGGACACCGGCATCGTCACGGTGTTTTTAAAGATTGGCATGGACCTACGCTGGGATGCCGAATTGAGCGTGACCGAAATGGTCAACGCGGGCGTGCGCCAGGCCTATCAGCATCCGGACAACGTGCTGCGCGCGTCGATTCTGGCGGATCCGGCCGGCAAGCGTATAAATACGAAGGACAACACGCCGGCGGTGGTGCATATGGAACTGGTGCCGGGCGACAAGGTAGAGGTGGAAGTCGCGGCAAAAGGCGGTGGCTCGGAAGCCAAGTCCAAATTCGTCATGTTGAACCCGGCCGACAACATCGTCGATTGGGTGTTGAAAACCGTGCCGACCATGGGCGCCGGCTGGTGTCCGCCCGGCATCCTTGGCATCGGCATCGGCGGCACTGCCGAGAAAGCGATGATTTTGGCCAAGCAGGCCTGCATGGGCTCGATCGACATACAAGATCTGATCGCGCGCGGGCCGTGCAATGCCATCGAAGAACTACGGCTGGAGCTGTACGACAAGGTCAACGCGCTGGGCATCGGCGCCCAAGGCCTGGGCGGCCTGACCACGGTGCTGGATGTCAAAATCCTCGATTACCCAACCCACGCCGCCAACAAGCCGGTGGCGATGATCCCCAACTGCGCCGCGACCCGCCACGCCCATTTCGAGCTGGACGGTTCCGGGCCGGCCATCTTGACACCGCCGAAACTATCGGACTGGCCGGCCATCACCCAATCGGCCAGCACGGCTCGCCGGGTCAATATCGACGGCCTGAGCAAGCAAGATGTTGCTGACTGGAAACCGGGCGAAACCCTGCTGCTTAGCGGCACTTTGTTGACCGGCCGCGATGCCGCGCATAAACGCATCGTCGATTTGCTGAACAAAGGCGAAGCGTTGCCGGACGGGGTCGATTTAAAGGACAAATTCATTTACTACGTCGGCCCGGTCGATCCGGTGCGCGACGAAGTGGTCGGCCCGGCCGGCCCGACCACCGCGACGCGGATGGACAGTTTTACCGACACGGTGCTGGCAAAGACCGGCCTGCTGGGCATGATCGGTAAATCCGAACGCGGCCCGCAAGCCATCGAGGCCATCGCCAGACACAAAGCGGTGTATTTGATTGCAGTCGGCGGCGCGGCCTATTTGGTATCCAAAGCCATCAAGCAAGCGCGGGTCGTCGCGTTCCCGGAATTGGGCATGGAAGCGATCCACGAATTCGTGGTCGAGGACATGCCGGTCACGGTCGCGGTAGACAGCCGCGGCGAGTCTATTCACAGCAGCGCGCCTAAGCTGTGGCAAGCGAAAATCGGCAAAATCAAGGTGGTCGCGGAGTAGGCGTGTTGCGCGCAAGCGCTTGATTTTACAAGCAGGGCTCTGAAGCCGAGGCCGGCCTGTGCTCCCTCCATAATCGGCACAAATACGGCATATGCCCTATTTTTTTGCAAGCCGGTGGGGATTTTGGATTGTGAAACGTCTTAACTGAAGAGGCCCTGCAGGCGAAGGGCCGCCTCACCGTCCAAAACCGTTCATTCATCGACGCATGCCCTTACCCCGCAAACCGGCCTCGACTTTAACGCTCTGCGCTTGGCTGGTTGCGGCGGCGTGCGCTTGCCAGCCGCTACCGCCTCGCGATCCGCAGGATCTCGCCTTCGCGACGCCGCCGCGATGGTCGGAACAGCCGACGCCGCCGGAGCAGTCGGTCACGGCGTGGCTGGATCGCTTTACCGACGCGCAATTGACGGCGTTAGTGGCCGATGGCCTGGCCGGCAATTTCGATTTGAAGGCCGCCGCGGCCCGCATCGATGTCGCTCGCGAACAAGCCGTGGTGGCTGGTGCCGGGCGTTGGCCGCAGACTTATTTCAGTCCCGGTTACCAGCGTAGCCGCGAACTCGGCAGCGAATCCGGCCGGTTTGCCGCGCTGTTTAATTTGAGTTGGGAACTGGATGTCTGGGGCCGGATCAAGGCCGGGCAACAGGCCGCGACCCTTAACGCCGAGGCGGTGACCGACGATTATCGGGCGGCCAGGCTCTCGCTGGCGGCGCGGATTGCCCAAGCTTATTTTGCCTTGGCCGAAGCCCGCTTGCAGGCACAAGTTGCGGCGCAATCGGTGCATGACCGCGGCGTGATCGTCGACCTGGTGCGTGGCCGTTTTAATAGGGGTCTGACCCGCGGCCTGGATTTGCGCCTGGCATTGACCGATCTGGCCAATGCCCAAGCCCAACTGGCGCAAGCCGACAACGATGTGCAATTGTTGGCGCGGCTACTGCAAACCCTGCTCGGCCGTTATCCGGACGGCCGGGTAGCCCAATCCGATGTAAGCAGCACATCCGCTTCCGCTCCGAACAGCTTGCCGGAGCCGCCGCCCGGCCTGGCCGCCGGCCTGCCGGCGGAACTGCTGCAGCGCCGCCCCGACATTACCGCCGCCTTCCAACGCTTGCAAGCCGCCGACTCCGGCCTGGAAAGCGCCGAAAAAGCACTATTGCCGCGGCTGACGTTGACGGCTGCCGGCGGCAGCGCCAGCCCGGCCTTGGCCGAAATTATCGATCCGCGCGCAGCGGCCTGGAATTTGGCGGCCGGCCTGGCTCAACCCTTGTTTACCGGCGACCGTTTGCAAGCCGAGATTCGCTTGAATCAGGCCCGAGTTCGCGAGGCCTACCAACAATACCAGAGCGTGGCGTTGAACGCGTTCCGCGAAGTCGAACAAGCCCTGGCCGCCGAAACCCGCTTGCGGGAGCAGGAACAGGCGCTACGCGAGGCCGTCGAGCAAACCGAAGCCAGCCGCAAGCTGGCGGTGTATTCCTACCAGCAGGGCCTGATCGAAATTCTGACCCTGCTGGACAGCTACCGCAGCACCCTGAACGCGCAAAGCGCGCATCTGGCGGTGCGGCGGCAATTACTAGCCAATCGCATCAACTTGTACTTAGCCTTGGGCGGCCCGGTGTGAACGAAAAATCCCGTTGGTTACAATTGATCTTGCCGGCTGCGGTGTTGAGCGCGGCCGTTGGTGCGGCCTGGGCCATGATCGCCTTGCGGCCGAGCAGTTTTCCGGCGCCGGCCGAGCCGCCGGTACCTCAGGTCGAAGTGGTCGAGGTGCAGCCGCAAACCTTGCAAATGAACGTGCATTCGCAAGGCGTGGTTGCCCCGCGCGAAGCGATCGACCTGATCGCCCAAGTCTCCGGCAAAGTCGAGCAGATGCACCCGGCGCTGGTGTCCGGCGGTTTTTTCAAGGCCGACGAACTGTTGGCGACGATAGACCCGCGCGACTACGATTACGCCATCGTCGCCACCCAGGCCAAGATTGCCGAAGCCAAGCGGGTGCTGATCAACGAACGCGCCCAGGCCGAACAGGCGCTGAGCGAATGGCAGGCACTGGGCCAGGGCGAAGCCAGCGATCTGGCCTTGCGCAAACCGCAACTGGCCGAAGCCGAAGCCAAATTGCAGGCCGCCGCAGCCGATCTGGCCAAAGCCAAACTCGACCGCAGCCGCTGCGAGATCCGGGCGCCGTTTTCCGGCCGGGTGTTGAGCAAGCAAGTCGGCCGCGGCCAGTTTTTGCAGGCCGGCGCGACGATTGCAAGGATTTACGCCAACGACATCGCCGAGATTCGGTTGCCGGTCGGTATCAACGAACTGGCCTTTCTGGATTTGCCGCTGGGCCAAGCCGGCCGCGCGGCGCATTGGCCGGCGGTGACCTTGAGCGCGGAGGTGGCCGGCCAGCCGCAAACCTGGCGCGGGCGCATCGTCCGCAGCGAGGCCGAGCTGGACAGCAGCAGCGGCCAGTTGTTTCTGGTCGCCCAAGTCGAGCAACCCGATCACAGCCGGGACGGCGCCGCGCCGCTGTTGAGCGGCCTGTTCGTCCAAGCCGAAATCGAGGGCGTGGCCCGCGCCGGACTGTATGCCTTGCCGCGTAGCGCGTTGAACAATCTGCAGCAGGTTAAGTTGATCGATGCCGAACAGCGCCTGATGTTCCGCGACGTCGAGATCCTGCGCAGCGAGCCGGGTCGGGTCGTCGTCAAGTCCGGCTTGCAGACCGGCGACCGGGTGGTGGTTTCGGAAATGCCGCTGCCGGTGGCCGGCATGCGGGTCGAAGCGGCGCCAAGCCAACCATGAGCGGCTCGAACGGCGCGGCCCGCCTGGGTGGGGTCTTGGCCTGGTTTGCCGGCAATCCGGTCGCGGCCAATTTATTGATGTTGCTGATCCTGGCTGGCGGCTTGATCGGCATGTTGGACGTCGACAAGGAAGTGTTTCCGCGCTTCAGTCCGCATCAGATCGAAATTACCGCCGTCTTCCCCGGCGCCGGGCCGTCCGAAGTCGAGGAAGCGGTGTGCATCCCAATCGAAGAAGCGGTGCACGACCTGCCCGGCATCAAGCATTTGCACGGCGAAATTCAGGGCGACACCTGCACCTTGGCGGTCGAGATGATGCCCGACCGTGACCGCGAGCAAATGATGGCCTTGCTGCGCGCCAGGGTGCAAGCCATTCCGCGCCTGCCCAGGCAACTGGAAAAAATCGACGTATTGCCGGCCGACCGCAAGGACGACGACGGCGTGATCTGGGTGGCGCTGCACGGCGCTACCGATGCCTTTAAGCTGCAGCAGTTCGGCGATCGGATTCAACAGCAATTGTCGACGATACCGGGCGTCAGCCGGGTGCGCAATTATGGCGAACGCAATTACGAGATCGGCATCGAAGTCGCGCCGGAGCAAATGCGCAAATACCAATTGACGCTGGACGATGTCACCCGGGCTGTGCGCGCGGCGTCGGTCGATCTCCCGGGCGGCTTGGTGCGCAATCCGGACGGCGAATTGTTGCTACGGGTGGCCGGCCGGGCCAAGGATGCCGACGCGGTCGGCGCGTTGATCGTCAAGACTTTGCCGGACGGCAATCGGCTGCAGCTGGACCAAATCGCCACGATCCACGACGGCCTGGAAGAACGCTTGTACGACTGGCGCCACAACGGCGAAACCGCGCAAGGTTGGGAGGTGCATACCGAACGCGACAGCGTGGCAGTGGCGCGCAAAGTCAAATCGGAAATCGCGGCCATGCGCGCCGGCCTGCCGGAAGGTTTGCGTTTGATTACCTGGTGGGACGATTCCCAGGCCTATGACGAACGCATCGGCACTTTGCTCGAAGACGGTTTGAGCGGCTTTTTGCTGGTGTGTTTGGTTTTGACGCTGTTCCTGCGAGTGCGGGTGGCACTATGGGCCGGCGTCGGCATTTTCACCTCGGTGTTGGGCGCATTCTGGCTGATGCCGGCGTTGGATGTTTCGCTGAACATGCTGTCCTTGTTCGGCTTTTTACTGGCGATGGGCGTGCTGGTGGACGATGCGATCATCATCGGCGAAAGCGTGCACAGCCGCCAGCTCGAAGGCGGCGAAACCCCTCTGCAAGCCGCAGTCAACGGCGTGCGCGCGGTGGCCTTGCCGGTCACGCTGTCGGTGTTGATCGTGTTGGTCGCGTTTCTGCCGGGCTTGTATTTACCGGGCTGGGCCGGGCAAATGATGCGGCCGATCTGTCTGATCATGATCCTGACGCTGGTGTTCTCGCTGGTCGAGGCCCTGTTGATCCTGCCCTCGCATCTGGTCGCGCCGGTACCGGCGCCGACCG
Organism: Methylomonas aurea; assembly: GCF_024505045.1. Taxonomy (GTDB): domain Bacteria; phylum Pseudomonadota; class Gammaproteobacteria; order Methylococcales; family Methylomonadaceae; genus Methylomonas; species Methylomonas aurea. Next base: position 33,349 of record NZ_JANIBM010000001.1, on the reverse strand, counting down.
CCGCCAACGGCTTGCACCGGTTGCGCGCCCGGCTGAACGGCGGCCTGGACAGTTTCGTCGAGCAAGTGTACCGGCCGCTGCTGGCGGGCGCGTTGCGCTGGCGCTATCTGACCGTCGCGCTGTTCGCCGCCTTGTTGATTATTTGTTGGGGGCTGGTCGCCAGCGACCGGGTGCGCCAATCGATCAATCCGGACGTGTCCAAGGACAGCTTCTGGGTGTCGATCCGGCTGCCGCAAAGCGCGCCGTACAGCGAAACCCAAGCCTTGGCCAACCGGGTCGAAAACGCCTTGTTTGAATTACGCGACGAACTGGACGGCGTGCCGCCCGGCGCCGGCAAGCGCGGCCAACACCCCGAGCACAGTGTCATCGTCGGCGTCGAAACCATCGTCTGGGAACACGGCGCCGGCCTGTGGCTGGAATTGTCGGCGGCCGGCCGCCAGCGCATCAAGGTCGAGGACTTCATCCGCGACTGGCGCCAGCGCATCGGCGACATTCAAATCGGCCAGGTCGATTTCATTTTCAAGGAAGGCGACCAACCCTACGACCTGGAACTGACGGTCGGCGCCGACAATCCGGCCCAACTCGGCCCAGCGGTCGAACAGCTCAAGCAACAGATCAAGGGCTTTCGCGGCGCCTACGACGTGATCGATTCCGGCGAACCCGGCAAGCCGGAGATTCACTTAACGCTGAAGCCCGAAGCCGAACGGCTGGGCATGCGCCTGGAACAACTGGCCGAGCAGGTCCGCAACGGCTATTACGGCGAGGAAGTGCATCGCTTCATGCGCGGCCGCAAGGAAGTCAAGGTAATGGTGCGTTTTCCGCTGCGCGAGCGCCGTTCGCTGGAGCAACTCAAGGCCCAGCCGGTGCGCCTGCCCAACGGCGCCAGCGCGCCGCTGTCTAGCTTGGCCGCCGTCGAAGTGCTGCAAGGTTACGCCCGCATCGTGCGCGAAGACCGGCAACGGGTCTTGAAAGTCCAGGCCAGGGTCGATCCGACCGTGGCCGACGCCAACGAAGTCTACGCGGTGCTGGAGCGCGACGTGTTCCCGCTACTGGAAAGCCGTTTTCCCGGCCTGAACGTCAAAATCGGCCAACAGCGCCAGGAACAGAAACAACTGCTGGCCGCATTCGGTAAAAACACGTTGATCGCGCTGTTGGTGATCTACGCGCTGATGGCAGTGCCGTTCCGCTCCTACGCCAAACCGCTAATCTTTCTGCTGGCTGCGCCGGTGGCCTGGTGCGGTGCGGTGCTGGCCCACTGGGCGGCCGGCCTGCCGTTGTCGATGGAATCCCTGGTCGGCATGATCGCCGCCAGCGGCGTCGTCGTCAACGACAGCCTGGTGTTGCTGGACTATCTGCGCCAGCACGACGGCGACGACCGCCCGGTGGACGAGCTGATCGCCGAAGCCTGCTGCTCCCGCTTTCGGCCCATCCTGCTGGCCTTCCTGACCAACTTCGCCGGCTTCCTGCCCACCCTGCTGGAAACCAGCCCGCAAGCCCAATTCCTGATCCCGATGACCTTATCGCTGTCCGCCGGCCTGCTGATCGGCATGGCGGCCAGCTTGATTTTGACCCCGGCGTGTTACGCGCTGTTGGGCGAGAAATGAGCCGAGCGGCGGGGTTAGGGAAAAGTTGCAGTTGCCGGCGAGCGCCAATTTGGCCGACCATCGCTAGGTAACCGTATTCGTCGATGCATGGCGATTCTCAAGTGGAGTGCGGTCTGGAATAGACCAATATGCCGTCTCCCCAAAATCCAGGTGCGCTTAGTGCAACGCTGTCCGTCGAGCGTTGCCGGTAACGGCGTGCTGGTTGTTCGTCAGATGTGCGTCTTAGTCTGCGGCTGCTATATTGACCGTTTTTCAAATCCAGCAAGCAGGAGCAGTAACGCATGAAGCCATTGTTCGAACCTATCCGTATCGGCGAGCTCGAATTGCCCAACCGCATCGTCATGGCGCCGTTGACCCGCTGCCGCGCCAGCGCCGGCCGCGTCCCCAATGCGTTGATGGCGGAGTACTACGCGCAGCGGGCCAGTGCCGGTCTGATTATCAGCGAAGCCACCTGCGTCAGCCCGCAGGGCGTTGGTTATCCGGACACGCCGGGGATCTGGTCGCAAGCGCAAATCGACGGCTGGCGCGGCGTCACCGCGGCCGTCCACGCCGCCGGCGGCCGTATGTTGTTGCAATTGTGGCATGTCGGCCGGATTTCCGACCCCTACTATCTGGATGGGGAATTGCCGGTCGCACCGAGTGCGATTGCCGCCCAAGGCCACGTCAGCCTGTTACGGCCGATGCGCGATTTCGTTACGCCGCGCGCGCTGGCACTGGACGAAATTCCCGCCATCGTCGAAGCCTTTCGCCAAGGTGCGGCCAACGCCAAACTGGCCGGCTTCGACGGCGTCGAAATTCACGCCGCCAACGGCTATTTGCTCGACCAGTTCTTGCAAGACAGTACTAACCGCCGCGACGACGTCTACGGCGGCCCGGTGGCAAACCGCGCCCGCTTGTTGCTGGAAGTGACCGATGCCGCGATTTCGGTCTGGGGCGCCGGTCGCGTCGGCGTGCATCTGTCGCCGCGCTGCGACATGCATAGCATGGGCGACTCCGACCCGCTGGCGACATTCGGTTACGTCGCCGAGCAACTGGGCCGACGCCAGGTCGCCTTTATCTTCACCCGCGAAGCGCAAGGCGCCGACGCGATCAGCCCGGCCTTGAAATGCCGTTTCGGCGGCGTGTTGATCGCCAATGAAAACTTCACGGCGGAGAGTGCGGCACAAGCTGTCGCCGATGGCGAGGCGGACGCGGTGTCGTTCGGCAAACATTTCATCGCCAACCCCGATCTGCCGCGTCGCCTACAAATCGGCGCACCGTTGACGCCGTTCGACGCTGCGACGTTTTATCTCTACGGCGAAGCAGGGCCGAGCAAGGGATATACCGATTATCCGTTTTTAGCCGAGTGAAAGTGGGAAGCCGGCGATCGGCCGGTCCGCCGACCTGCCACACGATAATAAATTGGTTTCGAGCGGAAGCCGAGGGCAATGCAGGCGAGTTTGCCTAGAGAATATCGTCGAATACTTGGCTACCGAGACCGGCCAATCCATCGGAAAGCTTGGCCGTCGCCTGGAATTGGAAATAAAAACGGCCCGTCGCGGCGGGCCGTTCAAGAATCAGTTGAGTGAGAGGTTTAAGCTTCGGTTCTGCGGCGCTGCCAGCCCAAAAAACCAACCAAGCCGCTCAGGAACATCCAGGCGCTTGCCGGCAGCGGCACACCGCTGATGGTTTCGGTTGGAATTCGGTTATTGATAAACGAATCGCTCGCTCCCGCTACACCGATCGATCTGACGTGTAAACCGATGCGTAAATCGCCGCTGGCCAGCGCGGAGCTGATATCGTCGAAGCCGTAGCCGTTATTCAACGACACCAGGATGCCTAACAGGTCGGAGCCGGTATTAACGCCTAGGCTCGGATTACCCGGGTCGACGTTCGCACCGAAATACGGGGTAGGTTGGAAATCCGGGTCTGCGTTATTACCGCCCGGCAACACCACGTTTTTCAAAGTACCGTTGGGTTTGGTCCAGCTCACCGGGCTGAAAGAAGTAAAGCCCTCCAAGCTGTTCAAGATCGCGGTTTGCGAAGCCAGAAAGCCGTTATCGTCGAAGTAAACTTCGGCAATATTGGCGGCGGTCTGGGCGCTGTTAGCAAAGGTAAACAGGACTTGGTTGGTCAGGGTTTGATTCAGAAACGCCGAAGCATCGGCATTGTTGTAGACATCCATTTGCAATTGGCTGCCGACGTCTTCGGCCGCATTGCTGGTGATGCGGGTGAAATTAAAGCTGGTCGGTGCGGCCGAGGCTGAAGCGGCCGATAGCATCAGAACGCCGGCCATCGCCGCGGTTTTGTAAGTAACTGTCCAATTCATTTGCGGTCTCGCTTTTAAAATAGATGGTAGCGATTTTAGCGGCCCGAAACTTAAATGAGACTGAACCAAAGGACAATCGGCTTCACTCCTGGCTGCCCTGCAAGCGCGTCACCCAGGAATCTTTGGCGTAAGGATCGATATGGAACGCCAATGCGGCCGGTTTATGCAGCAAGCCTTCTTCGCCGGACGCATTCGGGTTGAGTTGGCGCTTTTCGACGAAATCGATCAAGCGGCGCAAGTGGTAAATCGCCAGCACCCGATTGGTTTCGGCGCCTTTGTAAACCAGATAACCCACGTTGTCTTCGCCGCTTTCGCTATTGCGCGCCAGCAAGGCGGCCAAGCGCTGCTCGTCGGTACCGGCCAGACTTTTCAAGGCCGAATCGGGATGCGAGCGGATCAGGCCGAGCAAATATTCCGCCAGATTGCCGCTCAGTTGTTGCTGTTGCAAGTCTTCCAATTCGCCATCATCCATCAGAAAGCTTTCAGCCACCAGATAGTGGCGGTCGCGCTCGCCGTCGTTGGCGAACAGCGCTATTTTCGACACGGCTGCATCCTCCAGCGCATGCAAAAATTCCTGCGGCGAGCGTATGTGTTTGTCGATGGTCACCACCCACGGCAACGCCCGGCCGCTGGCCTGAAACCGGGCTTTGACACTGCCGACCACGCCGGAGCGCGACAGCTCCAACTCCCGGCCGGCCGGTTTCACCAAAAATGCATCGACGGCGGTAATCCGGGTACGGAAACCAGCGGCGCGGAATTGTTTGATGATGGCCGAGTAGCGCGGATGGTAAGGAATGCCGGTGCCGTCGTACAAAATGTTGATGCGTTGTTCGCAAGCCCGTTGCGCCACCAAGTCGCGCAGGCGGTTGGCGAAGGGTTCGATGTAGATGTAGTCGTCGCTGTGGTGGTTGGCGGCGGTCAACAAGCGGTACAAGTCGCTGAGCTTGCGGAATTCGTCCAGCGAGGCGATCACGAAATTATCGCCGCAGATCGCGCCGGCAATTTCCTCGACCGCAGTTTTACCGGCCCCGGCTCCGCCCATACTCATTAAAAATTGCGGCTCGGCCACCGCGGTTTTGCCGGCAAAAATCGCGTCGCAGGCAGCCATCAACATCGCGTTGATTTTTCCGAGCCGGGCGTAGGCGATCTCGACGGTACGCCGCAGCCGCGTCTCGCGCTGGGCGGCGGCAAGCATCTTGTCTCTGAGCGATGCGTTGTCCGCCAGCCAGAACAGATTGGCCTGCTCCCCGGCGCACTGCTTCAATAAGTCGATCAACTCGGCCTGGCTCGGCGAGCGCAAACCGGTCAGCATATTCACGTCGAGACAGAATAACGGCGCAACGCCGTCGGCGCGGATCGGAATTGCGTCGATCTCGGTCTTGCCCGGAGCTCGCAAGTCCTCGGTGCCGGGCAGATAGCCGATCACGTGTTCCGATACGCTGAGCGGATTGTCTGCAAAATGTTGGCCGGCGATCAATTGCTCGGCGGCAATGCTCGATAACGGCACCAAGCCGCCGGTCACGGTGAGCAGGCACTCGATACCGTCCGGCGTGGTGTGCGACAGAAACGGAATACCGAGTAAAAACCGTTTGTTCTCCGGCCATTTGCCGTAGCGGTTGGCCTGATTGCGCAAATATTTGCTACGGCTGCAATCGAGCGCATGTTGAAAGGCCCGGCTTAAAGCCCGGTGCTGGCTGGCATGGTCGTGCAACACTCGGGCGTCTTCGACGGTCAGCCGGCGAAAGTCGATACCCTGGTCGTAAACCGCCTTGAAGGCCGGCAGGTTGCCCAGAGCGGAGATAAAGAAATCCAGCGTAATCCGATTGCCGTAAGCGAATGGCCTGATTATGCGTAGCGAGTGGTAAAAACTGGCCAGTCTTTCCGCCATGTCGTCGCTGAAGATCACGAAGCCGTTATTGTCGAAAATCGCGCTATCGCGGTTGCTGTCGCCGTCGAGCACCAAGCGTTCGATGGCGATCCGGAATTGCTTGCGTTTGTCGGCATCCGGCATCGTGCCGGGGCGATGGGGGACGGTGGGCTGATCCTTCCAGTCGCCGAACATCTCGCGGTGGATCCGCGAATATAAACCGGTCATGTAAGTGACCCGTTTAGTCTGATCATGGGAAACCGTGGTTTCCAATTCATTTAACAGCGTGGATAACAGGCTGGTGCCCTGAGCTATCGCCAACGCGGTGCGCAAACGTTTTAACGGGCGGTAACCCGGCAGGTTCCGGCAGGGGTTTGACATGTTCTACCCTCTTTTTATTTTTCGATTGGGAGGCGGCCGTTGCCGGAGCTGAAAATTACGTGGTTTGCCGGCAGAAATCAATCGCTCGCAAACAATCGTTCCGCCCTTTGGGGGCGCCCTTCCAGTAGGGCAGAACTTGCCACGAGCGGCTGCCAACCGGGCGAGGCCAACGCGCCTGAGCTTGCAGGTTTTCTCCCGCGCCGGTCCATACCTAAAATCCGTTTAAATTTTATGCGATTAGATTGCGGACATTAATAACCTGGTTAGCATCTAACTTTGTCCGCCGAAAACACTATCCCAATAATCATTGCCTATACTTTGCCGAAATTAATCAAACAGGTTTAGTTATGGATTTTTTGATCGCTCCGGCCGTCGCTTTGATGAATAGACTAAGTTATCCGGCCAAATTCTTTTTGTTGTTCGTCATAGTCCTGATTCCGATGCTGGGAATGGGTACTATCCTGGTCAAGCAGTTCGTCGGCGAAGTCAATTACCTGGAAGGCGAGCGGCTCGGCTTGGATTACATCAAGTTGCTGCGGCTACCGATCGAGCACATTCAACAGCATCGCGGCATGACCAACGCCTATCGCAACGGCGCAGAACAATTCAAGGAACGCATCATCGGCAAACGTCAGGAGATCGATACCGATTTTGCGGAGTTGGCGCGGCTCGATCAAACGGCAACCATCCTTTTAAAAACGGCCGAGCCGCTGGCCAGACTCCGACAGCAATGGACTTCGGTACAATCCAATGCGATGGAGCAGGAACTAGGCGCGGTGATCGCCGCCCACAATGCCTTGATCGCCGATGGCCTGGATTTGATTACGCATATCGCCAATACCTCCGGCATCGTCCTCGATCCGAAGTTGGACAGTTTTCATCTGGGTTTCGCGTTGACCGTGGATTTGCCGCAACTGATCGAATTCATGGGCCAAACCCGGGCGCTGGCATCCGGAGCCGCCGCGAAAGGCCAACTCAGCCCGGAAACGAAAAACAAACTGTTGCTGCTGATGGCCAACATCGACACTTATGCCCGAAAATTGGATCGAGGGTTACGAGTAGCCGCCGCCGAAAATCCCGAGGTCGGCTCTAAACTTCAGGTTGCTATCCAGAACCACAGCCAGGCCTTGCAGGCGATGCAGGATTTGATCCGGCGCGAATTGCTGGAAAGCGATACTGTTCGCGTTGGTAGCGACAGCGTGTTCCAGATGTCCACCGACGCCATCACCCAGTCTTACCGACTCTACAACGGTCTGATTCAAGAACTGAGCGGCCTGTTCGCGGCCCGCGCCGACGCGGCGAACCAGTCTTTGCAACTGACTGTGGCCGGTTTGGCCGGGATATTGATCGCCGTGGTGCTACTGCTGGCCGGACTGACCCGCTCGGTAAACCGGAATATCACGTTGATCAATAGCGCCACCCAACGCATTGCCAGAAACGACTTGACTGTAAGGCTGCATATCGAATCCGAGGACGAAATGCGCGAAATCGGCAAGAATTTCAATGCGATGGTCGAAACCAGCTCGGCGCTGCTGCGCCAGATCATGCATACCAGCAGTGAGCTGCATGTGTCTTCGGAACAGGTCTATAACGTCGCCAGCCAGAGCGCCGCCCATATTGACCGCCAACGCCAAGAGACCGCGTCGGTGGCAACCGCGGTTACCGAGATGAGCGCAACGATCCACGATGTGGCGGCCACCACCAGTAACGCGGCGCAGGCCGCCAGCAGTGCCAACGAGCAGGCCAAAAACGGTAAAAACGTGGTCCAGAGTACCACCCAGGCCATCAGCCAGTTGGCGCGCGACGTCGAAGCGGCCGCTAACGTGATTCGAAATCTGGAAAAGAGCAGCGAATCGATCGGCGCGTTGTTGGATGTGATCAAAAGCATCGCCGAACAGACCAATCTGCTGGCGCTGAACGCTGCGATCGAAGCGGCCAGAGCCGGCGAGCACGGCCGCGGTTTCGCGGTCGTAGCCGACGAGGTGCGCAGCCTGGCCAGCCGGACCCAAGAATCCACTGCAACGATAGAAAACATGATCGCCCAATTGCAAAGCGGTACGCGCGAGGCGGTCAGGGTGATGCAACAGAGCTGTAGCCAAGCCCAGATCGGCGTCGAGCGTTCGCAAGACGCTATGGCGATGTTGGAATCGATCGGCCGTTCGGTGGCGACGATAGACGCGATGAATTTGCAGATCGCCAGCGCCGCCGAGCAGCAAAGCGCCGTGACCGAAGAAATCAACCGCAACATCATCCACATCACTAGCCTGTCCGAGCAAACCGCGACCGGTGCAGAACAAACCACGCAAGCCGCCAGCCATCTGAACCGGCTGGCGGAAAATCTGAACGGCTTGATTAACCAGTTCAAGATCGGCGCTTGACTTGCCGCGCAGCCCGGTAAACTGGCCTGCCTGGTTACAAGCGGAGAACGACTATGAAAACCTTGATGATATTGCTGAGTATCTGCGGCGTCGCGCTGCCGGCGTTCGGCGCCGAAACCTGCGCGGACCTGCTGAACTTTAAAATGGCCCGGTTGCGATCCACCGAACAAATCGACTTTTGCCAAGCCTTCCGGGGTAAACTGGTTCTGGCGGTCAACACCGCCAGTAATTGCGGCTACACCCCGCAATTCAAAGGTCTGGAAGCGCTATATCAAAAATACAAGGATCGCGGGTTGGCAGTGGTGGGCTTTCCGTCCAACGACTTCAATCAGGAATTCGACGAGGCCGAAAAAACCGCGAAAGTGTGTTACATCAATTACGGCGTGACCTTCCCGATGCTGGAGAAAAGCGCGGTGACCGGCGCCAATGCCAACCCATTCTTCCGGAAACTGGCCGAGGCCAGCGGCCAGGCGCCGCAATGGAACTTTCATAAATATCTAATCGGCCGTAATGGCGAGTTAATCTCGGCTTTCCCCAGTAACACTACGCCGGAGCAATTGGACGCTAAAATCGGCGAATTGCTGTCAGGGCGTTGATTCCGTGCGGGTCGGGAAAATTTCGTGCTGCGCTAGTCGCCGTTCTTGAAGTTTTTCCCGATTCGGCCGGTTCTTGGCTTCCGCGTAGAAATTTTCAGCAAGCGTAAAAACTTCGGGCACTCGAAATGGCTGGCCGCGTTGCAGTCGGCGGCATGAAGCAGGCCGTCGCGCATCAAGGCCAATTCCTGGATTCTGCGATCCAGCTCCAGAGCCTGCGCGCGCAACAAATCGCGGTCGATGTTCATCCCGTCGGCCGAGAACATCGTGGCAATCTGGTCCAGCGACAACCCGGCACGCCGGCCCAAAGCGATCAGCCCCAGCCTTTGCAACGTCGCAGTATCGAATTGCCGCCGCAGGCCGACCCGGCCGCTGGAGCGGATCAGGCCTTTTTCCTCGTAATACCGCAACGTCGACGCCGGCAATCCGGAAATCCGTGCGACTTCGGCAATATCCATTAGCTTTCCTTTCAAAATTAATACTTGACTTAAAGTCGACTTGAATTCGTATTCTGAGCCGGAACCCCATTCCCCGCAATGCCCGATGCAACGCGGCGGCATGGCATCGAACCCGAATCCGTGAGGAGAAAATATGGATGCAAATTTTTGGCACCAAAAATGGGAACGCCGCGAAATCGGCTTTCATCAGCAACAGGCCAACCCGTTATTGGTGGCCCATTTCGATAAATTGAAGCTGGCAGCCGGCAGCCGGGTAATGTTGCCCTTGTGCGGCAAAACCCGCGACATCGCCTGGTTGCTGGCATCCGGTTTCCGCGTCGCCGGCGCGGAACTGAGCAAGATCGCGGTCGAGGAGTTGTTCGACGAACTGGAACTGGAGCCGCAAATTCAATCAGCCGGCCCGCTATGGCACTACCGGGCGGATAACATCGACCTGTTCGTCGGCGATATTTTCGAGCTGTCGGCCGACCTGCTCGGTCCGGTGGACGCGGTATACGACCGTGCCGCTTTAGTCGCATTGCCCGCCGAAATCCGACAAAAATACGCAGCCCATCTGACCGGTTTGACAGCCGTCGCTCCGCAGTTGCTGGTGGCATACGAATACGACCAACTGTTGGCGGAAGGCCCGCCGTTTTCGGTGGCAACAGACGAAGTATGCGACCTTTACTCTGGCAACTACCGCTTGACGCTGCTGGCGCGCACCGAGGTCGAAGGCGGCTTGAAAGGCATCGTGGCGGCGGTCGAGGCGACTTGGTTGATGGAAAAAACGGGCTGAAAGCTGCGGCCGCTAGGTTGTAACGGCTACTATACTGGCGGCCCCTCCCCTCTTGGCGTTATATCAGCCAGAAAATACCATTCTGCAACACGCAAAGTTTGCGAACTCCATTTGGCAGGATGTAGCCAAATCAATGCGACTTGGACAGAGAGACACAGTCGACCGCCTGCTAATGCAGCGCAAAAATAGCATGTCTGATCTGCCGGTCTTTGTTAAAATAATTCAGAGTTACGGAGTGTAGCTCAGCTTGGTAGAGCACTGCCTTCGGGAGGCAGGGGCCGGAGGTTCGAATCCTCTCACTCCGACCAACAAATCCTTTCAAGTCAAAGAATTATCTTGTTCCGCTTTTTTGCTGGCGATATTTTGACGACTCCGCGCGACGTATCAGCGTCAACTCTGGCTTACTCGTCCCGTTCACAATAGCTCGCGCAGTCTATGAGATTGGCTATTTCCACCTTGCTGTAGTGGGTGATCTAGGCTTTTTTGTTTTACCCTTTCGGGCACAAGGGCTGTTGCCGTGATCGAGTTGCGGCGCTGCGGTTACGAAAAATGATCCTGCATTTTCCGCACTTCCGGCTTCCCTGTAGGTCGGCGTACGGACTGGCGCATTGACGAAGATGCCAAGCCAAGCGGTCGGCCAAGGGCGAGTGGTAGGCTTCTACTCCCGGTGCATGAGGATTCGTAAGGAGATAGCGCTTGGCCCGATCTGGCTAGCCCATCGGAAAAGAGCCGGGCGCGACTGACTACTCCTGGACGGTCTGTGTCTTTGAGGGAGCTGTTTGTAATTTGAATGCCTGCTGGTATCTGTTGGAAGATGCCTACAATGCCCCTGGTAGCGTTGAATTCCGATAGCAATCAAAACCAAGCGCCAATAATCAGTAACCCAGCAAGAAAATGCGGACGTGATCGGCGAAGACTAAGCCCAGCGGTTGGTAAGCCATGCGCAAGCATTTTGCTGGCTGGGTTTACATACCCAACGCCCACGCCAATAAGTTGGACGCAAGAAATGCTGAAACCAGGAAAAAGCAGGCCGCAGGCGCGCGGATTGTGGACTTGGTCATCGACTACCGCATAAGCGATAGATAATCAGGAATATTTGCAGTGGGGTGCGAGAGCAGCGCGATTAATACGCCGAGCTGTCTGGTAGAGGCGAGGGTTTAATTACGAGCCGGCAAAGAGAGTTGATCGATACTCCAAAAATTGACGAAATTTGCCTACAAAGTGCCTAAACAAAACCATCAGTCGATAAAAAAGGCCTAGGTCGTTAAACCTAAGCCTTTGATTTGTCTGGTAGCGGGGGCAGGATTTGAACCTACGACCTTCGGGTTATGAGCCCGACGAGCTACCAAGCTGCTCCACCCCGCGATTAATGTTTCACATTATACAGCCGCCCCCAAAAAAAGCAAGCTGTAAGCCTTGTCCAATGGTAAAGGAGTCTAAACGAGGAGCTGTATTTCTACTGTAAAGCGAACCCGGGAGCATAATCGCAACCTTACAGCCTTAAGGATTAAAAACGCTGCAGCAGGTGCTCGTCTTCGTTCCCAGCAACGCTGCCAATCGCAACTTGGTACGGACGCATAGTATGGCGATACAGTGCCAAGTCTTGCGAGAGCGGGTATTCGAACCGAAGCCGGACTGATCATATAGGGCTAAAAAGGCCTAGGCTTTCACAATAACTGTTGCACACGGGAGATATACGGCACGGATTTTATATTTGGCTACTGGTCTGCCGTCAAAAACTCACCCCGCCCTGTCAATCATTCCCTCAACCTGCTTGGCAAACGCTTTCAAGTCGCCTTTCTTGACCGTGGCGCGCGGAATCACGATGGCCGCATCGATATCGACGTAGATGTAGACGTAATCCTTATGCTTTTCGACCCGCAGCATGTCTTTCCACGGGGTTTTGCTTTTGCCGCCTGGAGCCCGTTCCTGCAGGAATTCCGGTTCGATCGTCAAATGGTGCATGCCGAACAGCGCTTTCTTTTCCGCTTCGGTGTATTTGTTGAAAAACTGCCGGCGCATGTCGATCTTCATGATGAACGGCGAGGCAATTGCCCAGGCCAGCGCCAACACAGTGATGTAGGCGGTGGTTTTCATATCCACGTAATACACGTAGTAAAACAGCGCAATCGCCATCATTACGCCCGGTGCGAAGATGCGGTTCTGGCGAATTTTTTTCTGCATTTCCGGGTCGCTTTTCAGGCGCAGTTCGTTGAAATGAACCAGATCTTCTTCGCGGAATTCGTATTCGATATCTAACATGGATAAGCTCGGTTAAGGGATTAATGCATTTTCATTTTGGCGTGGGTACTGCGCCGGAACAGGTTCGACAAGGTCAGCATTGCGGTGCGGAAATAGCCGTGGATCGCTACTTGGTGCATTTTGTACAACGACAAATACACCATGTAGGCGATGAAGCCGCCGACGCTGACGGTGCCCATCAAACTGCCCATCAGGCTGCCGACGGTGCTGAATTTGCCCAACGACACCAGCGAGCCGTAGTCGCGGTAGACGAATTTGACGCCCGGTTTGCCTTTCAGGCGATTGACGATGCTCTTGGCGACGGCCGATGCCATTTGATGGGCGGATTGGGCACGCGGCGGCACATTGCCGCCATGGCCGACCCATTCGCAGGCGGCGCAATCGCCGATTGCAAAGATATCCGGATCGCTGGTCTGCAAGGTTTGATCAACCACCAATTGGTTGATGTGGTTGGTTTCCAAGCCGTCCAGGTTTTTCATCCAGTCCGGCGCCTTGATGCCGGCCGCCCAGACTTTCAGGTCGGCGTCGAACACTTCGCCGTCGTGGGTATGCACCGCGGTTTCGGTGACTTCGGTGACGCGCCGGCCCAGTTTCAGGCTGATGCCCAGTTTGACCAGTTGCTCCATCGTCGCTTGCGACAGTTTGGCCGGCAATGCCGGCAACAACTGGGTCGCGGCTTCGATGATGGTGATGTTGACGGCAATCGAGCCTTCCAAACCGTAGGTGGCCAGCAATTTGGTCACTTCGTGCAATTCGGCCGACAGTTCAACCCCAGTGGCGCCGGCGCCGACGATGACGATGGACAGCGGCTTGTCGCGCTGCTGGTTTTGATTGGCGTAGGATTGCAGGTAATAGGTTTCCACCAGTTGCTTCTGGAAGCGAAAGGCTTCCTTGGTGGTATCGATGAAGCGGCAGTATTTGTCGACGCCTTTGATGCCGAAGGTGTTGCTGACGCTACCGACCGCCATCACCAACGTGTCGTATTTGAAACGGCGTTGCGGGATCAATTCGGCGCCTTGCTTGTTGGTAATCGGCGCGACGATGATTTCCTTGTTGGCGCGGTCCAGGCCTTCCATTTTGCCGAACAGAAAACGGAAATGGTTGCGGTGGGCCTGCGACAGGTACTCGATTTCTTCGGCCTCGGCCAGCGTGCCGGAGGCCACTTCGTGCAACAACGGTTTCCAGATATGGGTGGAGGCGGCGTCCAGCAGCGTGATTTCCGCCTTGCCGGCTTTGCCGAGTTTTTGTCCCAGTTCGGTCGCCAACTCCAGGCCGGCCGCACCGCCGCCGACGATCAATATCTTGTGTTTTTCCGCCATGCTGTTCCCCCCTCGAGTGATGCCAGGCCTTAGCCAAGCCCAGAAAGCGCCGTCCCTGCATTGTTTTGAATTCCCTCGCTCGCGGCATTATAACCAATCGCATCCCGGCTGGCCGATTTTGACGGGCTGCGCCTCGCGCCGATGCCAGAGTAGCGCGTCTACGAATGCCGACGGCACGAGTTTTTAATAAACCGTTAAGTTTGGCAAAGGACCATGCCGCCGAGTCCGCTGGAAAAGGACCGACTATGTTCAACCACTTAAATTACGACATGGCTTCGAAATATTTGCCGCTGAGGCTACTGGCTTCGATAGTGTTACTGGCCGGATGCGCCTCCGAGCCGCCGCTGCCGCCTTCGGATTCGCAGGCGCAAATGCCGTCTTACCGCGACCAGGCACTTTATAACCAGCCCTACACGGTGAAAGGCAAAACCTATTTTCCGTTATTGAGCCGGGACGGTTACCGGGAAGTCGGGCTGGCGTCCTGGTACGGCGCCGAATCCGGCGAGCGCACCGCCAACGGCAACCGTTTCAAACCCAACGGCCTGACCGCCGCCCACAAGACGCTGCCGATACCGTCCAAAGTCAGGGTCACCAATCTGGCAAACGGCCGCCATATCGATGTCACGGTCAACGACCGCGGCCCGTTCGTCGCCGATCGCTTGATCGACTTATCGCACGGCGCCGCCAAACGCATCGGCGTTAACGGCTTGGCGCAAGTGTCGGTGGAAATTCTGGATGCCTCGCCCGGCTCGCGCTGAGCGGGCGAAGCCGAAATCTAACCGTTCTGTAGCGCTTAACCAAGGCGGCTAGCGGAAAGCTCGCCGCCGGGCTGCGACAAAACCGGCAAGCGCCGAGCCGAATAGCCAGACCGCTCCTGGCAGCGGTACGACCTGTACCGCGGCATTCACGCTATCAGGCGCGAAATCGGAAATCTGGCCGAATCCTGCCGGTTGCAAACCGTCGCGCGGCCACAGGTTCCAAGTATATTGGGACTTGCTGAAGCCGGCCGACGGCAGCCAACTGCCCAAAATATCCAGACTCAATTTAGCACCGTCGATTACGGCCGTACCTGCTGCGAACGGCGTCGAAACAACCGGTTGCGGCACTAACAGATTCACCGCGCCGCTGCCGTTGGCATTGATCACGACTACCGAGTCGAACAATACGTTCGGCAGACCGTTCGCCGCAAAGCGGCCGGTGCCGGCACCGCGGTCGAAACCCAGCACGTACAAGCCGCCGGGGGAGGTGCCGATTGCGGCGGCAAAGGTGCTTTCGAAATGAAATATATCGGTTAGCGGATTGTAAGCGACCGATGCGCTTACCACATCCAAATCGCCGGCGGTACTGCCGGCATATCCGGCCACATAATCGGCGGTGGCGTCGTTCACCAGGCCGACCTGAGCCTGTGCCGCGGCGCTTAGTATTGCCGCCGCCAGTAGTTGCTTCGCAATTTTTAATCTCATACGTCCATCCTCTGTTGTCATGATCGATCGGATACGGCAAACCGCCGGCAAAACCGGGATTCGTCGATAACGGGTGATGCGGGTTACATGGGTTTGGCATGTATCCACGTCGGGCTTGAACGAGCCGGCCTGGGTTTAACAAGGGGGACGAGAAGCAAACCGGACAGCGCTCGACAGTTAATCCCGAGACGGCTACCGCAGGTTCAACGCTGCGAAAAAATCGCTAAGGATTCCGTTCCGCCAAGCCAATAAACCGGATTTAGAGAGCCGGGATTTTCAGTTTCGATTCAGCTAGCTTGGTTACAGTGCGCGCCGGCATTCAGTTTCGGCCCGCCCGAGCTTGAATGCGGTGCTATCCAAAATCGAATCGAACTGAATCATATGCCCAAACACTACGGATTATTGCCGTTTTTGCTGGCCGGCTTTATGGCCCACAGCGTGGCGGCCGCCGAAGCCGAAACCCATTTCCCACCAACTGAGAACGCCGCCGACACACTGTCCAGCGTCGAAGTCGAGGAAAGCTTCGAAAAGGCGGCGACTTTTTCCGGTTCGACGGCGGTGATCAGTAAAGACACCTTGGAAAGGGATCAAGTGTTCACCGTCAACGAAGCCTTGCGCAAGGCGCCGGGCGTCTACGTCCGAGATGAAGAGGGCTTCGGTTTGCGGCCGAATATCGCCTTTCGCGGCCAGAACCCGTTCCGTTCCACCAAGGTGTTGTTCCTGGAAGACGGCATTCCGTTCAACTTCGCGCCCTACGGCGACAACGACATTTACTACCATCCGCCGATCGAACGTTACGACGGCATCGAGATTTACAAAGGCGCCGACCTCACCCAATTCGGCCCGCAAACCATCAATGGTGCGGTCAATTATCTGACACCGAAAGTACCTAATACTCCCGGCGGTTTCGTCAGTTTTACCGGCGGCAACCGCGACTATCTGAACGGCCACGCCCGCTACGGCAGCATGGTCAACAACGTCCGGGGGCTCGACGCGGTGGGCGGCGTAATCGATTACATACACAAGGAAGGTATGGCAAACCGCGACAACACCTTTGCGGTGGTCGATGACGTCAATCTGAAAAGTATCGTCGACTTCGATGCCCGCAATCGTCTGACTTTACGCGGTGACTTTTACCATCAGGACGAACCTGGCGCGGCCTTCGGTTTGACCGACGCCGAATACCGCAAGCTGGGTGCCCGTTATAACCCGGACAAAAACGCCAGTTTCACCAACGACCGTTGGTCGACTTCCGCGACTTACGAACACAGCTTCAACAGTGACGTGACCCTGGAAACCAGTTTTTATTGGTCGGCCTACGAACGTAACTGGTGGCGGCAGCAGAACGAATTTCCGACCGAAAGCCAATGCTCGGCAAGTTATCCGGCTTACGTTGCCAGCCGCCAAAACGGAATACCGATCGATATGGATTTGTGCAATTACACGGTTGGCCGCAAGCGCAATTACCAAACCTGGGGCGTGGCGCCGACCTTGCACGCCAAACACGATTTGTTCGGGATCGAAAGTCGGTTGGACGCCGGTTTCCGCGGCCACTTCGAAAGCCAGGACCGGGAAATGATCCGGGGAAATACGCCGAACGCTCGCGCAGGCCAGCTATTGGAGAAAAACGAACGTTTCGCTGATGCCTATTCCGGATTTGTCCAAAACAAATTCATTTGGGGCGACTGGACGGTTACTCCGGGCGTGCGCGTCGAATCGGTCGGCTACCGCCGCAGCAACTTGCTGAATGGCGCCCAAGGCCAGCACAGCTTGACCGAAATTCTGCCTTCGTTTGCGCTGACCTATTCGCCTGTCGATCGGGCCGACCTGTTCTTCGGGATTCACCGCGGTTTTGCGCCGCCGCGGGTTGAAGACGCGGTTTACAACGATACCGGCGGTTCGGCCGAGATCGGCGCGGAGATCAGTTGGAACACCGAATTCGGTATCCGCGCTCGGCCGCTGCGCGGCGTCAAAGCCGAGTTGACTTACTTTCACAACGACTTCGAGGCGTTGACCGTGTTAGGTACGGTCGGCGGCGGCACCGTGCCGGTGGCGCAGGGCAAGGCTTTGTACGAAGGGATTGAGCTGATGGCGCGGGCCGATTTCGGTGACGTATTCGATTCGGCGCATAACCCCTACGCCCAAATCGCCTATATGTGGTTGCCGACCGCAGAAACCAACGAGGCCTTCCGTTGTGTGCCGTTATCCAGCGGGGTTCTGCCCGCAAGCTGTCCGGACGGTTATGTCCGCGGTTCCGCCGCAGGCAAGCGCGCACCGTACGCGCCGGAAAGCCTGTTGACCGCAACCCTGGGCTACTCGCATGTAAACGGCTTCGACGCCCATTTGGAAGCGGCCTTCGTCAGCGAACAATATGCCGATTTCCTGAATCTGGACAGCGGCGCCGACCACCCGGATGGGCCCACCAGCAACGCGGCATTGGGCGGCAGCTACGGCAAAATCAACGACTACGTGGTCGTCAACTTCGCCAGCTCCTACAAAGTGCAGAAGGATTTGACCCTGTTCGTGGCGATGAAAAATCTGCTGGACAACACTTATATCACCGACCGGGTGCGAGGTATCCAGTCCGGCATGCCGCGTCTGGTCCAGGCCGGGTTCAAGTACGAGTTCTGACTCGGTTTTGTCGGGATTGCGTCTGTTCCGCGGAAAAGGGCGTTTTAATGGCGGAACCCCGCCCTGAATGTTCGCTTTGGCGTAACGCGGCGGCCCGGTCAACAGCCTGTCATGTTGCTCTGGCAAGATTCCGCTGATTGGCGCGGGCATGCGGTCAATATGAAATATTATTAAAACTTCATATTTTTGCTAAGATAGCCCTCGTTTGCGTGGTGCCGGCGCTGACGCCCTCCAAAGTCGGGCTGGTGCCGCCAAACCATCATTTCGGAGTGGCGCGCCGTTCGAACCAGGTTCAGTGTCCACCATAACCTTTTGCAGGCAGAGGTCACTATGAGCAAGTCTTTCAAGCGTTTTTTGTTAACGATATTAATGTTTTCGGCCGGTTCGATGCCGGCCTATGCCCATCCTTTCCATGAGGCCGGCGAAGCGATCGGTTTCGGTAGCGGATTGCTGCATCCTTTTTCCAGTTCGGACCATATCTTGACGATGCTCGCGGTCGGCTTTTGGCTCTGCCGCAGCGGCCATGTTCGAGCCGTCGTCTCGCTGGCGCTGTCATTCCTGGCGTTGCTGTTGGTGGGCGGCGCAATGGCTTTGGTTCCGCTGGAGATTGCCCATCCCGAAACGCTGATGTACGCCGGCATTTTGGTGCTGGGCTTACTGCTGGCGTCGGGACGCCAATTGCATTGGGCTTTGTCGTTATCGGTGATTGCCGGCGTCGCGGTATGCCATGGATACGCCCATGCTTACGATATTTGGCTGGATAGCGACGCGCTCGGTTATACCGCAGGTTTTACCTTAGCGACTTTGAGTCAACTAGCGCTCGGCGTTGCCGCAAATCGGGCCATCCCGGCATTGCTGGCCGCGCCAGCCCGCTGGGGCGCAGCCCGAATAAATTAAGCAATAATTTCAACCAAAGGAGTTCCGTTCAGCCAAGTTCAATCGCAAACCAGGAAATTTCGCTTTACCCCCATCGTTCAATTTAATTATCGAGAGTAAACATGTCATTCAAAAAAGTTTTAATCGCGTTCACCCTGTTTTTTTCAATGCTGGGCTTTTCCGGCGCGACCTTGGCCAAAGAAGCCAAAAAGAGCGTGCCTGAGGTATTGAAAGAAGTGGATGCCAAGGTGCAAGCCGCTTTGGACGCGATTCCTTCTGCCGATTCGACCAAAGTCGCGAGTTTGATCAAGGAAATTTCAGAGAACGCCAGCGAACTGAGCGCCAACTACAAATTCGAATTCGAGCGCGACAAAGTGGTTTTGAAACTGAAAAAAGCCAGAGAGTTGGCTAAAAAATCCGATTTCGCCGGCGCGGAGCAAGAACTGAAAGAAGCTCGCGAAGGCTTTGCCGGGCTGACCAAATTCCAATAACAGGAAGTCAGTTACAGCTGTTTCTATTTCATGTATCGACTAGGGGCGGCCTGAGCCGCCCTTTTTTTTGCGCGGCAGAACCGCCTCAGAAGTTGACGTTGATGTTGGTAAACCAGACATGGTTGACCAAATCCGGCGCGCCGTAGTTATGCACGTATTGTAATTGGTAGCCGGTATCGACATTCAGTTGCGGTGTCAGTTTATAACCTACGCCGACATAACTGCGGTTCTGGTTGATGCCGGTTTGCACCGAACGTGCCAGACGGCCGTCGTCGAACGAATTGAAATAGACGAAGAGCTCGTCGATGCCGATCAGATAGGCTTTGGTGTCGGGTATCGAGTACACCAAACGAAAGCGGTGGCGCATGCGGTGGGCGACGTTGTCTTCCTCGGAGAAAAAGCGTTGCTCCAACCGGAAACGGTACTGAAAATTCCACTCCGGCGACCAGTTGTCTACCCATTGCAACTGTTGCATCGCATCGTTGGTGGCCAATTCGAAATCGGTCTGTTCGCTGTATTCGCCTTGCCAGGTGTAGCCGGCCCAGAGTTGCAACTTTTTTGTGAGCTTGTAACCGACCAGCGGCCGGACGATGATTTGGGCGAATTGGTCGTTGTCGGTCTTGGTTCTGGGCGCCAGTTCCAAAAAAGCCAGATAGGGGCTGCCGCCAAAGTCGGTTTGGTAAGTATTGCTGATCCAGACGCCGAAATCGTCGCGCACCGGTCCGGCCGCCGCGGCGAATGTTGCCGGCAACAGCAGGCAGGCTGCCGTCCGGCGTGGTAAAAATTTGCGCATAGTGTTCGCTTGCTGAGAATGGATAAATTACCGCAACTGCAACGCCGGGCCGCGGCAACCGCCCCTGCTAAACGAACGAAGCCGTCGCTCAGAACGCCTGGTTGGCGAACGGGTTGAAGCTGGGTCGCACCACGACGTTGAAACCGAATTCGGTGGCTTGGTGGCAGGCGTTGCAGGCAGCGGTAAGCTTATCGTAATTCGCGATAAATGCCTGTTGATTTTTGGCTGTGACGGCTTGATCCAGCTCGGCCAAGGGTTGGTCCAGATACAGCGCCAACAGATCGGGAATCGGTTGGCGAATCTGTTTGTGGGTCGGGTGATATTTGCCGGCATCTTCGATGCCTTCGTGCAGTTCGTCGACTTCGTAAGCAGCCAGATCCCAATTTTGCGCCTGTCCGGCAAACCATAACTTGGCATGGCGAGTGGCGGTTTGGGCCATGATTTCGCCCAGGCCGGGTACGAAACCGGCGATCTCCTGCCCATGCCGTTCCGGATGGGCGCAGGCGCCAAGCAGGGCGGCCAGGATTAAAGCCGTAAACGGTTTTGGTAATGTCGCTCTCATAAATGTTTCCTGGTAGTAATGGTGACCGGATCGAGCCACGCTAATCGCGCAGCATCGGCGACAGGTTACGACGGGCTGCCGTCGGTGCGCGGCTTTAGCAGCCGCGGGATATAGTAGGCGGCCAACGCCAGGCAAAGGCCCAGCACGCCGAACACCACGCCCAACCCTTTGGCGCTGCCGGCATTGGCTGCCGACGGCGCCACGGCCATAGCGACCGTCAACGGCATGTGCAAGGCGCTGGTTTCCGGCGGCGTGTGCAAATCGGAGTCCTCCACCGACAGCACCGCTTGGTATTTGCCGGCGGTTTTGAAATCCACGCTGGCCGTCAATACGCCTTGCTTGACCACGGCCATCGGCACTTCGGCGATCACTTGACCATCCTCGCGCAAAATCTTCAGGCCGACCGGTTTTTTCCGCACGTCCAGGTCCAGCAGGTCCACGGCGATTTGGGTTTTGCCGACCCGCGGCAGATCGACGCATTCGGCTTGGAGTATGGATTTATCGTCCTTGGCCTGGTTCGGGTCGAGCTGGTAGGCGGAAAAATTGACCACGTAATAGTCGTTGGTCAGCATGCAACCGTAGAGGTCGTAATTGCCGTCGGCGCCTTTGCGGTTGCCGCCCAGCGGTACCGACGCCTGCGCTTGGCCGAGGGCGGTAGCGGCCAGGATCATAGCCGGTAATATTTTCATGGCTTGGCCTCCGTACTCGCTGCTGCGGCGACGACGGTAAACTTGGAGATGCCGCTGACCACCAGCCCGTCCTCGGTAATCACCCGATAGCGGACGGCGTAAGGGCCGGGCGGCAGGGCTTGGGTGGTTGCGGCTAGTCGGTGGCGTTCGCCCAACACCAGACGGGTGTCGCCGTTGTCGACCCGTTTGCCGTGGGCATCGACCACGACGACCGACGGCGAGCGTTCGCCGACATTGCCGCTGAACCAGAATTTGACGGTGCCGTCGAAATTGCTCACTTCGGCGTTGTTTTTCGGCTCCGATTTCAACAATACGCCTTCGGCCAGGCCGGCTGGGCTGGTCAAGGCCAGCAATATGGGGACGAGTAGATTCAAAAACTTGGGCATGGTTTTCCTCAGGGCAAGCCAAAAAAACCGGCGATTAACAGTACCAGCGGGTCTGACAACGGGTGGAAAAAACCCAGCGTAATAACGATCAGGCTGATGACGAAAATCCGGGTCCAGATCGCCAAGTCCAGGTCCTGTTTGCGCCACATCAGGTGGAATGCCAACCAACTCAACAGCCAGACGCCGATGGCCAGCGTTTCCTTGCCGGTGTAAGAGCCGATGCTGCCGTCCGGCCCCTTGCCTTGCGAGCCGGGAATCCAGTAACCGTAGCTATGCACCAGCTTGTCCAGGCCGGGCGAAAGCCGGGAAATATGGTGGCTGACCATCAACGTCAAAAACGCCAGCAGTAACGCCAGGCTGGCCGCCACGACCGGGCCGGAGCGTAGCGCTTGAATATTCGATTCGGATTGTTGTTGCATCAGGCGTTCCTGGTTCAAACGAAGCGCAGTTTGGCCAGCACCAGGCCGACCACGAAACCGAGCATCAGAAAACTCCACGACACCAGGATCGTGATGCCGACGAAGCGGCACAGGTCACGTCGGGTCTGCATCGGCAAGCCGTAGTAATACAACAGCGCGGTGGCCGACAGCATCAATGGGAACGGAAACAACGAGACGAACTCTTTGAACTCCATCAGCACGTTGTGAATTGCGGGTACCCGCTCCAAAATCCAGTCGCGGGGACCGTCCTGGCCGCGGTAACGCATGTAGATCCAGTTGCCGCTGATCGCGCCGGCCAAGTTCAGCAGGGTGGCTACCAGTAGCCAGCGGCGCAGCGACTCCAGATTGACGTGCATGCCTTTGATCAACGGCAAGGCCCTATGCGTCAAATAAGTACCGACGACCAACGCCAGAATGGCGCTGAGGCCGTGGATGCCGGCCTTGAGGCTGTAGGCGCTGGGAAACCAGAAATTGGCGAGCGGTAAACAGAGTAATAGGGCCAGTGCAATCCCCACTTGCGCGCGAATCACGATTTTGCCGAAATTGTCATGTGTGTAATGTCCTGTGGACATTCAGCCTCTCCCTAAGAATCGCGGCCGGTAACCCCGGCTCTTTTCATAAATAACCCGCTTTGCCGCTGGCGCGGTGCGGGTTCCGCTTGCGTTATAATCGCCGGCTCCTATAACGACTATAAGAACAGGAGCTTGCTGTGGAACGTTTTACTATCTCTCTCAGCGACGAGCTGGCGGCGGAGTTCGACCAATGGATCGCCGCCCGCGGCTATTCCAACCGCTCCGAAGCCGTCCGCGACCTGTTGCGCAAGGAAATCGAGACCAAACGGCTGAAACAGGATCAAGCCATTTACAGCATCGCCACGCTGTCCTATGTCTACAACCACCACGAACGCAACCTGGCGGAGCGCCTGACCGGCCACCAGCACGACGCCCACGATCTGGTGGTATCGTCGATGCACGTGCATCTGGATCACGACGACTGCCTGGAAACCTTGTTTCTACGCGGATTGACCGCGCGCATCCGGGCGTTCGCCGACAAGCTGTCCGCCGAAACCGGCGTCCGCCACGCCTCGCTCAATCTGGTACCGGTCAAAATGGCGACCGGTACTCACCAGCACGATCACCACGGCCATAGCCATTCGCATATACATCCGCATAGCTGAGTCGGGTAGGAAGCCCGATGCGGCGCATGATAAGACATTTTATTTATTATTCATAATTTTTAAAAATGTGCTATGTGTCGTATGATTCGTTGCCCATTCGTCTTAACGGGCATTTGAATTGACTGCAAAAGGCTTTTTTCGTCGCTAAACCATGAAGTTGCGCCGCTCCCAAACCCCATTCCACAAGTTGCCCGTTTGGCTGCGGCCGTTGGGTTTCGGCTTGCTGCTCCTTGCATTCGCGGCGTTGGTGGGTGCGCAATTTATCGGTTTGGATGCGCTGGGCTGGAATAACGGATTTAACCATCCGCTGGCCGGGTGGGACCATTTGCTGGCGATGTTGGCGGTCGGGATTTGGGCCGCTCAGCTGCGCGGCCAAGCGATCTGGATGCTGCCCTTGGCCTTCGTCGGCGTGATGAGTCTGGGCGGATTGGCCGGCGCTGCCGGGATCACGATACCCAGCGTCGAAGGCATCGTTCTGTTGTCATGTGCGGTATTCGCGCTGCTGATCACGCGCAAGGTCCGCTTCAGCAGCAAGGTCAATGTCTTGATCGTCGCCTTTTTCGCCTTTTTTCACGGTTTTGCCCACGGCCAGGAAATTTCCGCCTCAGCCAGCCTGATCTCTTATACCCTGGGCTTTATGCTGGCGACTTTGCTGCTGCATGGCGCCGGCATCGTGGTCGCCAAGTTGGTGGTGCTGGCCGCGACTTTTCTTTTGACCGCGATGTTTTCGCAGGCGGTATGGGCCAAAGCCGGCCCGGCCGAAGCCGCCGGACCTGCCGCTTCGAAACATTTGCACGCGGATGCGGCGTTTTACTCCGGCAATTTGGCGGGCTACCCCGGCGGCGGGCTGGAGCGAGTTTCCGGCGCGGTCGCGGTAACTGCGACCTGCCATAGCGCGGCGGCGAACAGTAGCGCCAAAGCCGCTCTAGCCAAACCGCCCGCCGGGCATGCGGTCGCTGGCTCCGAATCGGTTGCGGCGTGCGCGTTGCCTGTGCTTGATTTCTGCGCGATGGCGCTGGCCGATATGGCCCGCAATTGCCTGAGCGGTTTCAAACAGCGCTTTCCGGATATCAACCAGACACCGGGCACCCAACTGCTCAGCAGCGGTGTCGGCCGCACTTCGCCGCCGCTTTCCGTTTCCGCAAGCCCCGCCCCGATTTCTTTAGCGTTTCGCTCCACCCCTTCCGTATCGGCTGAAACCATTCAGCAAATCCGCGCCGAATCTTTTGGCGTCGCTCCCGACACCCGAATTTTTTACCGCCTGCATGCGGCCGCCTTTCGCGCCGCCGGCAACGGCTTGGCTCGACGTTGCCTTAGCGCCGGCCGTTCCCGCACGTTTGCCGCGAGCAAAACCGCTTTCCACATCCAATCCGGCTCGAGACCGGTGTTCATAACAACAACCACCGCAACGATATTCGCACTATGAGGAAGAATATGTACCCACTTCGCCTGACCCGGCGCGCCGCGCTGTTTCCCAAAACACTAATGGCCGTTGGCCTGGAAATCGCCCTCGGTTTGGCCGGGGCCGAAGTGTTGGCCGAGCCGGCGCCGGATATGGTTGCCGTCGCCGCTGCAGAAGAGGATAAGCCGGCGGTCAAAACCGCCAACAAAGCCAAAAAAGCGGAAAAGTCGGAAGAACTGGAAGCGGTGCAAGTCGAGGAAGACGGCCGCGGCAAAAATCTGATCGGTATCGCGCCGTCGGCCTCGCAAGGTGAAGTCAGCCAGAAGCAATTCGAGCACCGGCCGTTCTCGCGTAACGGTGAGCTGGTCGAAGTCGTGCCCGGCGCCATCGCCACCCAGCACAGCGGCTCCGGCAAGGCTAACCAATACTTCCTGCGCGGTTTCAATTTGGATCACGGCACCGACTTCACCACCTTCGTCGATGGCATCCCGATGAACATGACCACCCACGCCCACGGTCAGGGTTACATGGACATCAATAGCATCATTCCGGAACTGGTCAAGAAAGTCGAATACGGCAAAGGCCCGTATTACGCCGAGGTCGGCGATTTTTCCGCGGCCGGTTACGCCAAGATGTTCACGATGGACAAACTGGACCAGGGCATTTTGAAATTCACCGCCGGCTCGTTCGATTATTACCGGACTTTGGTCGCCAACTCGATGAAAGTCGGCGACGGCGATTTGCTCTATGCCGGCGAATTCAATCTTTACGACGGTGTCTGGCAAGTGCCGGAAGACTCGAAGAAATTCAACGGCCAGTTGCGTTACACCTTGGGGGGCGACGATTGGGGGCTATCGATCAACGGTAAGGCCTATACCAACAGTTGGACCGCGACCAACCAGATTCCGCAGGCGGCGATCGACAACGGCAGTCTCGGGCTATACGGCTCTATGGACCCGACCGACGGCGGCAAGACCAACCGCTACAGTCTGTCCAGCAGCTTCTGGAATCAGGGCGACAATTGGAAAAACGACGCCAATATCTATGCTGTGTATACCGACCTGGACTTGTATTCCAACTTCAGCGGCTTCACCCGCGGTGCCGGCGGCGACCAGATTCTGCAAACCGAACAACGGGTACAAACCGGCGGCCATTTCGAGCATACCCGTTACAACAAATTGTTCGGCTTCGAAATGGATAACAGTGTCGGCCTGCAATTCCGTAACGACCAGATCATGGGCCTGGGCCTATACGAAACCGAAGCGCGCCGGATCATGAACACGGTCAGCCGCAGCAACGTCGGCGTCACCACGGTCGGCACCTACTTCAAAAACACCACCCATTGGCACGATAAGGTCCGTACCATCGCCGGCCTGCGCGGCGATTTCATCAATAACGACGTCGAGGTGCTGGACAATCGCAACCAGGATCCGGCGATCAACGCCGCCAACTCCGGTAGCCGCGGCAAGGTTATGGTCAGTCCGAAAATCAGCTTGGTATTGGGGCCCTGGTACGACACCGAATTTTTCTTTAACGCCGGTTACGGTTACCACTCCAATGATGCCCGCGGCACCACGTTGCAACGCAATCCCAACGACGGTTCGCCGGCGGTGGACGACGCCGGACTGTCGATTGCCCGCATTCGCCCCGCCGCCTGGTCGCGCGGCGGCGAGGCCGGTATCCGTACCAATTATGTACCGGGCCTGAACAGTACCTTCGCCCTGTGGTGGCTGGAGTCGAGCCAGGAATTGGTATTCGTCGGCGACGCCGGTACCACGGAAGCAACCGGCAAATCGCACCGTTACGGTATCGAACTGACCAACTACTACAAACCGTTCGATTGGTTGACGCTGGATGCCGACTTTGCGCTGACCACCGCCAAATACGCCGACAACAATCTTTACGTTCCGAATTCGGTCGGCCGGGTGGTTTCCACCGGCGCTACGATCGAAGCGCCGAACGGCCTATTCGGCGCCATTCGCTTGCGGCATTTCGGCCGGGTCTACCTAGACCGCGATCCGGATACCAATGTCGATTATTGGTCCGGTGATACCAACATCGTCAACCTCAGCGCCGGTTACAAACATAAGCAATACAAGTTCGAGATCGACGTGTTCAACATCCTCGGCTCGCAAAGCAACGACATTGCCTATGCCTACGAGTACGCCTACCCGAACGGTTCGCCCAACCAGTTCGGCATCTTGAAGCATCCGGTCGAACCGCGCATGTTCCGCGGCACCATTTCGATCAATTTCTGAGGTAAGCGGTATGGCAATTCGCATTCCGGCTTCCCGGCTGCCGCTGATAGTGTTGGCTTTGATGGCCGGTCGGGCCTCCGCCCATGCGCCCGGACTCAGCTCGCTGGATCTGGCGCTGAAACCGGACCACATCGAGGCCACCGCAACCTTTGCGTTGCAGGATATCGAAGCCTTCGTGGCGATGGATAGCGATCTCGACGCCGAGGTCAGCGACGCCGAGCGCGAAGCGGCCAAGCCCGCCATCGCCAAACTGCTGGCGGAACAATTGCGTATCGCGGTTGACGGCGTCGACGCGCAGAGCCAGCCCGGCCCGGTCAGTTACGACGGCAAGAACAATGCCCAGGTCGAGTTGCAGTATCCGCTGGTGGCGCAGCGCCAGTTGCGGCTGCAATCCGGATTTCTGGCATTGCTGCCGGACGGCCACCAGCAATATTTGACGGTACGCGATGCCGCCGGAAAATCGCTGGCCGAAAAGATGCTGGGCCGCAGCGATGACCAGTTGGATTTGACTCTCGCCGCCGCCGCGGACTCGGCAGCCCCCCAAGCTGCGTTCGCGGCGTTCGGCGACTTTTTTAAGTTGGGTATCGAACACATCCTGACCGGCTACGACCACCTGCTGTTCCTGTTCGCATTATTGGCGGTGACACATAGTTTGTGGCCGGCGTTGAAGATCATCACCTTCTTTACCATCGCCCATTCCATCACCCTGGCCTGCGCCGGATTGCGGCTAGTCGAATTGCCGGCCAGTTTCGTCGAACCCTTCATCGCCGCGACGATTATCTACGTCGGCATCGAGAACATTGTCCGTGGCGACAAGCCCAAGGGCCGGCACTGGCTGACCTTCGGTTTCGGGCTGATCCACGGCTTCGGCTTTGCCGGGGTGTTGCAGGAAATGAACATCTCGGCGGCCGACACCGGGATTTTGTTGCCGCTGCTGGCGTTCAACTTAGGCATAGAAAGCGGACAGATTGCCGTCGCGGCGCTGGTGCTGCCGTTGATCTGGTGGCTGAACAATCAGGTCGCAACGGCCAGCCGGTTTTTGAAGGGCGGCTCGGTCGCGGTCAGTGTGATGGGCGCCTTCTGGCTGGTGGAGCGGACCATGTTGTAACCGGCTGCGACCGGCGGCGCGGTTTACGTCAGCCGATAGTTTTGCAACCCGGCCCCTCGCGGCCGGGACCGATTTCCAAACCGAAAAAAAACGGCTGTTTCCAGCCAGGGCCGGCTATTGCCCGCCGTTTGGCCATGGCTCCGGTCTGGAGGTTGGTAAACGATTGAATACAAATATTTTTTATTAAAACAACTACAAAAATGCTTGAGGAGGAAGGCCGTGGAACTGACCCACTTATTAGAAACCATTCTGTACCGGATTTCGTCGTCGTTATACCTGCCGGTATTGCTGATCGTTACGTTGTTGGCAGCCTATTCGGTCTATGCCTGCGGCCGATTGTTGCAGGAATGGCTGGACCGGCGCAAAGCCGGCTCGCGTAGCGTGCGCCTTTTCAATCTCGATCTGGCCGTCGCGCTGGGTAAAAACCGGCGCTCCGAAGCGCCGCTCGATGTGGAATTGGAGCTGCTGTTGCAAAACCACGAGCACCGGCAATTGGTCAAACTCGACCAAATCCGTTTCGTGATCAAACTCGGCCCGGCACTGGGTTTGATGGGCACCTTGATTCCGATGGGCATTTCGCTGGCTGCCTTGGCCCAAGGCAATATCCCGAGCATGGCCGGCAGCATGGTCACCGCGTTCACTGCTACCGTGACCGGCCTCGGTTGCGGCGTGGTGGCTTATTTGATCGCGCTGGTGCGCGAACAATGGCTGCGCGCCGATTTTGCGGCGATGCGGCACCAGGCCGAGCTGGCCGCCAGCCGGATGTTGGACGTGCCGGACGCGAGCATAGAGGAGGATGGCCATGCGCTATCTGAGACGCTCTAACCTGCACCGCAACAGCGAGCCGTTGGAAGATCCGATCGCCGGCGTCGCCAACCTGTTCGACGCCAGCGTGGTATTCATCGTCAGCATGATGGTGGCCTTGTTCATGGCCTACAACATGCTGGACCTGATGAATCCCGAATCGACCGTGACGATGACCAAGCAAAACGCCGACGGCACGATGGAAATCGTCAGCAAAAAAGGCTCGCAAATCAAGGTATCCAAGGTCACCGACCGCAAACTCAGCGGTTCCGGCGAGCGTTTGGGCACCGCATACCGGTTGAACGACGGCAAGGTGGTTTATGTACCCGAATAAACTTTTTGGCTGGCTGTTATGTATTTTGCTATGGGTGTTTAACTCTATGGCATTTGCAGAACAAGCTCAGGTTAACCTGAGCCTGATTTTGGGCGACCTGGATTCGCAAACCGCCGTCGAAGCCGCGCGCAAATTGCAAAACGATCCGCTACTGCAAGGCGTGAAACTGCGGGTTTATTCCAGCTCGAAACTGGCGCAAGCCGAGCAGGCCGAATTGCAGCAATCCAACTTGGTACTGGCGCAAATCACCGGGCGCGGCATTTTGCGCGAAGGCGGCGCGGTGTTCAAACAAATCGCCGCGCGCGGCGGCAAGTTGTATGCGGTGGGTTTGAGTTACGACGCCGATTTCGCCGATTACGGCTTGCAACTGGATAAAGACCTGCAAGCCTATATGTCGGCCGGCGGCGCCGACAACGCCGCCAACATGATCCGGCTGGCCCTGGCCAAATTCAAACATGTCCAAGCCGAAATCGCGCCGCCGCAAGCCCAACCGGAGATCGGCGCCTTCGATGTGCGCAGCAAACGATTGTTTGCCGATTTCGACAGCTATCAAAAGGCTTATGCCGGCTATCAGGCTGCCCGGCCCTGGATCGCGATCCTGTTCTACCGCTCGTCGGCGCTGTCCGGCCAGACCGACACCGTCAAAGCGTTGGCCGAACAATTGGAAGCCAAGGGCTACAACGTGCTGCCGGTATTCGGCTATCCCTACGACAAGACGCTGGAAAAAATGCTGGTCGACGGCAACGGCAAATCCCGTGTCGCAGCCATCGCCGCGCTGGCGTTGAAGATCGGCGCCAGCCCGGACAAGACCGTACCGACGCTGACGCGTTTGGGCGTGCCGGTGTTGAATGGCATCGCCTTGAACAGCCAGAGCCAAACGCAGTGGACCGAATCGGCGACCGGTCTTGACGTGATGGAGCGGGCTTGGCAAGTGGCGTTGCCGGAATTCGCCGGCGAAATTGCGCCGACCGTGGTGGCAAGTAAAGAAAGCGTGCACGACCAGGCCACCGGCCAGGATTTCGTCCGCGAAGCGCCGATTCCGGAACGCGTCGCCCGCTACGCCGACCGCCTCGACAAATGGGCGAAACTGCGCCGCACCGCCAACGCCGACAAAAAAGTCGCATTGCTGTACTACAACTACCCGCCCGGCAAGGAAAACATCGGCGCCTCGTATCTGAATGTGTTGCCGGAATCGTTGCTGTTGATCATGGAGCGGCTGCGCAAGGAAGGTTACCGATTGGGTAACGCACCGACCGATGGCGAAGCCTTGAAAGCCGCCGTCAAAAACCACGGCATCAACCTCGGCAACTGGGAACCGGGCGCGATTGCCGAGGCCGCCGCCAGCGGCCGCGCGGTGTTGTTGCCGATCGCCGAGTATCAGCAGTGGTTCGAGGCGCTGCCGGAAACCTTCAAGGCCGCGATGCTGAAGTCTTGGGGCAAGCCGGAAGACAGCAAAATCGGCGCCTGGACCGACAGCAAAGGCCAACGCTTTCTGATCCTGCCGGCACTGCAATACGGCAACTTGTTGTTGGCGCCGCAACCGTCGCGCGGCTCGGAGCAGGACGTCAAAAAACTGTACCACGACGTAACGATGCCGCCGCATCATCAATACGTGGCGTTCTATTTGTGGCTACAAAAAGGCTACCACGCCGACGCGATGATCCATCTCGGTACGCATGCCACCCACGAATGGCTCTCCGGAAAGGAAGTCGGTTTCACCGCCGCCGATCCCGGTGAGATTCTGATGGCCGATGTGCCGCAGATTTACCCCTACATCATGGACGATGTGGGCGAAGCCTTGCAGGCCAAGCGGCGGGCGATGGCGACGATCATCTCGCATATGACACCGCCGCTCGATAAAGCCGATCTGAATCCGGAACTGGCCAAACTGGCGGGTTTGTTGGACGACTACAACGTCGCCGCCCAGAAAAGCGAGCAATTGGCGAAGATTCGCTTGGACGAGATCAACCAAATCGCCAGCAAGGCCGGGCTGTTGAAAGACTTGAAAATGCAACGGGCCGAAACGGCCGACCAGTTGGAAGAACTGGAGCATTATCTGAAGGAAATCCGCGAGAAAAAAGTGCCAATGGGCTTGCATACCTTCGGCAAGGCGCCGGATGAAGCAACCCGATTGCGTTTCGCCGAAGCCGTCGTCGCCCGCGATCCGACGCTGAAAGGCGCTGCGTTGAAACAAAAAGTCCAGGCCACGGCCAAATTGATTGCCGAGAGCGCCAACGCGGAAATGGATGCGTTGCTCGATGCCCTGGCCGGCCGCTACATCCCGGCCGGCAGCGGCGGCGATCCGTTACGCAACCCGGACGCACTGCCGACGGGCAAGGATTTGTACGGCTTCGATCCGTCGCGGATACCCAGCGAAGCGGTTTACAACGAAGGCGCGCGCTTGGCTGAGCAAGTGGTCAAAGACTTCAAAAAGCAGCACGGCCACTATCCGGAACGGTTGGTGTTCAATTTATGGGGCGTGGAAAGCTCGCGCCACGAAGGCGTGATGGAAGCCGAGATCATGCATCTGCTCGGCGTCAAACCGCATTGGGACGAACGCGGCCGCACCCAGGGCGTGGACGTGATTGCCCGCGACACGTTGGGACGGCCGCGCGTCGACGTCACCATTATTCCGTCCGGCTTATACCGCGACTTGTTCGCTTCGGTCATTAAACTGCTGGATCAGGCCGAAACCAAGGCCCAGGAACAAGACGAGCCCGACAACCCGCTGCGTCGACATATCAAAGAAACCCAGGCCGAATTGGTCAAGCGCGGCTTGAAGCCGGAGGAAGCGCTGGATATGGCTTCGGCCCGCTTGTTCAGCGTGCCGTCCGGCGCTTACGGTACCAATCTGGATCGGGCGATTCCGCTGTCCAACACCTGGACGGACGAAAAACAACTGGCCGACGTGTTCTTCAATCGCATGCACCACGTTTACGGCCGCGGCCATTGGGGCGAAGCGGCCAGCAAGGATGCGACGCTGGCGGTGGACTTGTTCAAGTTGTCGTTGAAAGACACCGACGCGGTCATCCACAGTCGCTCCAGCAACGTCTACGCCTCGTTGGACGGCGACGACTTCTTCCAATACCTGGGCGGTACGGCAATGGCCGCAAGGCAAGTCAACGGCAAGACCCCGGACGTGCTGGTCGCCGATCTGGCCGACCCGACCGCCGCCAAGACCATGAGTCTGGAACGTTACCAGGGCCGGGAAATGCAAAGTCGTTACCTGAACCCGAAATGGATAGAGTCGATGTTGAAGGAAGGCTACGCCGGTGCCCGCTTCATCAATATGGTCGCGGAAAACCTGTGGGGCTGGCAGGTGACGGTGCCGGAAGCAGTCGGCGCCGAGAAATGGCAAGCCATGTACGAAACCTATGTCGAGGACAAATACCAGCTCGATATTCAGAAGAAGTTCGAACAAGCCGACAACCTGCTGGCCTATCAGGCCATGGTGGACCGGATGCTGGTGGCGATCAACAAGGGTTACTGGCAGGCCGACCCGGCGGTGAAAGCCAAGCTGGAACAGGTCAACAAGGAAGTCATCGCCAAAGCCGGTGTGGCCTGCAATAAAGACACGTGCAGCAGTCCGGAAATCAGCAAACTGGCCGAGCAGCAGGACGCGGCCAAGGCTGCAAAAGCCGCGGCGCAGGGGGCGCAAGCGCAACCTCCGGCGCCCGCAGCAGCGGCTCAGTCACAACCGCAGCCAACACAGGCTCAGCAACCGCCTTCTCAACAACCTCCCGCTCAAGCGCAAGCCGCGCCGAATGCCGCCCAACCCTTGGAAGGCTACGAGATGGAAGAGAAGAAAGCGGCCAACGACAGCGGCGAGCAGCAACAGGCGTTGAGCCCGGAGCAAAGTTGGTGGCTGTTGTTCAGCGTACTGGCTTTGTTCGCGGCCGGTTACTGGCGCGGCTATCGCGAGCGCAAGCAAGCCGAAGCGAAAGATCGCGAGTAATGCCGGCTTAGGCGCGGCAGCGGCAAATCCCGCCG